>CBFIBQ010000003.1:0-194510 GCA_965660875.1 Salibacteraceae bacterium | reverse complement strand
TCTATTCCGTTTAATCGGTTGCTATCGTTAGTTATTCTGGTGTCGAACCCAGCTTGATTTGCTGCCACGCTGTTCAAACGAATGCTATCGTTTACAAGTCGAGAATCAAACGCAGACTCTAATCCATTCAAGCGAGTGGAATCGTCAGTAATTCTCGTATCGAAACCAGAAACGTTATTAGCAACGCCATTCAGTCGAAGGCTATCGTTCGTAATTCTTGAGTCAAGGCTGCTTAAATCTCCCATTTGATTGTATGCGGAGAGATCAACTTTACGAGTATTTGTCCCCTCAATAATAACGAGTGAGTCATTAGAAATCAAAACTCCAGAAATTAATTCATTAGTCGAATCGTTGTCATTATTTGTGGCACTTGTAGGTGGCAGAATGGCAAAACCACCATCGCTAAGAAATATGGTGTCATTGGAAATAGAAATGGATTGAATTTCATTCGTTGAGTCATTATCGTTGTTAGGTCCAGAAGAAGCCGGTAGTTTAATAAATCCACCGTTGGTGAGGGAAATTGTGTCGTTTGACAAGGATAATGCCTGTATTTCATTGGTTGAATCGTTGTCATTATTAACACCTCCACCTGGAGGTAAAACTGCAAAACCACCATTACTCAAAAACATGGTATCGTTTGAAATACTTAAATTTTGAAGTTCGTTTGTAGAATCGTTGTCATTACTTAATGTCCCTGAATTTGGAATAACTACAAAACCTCCTTTGCTCAAGAAAACAGTATCGTTTGATACTGAAATGGTTTGGATTTCATTGGTTGAATCGGCGTCAAAGTCATTACCGCTTGAGTTTCCAGCATTTGCCGC
Source organism: Salibacteraceae bacterium (assembly GCA_965660875.1). GTDB lineage: Bacteria > Bacteroidota > Bacteroidia > Flavobacteriales_G > Salibacteraceae > UBA6770. The sequence goes on along the minus strand of CBFIBQ010000003.1, from coordinate 193,686 downwards.
ATATAACGCGTAAGGTACTGACATAAGCTGTGAACTACTCAGTACATTAAAATTTGAACCGCCAAGAGGGTCTATTTCTACTTGAAGGGTATGGTCATCGTTACCCCAGTTTATTGCAGACATATTTCCAACGGTTATTGTACCCGTACCAATCGAAAGTGTAACCAACCCATATTTATTGGTAGTAGCGCTTTGAGTTTCCTGATATTTAACGGTTCCAGCGACATTACCTTCAAATATGGTCATTCGGAAACTAACCGACTGATTTTTGAGAAGGTTTCCATCTGCATTTCGAACCACTGCTTGGTAATTAAACTGCTGCGGTGCTTGGGCAAGTAGTAATGAACTGGACAGTAAAAGTAGAAGGGTAATTATGTTTTTCATGCTCTTTATTATTGCGTTTTTATAAGTTTTAGTTGTTTGCTGTATTGATTATCTTGTGAATATATGGTTACGTAGTAAGTCGCTGGCTTTAACTCCGATACGTTAAACGTTTGACTAGGATACTCAATTCTTTGCTCTTGAATTTTTTTACCTAAAACATCCGTGATGGTCATGAGTAATTCCCTTGAAACATTTCTTGATAAATTGATTGTAAACTCCTGAATTGCAGGGTTTGGAAATAAATCTACTTGAAAGTCATTCAATGAGCTTTCTTCTTTTATTGAAACCAGGGTGAAGCTCGGTTGAATGTATCCCTGTGTTAAGTCAAAATTAGCTACTGAACCTGTTGTAACTACTGTTTCGCCTACACTCCAAGAAACTTCTGCATTCGCAATAGAATCAGTGCGACCAGCCGACCCAATAAGTTCTTGAGAATGTGCCAACTGAGCAAATAAAGAGGTGAAAAGTATTGCTATTATTACACGCATCATTTTAATGAAGATTAGTATGCAAAGATACAAGAAATAAGGGAGGTGGCTAGCGGTTATTCCATGTGACTTGACCAAAGAATTTACTGAATAACACGTATGAAATTACGTTGATTCACCTAGATATTCAAATTGTTAAATGCCATTTATTTGTCAATGAATATTTAATTTTTGGATTATGAATAAGGTTACAAGTTTATTGTTAGGTACACTATTATTTTCTTTAACACTTTCTGCTCAGCGAATAGACACGAATTGGGTCAAGCAATTTGATCGAGTGGGGGCATATTCAACAGGTTTAGTGACTTCGCTTGCCAAGGATTCCTATTTCGCCTTATATGGGCAAAAATATTACACATTTAATGATAATGGTGATTCCACCGGTGCGGGAGCTGCAGATTACAATATTGGTTTTCCGAAATCCTTAGCGGCAGATGCAAATGGTATTTATGTCGGTGGAACAATTGGACGGAAACCTGGATTGGCCAAATTGGACGCTAACTTTGATACATTGTGGACCAAGCCTGTCTATGAAACTGGTTCAACCAGAGGAGTGGCATCTATTTTACTTGAAGGCAACGATATTTATGTTGGGGGCTCTGTTAATTCAAGAACTCCATTTGTATCAAAACTCAATCAAATGGGCGATACGGTTTGGACCCTAGGTGTTCCTCAATCGTCTTTCTCCAATATTTCTTCGATAATAAAACTAAACGATGGTAATTTTCTTGCTTCGGGTAACTGGGACGATTACCCCCTTGCCATAAAGTTTGACAGCAATGGAGATACGATTTGGACCTACAAAGAAATTGTTTTTATAAGTTTCTCTCAGATGAATGCAATTGAGCGTTCCAATGGTGAACTCATATTGATTGCTCAAAGCAAAATGATTGTACTTGATGCCAACGGGAACGAACAAAGTGTTACTGACTTAGAAGATAATATATGGGATACTTATGTTGAAGACGATACTATTTACATGGTCGGAGAGAAAGATAATATGCCATATATAGAGTCAAGAACAATGAACTTTGATAGTCTTGCTTCTTTACGACTGACCGAGAATATATCGGCTGTAAATGGTGGTGGGGTGTTTCATTCCATAGCTCCATGTGATGGTGGCGGCTTTGTAACCGTTGGCAGAGCAAGGGATAGTGTCAATATCACAGCAAACACTTGGAATGTGAAATTGGCCCGTATAAACGGCTCAACAGGTTCGACAAACCCAGGAGATACAAGCAAACCTACAGATACTACCTCAGTGATAGAATCTCAACTCAATGCGGGTTTCAATTTGTATCCCAATCCTGCAAATAATTTTGTGAATATTGAGCTTCAAGATGTTTCTGAATTGAAAATTTACAATTCTGTCGGTCAAGAGTTGAAGTTTAAACAACCTGCGAAACAAGTAGATGTCTCTGGTTTGGATAACGGTATCTATTTCGTTCGAGCCATAGCGGATAATAAAGTTTACCTGGAAACACTAGTTATAAGGCATTAATTTCTTTAAAACTATAAGTAGAGTATAGGTCGAATTCGTCCATTTTGTTAGCTTCGCTTTTCATTAAAGTTTATCATGGGAAGAGCATTTGAATTCAGAAAAGCGAGAAAGATGAAACGTTGGTCAGCAATGTCCAAAGCGTTTACTCGAATTGGCAAGGAAATTACCCTTGCGGCAAAAGAAGGAGGCCCAAACCCCGACAGTAACCTAAGGTTGCGTATGGCTATTCAAAACGCCAAAGCAGCCAATATGCCTAAAGATAATGTTGAACGTGCCATTAAGAAAGCCACCGACAAGGATATGGCTGACTTTAAAGAGATGGTATACGAAGGCTATGGGGCTAATGGAATTGCTGTACTAATAGAAACCGCAACGGATAATACTACGCGCACCGTTGCTAATGTGCGCAGCTATTTCAATAAATGTAACGGAAGTCTTGGAACAAGCGGAAGCGTTGAGTTCATGTTCGATCATAAGTGCTTTTTTAAAATCAACCCTGAGGGTTTGGATGTAGAGGAGCTAGAACTTGAACTTATCGATTATGGGGTTGATGAGATTGAAGGTGATGATGAAGACTTGATGGTAATGGGGCCATTTACTGAATTTGGAAACATTCAAAAGGGACTTGATGAGAAAAACATCGAAGTTATAGAGTCGGGAACCGAAAGAATCCCACACGATACAAAAACGCTTTCTGACGAAGAAAGGGAAGATGTAGATAAACTACTCGAGAAAATTGAAGAGGACGATGATGTGATCAATGTCTATCACAACATGGCCGAAGATTAAGGGTTACTTTATATCCCAAGTACTGTTACCGGCTAGTAATTCGTCTAAATTTCCTTTCCCTAATGCTTCTGTAGCTTCTTCTATTTGAGCTTCAAGAGCCACTTCATAAGTGCCTCGTTTTGCAGCGTAAAACACGCCAAAGGGTCGAGGTAAGCTGCCTTCACTTGGTACATCAAACATTCTAGAAAGTAACGTTGCTTTCATATAATCATGCTCATCATGAACCCATAAATCGTCTAAGGAATGACCTTCATTAAGGTTTACTACCTGAGGAGTAAACCCATCGAGTTTTACTCCAAACTCTTTTTCAGCGCCGAAAACTAATGGTTGACCCTGCTCTAAGAATAAAGTAGAACCACCTTTTGTTGCTTTATCGGTGAAGGTAAAAAAAGCGCCGTCGTTGAAGACGTTGCAATTTTGGTAAATTTCAATTAACGAAGCCCCTGCATGGGCGTTTCCTCTTTTTAAGATTTCCTTCAGATGCTTAGGGTCTCTATCCATTGTACGAGCAAAGAAGCTGCAATCTGCTCCCAGTGCAAGCGCAGAAGGATTAAATGCATGATCTAGTGCGCCAAATGGGGTGCTTTTAGTAACCTTACCTTCAGGTGAGGTTGGTGAATATTGACCTTTTGTAAGGCCATATATTTCATTATTAAAGAGCAATATATTAACGTCAAAGTTTCTTCTCAGTAAATGCATTAGATGGTTTCCGCCGATAGACAAAGAATCGCCATCACCCGTAATAATCCATACATCGAGTTCGGGCCTTGCGGCTTTTAATCCACTGGCTATTGCAGTTGCACGACCATGAATTGAATGCATTCCGTAGGTTTCCATATAATATGGGAATCGACTAGAGCAACCAATTCCAGAAATAAATACAATCTCCTCGCGTTTTCTACCCAATTCGGCCACAACACTTTGTGCTTGTTTCAAAATGGAATAATCGCCACAACCTGGACACCAACGAACGTCCTGGTCGGTGGCAAAATCTTTAGCGGTAAGAGTATCTGACATAATCTGTATTTTTTTGGTTTGGATTAGTAAATCGCTTTTACTTTTTCAATGATTTCATTTGCTGTAAAGGGCAGACCTTTTACTTTACATAATCGCACGGTAGAAACCAGAAACTTATTGCGAATCAATATATCTAGCTGGCCATCGTTTATTTCCGGTATCAGCACCTTTTCAAAACCTTGAATAACATCCCCTAAGTTTTTTGGAAAAGGGTTGAGGTACTTAATGTGCGCATGGCTCACATCAAAACCTTGATCCAATAATTGACGAACAGCAGTTTTAATTGCTCCATAGGGGGAACCCCATGCAAGGATGAGTAACTTTCCTTTTTCCTTCCCTTGGTCTATGGTTTGAAGTGGAATATCATCTGCTATTTTTTGAATTTTAGCTGCACGCGTTTTTACCATGTGTTGATGGTTGTCTGGATCATACGAAACGTTGCCCGTGAGTTCTTCTTTTTCTAAACCACCCACTCTATGTTCCAATCCTGGCATACCCGGTATGGCCCAATCCCTTACTAGATTTTCATCACGTTTGTAAGGAAAGTACTCTTTGTCTTTGTAATCAGTAGGATTTGCAAATTTTGGTTGAATGCTTGGTAAATCTGAGGCTTTAGGAAATGCCCAAGGTTCAGATCCATTTGCAATATATCCATCGCTCAACATCATTACGGGCATCATGTGTTCCACAGCTAATCTACAAGCTTCAAATGCCGTCTCAAACGCATCTTTTGGCGTCGACGGTGCAATGACTGCGGTTTGTGCTTCTCCATTTCTGCCGTAAAGTGCTTGCATCAAATCCGATTGCTCGGTTTTGGTTGGTAAACCTGTTGAAGGTCCACCACGCTGCACATTGACGACTACCAATGGAACCTCTAACATTACGGCCAAACCAAGCGCTTCTCCTTTTAGTGCTATTCCTGGTCCTGATGAACCCGTAGTTGCTAAAGCCCCACCAAAGGAGGCTCCAATACAAGCCGAAACCGCAGCAATCTCATCTTCTGCCTGAAAAGTTTTGACCCCAAAGTTTTTGTGCTTGGCCAATTCATGTAGGATGTCTGAGGCAGGGGTAATGGGGTAAGAGCCATAAAACAATTGTAGGCCTGATTTCTGCGCTGCAGCTATAAGTCCCATTGCAGTGGCTTGGTTTCCCATCACAGAACGGTAGGTTCCTTTGGGTAAGTTCGCTTTTTTTACATCGTACCTTGAAGTAAAAGTTTCTGTAGTATCTCCGTAATGATAGCCCGCTTTTAGAACATCTAAGTTGGCCTTTAATATTTCCGGCTTAGCGGCAAATTTTCGTTTTAAAAAGGACTCTGTTCCATCCATGTTTCGGTTGAACATCCAGTAGAGATAACCCAATACAAACATGTTCTTTGAACGCTCTATATCTTTTCTGCCTAGCCCTGACTCTTTTAATGTTTCTTGGGTCAGCTTCGTGATGTCCATCTGATACACTTGGTAGTTTTTTAGTGTATCATCCTCTAAGGGATTAGCCTCGTACTTGGCGAGTTTTAGGTTCTTTTTATCAAAACCAGAGGTGTTTATAATAACCAGCCCATCGCGTCTCAGGTTGTGCAAACTAGACTTTAGTCCTGCTGCGTTCATAGCGACCATTACATCGGCTTGGTCTCCGGGCGTAAAAATTTCTGTGCTGCCAAATTTCATCTGAAAGCCCGATACGCCCGCAACTGTACCAAGCGGTGCCCGAATTTCAGCAGGGAAGTTTGGGAAAGTTGCTAAATCATTGCCAAATAATGCATTGGTATGGGCAAATTCATTACCAGTAAGCTGCATTCCATCGCCAGAGTCCCCGGCAAATAATATGGTAATTTCTTTAAGTTCTTGTTGAGTTTCGTTCATGCGTTTAGAGTAGCTGCAAAAATAATCTAATTGGAGTATTTTCTTCCTTGATGATTAGTACAAATACTATTCGATATGGTTCGGTTTCGGCTCATCTTTCATAACTCGAGTGACACTGTCCCAAAGCAACTGAGCCGTTTTATCCCATGAAAAATCTTGAGCGCGTTTTTTACCTTTTAAGATTAACGATTCTTTTAAGTTAGGCTCGTGTTGCAGCTTTTTTAACTGTTCGCTGATTGTATTTTCATCAAAGGGATTACAGAGCAGTGCGGCATCATTCGCTATTTCTGGCATAGAACTTACGTTGCTGGTAATTACAGGAACTCCAGATTGCATGCCTTCTAAAATTGGAATACCAAACCCTTCAAATGTAGAAGGGTAGAGCAGCGCCTCGGAACCAGCAATTGCATCTGCCACCTGTTGGTGATTTAATTCCTCATGAAAAATCACCGAATCTTTACTGGATAAATTTTGGTAGGCAGTTTCCATTTCAGATGTCCACCATTTTCGGCGTCCAATAATCACCAAATTGTGCGCGTAACTTCCCGAAGACTTGAACTTGTCAAAGGCGGTTAACAGTCGTGCAATATTTTTTCTGGGGTGCAGGGTTCCTACGAAAACGAAGTAAGGTTGGCCATTCGAAAAATGAAGTTCAGCTTCGCTTTTTTCAGCTTCATTTGCCGGTTTAAACCGATCACCAATACCGTTGTAGACCACATCAATATGTTGCTGCGGTAAAGCGTATCGTTTGGAAATGTCTTGTTTCGAAAACTCACTCACGGTTGCCACTCTCGCCGCCTTTTGCGCATATTTCGGGAAATAATACTGGTAGTAATTTCTATACCAAAAGGGTAAGTCTTTTGGGTAATGCTCAAAGTTGAGATCATGAATCACGGGAATTTGCCGCAGGTTGCTGCTGAGTGATAAGTAACCGTCAGGAGATAAGAAAATATCGGGCTGGTATTTTTTGAAAACAGCAGGAAGACTATGTTCAAACCACAAATACCATAAAAACGGGTGACGACTTGGCGGTCCAATTTTAATGGGTGTCACGTTATCTCCAAAAACAAAAGAATTATCCCAATTTCTGTCGAAAATGAAAATAAACTCATCATTTGGCCGTTGTTGCACGATTCGCTTTAGGGTTTCGTAGGTAAACCATCCAATTCCATCGAGTTTATTTTGGATTAAAAGACGGGTGTTTACAGCTATTTTCACGTGGCTAAACTAATTGAAATCGCTTACTTTTGGCGGACTTTTTAAAATTGTAACATGAGTTCAGAACAATACAACGAACAGTTCGATAGTACTAACTTGTTGGTCTTTCTTCTTAAATGGAAAAAGCAATTAATTATTGTCTGTGGAGCAGCCGCAGTGCTTTCAGCAGTGGTTTCGCTAATTATCCCAGAAAAGTTTGAATCTACCTATGTTTTTTTTCCTGCTTTTTCTAGTTCTATTTCAAAAGGAGTAATGACTGAAGATGCCGGAGCAAAGAATGATATCGTTCAGTTTGGTGAAGAAGAACAAGCCGAACAAATGCTGCAAATTTTAAATTCTGAAATGATTCGAGATAAAATTGTTTCGAAGTATGAGCTGATGAGTCATTACGAAATAGGAGAAGATGAAAAGTTTCCCCAAACTAAATTAATCGAAGAGTGGGAGGATAACGTTTCCTACAAGCGAACCGAGTTCCAGTCCATAGAAATAAGGGTATTGGATAAAGATAAAAACATGGCAGCCGCCATTGCGAATGATATTGCAGCGCTGCTAGACTCTGCTAAAAACAAAATGATTCACGACCGTGCGCAACAAGCTTTAGAGGTTATTGAACGCGAGTACTTCAAAATGGAAAAGAGAATGAAAGCTGCAGATGATACGCTTCAAATGTTGGGAGAGAGAGGTATTGCAAATGCTGAGAAACAGACAGAAATGTTATCTCAAGAGTACTATAAAGTGCTGGCCCAAGGAAACACTCAGGCTGCGCAAAGGCTAAAAAGTCAGTTGGATACTTTAGGAAAGTATGGACCCTTACAAGAGCGATTGAGCGATCAAAGAGAGTTTGAATTGGAGCGCTTATTATTGTTGAGGGCCAAGTATGAAGAGATAAAAGTTGACGCTTCTCAAAACGTAACGCATAAGTTTACCGTAAATCAAGCTTGGGCTTCAGAAAAAAAGGCCTACCCAATTCGTTGGTTAATTGTGGTGGTTTCTGTTATAGCAACATTTGTTTTGTCGGTGCTTGTGATTATTGGGCTGGAGAATTATAAGCGCATTCAAACGCGTCAGGCTTAACTTTACGCTACCATTGAACTTTAATCTAGCAACAGAAGGAGGCAAAACCAATACATTTTATTTGGTGCTGGCGCTGTTTGTAGCTGTTGCCTCTGCTGCTTCTGCTTTTGAATTTTATTACTTGTGGGGTTTACCAATTTTAGTAGCTGTAATTGGTGTGGCTTTATTTAAGTTGGATTGGCTTCTGTTAGCTATTGTCTTTTTTACACCACTTTCTCAAAATTTAGAAAAACTAGAGTTTGGGCTTGGGGTTTATTTGCCAACGGAGCCCCTTATGTTTGGAGCCATGCTGGTATTTTTTGCTAAAGTACTTTATGATTGGAAGTACGATATGCGCATATTAAAACATCCCATTTCCATTGCTGTGATTCTAAACCTGGTATGGATTTTAATTTGTGTTTTTCCGAGTGAATTGCCCTTAGTTTCTTTTAAGTTTTTTGTTTCACGATTGTGGTTTGTAGTGCCGTTCTTTTTTATGGCGGTGCTTATGTTTAAAGACAACAAAAATATCGACCGCTTTTTGTGGTTGTACATAATACCGCTATCCGGCGTTATCATTTATACCGTAATTAACCATGCAATACGTGGGTTTGAGGAGAAACCTGCGCATTGGGTAATGCAACCATTTTACAAAGATCATACGAGTTATGGAGCATTAATTGCTTTTTATATCCCCATTATTCTGTGCTATTTATGGATAAAAAAAATACGAGTCACTGCAAAAATTCAGTTCTTTTTAGTGCTTGTTCTGTTCATTGTTGGTGTATTATTTAGCTACACCAGGGCTGCTTGGGTGAGTTTGGTTGGAGCGTTACTTGTTTTGTTGGTCATTCATTGGCGTATTCACATAAGGTATCTTTTGGCTTTGGGTGTTTTTGTTTTGTTTTTGCTGTTTAACCTACAAACAGAAATTTTACAGAAACTCGAAAAAAATAGGCAAGATTCCTCTGGAGATCTTTCCGAACACGTAGAGTCGATATCTAACGTAGCTACTGACGCGAGTAATGTTGAGCGCCTTAACCGTTGGAATGCTGCATTGGATATGTTTGCTGAACGCCCAGTTTTTGGGCATGGTCCGGGTACCTACTCTTTTTTGTATGCACCCTACCAACATTCTAGCTTATTGACCATAATTTCGACCAATTTTGGCGACGGTGGGAATGCGCATAGTGAATACTTTGGACCATTAGCAGAAACCGGTGTTCTTGGCCTAGTGACCTTTCTGCTCATTATTTTCTTGTTTTATTATTCAGCCATCCCGCTGTACTACAAACTGAAGGAGCAGAGTATGAAATTGTTGAATTTGGGTGCCATTTTAGCCATAACTACCTATCTCATCCATGGCTTTTTGAATAATTTTTTAGATACAGATAAAGCCTCAGTTCCCTTCTGGGGTTGCATGGCTATTGTTGTTGCGTTGGATTTATATGCAGCAAAAAAGGATGAATTGTCAAGGTAGTTATTACTGGTCGATTTTGAATTGAATCGCTAGAGCCGCAATATCATCCGTAACTCTTTTGCCAAGGGCGTATTCATTTAAATCTGAAGAGACGTGATTAATGAGTTCAATTGGAGCAATAGAATTGGAATTGGAAATCGACTCTTTTAGTCGTTCTATACCGTATTGTTCGTCGTTGCTGTTTTCCAACTCAGTAATTCCGTCAGTATAACAAGCAAGTGTGCAAGGTTTTGAAAGGGTGATACTGTTTTCATTAACAGTGCCTAAAGATTCCAGCATGCCTAACCCAGGAGCCTGAGCTCTTAGTTCAATAATGCGATTCTGTTCAATGAGCAATGCACTGGGATGGGCGCAATTGATATACTGTAATTCTTTTGAGTTTTGGTTGTATTTTCCTATAAAAATGGTAATGAATTTATCTCCCCCGCTATTTTCAAGAACGGCAGTATTTAGCGAGGACAAGAGTTGATTAAAGGGAAGGTTTTGTCTAACAGAGGTTCGAAAAGTTGCTTGAAAATTGGACATTAAAATTGCTGCGGAGATTCCTTTTCCACTGATGTCAGCCATACAGAAAAAGTATTCGGAATCAGAGATTTGGATAAAGTCGTAATAGTCGCCACCCACTTCACCATATGATTGATGAAAGGCTTGTACGCTTAAACTTTCGTTATCTGGTAGGTTGTTCGGTAATAACCCTTTTTGAATTTGTTTGGCTAACGACAATTCTTTTTTTAATAGTTCTTGCTCAATTTGAGCTTTTGCCATGCGTTTGTTCTCAATAGCAACCATTATTATATTGGCGGTAGATTGCATGTAATTGAGGTTTTTTATAAGTGCACTTACTTGATTGGTTTCCTCAGTTGCATCCTGTAATAATAAATACCCAATGGCGGTTTTTTTATGCAGAATGGGTATTACTAGATCAAACTGTTTTAGGGTGCTGTCAGCAGCTTCACTAAGATTTCCAATGTCATAAAAAGAGTGCAATAAATCCATTACAGACTCAGAAATAAGAAAGTTTTCGGTTCCTATTTCAAAGGCTACCTTCCATTCCCCATTGATCTGAGAAATGAATACGGCTTTAGAGATTTTTAAATCCTCTCCAAGGATTTCGGCAAAAAGTTGAAATAAAGTTGCTGCTTTTTCATTATGGTTGATGGCTTCAGTAATTTCAAAAATTCGCCGCAGCTTATATTTTGTGTCTAAAAGCTTTTCCTTCTGTGAAACGCTTAGGGCCATTATTGATTTTCTTTGGCCAAGCGCCTTAATGTGTGCATTTCTCGGAATTTACCTTTCGCTTCTTCACATGGAGAACCAAAGTAGGATTTGTTGGCTGCTAGGCTTTTTCCGACACCAGATTGAGCATAGACAATTACGTTATTTTCAATGGTTAAATCACTGGCTACGCCCACTTGACCCCACAGTGTCACGTTGTCTTTTATTACTACACATCCAGCTATACCTACTTGGCTCGCAAAAAGGCAATTTTCACCAATTACGGTATCATGTCCTACATGAACTATGTTATCGATTTTAGTCCCATTACCTATTGTCGTGTCTCCAGTTACCCCTCTGTCAATGGTGCAGTTGGCGCCGATGTGCACGTTTGATTTAACAATAACTCTTCCACAAGATGTGAACTGTTGGTATTCACCTGCTCTTTTCTGATAATAAAACGCATCAGCACCTAAAGTGCTATTTGCATGAATAATCACATTATCCCCAATCTGTGTGTTATCGTAAATAGACACACCGGAATGGATTAAACAATTGTTTCCGATGGTAACATTGTTTCCAATAAAAACATTGGGTTGAATGATTGTTCCCTCACCAATTTTAGCACTTCGAGCTAGTGGTGTTTCAGATTTTTTAAATGGGCTAAAATGTTCAATCAGTTTTAGTGTATCGCTAAATGGGTCTTCACTAATTAGCAAACACTTACCTTCTGGAGGTTCTAATTCTTTATTAATTAGAATTATGGTAGCTGCAGAGTTTAAGGCTTTATCGTAGTATTTCGGGTGGTCTACAAATACTATGTCTCCTGCTTCAACTACATGAATTTCATTTAATCCCAACACCTGATAATCCAACTCTCCAATTGGTTTGGCATCAATTATCTGAGCTATTGACTCTAGGGTTTGAGGCGGATTGAATTTCACTGATTTATTTTACACGCTCACTATAAATACCGGTTCTTGTATCTACTTTTATTTTGTCTCCAGTATTAATAAATAATGGTACTCTTATCTCTGCACCAGTTTCAACGGTTGCAGGTTTCATTGTATTTGTGGCGGTATCTCCTTTTACACCGGGCTCAGTGTAGGTGATTTCCATTTCTACATATGGAGGGACATCAGCCGAAAGTGGACGTTCTTCATCAGCGTGAAATAATATTTCTACCATGTCTCCTTCCTTCAAAAACTGAGGTGCATTAATCAGCTTTTCGTCTAGAAAAGTTTGCTCGTAGTTGTCGGTATTCATAAAGTGATACCCCTGACTGTCGTTATAAAGAAACTGATACTTTCTATTTTCAATTCTAACTACATCAATTTTATGCCCAGAAGGGAAAGTGTGATCCAATACTTTGCCAGTAGTTAAACTCTTAATTTTAGTTCGAACAAAGGCAGGGCCTTTTCCTGGTTTTACATGCAAGAATTCAATAACTTGAAATAAGTTATTGTTGTGATTGATACACAATCCGTTTTTAATGTCTGATGTTGTTGCCATAATAATTTCTTTATGCTTACAAATCTACTTTTTTAGGCTATTTGAAATCAGTGATTGTGATTTTTTTGGTACAAAAAAAATGCTCGTCGTCAATTTTGTTGGAGCACACGATTACTATTTTTCCTTGCAGCACTTTTTCTATGTGCGTTCTGTACCAAGCTATGCCTTGCTTATCTAAATTAGCTGTTGGCTCGTCCAACAATAATAAATCTGAATTGCTAAACAGGGCAAGCCCCAGCTTAACCCTTTGTTTCATGCCGGAGGAATAGCTCTTTATTGCTTTATTCTTGGAATACTCGATTTCAATGGCTTGAGCAAAGTCAGAAGGTTTGGTGTGTCTTTCTAGGGGTTTGAAGCTTTGATGAAAGCTCAGCAATTCATCTAAATTAAATTCTTCAATGACATCGAAATACGGGGCGCAAATGGATACGCTATGAAATACGTTATCGACATCTACTTTTTGTTCTTTCTTATAATATTCAACAGAGCCCTCGTTGGGGCTTAGCCAACCGCTAATGATTTTTAAAAGGGTAGATTTGCCAGAACCATTTGGGCCGTCAATGTATAAGGATTCGCCTAAACCAATATCCAAGCTAAGTTTTCTAAATACCCAGTGTGTATTGAACCGTTTGGAAACCTGATTTAAGAGCAGGCGATTCATTATTGCAGTCCTTTTATAAGACCGTTCTCGGAGTTTTTTATGAAGTCTAAGATGATGGTTTTTTCCTCACAGTCTTCAATTTGCTGTTCGATAATTTCAACACCTTTACTTACATTTTTATTTTGAACGAATAAGATTCTGTATATATCCTCAATCAGTTTAATCTTATCTTCAGGGTAACCACGACGTTTTAGTCCAACGGTATTTACTCCCATAAATGAGAGCGGTTCTTTTGCCACTTTAATGAAAGGGGGTACATCTTTTCTTATTCTTGATGTGCCTCCTACAAAGGCATGAGTGCCTATATGTGTGAATTGTTGCCCCCCAACCATACCTTCAATTACAGCATAGTCATCAATAGTTATATGACCACTTAAACCAGTAGCATTAGCAATTATCACATTGTTCCCAATGGTGCAATCATGTGCAACATGCACATAGGCCATAAGCAAACAGTTATCTCCAACTACTGTTTTCCATTTGTCGGTGGTTGCTTTATGTATGGTAACAGCCTCTCGAATAATTGTATTGTTACCGATTTCAACAGTAGTTTTTTCGCCTTTATACTTTAAATCTTGGGAATCAGCAGAGATGACAGCGGTTGGAAATATCTTACAGTTTTTTCCAATTCGAGCGCCGTCGAATATGGTAACGTTCGGACCAATCCAAGTGCCACTGCCGATTTCTACGTCGCCATATATACAGCTGAAGGGTCCAATTTCAACGTCATTTCCAATCTTAGCATCGGGATGTACTTCTGCTCGGCGATGTATCATTAAGTTTTTATTTGTCTTTTATTACTTGCGCCATCAACTCACCTTCAGTGGCTAGCTGACCTCCAACATATGCTCTGGCGCGCATCAAGCAAATCCCACGACGAATGGGTTGAATTAATTTGCATTCCATAACGATAGTATCTCCAGGAATTACCTTTTTCTTGAACTTCACTTTATCTATTTTCATAAAGTAGGTAGAGTACAACTCAGGATCATCAACTGAATTTAAAACCAGAATACCCCCAGTTTGGGCCATTGCCTCTATTTGTAATACACCAGGCATTACTGGGTTACCCGGAAAGTGACCTTCAAAAAACTCTTCGTTTCGAGTAACGTGTTTTACTCCAATAACTTTCTCTCCAGTTAGCTCAATGATCTTATCCACCAACAGGAATGGGTAGCGGTGTGGCAATAAACTGGTAATCTTATCAATATCCATTACTGGCTCAATGGTATCGTCGTATTTTGGCGGTCTGTTTTCTTCCGCTTTAATTTGGGCCTTTATAAGTTTACCAAACTTTACATTGCCAAAATGCCCTGGTCGCGCAGCTAAAATATGACCTTTTAATGGCCTTCCTACCAATGCCAAGTCTCCGATTATGTCTAGGAGTTTGTGCCTTGCAGGTTCATTTTCGAACTGGAGATTTACATTGTTTAGAATACCAATACCAACTGCTTCAAGTTCAGATTTGCTGCGATTAAAAGTCTCGGCAAGTTTATCTTTTTCTTCCTCGGCGAGATCAGTATCCACCATTACTATAGCATTGTCTACATCGCCGCCCTTAATAAGTCCAGCATTTACCAACTGCATAAGTTCCCTTAAGAAAACAAATGTTCTGCAATTTGAAATTTCTTTTTCAAACTCACCCAAGTGATACATGGAGGCATGTTGTGTACCCAAAAGAGGTGAGTTGTAATCTACCATCACCGTTACTCTGAATTCTCCACCTATAGTTGGAACAGCAAGCATTTCTATTTGCTTTTCCTGGTCTTCGTAGGTCATGTTTTCTTTGAGCGTGTAGTAGTTTTTGTCAAAACCTTGCTCTTTTATGCCCGCTTTGG
The DNA here is from genome assembly GCA_965660875.1 of Salibacteraceae bacterium. Classification (GTDB taxonomy): domain Bacteria; phylum Bacteroidota; class Bacteroidia; order Flavobacteriales_G; family Salibacteraceae; genus UBA6770. The sequence continues at coordinate 178,668 of CBFIBQ010000003.1, read as the reverse complement.
ATATCGCATCAACAAAGTAACGAGCGCTACCATCCAAGATGGGAATTTCTGGACCATCGATTTCAATAAGAGCATTGTCTAAGCCCAAACCATATAAGGCAGCCAGTAAATGCTCTGTGGTGTGCACCTCAGCTGATCCATCTTTTAATGAAGTCCCTCGTTGAGTATGAAATACATTATCAACATCAGCTTTAACTTCTGGTGCTCCTTCTATATCAATACGTTTAAAAACGAACCAGTGGTTTTCGGGTGCAGGCTTTACGGTAAGTTTTACTTTTTTACCAGTGTGCAATCCTACTCCGGATACAGTAAAGGATTCATTGAGGGTTTTCTGCTTATCGCTCATAGCATTAGTTACTTTTTAGGGCTAACTACCTTGTATAGATTATCTAATCGACTTTTTAGTTTTGGTAGGTTTTTAAATAAAACATAGGCACGTTTATATTCACCTATTGGTATTGCTGGTGATCCTTGCCAAATAGAGTTTTCTTCTGTAATGGAAGACCCTATGCCTGATTGGGCAGCAATTTTAACTCCATCAGCAATTTCTATATGGCCAACAAATCCTACTTGGCCGCCAATCATACAGTTTTTTCCAATTTTAGTAGAACCTGCAACTCCGCATTGAGCAGCCATTACTGTGTTTTCGCCTACTTCCACGTTGTGTGCAATTTGGATTAAATTATCCAGTTTTACGCCTTTTCTAATTCGAGTGGATCCAAGTGTACCTCTATCAATGCATGTGTTGGCTCCTACTTCCACGTGGTCTTCAATTACCACATTACCAATATGCACAACTTTTTGGAAGTTGTTTTCTGAATTAGGTGCAAAACCAAATCCATCTCCACCAATGATTACTCCCGAGTAAATTTTACAATCTTTACCTAAAATGCAATCGTCTTGAATTATTGCACCGGATTGAATAACAGTGTTATCGCCAATTTTTACATTATCTCCAATGTACACATTCCCGTGAATTTTCACGTTATCTCCGATAGTTGTACCGGCCATTATAGAAGCTTTTGGCCCTATATATACTTGCTCACCAATCACAACATTTTCAGCAATGCTTGAGGTGCTGTCTATCCCACTTTTATTCGATTTATTCTGTTGGTAGAGTTCTAAAACTTTTACAAAACTTAGTCGCGCATCATCAACCCAAATTAAAGTCAATGTATCTTTTACTGGCTTGGTTAGTGAAAAACTACGGTCAATTATACAAATTGAAGCGTCTGTTTCATAAATGTAATCAAGGTAGGCTTCGTTGGACAAAAAGGTAAGTGCATTTGCTACTCCTTCTTCAATTTTGGCTAGTTGATTTACTGTATTACTTGAGTCTCCTTCGATTTTACCGTTTAGCAATTCGGCGACCTGAGTGGCAGTGAATTTCATTTAATATCCGCGTGTTTTATTTTTCTTTGGAGAATTTGTCAAATACTTTACAGCAGACCAAAAATAAAACAAAAACTAGTTGTCAATTTTTGACTTCTAGAACTTTTCAACAGCGCCGAATGGGCTATTTATCTGAGGGGTAGCAAAAATAATATTTGGTAACGGGCTCTGACATAGCCGCAATGTTAAACAGGTCAGCAGCATGCGCAATATCTTCAACTCGACCATCTTTGTAGAGCATTTGTATTTCTCCTTTGCCTATAGTGTACGCCCTGTTATCTATGGCTCCCTCAAACACTAAATAGTTAACATTTTTGGATGCAATCTGGAGTTGCTGTTGCACCTCCTTTTCTTTGGTTTTTACATCTGAGGAATTGAACTGATCTTCTTGTAATTTTACTTTGAGTAATTTACGGTTGACTAAGGCTTTAGAGAGGTAGCTTATAATAAAGTCACTATGGTTCTGCCATATCTTGATAGCTCCAAGAATATCATAGTCGTCCAGTTGTGCGAAACTCAGAAGGTATTCCTCTCTATTTTGTATTCGAGATTTGGTTACATCTTCGGACAAAAACTTGTGTAAAGCTGGAGAACAATCTAAATACACTCCTTGATGCGTTAACGTTTTCGCCCGTTTCAAAATTTGTAGGAGCATATTCTCTGCGGCCAAAACAGTTTTGTGCAAATACACTTGCCAGTACATAAGCCTTCTAGCTACAAGGAACTTCTCAATACTGTAGATTCCCTTATTTTCTACTACTAGATTACCATTTGAAACACTCAGCATTTTTATGATTCTATCAACGCCAATAATACCTTCAGATACTCCTGTAAAAAAGCTATCCCTTCGCAAATAGTCTAGCCGGTCCATATCCAATTGACTAGAAACGAGTTGATTTAAGAATTTTTTTGGATGTTCATTTTTAAATATTTGGATGGCTGTATCCAATACCCCATTAAATTCTGAGTTGAGTTTTTGCATAAAAACCTCAGAAAGTTGTTCGTGACTGACTCCCTCAACAATACTATTTTCTAGTGTATGTGAAAAAGGCCCATGACCAATATCATGCAGAAGTATCGCAATGGTAACGCCCCGGGCTTCTTCTTCGGTAATTTCCTCTCCTTTTGATCGTATTACATCAATAGCTTTACCCATAAGGTGCATTGCGCCAATTGCGTGTTGGAATCTTGTGTGATTGGCACCACTATATACTAGATTTGTTAATCCTAATTGCGAAATTCGCCTTAACCTCTGAAAGTAGGGATGCTCAATGAGGTCAAAAATTATTTCGTACGGAATTGTAATAAAGCCGTAGACAGGGTCGTTAAATATTTTTCGTTTTTTGTTGTACACAAGAACAAGAATTCAAATTATAAACCAAAAGTAAGATTAAGCAAGTTATATGGAAGAAGTAAAGATTTTATGGGCTGATGATGAGATTGATTTATTAAAACCACACATTCTTTTTCTTGAAGAAAAAGGATATAAAGTGTTTACAACCAATAACGGAGATGAAGCTATTGAATACTTGGGGTATGAGAAAATGGATATTGTGTTCTTGGACGAAAATATGCCCGGTCTTTCTGGGTTAGAAACTTTAGAGAAAATTAAAGAAATTGATGATGCGCTTCCTGTTATCATGATAACCAAAAGTGAGGAGGAGTATATCATGGAAGACGCAATTGGAGCAAAAATCTCTGATTACCTTATTAAGCCAGTTAACCCAAAACAGATTTTACTTTCGGTAAAGAAAAACCTGGACAAAAAACGCTTGGTATCAGCTAAAACAACGCACAATTACCAGCAAGAATTTCGTCAAATTAGTATGCGACTAAACGATAGAATGGATGCTGAAGAGTGGAAGGAATTCTATAAAAAGTTGGTGCACTGGGAGATTGAATTGGATGCTTCAGAGGATCAGGGTATGGATGAGATTATTAGTATGCAGAAGTCTGAATCCAATAATGTATTTGCCTCTTTTTATGAGGATAACTATCTGGATTGGATAAATGGCAGGGTGAATGACACTCCTGTCATGTCGCATACATTGTTCGCCAAACGCATATTTCCCGGTATTAATGAGGAGGGTGGAATACCTAAGGTTGTAATCTGCCTAGATAATTTCCGCTTCGATCAATGGAGGGCAATACGAAGCACGATATCTGAATATTACAGAGTGGATAATGAAGATATGTATTACAGTATTATTCCCACGGCAACTTCATTTTCAAGAAATGCTCTTTTTGCTGGACTTTTACCAAATGAAATTGAATCTCGATTTGGCAAGCAGTGGGATACAGAAGAAGGTCAAAACGTGAGTGAAAATCAACTGTTAGATGCCTTGCTAAAACTACACGGAAAAGAAATAAAGTCTGAGGTAGTAAAGGTAATGGGTATTGAAGAGGGGAGGAAGCTTAGCGAAAAAATCAATCAGTATCTGCATAACGATTTATTGGTATTGAGCTTCAATTTTGTTGATATGCTCACGCACTCAAAAACAGACATGGAGGTTATAAAAGAATTGGCTGATGATGAATCTGCCTATCGTTCGGTTACTTCCTCCTGGTTCGATCACTCACCTCTGCTTGAAATACTAAAGTTTTTAAGCGAAAAGAAAATCCCCGTTCAGTTTACATCAGACCATGGAAGTGTGCGCGTAAAAAATGCTGTGAAAGTAATTGGTGATAAAAACACGAATACTAACCTGCGGTACAAAAGAGGAAGTAGGCTTGGTTACAATCAAAAAGAGGTTTTTGAGCTAGGCGACCCGAAGGAAGCACATTTGCCTTCCAACCACATTTCTTCACAATATATTTTTGCTAAATCGGATGACTTTTTTGTTTACCCGAATAATTACAACCATTTTGCACAGCATTATAAGAATACCTTTCAACATGGAGGTATTTCTATGGAAGAAATACTTATTCCATTCATTTCACTGTCCCCAAAGTGATTAGAGTTTTATGAAATTTGAAATTTCAACACTAGAAGCCCTCCCTAAAGTAGCCAAAGCTTTTATTCGGCATTTTGCAGAGCAGCGAATTTTTGCTTTTGTTGGTGACATGGGTGCTGGTAAAACTACTTTTATTCATGCTATTTGTAAGGAACTTAATGTGTCGTCTAAGTTGAGCAGCCCTACGTATTCCATTGTAAACGAATATGTAACGGACGATGGTCTAGTTCTTTACCATTTTGATGCTTATCGACTTGAAACCCAGGAAGAGGCGCTGGACTTTGGCTTTGAGGAGTATTTGGAGTCCGGAAACTACTGTTTTATTGAGTGGCCAGACAAAGTGAGTGGCCTTTTACCCGAGGAAACTCTTGTGGTTCGTTTAAAAGCCGAAAATAACCAGCGAATTATTTCAGTACAAGAAGCGTAAGATAGTGTCAACGCGCGGGGAATATTTATCTTTGATTAATGAATCTTTCATCAGAAGAATTAAAACGACTTTCTGCTTCTGCTGCTCACACCCCGAAAGAGCAGCTTCAGGCGATAGAAACAGGTTCTGAAAAAATATATTTCGGTGTACCTGTTGAATCTTCTTTTCAAGAAAGAAGGGTTGCGCTTACGCCCGATGCGGTGGCATTGTTAGTGTCAAGGGGTCATAGAGTAGTAGTGGAATCCGGAGCGGGCCTTGGGTCAAACTTCGACGATAATCAATACATTACGGCAGGTGGCGAGATTACAAGCGATAAAAAAGAAGTGTATAACGCCAATATTCTGATGAAAGTAGCGCCTCCATCGATGGCTGAGGTGAGTATGATGCAGCAGGGTCAAACGTTAATTTCTGCGTTACAGCTCTCTACACTTCCAAAAGCACGCCTTGATGCACTAATGAAAAAGCAAGTGACTGCCATCGCATGGGATTTTATTCAAGGCGATGACGGTGTATTTCCAATAGTACGTTCAATGGGAGAAATTGCTGGAAATACTTCCATACTAATTGCTGCCGAACTATTATCGGGTGGAAAAAACAGCAGAAGAGCTATGTTTGGAGGTATTACTGGTATACCGCCTACCGAGGTGGTTATAATTGGTGCCGGAACTGTTGGAGAATACGCAACTCGAGCCGCATTAGGCTTAGGAGCCTCTGTTCAGATATTTGACCAATCCATGTACAAACTAAGGCGTTTACAGAATGATATTGGTGCACGACTCAATACCTGTACCATGCATCCACAATCCATTGCAAATGCTTTAAAAACTTGCGATGTTGTAATTGGTGCAGTTCGCTCAGAAACGGGCCGGTCGCCTTGCTTGGTGACAGAAGAAATGGTCATGGAAATGAAGCAAGGTTCTGTAATTGTTGATGTAAGTATTGACCAAGGCGGCTGTATTGAAACTTCTGAAGTAACAACTTTGGAGCATCCCATTTCTATTAAACACGATATTATCCACTACGGGGTTCCGAATATACCCAGTAGAGTTTCTAGAACGGCGAGTAAAACCTTAAGCAATATCTTCTCCCCAATTCTTATAAACTTTGGTGAACAAGGAAGCCTTTCAAAGGTTTTGAGAAACTTTAAGGGAGTGCGTAACGGAGTTTACCTATACAAAGGTACCCTCACTAGCCAGCACTTAGGTGAAGCATTTGATATGCCACATAAAGATTTAAACTTACTCTTAGGAATGTTCTAAAGAATGGCACGAAGGTTTTTTATTTTCTCGATTGGGCTTTTGCTAGGAAGTGTTCTAGTGTATCAAATTTTGATAAAAGATACAGATAGAGAGTTTTATGGGTCGTGGTTGCCAGAGGGCAGAGTGCTAAAAAAAATAAGAACAGGTTTGGATAAACATCATGCTTATTTGAATTGTTGGACGGATTGCGCAAATATTTTTAACTCAGATGTGGATGTATTGCTTGAATCAGGTGATGTAGACTTTAGTCAAAGTAAAACCAAAGGAACTGAAAAACAGTATATCATAGAGACTGAACTGGAGAACGGTGAACTGCTTACTATGGGGTTTGGCTTAATTAAGGATAGTGTTTTTATTCAGTACATAGAAACCAGCAAGGCGGCAAAGTATGTAGATTCAAATTGCGGCTGTGATTGAACTAACCTACCCTTCACATCTTGCAAAAATAGGCGACGAAGATGTTCTGCTTGAACTAGATAACTATTTAGAAGCGCATTACTCAGGGCGCCCAAAGATTATTCTTTGTGATTCTAATACGCTTGAGTTCTGCTTGACTAAAATAGACTGGTTAGAACTTGTTCAGCTAAAAGATGCTGAAGTTCTTGAGGTGGATCCTGGAGAAGGGTCAAAAAGCATAGAAGTATACCAACAATTGGTGCAAACGATGCTAGAGCTAGAATACGACAAGCATACATTACTCATAAATTTAGGTGGTGGTGTGGTAACAGACCTTGGTGGTTTTATTGGAAGTACGTTTAAACGCGGCATAGATTTTATACATGTACCAACAACTCTATTAGCAATGGTTGATGCTAGTCTAGGAGGAAAGACAGGAATAAACCTTAAATCGGGAAAAAATCAGCTAGGAACCATTACTCAGCCTAAGGCAATTTTTGTTTCAACGGTATTTTTAGAGACACTTGAAGAAAGTGAGCATATGTCGGGGTTAGGAGAAATGGTTAAGCACTTATTAATATCGGATAAAAATGCTTTAGACAGAATACCTCGATTGGAATCGAGTATTACCGAAAAAGAAATACTAGAATCTTTACAAGTCAAGGCATATTTTGTTAGTGAGGATGTTTTTGAGAAGGGAATACGCAAGGCATTGAATTTTGGACACACCTTTGGTCATGCCATTGAAAGTAGCTTGTTAACTGCAGGCAATCCCATCCCTCATGGTGTTGCGGTAGCTATGGGTATGATAATGGAGTCTAAGCTATCGGCAGAACTTGGACTATTGAAGCAAAACGATTACCTTCTGTTGGACAAACTATTACATAAAGTATTTAATCTTTTAGAGCACTTTAATGCTCTTACAAAGGCCAGCTTACTTAAGTATTTAACCATGGATAAAAAAAATAAAAATGGTTTGGTCTCATTCAGTTTGATAGGCCCAATAGGTAATTACCATATTGATGTTCAGCCCAGTGAAGCTGAAATTGTGCAGGTGATAGATGCATTTGTAAAGTAACCTTGGTTACTTCAATCCTCCAAAAAGCATATTACTTTTGCACCATGTTTAAGAAAGGTAGCAAACTGTATAGCATTTTTCTAATGAAATGCCCTAAATGTCATGAAACGCCGCTGTTCAAGAATAAGAATCCGTATAAATATGACAAGTTCTTTGAGATGCCAAAAAACTGCCCCAAGTGTGGCCAGCCTTTTGAGTTAGAGCCAGCTTTTTACTACGGCGCTATGTATGTTTCCTATGCATTTTCGGTTGCGTGGTTAATTACCGTTTTTGTCGCTATGTTGGTTTTATACCCTAATTTTCATGTAAATGAATATTTGGTTACCGCAATAGGGTCGCTGGTAGTTTTATCCCCCTTGATATTTAAGCTCTGTAGAGCAATTTACATCAATTTTTTTGTGAGTTATGACCCCAATGCAATTAAGGATTTTGAGAATCGGAATAAGGTAAATTAAAAAATTAAAGCTCTACTTTTTATTCAGAAACTTATAGCTTACCGAAAGTATAGGTTGCATAGTAAGATTGCTAGAAAAATCTCCTTTATATTTTGTTTCTGAATCAAGTTTAGTTATCAAAGAATTACTCTCGGTGATTGTAGTGGTTTCTTTTAGACTACCAATTTTTGAATTCATCATTAAACTTGTACGAAAGCCTATCCCTATAGCTAAGTACGCCATCGGGTAGTAATAAATCATGTTGTAAGATTGTATTCCGAAATATATAATCTGCGGATGGTACTCTTCAATAACAGTCTCATTTAATGTGTTTACTGAGGTTTGCGGATTTCGATTGACGCGTTTACCAATATCCGAGTATGTGAAGTTTAAAGCCAATCCTAAATTGCTGAGAAAACTAACATTATTGAAACCCCACTCTTTGAAAACCCCAAATTCTGTATAAGCTGTTTGACTTTTTCGTTGTAATTGAAGTGTTGTTGAATCGCTAGATATTTTATTAACCCTAATTCGGTCAGTTGAATAAGAGCCTAAAGAATGACCCACACTTGCAAACCAACCGAGTTGTCTATCTTTTGGTAGTTGAAAGAAGCTAAATTTAGGTGTAATCTCAAAAATGCTGTTGACTTGGATATCAAGATTTTGGTTGCCTTCATTAGTTGTTTTACCGCGGTCAATTCTAATGTTTTCAGCGTGCAATTGTAGGCGTTGTGAGTAACAGGAAAAGCTAAGTACTAAAGTAGAGCAGAGTATGTAAATAAATTTCATTTTGTTTGAATTAAGTACACAAGATTTATCCCAGGTGACACTCGGGCATTCCAATACCACTTGCCACTATAATGTGTTACCTGCTCACTATTTACGGCTGAGTTAGAGTTATTGGTTGATTGTATTCGAATATTTTTATGCGGTCTTAAGTTGGTTTGAACTCCACCTATTATATTTAAGTGAAGACCAATATTACAATTTTGTAAAACTGCATAACTAACTTGAGGTGTGGCTGAGAACCCAATAAATAATGAGTTGCTAAAATCCAACTCTATTTTCTGATAGTTTGTAAAACCTGTATTTGGCTGACTTTGAGTCCCTTCCAATATTGACTTTCCGCGATGGGTATATTCGGTGTGAATTCCTATTGGGAATTTAATGTACAATTTCTGGTAAATAAAGTCTTGATAAACTCCAGTGCGAAACACCCAAAAATATCTTTCCCTACTGTTGACCAGTTGTTCCGTTAGCATGTTTTGAGGGAAATTGTAGTCATTTGCGCCTAAGCTTCTACTATGTTCAAACCCATGTCCGAGTGAAAAATAAACCCCCACACTATCTATTCTTTGAAAATAGGTTAATACAGGGGTTAAATTAATATTTCGAGCAGATACTTGACTTCTTCCGGCTCGTTCAATTTGAGTACTGGTTGTTACGTAGTATGAGTTTAGATCTAGTTGAAAAGACTTTTCCTGACAATACAACTGATTAGTACCTAAGGTGTAAAATAGTATTGCAAGTATTAACCTTAGACCCAATCTTTAAGATGTTTATTCGGTTTTAAAAATAGTGTTTGTATATACATTACTCTTATTGTCACGTGAAATTAAAACAAAAGAACCTGCATCTAAATTACTTAAATCTAGCTCACTTATTCCATTTGAATGTTCGTATTCCATAACCTTGCTACCAGTAACTGTGTACAGGTCAACCAAAAGGTTATTCTCAGAACTAATGTACACTTTGTTTACAAAAGTCGTAGGGTATATTTTTGGAGCCTTTTTTGGTTGTTCAGTATTTACATTGGTAGGCCAATCAAGCTTTATTTTATGAATGTTTGACGCCCAATCAATAGAAATAACTGCGGAGTTACTTGAACTTAGTTCTAATGTTAATTCTTTACCCCTGTCGTCGGCATCATAAAACACAGATGCTGTTGCCTCAGGTAATACGCCAGGATCGGTAAGAAAACTAATACTTTGACAGTAACTATTTACGTTATTAATTCCTTGCCAGCCCAGTTCAGGTTGGCTAACACTAGTAGTATTACAAATTTCAGCGTTACCCACGGTTTTAGAATAGGATAAAGTAACTCCTGTCTGCTGTATTGTGGTGTTAGCTGAACTTATTCCATTTATGTTTAAATGCAATGGGTCAGTATCATTTGATGTATTTCTTTCTCCGACATTTTCCGACCCGGTATACCAACCAACCATTGCTTGTGCCTCTGTGCGGGTACAAAGACATTCGTGTTGGCCAATATCACCGGTTAAATTATTTAATGAGTATCCCCATTTACCGAACATACTACCTCCACCAATAAATGTTGGGTCACCCTCAGTAATAAAAAGCCCTCTTTTTAGTGATATTTCATAGAAGTCATCCAGATTAATAGAGCGTCCTAATAGGTAGTTATATGGGTCTGCAGCTAATTGTTGTAAATCAATTGCACCAGCAGATGTTCCGTTTTGACCAATTTTATCAATAACTGTTGAACCTTTTTTTAGTTCTAGAAAGGCATTATTTTCAAGGTTAAAATCGGCGCTTAATTGATTTGAAAGGTTCTGTAAATCAAGTGTTGCGTTACTATTTGTTAGTACATGTGTTTCGTGCGAAGCTACGGTACCTGAAAGGTTGATTGTAGTGTGTACTCCAAGATCGGTTATAAGCTCAATCGAATAGTTTGAGAGGCTGATGGTGTTGTTTGAGGAGTTGAATAATTCCACGGCATAGTTTAAGTTAAATGAATTTTCATTGTTCACTTTGCTAAACAATATTTCTGAGATGAAGAGTTCGGAACAACCGGTTTCTGAAGCTTTTGCTTGAGGAGCAAAGAATAGGACGTAAGATAAAATGATGCATGAAAGTGTAGTTACTTTTTTCATAATAATGTAATTAAAGTTAGAAATAGATTTACTGGGCTAATAAATTGGAAGTGACTGATCCTAAGTACTACTATTTAATTGGCCTCATTCAAATTTAATAAAAAACCATTACAACTAATCCGTTGTGCTGTGTTTTTCAAAAAAAATGACCCTTTGCTATACAAATGGGTCTAGATAAAAATAGTGAACTTGAACTTTTAGGCAAACGCATAAAGGAATTAAGAACAGCTAGGAAAATGACCCAAATTGATTTAGGTGCTGCAATAAATAAAGACCAACAATCTATACAACGTTTAGAAGCTGGAAAAATAAACCCTAGTTATATTTATTTATTGGAAGTATGTTTGGGATTAGGCGTTTCTTTTTCAGACTTGAAAGTAAGAGATTGATTATTGTTCTAGCTACTTTTGGTTTTTACTGTTACTAGTTCAATGAACATTTTATGGCCGATTTTTATCTTTTTTCCAAGTAAAATAAAACTTTAGTATGAAAAATGAAGATTATAGTTTGTTTATGAATTCTGTATTGGTTTTACACATGATTGTAGAAAAAAACATGGAAACGATAATTAGTATTTCTTTTCCACGTCCAGAAAAAGCACAGAAATGGGGGTATGCGCAGAAACTTAACTTGCTTTTTATAGCGGGTATTCTTGAAGGTTGGCTTTATAGCAATCTGTTATCATTAAATAAAATTCGTAATAATTTTGCTCATGATTTATTCTACGATTTTAGGAAAGAGAAAGGATTGTATTTTAAAAATCAAAACGACAGGAACATTCCATTCCCAACAAGCGAAGATTTGGATGATTTAATTGATTTTATGTATAATAATACTGTGCCTCAATGTGAACAAATTATTCAAAACATATTACTTAGAGAACAAGAAATAAGAAAACAAAAACTCAATTAAATCCCTCTCTATCCAAACTTCTGTATTGAATAGCTTCTGCTATATGACTGGCTTCAATGTTTTTGCTTTCAGATAAATCGGCTATAGTTCGAGCCACTTTTAATATACGCGTATACGATCGTGCGGAAAACCCTAATTTATCCATAGCCTGTTTAATTAACTGGTTACCCGTATGATCAATTTGACATACTTTTTTTATCAACTTCGGTGTCAACTGAGCGTTGCTATAAATTCCGGGATGATCTTTAAAACGTTCGGTTTGAATTTCACGAGCAGCTACTACCCGGTTTCTAATATTTTCTGATGATTCCCCAGCGGGTTTGTGTGCCAAATCACTAAATGGAACGGGGTTAACTTCAACATGTAAGTCTATTCGATCCAATAAAGGCCCAGATACTTTGCTTAAGTAGCGTCTTACCACATGCTCAGCATCAGAATTTGGGTCATTTGGGTCGTAAAAATTCCCACTGGGCGAGGGGTTCATTGATGCAATTAACATAAGAGATGCGGGGTAGTCTACTGTCATTTTCGCCCTTGAAATGGTTACCGTTCGATCTTCAAGAGGTTGACGCATTACTTCCAGAACTTGTCTTTGAAACTCAGGTAACTCGTCTAAAAATAAAACCCCATTATGTGCCAAAGAGACTTCTCCAGGTTGAGGGTTTGAACCACCACCTATCAAAGCTACATTCGATATGGTGTGATGCGGCGACCTATAAGGTCTCGTGGTCATGAGGGAAGTGGTGCTGCCGAGTAGTCCTGCAACTGAATGAATTTTAGTAGTTTCTAATGCTTCCTCTAATGTTAATGGGGGTAGTATAGTGGGAATTCTTTTAGCCAACATGGTTTTCCCAACTCCAGGAGGTCCAATTAGCAAACAGTTGTGTCCGCCTGCGGCGGCAATTTCGAGGGCTCTTTTTGTTGATTCTTGTCCTTTTACATCTTCAAAATCTACATCAAAATCATTCAGCTTTTGCTGAAATTCCTTTCGGGTATCTATTAATTCTTTTTCGATTCCTGTGCCCGTTTCTAAAAAGTGAATAACCTCTTCTACGGTACTCGCGCCATATACATCTAGGTTATTGACTATCCCAGCTTCTCTAGCATTTTGTTTGGGTAAAATAATCCCACTGTAACCCTCTTTACGAGCTTGAATAGCAATTGGAAGTGCTCCTTTCATAGGTTGTAGGCTTCCATCAAGCGATAACTCTCCCATAATAATATACTTGTGTAAATTATCTTCGGGAATTTGCTCACTAGCCGCAAGTATACCAATTGCTAAGGGCAAATCGTAATAACTGCCTTCCTTTCGAATATCAGCAGGTGCCATGTTGATTACAATTTTTTTACCTGGCATTTTGTAGCCGTATTGATCCAATGCCGAGGTAATTCTTTGCTGACTTTCTTTAACTGCGTTATCAGGGAGTCCTACCAAAAAGTATTTTGCCCCTCGAGAAATATTAACTTCAATTGTAATGGTTTGTGCATTAATTCCATACACTGCACTACCGTAAGTTTTTACAAGCATAAAATTGATTTGTTATTGCTAAAGTACAATATTGTCGCTTTTTGAAGTTTTGATTCTGAGCCAACAATTTTTAATTGCTCTGTGTAGTTTGGTGTAAAGGAAGAAGTTAAGTTTGGCATAATATTTCATAATCTATTTGAAACTGTACTGGTATGAAGAAGTTTATTGTGTTTTTAGTTGCGGCAACAACCGTTTTTGGGGTAAATGCTCAATACAAAAAAGATGTATTTAATCATGTAGCGCTCTCACCATTAGTAAAGCAAATTGAGCTCCTTCCGCCGGAATTATTGATTGAATTAAATGCTGAGTTAAATGTCATTATTGCCAAAAAAGGTGATGCCGTACAAAACTCGATTTCACCTTACAACGTGCTTTTAGAGTTTAAAACCAATAGGGTTGATAATACAGATGAAGAAATAAAAGAAGAGATAGAGGTGCATTTAAAGTTTCAGGTTATCAATAGAATTACTAGAACGATTGAATCGAACTATGAAGCTAAATTGATTTCCTGCACAAACGATGATATGACCGCGGTAATTGACGCAGTGAAACAACTAAACAAGAAAGATGCCCCATTGCAGAATAGAATTCAAGAAGGAAGAAAGAGGATATATATATCCTATAAAGAGAACTGTATGGAGTTTTTAAATCTTGTGGAAATGCGCAGAAATGAAAATGCTCCAGAAATTGGTTTAACGGCTTTTGCTAACTTACCAAGTGAGGCTGAATGCAAAGAAATAGTTGATCAAATGAAAGCTGAATCGGCTAATTTCATTTTAGAGGAAAATGCGATTAAAGCTTTTGAACAGCTCTCTGTATTAGTGTATGACGGCGGCGATATAGATGAAGCTAGAAAGTTATCTAGACAAATTATTAAGTCAGAAGCAGGCCGAGAAATGTTGTCTGAGTTTGCTAAGGAGTATACGGAACAAAACGAATATTTAGAGTTGATAAAAAGCACATTGAATGCAGTTAATGGTCAAGAAAATAATTTTGAGCAAAAAGAAAAAGATGCACTTTCCGCCATCCAATGCAACGAAGAGGAGTTATTTCATCAGTTGATGCGCACATTTAATGAAGATAGATGGTTGAGAGAAATTAAGGATAACGCTCAATAAGTTCAAGCTATTGAGTTCTTTTTTAATAAACCCAAACTTCTTTAGCCTTGCCCTGTATAGCGGTATCTCTAGCTTTAATTTAAAATACAGGAATTGATCTTTTAATTGATTGATTCCGCGCTTTAAATTCAACTGTAAATCCACTTTCTGGGTCGACCTCTAAACAGTATTTTCTGTCAAATTGGATCGTTAAGATGTTTGATTTGTTTGAAAAGTTTAAAATTTTAGCGCAGGTTGACGTTAAGGATGGAAGTTTTTGAATGGGAAGTGTTTTCCCATCTTTTCGCATTTGGAATTTAATCTCACTGGAGTTTTTTTCCAAAATATGTAATTCTATTTGGCTTAAATAGGCGTTTATGTTTTTTCTTACTGCGTCGATTTGCTCGTGAAAGTTTGGATGGGCTGTACCTTTAATTCTTTTGAGTGTATCTTGAACAGATAGCAACCAGTCTATGGAGTTTTCTTGTTTCAGTCTAGCTTTAATAGGATAGATAAGTTTTCTAATTTTACTATCCGTTCTTTCAAATTGATTGGCAATTTTCTTTATTTCCTCCTCAGTACAATCGTATAAATAAAAGAGCTTGAATAAGTACCCACCATTGGAGAGCCTCGCTTTTTCCCAATAACTATCTAATAACAAGCTATCGCTAAAACCTCGAATATCATCGTATTTAGCACCTTTAATTGATGCCCATTGAAACTCGACCAAGAATTGATTGAGCCGCTGCTGTTTTAAACTGTCCTCTTTTATAGAGAGTGCATATTTTACTGCATTGGTAAAAGAACTACTGAATGTTTCTTTGGCCTTGGCTTTAGCCTCAAATAGAGTAGGTGCTTTTACCGAAACGCGATACAACATAACATTTTCCTCTTTAACCCATTTTGGCTTTTTTCCGCTTTTGTCTACAATTTTTTCCTTTCCGTAAAGAGTGGAGTTAAAAAGAAGAGCAAAAGTGACTAGAACAAAAAAGAACCGCATTCCATTAATGGCTATATGCTGGCACTTTCTGTAGGAATGCTTCGATCAACTTTTTTAACTAAACCTTGAAGCACTTTTCCCGGTCCCACTTCGGTAAAATGACTAGCACCGTCTTTAACCATTGCTTGCATGGTTTGCGTCCAGCGAACAGGGGCAGTTAATTGAGCCATTAAATTGTCTTGAATTTCAGTTGGTTCCGTTACCGCACTAGCAGTTACATTCTGATATATCGGACAAATACCTTTCTTAAACGCTGTATCTTTTATTGCCGCAGCTAGTTCGGTCCTTGCTGGCTCCATTAAAGGAGAATGAAAAGCACCTCCTACAGGCAAAATCATTGCACGCCTTGCGCCTGCTTCTGTTAACTTCTCACAGGCATTCTGCACGGCGGTTAAATCACCAGAAATCACCAATTGTCCCGGGCAATTGTAATTTGCAGCTACCACTACACCCTCAGTATCTTTGCATATTTCTTCGACCTTTTCATCGTCTAATCCGAGTATTGCCGCCATAGTAGAAGGGACGGCTTCACATGCTTTCTGCATGGCTAAAGCCCGTTTTGAGACCAATTTCAATCCATCTTGAAACCCTAAAGTTTTGTTTGCTACTAAAGCGCTCAATTCTCCAAGGGAGTGTCCAGCAACCATATCCGGACGGAATTTATCACCTAAACTTGTCGACAATATAGTCGAGTGTAAGAATATTGCGGGTTGGGTGACTTTGGTTTGTTTCAACTCTTCATCGGTACCATTAAACATGATGTTCACAATGTCGAACCCTAAAACTTCATTAGCTTTTTCAAATAGTTCTTGGGCTTGGGGGTTGCTTTCGTATAAATCCTTTCCCATTCCAATAAATTGCGATCCCTGTCCAGGAAATACGTATGCCTTCATGTGCTTATAGTTTCAAAGTTTTGACAAATATAATTACTGTCAAATAGCCGCGAAAGAACCCTGTGATAATTTCTCAAACGCTAACTTTGTGTTTTAATTGATAGGATATGATTGTTGTTACAGGTGCAGCTGGATTTATTGGAAGTTGTTTGGTTGAAAAGTTAAACCAAGAGGGTTATAAAGAGCTGGTTTTAGTTGATGACTTCTCAAGAAAAGAGAAACAAAATAACTATAAGGATAAGACGTTTGCGCTAATTGTAGATCGTGCAGATTTCAATGAATGGCTAATTGAAAACCACAAATTGACTGAATTTGTTTTTCACATTGGGGCTCGAACGGATACCACAGAATTTGATAAAGATATTTTTGATAAACTCAATTTGAATTATTCAAAGGATGTTTGGAACACCTGTTCTCAATTCAGTATCCCTTTAGTCTACGCATCATCAGCTGCTACCTATGGAATGGGGGAAATGGGGTATGTTGACAATCACAGCCTTTCGCCAAAGCTCAAACCTCTAAACCCTTACGGCGAGTCAAAGAATGATTTTGATATTTGGGCACTGGAACAAGAAAAGCAGCCATTTTTCTGGGCTGGATTCAAATTTTTTAATGTCTATGGACCTAACGAGTACCATAAAGGGCGGATGGCCTCAGTGATTTGGCATGCGTTTAATCAGATTAAAGAAACAGGGGAGATGAAACTTTTTCAGTCTCATCATTCAGACTATGAAAATGGTGAACAGTTACGTGATTTTGTGTATGTAAAAGATGTAGTAGAGGTGTTGTTCTTTTTTATGAAAAACCGAAAGAAAGAACACTCGGGCATATACAATTTAGGTACAGGTCAGGCGCGAACATTTAATGATTTAGTGTTTGCGACCTTTCAAGCATTAGAACTTACCCCAAAAATATCCTATATACCTACTCCAGAAGATATTAGAGATAAATACCAATATTATACAGAAGCTGATATGACGAAACTTCTTGCTGCCGGATATGCAAAAGACTTCACCTCATTGGAGGCTGGAGTTAAGGATTATGTCAGAAATTATTTGATTCCAGGAAACTACTTTTAATCCAGTTCGGATTTGAGTTTTTCCAATGCTAGCTTGATACTAAGCATACGGTCTTTTAATTCTTGCTGTGTTAAGAGTGTGTTTTTTTCCTCTTTTATTGCTTTTTTAGCACCTTCTAAAGTGTATCCCTTTTCTTTTACAAGGTTGTAAATGATTTTGAGGTAAGACAAATCTTTCTGCGTAAATAGTCGATTACCTTTTTTGTTTTTTTTTGGTTTTAGAATATCAAATTCGGTCTCCCAAAATCGTATTAATGATGAGTTAACATCGAAAATTTTTGCAACCTCTCCAATACTGTAATACAATTTTGATATCTCTTTTTCCTTGTAAGGCAAAATAAGTTCGTTTTAGTTGGCTAAATTAATAAACTTACTCTTAATCAAAGGATTGTATGGGTTGGTCAGATAAGTTAAGAATTTGTTGAAATTGTTCTGGCGATAAATCTTGGTAATAATAATTCACTGGATCTATTTTTCTTCCATTCTTCACCACTTCGTAATGTAAATGAGGTGCTGTGCTGCTACCTGTATTTCCCACTAAGCCTAGTACATCTCCACGTGTAATGCTCTGACCTACTCTCACTAGTATTTTACTCATATGAGCGTAGATGGTTTCATAGCCATAGCCATGATTCACAATTACATGGTATCCGAACCCAAATCGTTGTTTTTTTACCTTTATAACCTTTCCATTACCGGTGGCGAATATTTCTGTACCTGTAGGAGCAGTAAAATCCTGACCGTGGTGCATTTTTCTGATTTTCAATATGGGATGCATACGAATACCAAACCCAGAGCTAATTCTTTTCAAATCTTCACTTTTGACCGGCATAATCGAGGGGATACTGGCAAGCATCTGCTCTTTTTTACTGGCCATGTTTATCACTTCATCAAAGCTTTTGGACTGAATGTATATCTGTTTAGTAAGCTTATCCATTTTTTTTGAAGTACTAATGAGCAGCTCAGAACTGGTGTAGCCTTCAAGGTCACTGTAACGATTGATGCCACCAAAGCCTGATTTTCTAAGATTATCGGCTATAGGTTCAG
This sequence comes from Salibacteraceae bacterium, assembly GCA_965660875.1. Classification (GTDB taxonomy): domain Bacteria; phylum Bacteroidota; class Bacteroidia; order Flavobacteriales_G; family Salibacteraceae; genus UBA6770. The sequence continues at coordinate 160,279 of CBFIBQ010000003.1, read as the reverse complement.
CTTCAAGAATTACACGATAAATATTATCATCTCTTTCTTGAATATTGGCCAATACTTTAGAAACATTGTCGAGCTTTTGGTTCAACACTTGATACTCATGAACCAGCTTTTCATTCTCTCGTTTTAGTTGGCGCTCCTCTGGCGTGTCGAAAAAATAAAAGGTAATTACCAGAAAAAGAGTTGCAAAAACAACTCCACTAATTGTATAAGTCAATAGCTTTATTAGCCGATCTTTAGCTGTAAGCTCAATTTGCTCATAGCTCAGCGTTTTAGTGTTGTACTTATATTTTTTGCCTCTCATAAATAGTTCCAGTGCTGATGCATTAGTTGAGTACAAAGTTATTGAATAAACATAAATTTGCACGAGATTGTATTTTCAGAAATTTTTGTATTGAAAATGCAGTAAATATGGAGTATTGTAAAAGTAATTTTAGGGAGTTATGAACTGGAGTGTTAATAATATCAGGACTGCGTTTTTAGAGTATTTTGAGTCAAAAGGACATAAAATAGAAGCCTCTGCACCAATGGTTATCAAAAATGATCCTACCCTAATGTTTACCAACGCTGGTATGAACCAATTCAAAGATGTTTTTTTGGGAAATAGTCTGCACTCTAGTGCTAGAGTTGCTAACTCGCAAAAATGTTTACGTGTTTCAGGAAAGCATAATGACCTTGAAGAAGTTGGCGTCGATACGTATCACCATACCATGTTTGAAATGCTCGGAAACTGGTCTTTTGGTGATTATTTTAAAAAAGAAGCAATTACTTGGGCCTGGGAATTACTAACTGAAGTTTATCAACTCGATAAAGACCGCCTGTACATTACCGTTTTTGAAGGGGATGCAATTGATGGTACCGATCCAGATACTGAGTCTGAGGAAATATGGAAGAAATTTGTTGACCCTCAGCGGATTTTACGTTGTAATAAGAAGGATAATTTTTGGGAAATGGGTGAGATGGGTCCATGTGGTCCTTCATCTGAAATTCATATTGATTTAAGGTCTGAACAAAACAGAGAAGAAATTAATGGAAGAGAGTTGGTTAATAAAGATCATCCTCAGGTAGTAGAAATTTGGAACTTAGTATTTATTCAGTTCAATAGAGATTCAAAGGGCAAGTTGAGTAACTTGCCGAAAAAGCATGTGGACACTGGTATGGGTCTGGAAAGACTTGCCATGGCATTGCAGGCGAAAAATTCCAATTACGATACAGATGTGTTTACTCCATTAATTAGTAAGTTATCTAATTTAGCAAAACTGGATTATAAGGCAACGGATACCAAAGAAGATATAGCGTTTCGAGTTGCCTCAGATCACGTGCGTGCAGTTGCTTTTTCCATAGCTGATGGTCAGCTCCCTTCCAACAATGGTGCTGGCTATGTTATACGCAGAATATTGCGTCGAGCAGTGCGGTATGGTTATAGCTTTTTAGGTTTAGACAAACCTTTTCTGTTTGAATTAGTTCCTGTATTATTAAAAGAAATGGGTGCTCAATTTCCGGAGCTTAAAGCTCAAGAATCGTTGATAGCTTCTGTGATTCGAGAGGAGGAGGAGTCTTTTTTAAGAACATTATCAAAAGGTATTGTAAAGTTAGAAAAAGAGTTAGCAACGAATAAAGAACTTTCTGGAGTAGTTGCGTTTGAACTGTATGATACGTTTGGCTTTCCTATTGATTTAACGCAATTGATAGCGGCAGAAAATGACATACAAGTAGATATGGAGGCATTTCATATTCAATTAGAAAAGCAAAAAAATAGGTCTCGACAGTCAAACGAATTAAAAACGGACGACTGGGTCAATATTGTGCCTGATTTTACTCAAGCTTTTGTAGGTTACGATTATTTGAGGTCTACCAGTAAAATATGTAAATACCGTAAAATTGATAAGAAGGGGAAAGCTCTGTATCAATTAGTATTGGATGTTGTTCCTTTTTATCCAGAAGGAGGAGGCCAAGTGGGCGATACAGGTCTAATTATTCAAGATAAAAAGCAAATTAAGGTAACGGATACTAAAAAAGAAAACGAGACGATTATAGTTTCGGTTGATTCAATTGATTTGAATTTCGAGGACTCAATTGAGTGTGTCGTGGACAAAAAAGCTCGAAAACTGGTTCAGGCAAATCACACTGCAACTCACTTATTACACCATGCACTAAGAAATGTTTTAGGAAAGCATGTAGAGCAGAAAGGGTCTTTAGTTTCACCTAAATATTTGCGTTTTGATTTTTCACATTTTCAAAAAGTAACTTCGGAAGAATTAGAAAAAATTGAAAATGAGGTAAACGATCTTATTGAGTCAGCTTTGCCTTTGAAGGAGAATAGGTCTGCTACAATAGAAGAAGCGAACGAGGCGGGAGCAATGATGTTATTCGGTGAAAAGTACGGAGAACATGTCCGGATGATAGGTTTTGGTGATTCATTAGAACTATGTGGAGGAACTCATGTTAAGAATACTAGCCAAATTAGAGTATTTAAGCTTGTTTCAGAGTCATCGGTAGCGGCTGGAGTAAGAAGGGTAGAGGCAATCTCTTCAGAGGTAGCATTGAACTATTTCTCAAGTCAGGAGAAGATATTAGAAGAAGTAAAGGAAATGTTGAATCATACTAAGCAACCAATCAAAAAAATATCAGAACTGTTAAAAGAGAATGAAAATTTGAATCAAAGCCTGGAGGAGATTGAAAGGCAGAAAGCAAATGAGTTAAAACAAACCATTCTGAACACACTTACTCCCGTTGGTGATCTTAAATACGCGTTTGTATTAACTACAGTAAAATCGGCATTTGTTAAGGATATCTTATTTCAATTAAAGGCTGAATGCGATTCCATAGTAATTGGAGTAGCCTCAATAGAGTCTCCTAAAATAATATTCAGTTTGTTGGTTTCAGAGTCTCTTGCAGAAGAGAAAGGAATAAAAGCTAATGAAGGTATAAAAAGGATTTCACCAATTATTCAAGGTGGAGGTGGTGGACAAGCATTTTATGCTACTGCTGGAGGTAAGAACCTTGATGGATTTAATGACTCTAAGCAATCGCTTATTGAATGGATAAAAGGTTAATAATCCCGTGGTTTAATATGTTATAAGGTCTTTTTGTTGGTCTTAAAAGCTATAGCTACAAATCAATTATAAAGCAGTGAAGTTATCTCCACTGCTTTTTTTAATGCCACTAATTCACTAATTGAATAGGTAATAGTTTATCTGATAGATTCCAATGATATTTAAAGTCTAGGTTGGAAGTCTGGGTAGTAAATACTTTCTATCATTTTTTTGAGCAAAAAAAAAGGGCTTGAATTCTCAAGCCCTTTTTTATCAAAATAAGGTTATGATTATTTTACAATAAACCTTTCATGGTACCCTTTTCCATCAATTACAATATTCACATTGTAATATCCAGTCGCAATATTGTCTAGCTTAATTTGCTCGTTGGCACTGCCATTGATAGCACCAATGTTTCTGTTAAGGATAACCCTTCCGTTAACGTCAGTAACAGATACTAATACTGTTTTCGCACTTAGTCCTGTAAAATCAAGATTAAACTGTCCATTATTTGGATTTGGATAAAGTGATAATCTAGCGCCAGAATTGTTCTCAGTTAAGCTTAATGTTTTTACATTAACCTCATACGTAGTGTCTTTAGAACGACATATGTTACTATTCGTGTAGTTTACTGTGTAAATTCCATCAGCAGCATAGATGTGTTTGGGCTTTCTAAAGTTAGAAGTATTTCCGTCACCAAAGTCCCAAGAATGGGTCGATCCTGGTGAATTATTAGTCAATACTGTAAATAACAAGCCGTTTGTTGTATCAGAAATATCAATAACAGGACGACCTAAAACTTTATACAACACGCTATCTTCAGAGATACAACCCAGATGATTTACTTCAACTTTAACATAAGCTCGTTTCGAGGGTAATTCGAAATCCGCTACAGTAGCACCTGGGTCTTGATTTGTGGCACCACTCGAGTAGCCAGACCATGTAAAAGTAGCTCCGATAGTTCCATCTACATTGCTACTTACCGATTGATCTGCACCTTCGCATACAATAATACTATCAATACCAAAATCTGCAATAGGTGAATATGTTACGTCAAAAGTATCTGCAGAAACACAACCCCAAATGTCTGTTGCAGTAACAGAGTAAGTTGCTTGTGAAGTTAAATTCACCATAGCAGATGAGTCTGTTGTATTCCAAGTGTAATTGGTTCCATCAGTTATAGAAGCATCCACCATTAAAGTAGTACCGAAGCACATATTCGTATCATTTGGTAAAGCAACAGCTTCAGGATTTATAATTTCTACAGTATCAACTACGACTCCACAAGCGTTAAAGAAAGTTACTTCATAAGTGCCCGGCATAGTTACAATTAATGCATAGTTTGTATCCAATATAATACCATTTGAAGCGTTTCTCCATACTGCTGTTTCACCAAAGTTCCCACCACCAGCAGTCACTGTAGTTGATGTTCCCGGGCAAAGACCATAATCATCCACTAACTTAACCTCGGAAATAGGTGTAAATTCATCAGCTCCTATACTTGGAGTTGATGAACGAACATCATCATCAAAATCAACAGTAACTCCAGAAATTGGCTGAGCACCTTTTGAAAGAACTGGGTTACAAGCATGTAAGTTATTGTTGCTTACATCATAGAAAAATGGGTTAACATTATATGAGTTAGTCTCTAGACCAGTTGCATTTTGAAGAGTAGCAAGTGAAGTGTATGTGCCACCGCCAGAACCATCAATAGTAACTAATGAGTTTCCAGTATTAGGAGTATAGTAATTATTGTAGTCGGCATTTACAACTGAACCAATTCCACTTTGAAATACAGCATTACCTGCTACTTGAATTTCAAAAATGTTATTCATAAGTGTATTACGGTTTGAGTTTTCAAAACCAATACAACTATTATCGGTGTTGTTTCCATTTACAACGATACTATTAAAGTATATCTCTAAAAAGTTTGCATTATCCGCAAGAATACCAGTGAATTCATTTCCACTCCAAGGTTGTCCAACGTTAATTGAGTTATTAGTTATAGAACTAGTGCCTAATGCTCGGTTATAATTTTCAATTAAAATTCCTTTACTCGGCCACTGACTGTTACTAACATTTACAACATTGTATTCAACATCAATAGAGCTCCTTACATCAGAAAGATAAATAGCTATACCCAATTGATTATAAGATGCTCCGGCATATACATTAGGAGCTACAGATGCAAATTCGTTGTTTATAACTGCCACATTCCCAGATTGGGTAAGGTGAACGCCTGCTAAGAATTGATTTGAAAATGTCGAATTTTCAATTTTATGCCCATTTCCACCAGAAATGTTTATAGCGTCTGATCCACCAGTGAAAGAGCAGTTATCAAACGATATGTTATCACCTGTATTGATGCCAGCGATAAGTGAATTATCCGATACATCATTACTATAGTCTGATCTGAAGTTACAGTTACTGAAATGGATAAAGCTACTACCATCTTCAAGGCTAATATTGAAGGAATGGTCAGTTGTATGAACATCTACTGCATTGAAATTAATATCTTCTACATATACGTGATGTGCATTTGCCATCTTTAAGATGTAATTATTATCAACATCATTCGAATCAAACCTTAATGTCACATTATAAGGATTGCTTTTCATTCCTCTTAATATGATTGGCGTATTTACTGTACTTCCAGTGATCTCAGGAAACTCAAATTGCATACTAGTAGCAAATTTATCATGTGATGTATCAATGTCGATGATAAGTGAATCACAAATACCTCCAATAGAATCAAAATAGTGGAATGCATAATCTAACCTTGGAAAATCAAAAGTTCCAACACTGGTATCCCCAACAGTCCAATACTTTTTATTTACAGATGTTTTAATAACATACATAATCGTATCGCTCTCGCTTTGTTGATTAGTACTTGGAACCCCATTAGGCATGGCAGTCCAAATAAAAATGGTATCGTTAGGTTTAAAACCAGGTGAGTGTGTAAATAAATTAAACGAATTCGAGCATTGACCAGGAGCAACACCACCACGTAAAGTCATGTTAGGAATTGGAATTGGTGGTAATCTTATTCCACCTGCAGATGTCCGTAAAATACCTCCCATCTGAACACTATCTAACGGAAGTTTACCATTATTACAATATTTCACTGTAAGATTTTGATAAAAACCAGAGCAAATAGGGCTTGTAGGTGCAGAAATCTCACCTACCTGAGCGGAATTGTTTTTTGTCCCTAATTCGTAATCAACATAGCCAAGAAAGCTTCTTGGGTGATTTGACATTGATGTTTGAGAACCACCATATCCAATATTAGGACCAACAGTTATTGTACACTCATTATTATTTGTAAATATACTTGGAGAAGAAGCACTATACGTCATATAGCTCATTCCACCTAAAATAACTATTCCATAGGTAGTGTTCGCTGGAATAGTGAAATTCAAACCACCACTTGCCATAGCAATACTTACAGGCGTTGTATTATTTCCTGTTACTGAGTAAGACCCTCCTAACTGCATCCAACCTGGGCTAGAATTAACAGACCAACCAGCGGCTGTATAATTAATTGGAGTTGTTTTATACCAAATCTGCACATTTTGAGTGCCACTATTAAACAAACAACCAATATCTTTAATAATAATATCTGAGCTACCAGCACTAAGGTTAAAGCTAATTGCAGATGCTCCGTTATTATCAAGAAGTGGAGGAAATGTAGAAACCGTTTTTGTTTGTGCACTAATTCCTATCGTGAGGAAAAGAAACAAAGTATTAAGTATGATTTTTTTCATAATTATTTATTTATTTTTTTATTAATGTAGATTGATTTTGCCAATGTGAATTAACTCTTTTTCTTCTGTTATTAAGATGTGATATAAACCCGGGTTTATATCATTATCTTCTAAATTGAGTGATGTCAATCCATTAATTGGATTTAAAGGTTCTTGTAAAACTGTTTTGCCCTGTAAATCAATTATTCTAACATTAATATTTGAGGAGTTAAAAGTAGACTCGTCGTAACTAATATTAATGATTCCAGTAGTTGGGTTTGGATAAATATTAATGTTTCTATTTACTGCTACTTCAGAGACGCTTACTGTTTCTACTGGTATTTCCTTGGTACTATTTGCGCTACCGCAACTATTTGAATGAACAGTTAATGTAACAGTGTAAACTCCATTAGTATCATAAATGTTTACTGTTTTCCATATTCTTCCTGTATCAATTTTACCGTCTCCAAAAGACCACTCATAGGATACTCCTGTTGTGTCATCAGCAATAAACTCCCAATTGGATTGAGAAAACTTACTTTGAGTAAAAGAGGCAAATGGTAATGGATTAACAGTAACACGAGTTGTGTCTCTACTTGTACAGTTAAATTTATCTGTATACTCAACCCAGTAGACAGAGCTTGAATCTACAAACAATTTGCTTGCAGTTGACCCATTACTCCACATATATGTTCCTCCAGGAGTACCTGGATCTAACTCAACATTGGTATCTGCACAGATGGTTACATCACCACGCAATTCTACTGCTCTTGAGTAGGTGACTTCAATTGTGTCAATTGAGTTACAACCACTACTATCTATTACTTCTACATAGTATTGCCCAGGACTGTTGACGCTTATGCTCTGACCTGTGGCACCTGTATTCCACATATATTGAGCATTGGAAACATTTGCAGATAGATTGTATGTTAATCCAGCACAAATATTAGTGTCATTTTTTAATTCAACATAATCATTGATAACAACCATAAACGTATCGGTAGAATTTCCACATTCTCCAATAATTTCTGAAGTATACATACCAGCAACATCAGATCCCCAAGAATTCGAAGTATCAGTGCCGTTCCAAATTATTATGTCATTTATAGCTGTAACTACCGAGATTTTTGCTGAGTCACCTAAACATATTGCTTGATCTGCAACACTATAAGCTGCAGGAGAAGAATACTCAAAAGCTCCAGGGTCTGGACTTTCAACATTTCGTCCATTTCCTTCATAGTCTACAGATAAGTTTACTTTAACTCCTGCATCATCAAGAACGGGGCTACAAAGTTTAAAGTTACCTGCAAATCGATCATAAAATAGAGGGTCATCGGACACTGAACTTATTTTATCAAAACCTGTATTGGATAACCAAGATTGCAGATCGAAAGACGACGAACCTAAATTTTTTGCAAAAGTGGTCCCCATTGTATAAAGGCAGTTACCATCACTGTTAAACACAGAACCATTTCCGTCATATTCAACAGTCGTTCCACTACCAAAGTTTGCAGCTATATTGTTATAAATGTCATTCGCAGTTCCATCTACAACTTCAATAACTCTGGAATCAACACTTTTTCCATTAACTACCATAGTGTTATGAATGATTGACCAAAAATAACTTGTGTTTAATGAGAGTCCAATGAAGTCATTGGTTGAAGATGTATCACCTAAACTAATTATGTTATTATACATCAAATGTATGTTGCTCTGAGTTCCTGCTGCTTCAGTAATTTCTATTCCCACAAGAGGCCAGTTAGCTGAACCTAATATTTTGTTATATGCTATCTCAAAATCACCTTCTGAAACCATTGACTGAATGGCAGTTGACCCAGATAAAGGAGAGTTTGAGGAGATTTCGTTATCGATTATTTCAATGTTATTAGTATAACTTAAATCTATCGCAGAGACTGTTTGATCTTGAAACTTTGATTCATTAATGTCGAGACCGTCATGACTAACTCCCATAGGGTCACCTTCAAATAAAACAGCAAATGAACCATTCGTTAAGTTACAACTAGAAATATTGATATCAGAAATATTACCAGATTGACCTGAAATTAGCACGCCGTTTTGACTAGAGCCATTATAATTATTGTAGATATCACAATCTTCAAAAGAAATTTTGTTGGAGCCATCTAAAAATCTAATTACTCCAGAATACGTTCCTGGAGAACCATTCGAAATAGTTAACTCTTTGAAAGTAATTCCACCAGCACGGTCAAAATTCAATGTAAAGTTATTGGCGTTACCAGTAGAAGTATCTGTAATGAAAGCTAATGAACGGTCATTTGACGTAGAAGTAAATGTTAAAACGCCATTAGGGTTAGATCGATAAAATTCTTTTAAATAAACTGTTGGTACGTGAGATCCGTCATTAAGCATGAAAGTTACATTGTCACAAATACCGTGTCTATTAACCTTCATAATAGCAGAGTCAATAGTTGAAAAATCTGCAGAGGATCCACCTACAGTATAAGTGCCTGATAACCCATCGACCAAGATATAGGTTAAGGTGTCATTATCTGTTAAACTGTCATTAATCCCATTAGGCATGCTAGTCCAAATTTTTAGCGTATCTCCAAAAGATAAAACAGTAGGTGAGATAATTCTAAGGTTACCAGTTTGAGATGGTAAAAGTCTAGTTTTAAATTGAATAGAGTCCATAGGAACGCCATTAAGTGTCCAATCAACAAGTACGCTATCCATAGGTTTAATAGCATAGTTACCTACAACTACGTCAATCGTATCAGAAAGAGCAGCGCAAACAGGAGTTGACGGGTTAGTTAACCCTGCAATACCAGCTTCATTATGATATTCAGGAGCCTCAATAATTTCGATTTCTGTAAAATTAATATTAGATTGCTGTCCAATCGGATCTACCGTAAACGCCGTCATTCTAATTCTTTGAGCTCTAATACGCGGTAGAGTAACTGAATTTACACACTGCAACGTTAAGTTAGATATTTGTGCAACAGTTTGCCAACTACCACCATTCCATACTTGAAGTGTGAACCCATTCATAAATCGTCCTGTTATTTGACCATGATGAATAATCATTTCATCAAATTGAACTGTTTGATTCCAGTCAAACTGAATCCAGTCAGTTCCTGGAACTGTTGACGGTGGCGTACCAGTCGAAATCCAACATTCCTGAGAACCACAGGTTCCAAAACTTAAATCATTTAATCTGTTCGGTCCTAAAGTTGCAGATACGTATGAAGCAGTTGCCGTAGCAAGAGGTGCTATATTTGTTTGTGCTTGTGTAAACAAACTTCCAATGGTTAAAGCAACAACCATTGAAAAAGTAACAACAAGCTTTCTGACTTCTAAGTAATTTTTTTTCATATGCTTTAATTCTTTTTTAACTATTAAATGTTAATTCAATCACCAAATATAGAAATATTCAGTTGTTCACAAAAAAAAAAAGTAAAAACCTTGTTTCGTGTGTTAATAGTACGTGTTTGTTGGGGTTGGGATTGGTTCTATTAAATCTAATACTTTAAAATCGGATTTTTTTCGTTGTTTAACCCAACCACAATTAAGATTTTTTCGTCCGCAGAATTCAATTCCGCTAAATCTTTGACATCTCCTCTGAGAAATACACCTCTTTTTCCGAACGGTTGAAATTTAAAACTGCCATCTCCGTCGCCAAGAGCTAAAAATCCTATCGAAGCATCATTTCTAGTTGTCTCAACTTCAGTAGTATATCGGTTGCCTCCTCCGAGTATATCAAGATTACCATCTTTATTAAAACCCTTAATGATCATACTTTGAACACAACTAAATCGCATTTCGTTGGGAAGCTCAGAAATTTTAAAATTTCGATTCCCTTGATTTTCAATATAATTTTTGGTAAAAGTGGTTACTTTATGATTCAAGGCCTGTGCCAGTTACTTTCCATAAATATCCTCTATAGTTGCGTTAGCAAAGTCATTAAATGTAGGAAGCTTTTCTTTTATATTTTATAAAAGACATTTGTTGCGAAGAACAGGAAAACAAACTCCGTGATCATAATACCCTAATTCAATTTATAAGGTACCAGTACAATTTTTGAGATGCTAGGGTTATCAAAATCAGCAATATTTACTCCGCCAACATTAAATATGTATTGGAAATTATAAAAGACAAGTTCTTGTTATGGGCTAAAGGTGTTAGCAGAAGATATATCCGTTTGGGTCTTATCTTTACGCTCGAAAATTTTAAGCGAGCTATTTACTTTTTTCTCGGCCATCTGATTTTTGGGTTCGTTTTTATCTCCTCAAGAAATTAATGCAAAACAAACTGCAATTTATCATAACGAACTTTTGACACTCTAAAAATGACTAAGCGTATTTTGTAACATCTTCTTTTTCTATTTTATTACCTGACAAAATTACCAATCGCTCTATTATATTTTTTAATTCTCTTATATTCCCAGTCCAATCTTTCTTTTTTAGCGCATCAAGAGCACTGTCAGAAATTGCTTTTAGTGGAATGCCCATTTCACTGCACGCAGTTTCTAGAAAGAAATTAGTTAGTTCTGGAATATCTTCAACCCTATCATTCAATGAAGGGTTTTCAATTAGGATAACACTTAGACGGTGATAAAGATCCTCTCTAAAGTTTCCTTCTGAAATCTCTTCTTTCAAGTTTTTGTTGGTTGCAGCTAATACGCGAACATTTACTTTGATTTCTTTTTCGCCTCCCACTCGCGTAATCTTATTTTCTTGTAATGCTCTTAAAACTTTTGCTTGGGCACTGGCGCTCATATCTCCAATTTCGTCTAGAAAAATGGTTCCTCCTTCAGCTTGTTCAAATTTCCCCTTTTTTGTTTTAACAGCAGAGGTAAACGCTCCTTTTTCGTGCCCGAAGAGTTCACTTTCAATTAGTTCACTGGGTATTGCTGCGCAGTTTACCTCAATAAACGGCTTTTTAGATCGATTACTTTGATTGTGTAAGGCTTTTGCTATTAATTCTTTTCCAGAACCATTGGGACCGGTAATCAAAACACGTGCATCAGTGGGAGCGACTTTGGCTATAATTTCATGAATAGCCATTATCGCCGGCGATGACCCGATTATTTTAGAATTGGAGTAGCGCTTGATTTTTCTCTTGAGTGTTTTCGTCTCATGCACTAAATTATTCTTGTCTAACCCATTTCTAACCAATACCAATAATCGGTTCAAATCAAGAGGTTTTGCTAAATAGTCGTAGGCGCCTTTTTTGATGCAATCAACGGCCGTTTCGATATCCCCATGTCCCGAGATCATGATAATAGTGGACTCTGGCTTTGTCTCCAAGGCCATTTCTAGTAACTCTGTGCCATCCATTTTAGGCATCTTTATATCGCAAAGAACCAAATCATAATCATTGGAACGAACACTCGATAAGCCTTCCATTCCATTTTCTGCTTCGGCTATTGTATGCCCTTCGTATTCCAACACATCCTTCAAGGAGTTGCGAATACTTTTTTCATCATCGATTACTAAAATGCTTGCCATATTATTTGTGTACTATCCATTTCCAAAGTTCAACATAAGAGGCTTTTTTACCGTACATTAAAATACCTGTGCGGTATATTTTAGCCGCTAACCATACCGTGCCTACAAACCCAATAATTAATAATGCCATGGATAATAACAACTCCCACAAAGGAATTCCGCCTTCACCAATACCAATGGCCACCCGTACCAACATTGCAATGGGAGAGGTGAAAGGAATGATAGATAACCAAAAAGCTAAAGGTCCTTCTGGGTTTTCTACAATGGAGGTAGAGAGCACATAGGCTAAGGTGAGTGGGATGGTAACGGGAAACATAAATTGTTGCGTATCTGTTTCATTATCTACTGCTGAACCTACTGCAGCAAATAAAGCACTGTATAAGAGATAACCTCCTAGGAAATAAAATAGAAACAGGCTAATCATAAGTGGCCAATTGGTTCTGTTTACAATGTTATTCGGGTCCAGTAAATCAAACTTCTTGTCAATAACTTTTTCGAGTTGAATTTGCTGAGCTACTTCTGGAGTGACTTGGCTTTGTGTTGCAATTTTACTAGGGTCGTAATAGTCTTTAAAAAGCGTAGACTGAACAGCGGTAAGGATACCCATTGTAAGAAATATCCATAAAATAAACTGAGTTAATGAAACGAGAGCTACGCCAATGATTTTACCCAACATCAATTGAAAGGGTTTGACTGAAGTAATAATAACTTCCACTATGCGGTTTGATTTTTCCTCTATGACTCCACGCATTACTTGAACGCCATACAAGAAGATGAAAATGTAAATCATTGCGCCAAAAAAGAAGCCCACGTATGACTTCGCTTTGTCTAACTTTTCTTCTTCACCCGATTCTGTATATTTAATAGAGTTTAGTACAAAGTTTGTTTTGACGTCATAGAATGCTTCACGGGCAATGTTGTATTGCTTCAGCTTTAGTTCCTCAACAACATTTTCTACCTTATCCTCAATTACCCGAATAACCGAACTGCTCGGTTGCTTTTTGTAATAAAGTTTAGAAGAATTGCTGTATTCAATATTCCGGGGAATATACAATACACAGGTGTAATCCGAATTAAAAAGCACATCCTTTGCTTGCCCTATATTCATGCCGGTTCCATAATTAAACTCAATATTTTGAGTATCCTCAAGACCATTAAATGCGGGTGCTTTTTCGTCAATTACTAATACCTTGTGTTGGATGTTTTCTTTTACGCTGAGGTATATCACCAAGGTCAATCCAGCAGCCAGCAAAAGCGGTCCCAAAAACGTTATGAGTAAAAAGGATTTTTTCTTTACTCGAGTAAGGTATTCCCTTTGTATTATTAACCAGGTTTTATTCATGATCGGCTTGATTTATTTCGTTAACTCTATCAATGAATATATCATTCATAGATGGGATTACTTTTTCCAGTCCAGTTACTTTTACGTGAGGCAAAATAGCTTTTAATAAATCGTTTGGGCTTTTGCCTTCGCTCAGTTTAATCACAGATTCGTGATGTTCACTTGAAATAGTTTTTGTGTTTTTTAATTCGGCATCTATCCACAGTGCTTTTGTAAAAGCCATATGGTCTCCATGGTATTGTATTTTGAATTCGCTACCACTGCGTGCTTCTTTCACGTCTTGAATAGAGCCTTCCAAAATCTTGTTGGATTTATAAATGAGTGCTATGTCATCGCAAATCTCCTCTACCGAGGCCATATTGTGAGTCGACAAAATAATTGAAGTGCCATCCTCCCTTAGTTTTAAAATTTCGTCGCGAATTAACGTGGCATTAATTGGGTCAAATCCAGAGAAAGGTTCGTCAAGTATTAACAGTTTTGGTCGGTGCATTACGGTTACTATAAACTGAACCTTTTGTTGCATACCCTTTGACAATTCATCGATACGCTTGTTCCACCAATCTGCTATTTCAAATCGTAAAAACCATTCTTTTAAATTACGCATGGCTTCCGATTTGGTCATTCCCTTTAATTGAGCCAAGTAGAGGGCTTGCTCACCAACCTTCATTTTCTTATACAGACCTCGCTCTTCGGGTAAATAACCGATTGATTTTTGATGGTGCGCTTTTAAAGGTTCGCCATCAAATAATATTTGCCCAGAGTCGGGTCCAGTGATTTGATTTATAATTCGAATCAAACTGGTTTTGCCTGCTCCATTTGGTCCGAGCAATCCAAATATTTTATGCGATTGTATAGCTAAATCGACATTATTAAGTGCCGTGTGGTTGGAGTAGTGTTTACTGACCCCTTTTATTTCTAGAATATTATCCATTATCTATCAAAAAAAACGCTGGTAATAGTCTTACCAGCGTTCAAATATATGCATTACTTCTTGTTTTATTTATCGAAACAAATCCTTCATCCTAGAAAAGAAATTGTTCTCGTTTTCACCCGGATCTGGGGCAAAGTTAGGAGCAGATTTTAATTGCTCCATTATGCTCTTTTCCTCCTTGGATATTTCTTTTGGTGTCCAAACATTTACGGTGACTAATAAATCACCATTCCCATAAGAGTTTATACTTGGCAATCCTTTGCCTTTTAATCGCAACAGTTTCCCTGCCTGAGTGCCGGGTGTTATTTTTATTTTGGCTTTGCCGTCTAAAGTAGGAATATCTACTTGCGTGCCTAATACCACGTCAGCGAAATTTAGGTACAAATCATAATGTAAGTTTTGACCTTCTCTATGAAAATGTTCATGTTTAGCCTCTTCAATGACAATAATCAAATCACCAGGAACACCATCAAAAGGACCTTCATTACCTTTACCTCTCATTGAAAGTTGCATGCCATCTTCAACTCCTGCAGGAATTTCTATATTTTCAACAACTTCTTTGCGAATTTGACCGTTTGAGTCGCTGCCCTTAGCACGTGTGCCAACGGATTTACCGCTACCATTACATGTAGGACAAGTAGAGGCGGTCTGCATTTGACCTAATATGGTATTGGTTACTCGAGTTACTTGACCAGACCCACCGCATGAACTGCAAGTTGAATAGGTCGTTTCGGAACTGTTGGTAAGCTTGTTTAGCTTTATTTTTTTAGAAACACCATTTGCTATTTCTTCGAGGGTCAGCTTTACCTTGATGCGCAGGTTAGAGCCTTTTACTCTTCTGCTTCCACCACGGAAACCGCCGCCGCCACCGCCGCCGCCAAATCCACCGAAGCCACCACCGAAAATATCACCGAACTGGCTGAATATGTCATCCATATTCATACTGCCTCCGCCGCCGCCAAATCCGCCACCCATTCCTTGGTGACCAAATTGGTCGTAACGCGCTTTTTTGTTTTCATCGCTCAGCACCTCATAAGCCTCTGCCGCTTCTTTAAAGTTCTCTTCGGCCTGCTTATCATCCGGATTCTTATCTGGATGGTACTTTATGGCGAGCTTCCTATATGCCTTTTTTATTTCGGCCTTGGATGCTGACTTTGATACTCCTAGTACTTCGTAATAATCTCTTTTTGACATATCTTTATTCTCCTACTACTACTTTGGCATAACGCAACACTTTGTCGTTTAGCATAAACCCTTTTTCTATTACGTCAACTACCTTTCCTTTTAAATCGTCGGAAGGCGCTGGAATTTTTGTAACCGCTTCATGAAAGTCAAGATCGAACTCTTTTCCCTGTGCGTCAATTTCTTTAAGTCCTTTTGATTTTAAGGTGTTGTCTAGCTTTGAGTGAATCAACTGAATGCCTTCTTTTACCGATTCAGCATCTTGGACTTCAGCATTATTTTTAATGGCTCTTTCCAAATCATCAATAATTGGCAGTAGGTCACCCAAAACTTGTCTGCTGGCATTTGATATTAAGTCTAGTTTTTCCTTGGCAGTCCTTCTTCTGAAGTTTTCAAATTCTGAATAGAGTCTTAGGTATCTATCGTTCAGTTCTTGAATTTGCTCATCGGGGGTAGCTTGTTTTTCTGCTGACTCTTCATCATTCGTACCTGACTCTTCATCACTAGTAACTGATTCTTTTTCAATTTTTTCGTCACTCATTTGTGTTTCTTCGCTCTTGTTATTCGAAGATTCATTTTTAACTGACGTATCTTCCGACTCTTCTGTATGGTTTGTCACTTTTTCTGAACTCATTGTCATTTTGTTTTACTATTCCTGTATTGTCTAATAGTTTGCCAAAAAAATATCTTGCCATTTTGGCATAAAAAAAAGCCCCAGGATCTGGAGCTTTATAAATTGAACTGTTTTTTTCTATAGTTTCTCAACTACTTTATCTAGGGCAATGTGTAAGCCTGAACCTCTTAAGTTTTTTGCGATAATGATACCGTTTGCGTCTATTAAAAAGTTAGTTGGGATTCCTTCAACTTGATAATCTCGTGCAGCTTTGTTGTTCCAAAACTGCAAGTCACTTACATGGTACTCCCAATTTAATTTATCTTGAACTATAGCTGCCTTCCATGGGCCAACAGATCGATCCAATGAGACACTGTAAATTTCAAAGCCTTTTGCATCCTTGAATTTTGCGTCTTTGTATTTGTTGTAAGCAGCAACTACATTAGGGTTTTCTCTTCTACATGGAGCGCACCAACTGGCCCAAAAGTCAATAAGTACAACCTTTCCTTTTAAACTGCTTAGTGCAATTGCTTTGCCATCAGGGTTGTTCATAACGATTTCAGGTGCTTTGTCACCAACCCTAGTTCCTACTAAAACACCTTGAGGTGGTTTTTCTGAGAATAGTTGTGTACACGGTAAAATGGTGAAAGAAGCAATAAGTATTGCGGTTATTCCTGATATTCCCAAAAGTTGTAATGATTTCATCTTTATTTATTTTAGTAAGCTTCGTTTCTTACAATTTCTGCGCCAATATTATTCAACCGCGTATCTATGTTTTGATATCCTCGGTCAATCTGCTCAATGTTGTGTATGATACTTTTTCCTTCGGCTGACATTGCTGCAATAAGCAAGGAAACACCGGCACGTATATCTGGTGAAGTCATTTCGATAGCGCGCAATGGATATTGTCTGTTCAACCCAATAACAGTTGCCCTGTGAGGGTCGCATAAAATGATTTGAGCCCCCATATCAATCAACTTATCTGTAAAGAATAGTCGGCTTTCAAACATTTTTTGATGTACCAGTAAACTCCCTTTTGCCTGAGTCGCCACTACCAAAATAATGCTCAGTAAGTCTGGCGTAAAACCAGGCCATGGAGCATCCGTAATGGTCATTATAGAACCATCAATGAAGGTGTCGATTTCGTAATTTTTTTGAGAGGGAATTATGATGTCATCGTCTTTGTTGATTAATATAATTCCAAGCTTTCTAAATACCTCTGGTATCAACCCAAGGTGCTCATACCCGCAACCTTTAATCGTAATTTCAGATTCCGTCATAGCAGCCAAGCCAATCATAGAGCCAACTTCTATCATATCTGGCAATATTGTATGATCCGTTCCGCTTAATTCCGAAACGCCATCAATATGCAGCATATTGGAGCCAATTCCACTAATTTTCGCCCCCATTCGGTTGAGCATATTGCACAACTGCTGCAGGTATGGCTCACAAGCAGCATTATATATTGTAGTCCGTCCTTTTGCAAAAACAGCGGCCATTACTATGTTGGCTGTCCCAGTTACACTTGCTTCATCCAACAGCATGTAGGTACCAACTAACTTTTTTGCATCAGCTTTATATACGCTGGTTTCGGCATCATAATTAAACGTTGCGCCTAGTTTTTCAAAGCCAATAAAGTGCGTGTCTACTCTGCGTCGACCTATTTTGTCACCCCCTGGTTTTGGGATATATCCTTTTCCAAACCTTCCTAATAAAGGGCCGACTAACATGATTGAGCCTCTTAAACCACCGCCTTTTTGCATGAAGTCGGGTGAATGTAAATATTCAATATCTACATCATCCGCTTGAAATGAATACGATTCTGGCCCCAACTTTTCTACCTTAACGTTTAGGTTTCTGAGTAGGTCAATCAACTTGTTTACATCAACAATATCCGGTACTTTATTAATAGTAACTTTCTCTGGAGTCATTAAAACTGCACAGAGAATTTGAAGTGCCTCGTTTTTTGCTCCTTGAGGAATAATCTCCCCTTTCAGTTTTTTTCCACCGGTTATCTCAAAAGAACTCATACTAGCCTATCTTTTTCTTTTTTTCGATTTGTGATTTCTTCGTTTGTTCGGTTTAGCACCTAAATCAATGTTTTTAACCAAAACTGTGTCTTCTGGTAGGATTAGTTCTCCACCAGAAACGCGTTTCAATTCGCCGATTATTTCATCATCTTGCACAGAGTCTTTGTTCCACATGAGGTATGCTTTTTTCATCATGTTGGCTATCATTACACAAAGTGCTTTTTTTTCTTCTTCGCTTTCTATCTTCTTTGCATGCTCAATAAACTCAAGAATTAGCCGGCCGTAATGCTTATAGCGTTTTTGCTCAGCTCCATAACTGGGTTTTTCTGGTGAGCTTTTTCTGGCCTCAGGCAAAGGTTTAGGAAATGGGGAGTCTACATCAAGTTTATAGTCAGCCATGAGATGTAAGTGATCCCAAAGCTTGTTATTAAACTCTTCAACATCTCTCAAACTCGGGTTGTACTGTCCCATAACTTTAATAATAGTTTGGGCTGCTAAGTTGCGCTGTTCCTTATCTTCCAATTCCACGGCTATATTCACCATGTTTTGAATGTGTCTTCCGTATTCCGGTATGGTTAGGTTAGTTCTTGTTGTATTGTATTCCATTTACTATATTAATTTGAGTTCAAAAGTAGTTAAAGAAAATCCAACTAATTATTTAATATTTGAAGCTTTGCAAAGCGAAGTAAGAGTTGTTTTTCGCCAGCATTTTCAAAAGCGATTAGCGCTTTTCTGTTTTCACCACCACCACTGATTTCCAAGACACTCCCTTTTCCAAACCTCTGATGTAAAACACTTTGACCTTTTTCTAATGCTTTACTGTCGCTTGGTTTAAAATCTGAATCTGTAACAATTTTGGAAGGTTTAAACGTGGGTTTGTTCGGTCGTATGGAACGTTTGGGGCTGGTTTTTGAGTTTTTGGAGGAGGTATTCTTGCTTGAAAACCGATCACTGGGTTGATTGAGTCCACCAGAAAAAGAAAAGTCGCTACCCATTGGCGTTCTTTCTTCTCCTTGCTGTATTTCTAAGAACTGTGTGTCAATTTCATTTATAAACCTACTGGGCTCGCAATAAGTTAAGTTTCCCCAACGGTATCTTGTGTTAGCCCATGACAACGTAGCTTTGGTCTCCGCTCTTGTCACCGCTACGTAAAAAAGCCTCCGTTCTTCTTCCAGTTCAGTTCTTGAGTTTACAGAAAGTTGCGAAGGGAAGAGGTTTTCTTCCATTCCTACCACATAGACATAGGGAAACTCCAATCCCTTGGATGCGTGAATAGTCATTAAAGAAACCACATTGGTGTCTTTCTTATTGTTATCTGCATCAGTGAGCAGCGCAATATCCTTCATATAATTGACCAAGGTTCTGTCTTGATCGTCTTCAGGAAGGTCAACTCCCTCTTCGATTACATCGTTTTCACTAAATTCTTTAATAGCACTGAGCAATTCCTGAATATTTTCATATCGCGCAACTCCTTCAACAGTTTTGTCTGCGTACAATTCTTTTAAGATACCCGAACTGCTCGCAATTCGACTTGCAATCTCATAAGCATTGGAGGAATCGACCATTTTATGAAAAGTCTCTACCATTTCCCTAAAGGAGGTCAATTTGTTTAGCGCTGAGCTACTCAGTTTAATGCCGAATCCGTTTGGTTGTGCGAGAATGTCCCAAGGGCTTTCTTCGTATTGATTAGCGGCCAATAGGATTTTATCTAATGTTGTATTTCCGATTCCCCTTTTGGGGTAATTGATGACGCGTTTAAGCGCCTCTTCATCCTTTGGGTTTACTACCAGTCGATAGTAGCCCATGAGGTCTTTTACTTCTTTTCTCTGATAGAATGACAGTCCTCCGTATATTCGATAGGGAATGTCTCTTTTTCTTAATGCCTCTTCCATTGATCGTGACTGGCTGTTTGTCCTGTAAAGAATTGCGAAGTCAGAATTTGGCCGTTTCTCTTCGTTGATTCGGTAAAAGATGTCACTTGCAACTTCATACCCCTCTTCATTATCACTTAAGGTTTTAATCACCTTAATTTTTTCACCGGAGTCGTTGGAGGTCCATACGTGTTTTTTTATCTGTTCTTGATTTTTTCGAATTACGCTATTAGCTGCGTTTACAATGTTTTGAGTTGAACGGTAATTTTGTTCGAGTTTGTAGGTTTTAACATCGGGGTATTCCTTTTTAAAATTCAAGATGTTTTGAATGTTCGCTCCTCTAAACGAATAAATACTTTGAGCATCATCACCTACAACACAAATGTTTTCAAATCGGGCAGCAAGTTTTTTGAGAATTAAATATTGGCTGTAGTTGGTATCTTGGTACTCGTCTACCAAAATGTATTTGAATTTATTTTGGTAGTTCAACAACGTCTGTGGGTGGTCCCGAAATAGAACGTTGGTTTTAAAAAGCAAATCATCAAAATCCATCGCCCCAGCCTTGAAGCAGCGCTTTTCGTATTGCTCATATATGTAGGCTAGTTCGGGCTTCTTACTTTGCACGTCTTCCTTATGGATGGTGGGGTTGTTACGATAATTTGCCGCGGAGATTAAATTATTCTTAGCAGCGGAAATTCTGTTCAATACTAAGTTCGGTTTGTAGACCTTATCGTCAAGGTTTTTTTCTTTTATAATCCGTTTTAATAGACTTTTTGCGTCGTCTGTATCGTAAATGGTAAAGTTACTAGGGTAACCCAATAGGCTGGCTTCATTTCTTAATATCCGAGCGAATACAGAGTGAAAGGTACCCATCCAAATATTTCTAGATTCAGATGGACCAACGATTTTTGCAATACGCTCCTTCATTTCTTTAGCCGCTTTATTTGTAAAGGTCAAGGAGAGAATAGAAAAAGAATCCACACCGCTTCGAATCATATGCGCTATTCTGTAGGTTAGCACACGTGTTTTCCCAGATCCTGCTCCTGCTATTACCATTACAGGGCCTTGAATTTGTTCTGCAGCTTTACGTTGTTCGGGGTTTAATTCGTCTAAATAATCCACAATACAAACTTATCAAGACGGAACGTATTATTTACTCAATTAAGTGTACTTTTTCTAACAGTCATGACCGTAACTTAGAAGTGAGTCGAATAGAATATCATTAAGTCGTCTAAAGGATTCTCTAAAAGTGAAAAACATGTGAGTGTATAAATGCTTGATTTACTGTTTTTTTGGAGTGAAAAACACACGTAAAAATTTATTCACAATCCCTGTTGAATATCTTATAGAAAACACATACATTTGCCGCCCCGAATTTTTTTCGGCTAGAAACGTATTGAAATAATTATTAAAATAAATTTATGCCTACTATTCAACAGTTAGTTAGAAAAGGTAGACAAAGCAAGATTAAAACAAGTAAATCCGCTGCTTTGGATTCATGCCCACAAAGAAGAGGGGTGTGCGTAAGAGTTTATACTACTACGCCAAAAAAACCAAACTCTGCGATGCGAAAAGTTGCAAGGGTTAGATTGACAAATCAAAATGAAGTCAATGCTTACATTCCTGGTGAAGGACACAACTTACAAGAGCACAGTATTGTTCTAGTTAGGGGTGGTAGAGTAAAGGATTTACCAGGTGTGCGTTACCATGTTGTGCGCGGCGCTTTAGATACCGCTGGTGTTGAGGGTAGAACCCAAAGAAGAAGTAAGTATGGAACTAAACGTCCAAAAAAATAAGGGTATTTGTCATGAGAAAAGCAAAAGCTAAAAAATTTGAAATAACTCCGGATCCTAGGTTTGGAGAAACGTTGGTTACAAGCTTTGTAAACAACTTGATGCTTGATGGTAAAAAGAGTATCGCTTTTAAAATCTTCTACGGAGCAATAGATAGAATTGCAGATAAAACTGGAGAAGATGGTCTTGAAGTATTTAAAAAAGGCCTTTCTAACGTTACTCCTCAGGTAGAGGTAAAAAGTAGAAGAGTTGGTGGGGCTACCTTCCAAATTCCACAAGAAATTAGAAACAGTAGGAAGTTGTCTCAAGCAATGAAGTGGATGATTTTGTTTGCTAGAAAGCGTAACGGAAGATCTATGGCTGAGAAATTATCTGACGAAATCATGGCAGCTGCTCGTGAAGAAGGTGGTGCTTTCAAGAAGAAGGAAGACACTCACAGAATGGCAGATGCCAACAAAGCATTCTCACACTTTAGGGTATAATTAGAAGAGAAATGGCAAAAAGAGATTTAACATACACAAGGAATATTGGAATTATGGCTCACGTAGATGCTGGTAAAACCACTACTACTGAGCGTATCCTTTATTATACTGGAATCAGTCATAAAATAGGTGAGGTGCATGATGGTGCTGCAACTATGGACTGGATGGAGCAAGAGCAAGAAAGAGGTATTACAATTACTTCTGCTGCTACGACTTGTTTTTGGAACTATCGAGACAAAGAGTATAGAATTAATATAATTGACACCCCTGGTCACGTTGACTTTACAGTTGAAGTTGAGCGTTCCTTGCGTGTTTTAGATGGAGCTGTAGCATTGATTTGTGCTGCTTCTGGTGTAGAGCCACAATCTGAAACTGTTTGGAGACAGGCTGATAAGTACGGAGTGCCGAGAATCTGTTTTGTAAACAAAATGGATAGAGCAGGCGCAGATTTTTTCCGTTGTGTAGAGGAAGTTAAAGAGCGTCTAGGCGGAAACCCAATTCCTCTTCAAATTCCAATTGGAGCTGAGGATGAATTCGAAGGTGTTGTTGATTTGATTAATAACAGAGGTATCGCTTGGAATGAAGAAGATATGGGGATGACATGGACTGAAGTTCCTATCCCAGAAAATCTTGTAGATACTGTTGCTGAGTGGAGAGAGAAGTTAGTGGAGGCGGTTGCTGAAACTAATGATGAGTTGATGGAGAAATTTTTTGAAGATCCAGACTCAATAACAGAAGCCGAAATGTTAGCTGCAATTAGAGAAGCTACTATTTCTATGGCTATTCAGCCAGTAATGTGCGGTTCAGCTTTTAAGAACAAAGGCGTTCAAACAATGCTAGATGCAGTTATGAACTTCTTGCCTTCACCGTTGGATAAGGGTGCTGTTGAGGGGCACGATGTTAATGACGAGGAAAAAGTAGTAAAGAGAGAGCCAAAAATAGATGAGCCTTTTTCTGCCCTAGCGTTTAAAATTGCTACAGACCCATTTGTTGGTAGGCTGTGTTTCTTTAGATGTTACTCGGGTAAATTAGATGCTGGTTCCTACATCTTTAATACTAGAACGAACAAGAAAGAACGTATTTCCAGAATCTTTCAAATGCACTCCAATAAACAGAATGCTATTGATTTTATAGAAGCGGGTGATATTGGTGCTGGTGTTGGTTTTAAGGATATTAGAACAGGAGATACGCTTTGCGATGAGAAAAATCCATTGGTTTTAGAATCAATGACTTTCCCTGAGCCAGTTATTGGTGTTGCTATTGAGCCTAAAACTCAAGCAGACGTTGATAAAATGGGTATTGCATTGGGTAAGCTTGCTGAAGAAGATCCAACATTTAGAATTCATACGGATGACGATTCAGGACAAACGGTAATCAGCGGAATGGGTGAATTGCACCTTGAAGTGCTTATCGAACGCATGCGCCGTGAGTTTAAGGTTGATTGTAGTCAAGGAGCACCTCAAGTTGCATACAAGGAGGCTATCAAGGCTACAGTGGATCACAGAGAAGTTTATAAAAAACAATCTGGCGGTAGAGGTAAGTTTGCTGATATTTCTATCAAGCTTGGACCTATCCCTGAAGATTCTGAAGTTCAGACTGGATTAGTTTTCGATAACAAAATTAAGGGGGGTAACATTCCAAGGGAATTTATTCCTTCAGTAGAGAAAGGATTCAAAGAAGCAATGTCTAATGGAGC
This sequence comes from Salibacteraceae bacterium, assembly GCA_965660875.1. Classification (GTDB taxonomy): domain Bacteria; phylum Bacteroidota; class Bacteroidia; order Flavobacteriales_G; family Salibacteraceae; genus UBA6770. Next base: position 136,078 of record CBFIBQ010000003.1, on the reverse strand, counting down.
ACTTGCTGGGTACCCACTTGATTCATTGAAAGTTGAGTTGAATGATGGTTCTTTCCACGCAGTGGATTCAGACGCCTTGTCTTTTGAGGTATGTGCAAAAATGGCCTACCGAAATGCAGCAAAAAGCGCATCTCCAGTATTGTTAGAGCCTATCATGAAAATGGAAGTGGTAACCCCAGAGGAAAATATGGGTGATATCGTTGGTGACTTGAACAGACGAAGAGGTCAGGTTCAAGGCATGGATTCTAAAAATAATTCTCAGGTTATTTCTGTTATTGTTCCGTTGTCTGAAATGTTTGGATACGTAACAGCATTAAGAACTATGAGTTCTGGACGTGCAACTAGTACTATGGAGTTTTCGCATTATGACGAAGTTCCAAAGAACATTGCGGATGAAGTAATTAAGAAAGCAAACGGAGACGTATAATTAAATAATCATGGCACAAAAAATTAGAATAAAATTACGGTCTTACGATCACAACTTAGTGGACAAGTCAGCTGAGAAGATTGTAAAAACAGTAAAGTCAACTGGTGCTGTAGTAAGTGGACCAATTCCACTTCCTACTAACAAAAAGATATTTACTGTGTTGAAGTCACCACACGTAAATAAAAAAGCAAGAGAGCAGTTTGAATTGAACGCGTTCAAAAGGTTGTTGGATATATATTCTTCGTCTTCAAAAACTGTTGATGCACTCATGAAACTTGAATTGCCAAGTGGAGTTGAGGTAGAGATAAAAGTATAATTAGAGTTTACTCTTAATAAATAGATAAGATGCCTGGAATAATTGGTAGAAAAATAGGAATGACAAGTGTGTTTAGTGAGGAAGGTAAGAATCTTCCTTGTACTGTACTCTCTGTCGGTCCTTGTGTTGTGACACAAGTGCGAACAGAAGAAACAGATGGATACACCGCTGTCCAAATTGGGTATGAAGAAAAGTCTGAAAAGCATACTTCCGCTGCTCTTAAAGGTCATTTTAAAAAGGCCGGAACTACTCCAAAAAAGTTTGTTGAAGAATTTGATGGCTACACCGATGAGGTCAAAGCTGGAGATGTTATCGATAGCTCAATTTTTGAAGAAGGAGAGTATGTTGATGTATCAGGAGTTTCAAAAGGTAAAGGTTTTCAAGGGGTAGTTAAACGTCACAATTTCCATGGAGTTGGAGATGCTTCTCACGGTACTAAAGATGTTGGTCGTGCACCAGGTTCAATTGGTATGGCGTCTACACCTTCAAGAGTTTTTAAAGGAATGAAAATGGCTGGAAGAACAGGGGGTAACTTAGTTAAAGTTGCAAACCTTCAAGTTTTAAAAGTCCTTTCTGATAAAAACCTATTGGTAGTTAAAGGTGCCGTTCCGGGCCCAAAAGGTTCAATTGTAAAAGTTGAGAAATAAGATGAAACTAGATATTTTAAAAACAGACGGTTCTAAAGCTTCAAAGAAAGCTGAACTTAAGGACGATATCTACGGAATCGAGCCTAATGAACATGCAGTTTATCTAGATGTAAAACAGTATCTAGCGAATCAAAGACAAGGTACTGCCAAGTCAAAAGAAAGAGCTGAGATTACAGGTTCTACAAGAAAGATAAAAAAGCAAAAAGGTACCGGTACTGCGCGTGCGGGAAGTATCAAATCACCATTGTTCAAAGGTGGAGGTCGTGTTTTTGGTCCAAGACCAAGATCATATGATATCAAGTTGAATAAAAAAGTGAAGGCTTTAGCTAGAAAATCAGCACTTTCAACAAAAGCTCAAGCAAAAGAAGTAATGGTTGTAGAAGACCTTGATTTCAAGTCGCCCAAAACAGCGGATATGATTAAGTTAATCAATAACTTGAAGTTATCGGGTAAAAAAGTACTTCTAGTGTTGCCTGAATTGAACAAAAATGTATATTTGTCCTCCCGAAATTTACAGGGCTTTAATTGTGTAACTGCCTCAGAAGTAAACACTTACGCAATTTTAAACTCTGAAAGCCTTGTCTTGTGTGAGGGTTCTTTGGGAAAAATTGAATCACAGTTAAGCTAAATTGATATGAGTATTTTACTTAAACCTGTCATAACAGAAAAGATGACCCAGCAAGGGGAGGACTTTAATCGTTATGGCTTTGTAGTGCCTAAAGAGGTGAATAAGATTGAGGTGAAAGCTGCTGTTGAGGAAGCTTACGGAGTATCGGTTAAGTCAATCAGTACTATGGTAATGCCTTCAAAGAAAAAGTCCCGCTACACAAAGTCGGGAGTTATTTCTGGTAAGATTGGATCTTACAAGAAAGCTGTTGTTACCTTGAATGAAGGAGAAATAATCGATTTCTACAGTAATATTTAATAGAGAGAAATGGCTGTAAAGAAATTTAGACCCGTTACACCGGGACAAAGACATAAAGTAGCTGGAACATTTGCTGAAGTTACTACAGGTAAGTCTGAAAAAAGTCTTATCAGAAGTATTAAGCGTTCTGGCGGAAGAAACAATACTGGTCGAATGACTGCTCGATACATTGGTGGCGGTCATAAGAAAAAGTATCGTGAAATTGATTTCAAAAGAGATAAGTTCGGTATACCTGGAAAAGTGGTTAGTGTTGAGTATGATCCAAATCGATCTGCTCGAATCGCTTTAATTAATTATGTAGACGGTGAAAAGCGTTATATAATTGCGCCAAGTGGTATTGAAGTCGGTCAAGAGATTATTAGTGGTGAAAAAGCAACTCCGGAAGTTGGAAACACTATGTTCTTGAGAGATGTTCCACTAGGAACAATTTTACATAACATTGAAATGCGTCCTGGTCAAGGCGGTAAGATTGCCAGAGGGGCGGGTTCTTTTGCTCAGTTGAATGCAAAAGATAAGAAGTTCGCTAACCTTAAGATGCCGTCCGGTGAATCTAGACAAATACTTCTAACTTGTTTAGCAACTGTTGGATCTGTATCGAACAGCGATCATAGTTTAGAAATTTCTGGTAAAGCAGGAAGAAGCAGGTGGCAAGGTAAGAGACCTCGAACAAGAGGTGTTGCAATGAACCCAGTAGATCATCCGATGGGTGGAGGTGAAGGACGTCAGTCTGGAGGTCATCCAAGATCTAGAAATGGTGTTCCTGCAAAAGGATTCAAAACGAGAGCAAAGAAAAAATCTACTAATCGTTATATCATAACGAAAAGAAAATAATTATAGATGAGTCGTTCACTAAAAAAACCTCCTTATGTGCATTACAAACTCGAGAAACGAGTTTTAGAAATGCAGGATTCGAATAAGAAGTCTGTTATCAAGACTTGGTCCAGATCATCAATGATAACCCCAGATTTTGTTGGGCTTACAATAGGCGTTCATAATGGCCGTCAATTCATTCCAGTTTATGTAACTGAGAATATGGTGGGGCATAAATTAGGGGAATTTTCTCCAACTAGAACCTGGAGAGGTCATGTTGGTAAAAAAGACAAGAAAAAATAATAGCGATGGGTGCTAGAAAAAGATTAAGAGCAGAAGAGCGAAAAGAGGCTAACAAGTCTATCTATTTTGCTAAGCTAAACGGCAGTACAAGTTCTCCAAGAAAAATGAGGTTAGTAGCTGATTTGATTCGAGGTGAAGAAGTTGTAAAGGCAGCTAATATTTTGCAATTTCACAAGCAGGACGCTTCAAACAAGCTCGAAAAACTTTTGTGGTCAGCAGTTGCTAACTACGAAGAAAAATCAGGAGATGATTGGGAAGGCGCTGGTTTGTTTGTGAAGGAAGTGAAAGTTGATGGCGCTTCTATGTTAAAAAGGATTCAAGCTAGAGCTCAAGGTAGAGCTTACAGAATAAGAAAGAGATCAAATCACGTAACACTTGTTCTTGGAACACAAAACCAGGAGGATTAATAACAATGGGACAAAAAACAAATCCAATTGCGAATAGATTAGGCTTCATCAGAGGATGGGATTCTAATTGGTACGGAGGCAGAAAGTACGAAGATAAAATTGTAGAGGATTACAACATTCGTCGTTACTTGAATGCTCGTTTAAGAAAAGCAAGTGTTTCGAACATCATCATTGAGCGTACGCTTAAGTTGATAACTGTTACCATTAAAACTGCTCGCCCAGGTATTATCATCGGGAAAGGTGGTTCTGAGGTTGATAAGCTTAAAGAGGAATTAAAGAAGATTACTAAAAAAGATGTTCAGATAAACATTTTTGAAATAAAGAGACCTGAATTAGACGCTCGTTTAGTAGCGGATAGTATAGCTCGTCAAATTGAAGGGCGTATTTCTTTCCGTAGAGCTGCCAAGATGTCTATTGCTAGTACCATGAGAATGGGTGCTGAAGGTATAAAGGTTTCTATAGCTGGTAGGTTGAACGGAGCTGAAATGGCTAGAGCTGAGCACTACAAGGAAGGTAGAATACCGTTGCATACATTTAGAGCAGACATTGATTATGCTCTATCTGAAGCACACACTACTTATGGTAGAATCGGCGTTAAGGTTTGGATTTGTAATGGTGAAGTTTTGGGTAAAAGAGATTTATCTCCAGTAATCGAGAACAAAAAGAAATCACCTGCTGCAGCAAAACCACAGCAACGATTTAGAAGGAAAAGAAATTAATTAGGGACTGTTTAAGACACTAAAGAGATGTTACAGCCGAGAAAAGTAAAGCACAGAAAAGTCCAGAAGGGAAGAATTAAAGGTATAGCTCAAAGAGGAGCAACTTTATCCTTCGGATCGTACGGTATCAAAACCCTAGAAATGGGTAGATTGACTTCAAGACAAATTGAAGCATCTAGGATTGCGGTTACTCGCTATATGAAAAGAGAAGGACAGGTTTGGATACGTGTATTTCCTGACACCCCAATAACTAGTAAGCCTGCAGAAGTGCGAATGGGAAAAGGTAAAGGAGCTCTAGATCACTGGGTAGCTAAAATAAAACCAGGTAGAGTTCTATTTGAGCTTGAGGGTGTTAAAGAAGATGTAGCTAGAGAAGCATTGCGTCTTGCCGCTCAAAAGCTTCCGGTTACGTGCAAATTTGTAAAACGAAAGGACCTTTCATAAGAACGTGTTATCATGAAGCAGTCAGTAATAAGAGAATTGAAAACAGAAGAACTAACTGAACGGTTAGAGGATGAAGTTGAGTCTTTAGGTAAGCTAAAACTAAACCATAAAGTTTCTCAGCTAGAGAGTCCGGTGGTTTTAAAGCAAAAGCGTAGAACTATTGCTCGGTTAAAAACTGAGATTACAAAAAGAAATCTTGAGCAATCAAAATAATAAAGCTGTGCAAAGGAATTTAAGAAAAGAGAGAGTTGGTGTAGTAACCAGCGCGGCCATGAACAAGTCTATTACTGTTATGGTTGAAAGAAAAATGAAGCACCCTATCTACGGAAAGTTCGTTAAAAAGTCCAATAAGTTTATGGCTCACGACGAAAAAGACGAATGTGGTGTAGGAGATACAGTAAGAATTATGGAAACTCGCCCTTTGTCAAAAAGTAAGAGATGGAGACTTGCTGAAATTATTGAAAAAGCAAAATAATTAAGTCGAAAGCTTAAGAAAATGATACAACAAGAATCAAGGTTAGAAGTTGCGGACAACTCAGGAGCAAAGCAAGTACTTTGCATAAGAGTTTTAGGCGGTACCAAAAGACGCTATGCGTCAGTAGGTGATAAGATCGTAGTCACAGTAAAAGATGCTATCCCTTCAGGGAATATCAAAAAAGGTGCTGTTTCTACTGCCGTTATTGTTCGCACAAAGAAGGAAGTACGTCGTCAAGACGGTTCATATATACGTTTCGATAACAATGCATGTGTATTGTTGAATACTGGTGGAGAGATGAGAGGTACAAGGATTTTTGGCCCAGTAGCTCGCGAGTTGAGAGATAAGCAGTATATGAAGATTGTTTCACTTGCACCAGAAGTGCTTTAATCCAATTTTGAGATGAAATTACACATTAAAAAAGGAGATACTGTTAAAGTTATTGCTGGAGAATACAAAGGCAAGTCAGGTCGTGTACTTGGTCTTCAGATAGAAAAAATGAGGGCTACAGTCGAAGGTTTGAACATGATAAAAAAGCATGTGAAGCCAAGCGCGGAAAACCCTGAAGGCGGAATCGTTGAGAAAGAAGGTACCATTCATATTTCTAACCTTATGTTGACAGGAGCAGATGGAACAGCTTCTAGAATCATGAGAGTGAAAGATTCAAATGGTAAATCAGTAAGGAAATTAAAAAAAACAGGGGAGGAAATTAAGTAATGGTTCAAGTTCAACCCAGGTTACAAGAAGTATATCGTAGTAAGATAGTTTCTGCTATGATGGAAAAATTTGGTTACAAATCGCCAATGCAAGTCCCAGTTCTTGAGAAGATTGTCGTAAACCAAGGTTTAGGTAAAGCAATATCTGACAAGAAAATAATGGAATTGGCAGTTGAGGAAATGGGACTAATTACAGGCCAAAAGCCGGTTATTTGTAAGTCAAAGAAAGATATTTCAAATTTCAAAGTAAGAAAAGGAATGCCAATAGGCGCTAAAGTAACTTTGAGAAGTGTCAAAATGTATGAATTTCTTGATCGTTTGATTGCATTGGCTTTGCCAAGAACAAGAGACTTTAGGGGAATTAGCGCAACAGGTTTCGACGGCCGTGGTAATTACAACATGGGAGTTAAAGAGCAAATTATTTTTCCTGAAATTGATATAGATAAGGTGAAGGAAATTAATGGTATGGACATTACGTTTGTTACAACTGCTCAGACTGACGAAGAAGCAAAAGCATTATTAACAGAATTCGGATTACCGTTTAAAAAGAAGTAGAGATGGCAAAAGAATCAATGAAAGCCAGAGAGCGTAAACGCGAAAGATTAGTTGCAAAGTATGCTGCTAAACGAGAAGCTTTGAAAGCTGCTGGAGATTGGGAAGGTTTACAAAAGCTTCCAGCGAATTCATCTTCAGTAAGATTACATAATAGATGTAAGCTAACTGGTCGTCCTAGAGGATACATGAGAAATTTTGGTATTTCTAGGGTTACTTTCAGAGAAATGGCAGTACAAGGTTTAATTCCAGGAGTTAAAAAAGCAAGTTGGTAACAATACCATATTAAGTATAAAGTAATGAATACAGATCCAATAGCAGATTACCTAACAAGATTGCGTAACGCAATTTCCGCTGGTCTTAAAGTGGTGGAGATTCCATCTTCAAACCTAAAAAAAGAGTTGACAAAAATTCTTTTTGATAAAGGGTATATATTAAACTATAAGTTCAACGAAGAAGGGCCTCAGGGTACAATTAAGATTGCACTGAAATACAGTGGTTCAGAGAAAGCTCCTGCCATTAAGCAATTAAAGAGAGTATCTACTCCAGGATTGCGTAAGTATGCTAGCTCTAAAGAGTTGCCTCGTGTACTAAACGGTTTAGGTGTTGCCATTATCTCTACCTCTAAAGGGGTTATGACAGATAAGGAAGCAAGAAAATTAAAAGTTGGCGGAGAGGTTCTTTGCCACGTTTATTAATAAAAGGAAAATAAAAAGAAATGTCACGAATAGGAAAAATGCCTATTGCAATTCCTGAAAACACTAGTATTTCTATAGACGGAAATATGGTGCACGTTAAGGGTCCTAAAGGTGAACTTTGGCAAGAAATTTCTGACCATGTAACTCTTGATATTCAGGAGAAGCAGGTAGAATTGAAGCGTAAAGATGACTCTAAAGAATCTAAAGCAAGACACGGATTGTATCGATCACTAGTGAATAATATGTTTACTGGTGTATCTGAGGGTTACAAGAAAGAGTTAGAATTAAACGGTGTTGGATTTAGAGCTACCGCTAACGGTCAGAATTTAGAGTTGGTAATTGGATTTTCGCACAACGTGTTGATCAACTTACCAGCAGAAGTAAAAGTAACGGCTACAAGTGAAAGGGGGCAAAACCCAACGGTTTCTTTAGAATCTCATGATAAGCAACTTATTGGTATGGTTGCTTCGAAAATTAGATCTTTGAGAAAACCAGAGCCTTACAAAGGAAAAGGAATTAGATACAAAGACGAGTATATTAGAAGAAAAGCTGGTAAATCAGCCGCTAAATAATAGGAATCATGGGATTATCTAAATTAGAAAGAAGAAAAAGAATCAAGAAAAGAATTAGGAAGACCATTGTTGGTACACCTGATATTCCAAGATTATCTATATTCAGAAGTAACACAGAGTTTTATGCTCAGGTTATTGATGATAAATCGGGAAAGACTCTTGTGGCTGCGAGTTCTTTAAATAATAAAGAAGTAGCAAAAGGAACAAAGTCAGAACGAGCTGCAGCGCTAGGTAAGGTGTTAGCTGAAAAAGCGAAGGCAGCAGGAATTGAAAAAGTAAAGTTTGATAGAAACGGATTTTTGTATCACGGAAGAGTAAAATCATTTGCTGATTCTGCAAGAGAAACCGGACTTAATTTCTAGGAAAATGGCAAACGAGAATATAAAAAGAGTACGATCAAGCGAAATCGAATTAAAAGATAGGCTTGTAAATATCCGAAGAGTTACTAAGGTAACCAAAGGTGGTAGAACGTTTAGTTTTTCTGCATTGGTTGTAGTTGGTGATGAAAATGGTGTTGTTGGTTTTGGTGCTGGAAAAGCAAACGAAGTAACAAGTGCAATTGCAAAAGGGATTGATGATGCTAAGAAAAACTTAGTGAAGGTTCCTATTTACAGAGGTACAATTCCACATGCACAAACTGGACGATTTAGTGGGTCTTATGTATACATGCAACCTGCTTCAAATGGTACTGGTGTAATTGCGGGTGGCGCAATGCGCGCAGTATTGGAGAGTGTTGGTGTAACTGATGTATTGGCAAAATCAAAAGGGTCATCAAACCCTACTAATGTGGTGAAAGCTACTGTTGCTGCATTGACTCAATTGAGAGACGCACATACGGTTGCAAACCATAGGGGAGTAGATTTAGATAAAGTGTTTAACGGATAAGCAAAAGAAAGATGGCAAAAGTTAAAATCACAAAAGTTAAGTCTGCAATTAATAGAACAAGTCGTCAGAAAAAGACACTTGAGGCATTAGGACTAAGAAAAATGAATCAATCAGTTGAACTAGAGGCTACGCCACAAATCATGGGAATGATTAGTAAGGTGAGTCACATGGTTACAGCTGAGGAGGTAAAATAATATTTGAATAATCAGCAATGAAATTACATAATCTTAAACCCGCAAAAGGCGCTACTAAATCTACAAAAAGAATTGGTAGAGGTGAAGGAAGCGGTCATGGTGGAACTTCTACCAGAGGTCACAAAGGTGCTAAATCTAGATCTGGATATTCAAGAAAAATCGGTTTTGAAGGTGGTCAGATGCCGCTTCAAAGACGTGTTCCTAAATTTGGGTTTACGAACATAAACCGTGTTGAATATAAAGTAGTAAACCTTTCTACATTGCAAAAGCTCGCTGATGATAAAAAGGTAAAAGAAATTAATCACGAGACCTTAATGTCTAATGGATTGGCAGCGAAAAAAGACTTGGTAAAAGTTTTGGGTCACGGTGAGTTAAAAGCGAAACTTGATGTAACGGTTCATGCCTATTCAGAGTCTGCAAAGAAAGCTATTGAAGCTGCAGGTGGTGAGGCAAAAACGGTTTAAACTAGTATTGAACAACAATTAGCATGAAGAGAATAATTGAAACATTCAAGAATATTTATCGAATCGAGGAACTTCGTATTCGTATTCTAAATACCCTTGGGTTCTTGTTGATATACAGGCTAGGGTCATTCGTGGTATTACCAGGTGTTGATTCTGTTGCTCTTCAGGCTGGTGCTTCGGAAGCTCAGGGTATCGCTGCCCTTCTTAATATGTTTGCAGGCGGAGCATTTAGTAGAGCTTCTGTATTTGCTTTAGGTATTATGCCTTATATCTCTGCATCTATTGTGATGCAGCTATTGGGTATAGCAATTCCTCAATTTGCTAAAATGCAAAAAGAGGGCGAGAGTGGAAGAAAGAAGATAAACCAATATACCAGATTACTTACCATATTAATCTGTTTGGCTCAGGCTCCTTCGTACATTGCTACTCAGGTTCCTGCTAATGCAATAGTAATGGACTCTATGTTATTCTGGGTTTCTTCAGTAGTTTTATTGGTAACCGGAACTATGTTTGTTATGTGGTTGGGTGAGAAAATTACAGATAAGGGCTTAGGTAATGGAATTTCCTTGTTAATTATGATTGGGATTATTGCCAATCTTCCTACTGCAATTGCATTTGAGTTTCAGTCTCAAATCGGAGTTGGAGGTGGTGGATTAGTCATCTTCCTGATTGAAATTGTATTCCTGTTATTAGTGACAATTGCAACTATACTTCTTGTTCAAGGTGTTCGAAGAGTGCCGGTGAATTTTGCTAAAAATGTAGTTGGCAGCAGACAGTACGGAGGTGCAAGACAGTATTTGCCATTAAAAGTTAATGCTAGTGGTGTTATGCCAATAATCTTTGCTCAGGCATTGATGTTTGTTCCAATGACAATCGTTGGATTTTCAGATTCGGATGCAATGACTGGTGTAGCTGCTGCCTTTGGAGATATTACAGGATTTTGGTACAACTTCATATTTGCTATATTGATAATTGCCTTTACTTATTTCTATACGGCAATAACAGTGAATCCAAATCAAATGGCAGATGATTTAAAGAAAAACGGTGGTTTTGTTCCAGGCATTCGTCCAGGTAAAGACACTGCTGAATTTTTAGATACGATAATTTCAAGAATAACATTACCCGGATCATTTTTTCTTGCAGTAGTTGCGATACTTCCTGCATTTGCAATGATTGCTGGGGTGAGCACTGGGTTTGCCTACTTTTTCGGTGGTACCTCTTTGTTGATCATGGTAGGGGTGATTTTAGATACGTTGCAGCAAGTAGAGAGTTATTTGCTAATGCGAGAGTACGATGGACTTATGAAGTCTGGTCGAATTAGTGGCCGTTCTTCGGCCAATACATACGGAGGAGTAGCTCAATAGTATGGGTCAGATCTTTTTAAAGACTGATGAGGAAATTGAAGTCCTTCGTGAGAGTTGTTTGCTTGTTGGAAAAACTTTAGCTGAAGTTGCTAAGTTAATAGAGCCTGGAATCTCAACTAAAAAGTTGGATGCTGTGGCAGAGGAGTTTATTAGAGATAATGGTGCAGTGCCTGGATTTAAAGGTTTGTATGGTTGTCCAAGTACCCTGCTCACTTCTGTAAACGAAGCAGTGGTACATGGTTTGCCTACCGATAAACCATTAAAAGATGGGGATATCGTTGCCGTAGATTGTGGTGTTTTAATGAATGAATTCTATGGAGATTCAGCTTTTACTTTTGAAGTAGGAGAAGTATCAAAAGAAGTGAAAGCATTGCTTAAGGTTACCAAAGAGGCTTTATATCTTGGTATTGAAGCTGCTACGGTAGGTAATAGAACGGGAGATATTGGAAACACCGTTCAAAAGTATGCTGAGCAACACGGATACGGTGTGGTACGTGAATTAGTTGGTCATGGTCTCGGAAAGAGTTTACATGAGGGGCCAGAAGTTCCAAATTTTGGAAGAGCTGGTAAAGGAAAGCAACTAAAGAAAGGTATGACTATAGCTATTGAACCCATGATTAATATGGGAGTCAAAGAAGTTAAGCAACTCAGTGACGGTTGGACAATCGTTACAAAAGATGGAAAACCATCAGCTCATTTTGAGCATGATGTAGCAATAAAAAATGGCAAGGCAGATATTCTGTCTAGCTTTGATGAAATTGAAAAAGTATTAGAAAATAAATAAGTATGGCCAAACAGGCATCTATAGAACAAGACGGAACCATTATTGAAGCACTTTCTAACGCTATGTTTAGAGTAGAACTTGAAAATGGTCACGTTATAACAGCGCATATTTCGGGGAAGATGAGAATGCATTATATCAAAATTCTACCCGGGGATAAAGTGAAAGTAGAAATGTCTCCATACGATTTGACTAAAGGAAGAATTACATTCAGATATAAATAAGGGACTGATGAAAGTAAGAGCATCAATAAAGAAAAGAAGTGAGGATTGTAAGATCGTACGCCGTAAAGGAAAATTGTACGTGATTAATAAAAAGAATCCAAAATTTAAACAAAGACAAGGATAATAACTAGATTATGGCTAGGATTGCAGGAATAGATCTACCAAAAGAAAAAAGAGGTGTTATTGGACTTACTTATATCTATGGTATAGGACCAACAACAGCTCAGAAGATTCTTACGGAAAGTGAAGTGTCTTTAGACACAAAAGTGAAAGATTGGAATGATGACGAATTGTCTAAAATTCGTAATTATATCAACACTACGCTAAAAGTTGAAGGGGCTTTACGTTCAGATGTACAGCTTAATATAAAGCGATTAATGGATATTGGTTGCTACCGTGGAATCCGTCATAGAAACGGTTTGCCATTGCGTGGTCAAAGAACCAAAAACAACAGTCGTACACGTAAAGGGAAAAGAAAAACTATTGCAAACAAAAAGATTGCAACTAAATAGTAATTAATTATGGCTAAGTCAAGCGCAAAAAAGTTTAAGGTAAAGATTGATGCAGTTGGAGAAGCGCACGTTAAGGCGTCGTTTAACAACATAATCATTACACTTACCAATTCTCAAGGGCAGACCATATCATGGTCTTCTGCTGGTAAAATGGGGTTTAGAGGTTCCAAAAAGAACACTCCTTATGCTGCACAGCAGGCTGCACAAGACTGTGCTCAAGTTGCATATGATGCAGGTTTGAGAAAGGTTAAGTTGTACGTAAAAGGTCCTGGTTCTGGAAGAGAGTCTGCTATCAGATCGATTCATAATGCTGGTATCCAAGTAACAGAAATAGTTGATGTTACTCCATTACCTCATAATGGATGTCGTCCTCCAAAGAGAAGAAGAGTATAATTTTTTTTTAATCAAGAAGGGAACCGATTATCGAAGGATATGCCTTAATTCATAATCCCTTTCTATAAACAAACAAAATGGCAAGATATAGAGGACCAAAGTCCAAAATCGCAAGAAAGTTCGCAGATCCAATATTTGGTCCGGACAAAGCGTTAGAAAGAAAAAGCTACCCTCCTGGACAGCATGGTCCAAATAAAAGGAGAGGTAAAAAGAGCGAATATGCTGTTCAGTTAGCTGAGAAGCAAAAAGCAAAATACACCTATGGAATCTTAGAGCGTCAGTTTGAAAACCTTTTCAATAAGGCATCTAGAACCAAGGGAATTACCGGTGAAAACTTACTCATGCTTTGTGAAGCTAGGTTAGATAATACCGTATTTAGATTAGGTATCTCTCCTACGAGACGTGGAGCTAGACAACTTGTGGGGCACAGACATATTACCGTGAACGGTAGTATTGTTAATATACCTTCTTATACGTTAAGACCTGGTGATGTCGTTTCGGTTAGAGAAAAATCTAAATCCTTAGAAGCGATTAGGAATTCAGTAGCATCATCAGATGTGTCAAAATTTCCATGGTTAGATTTTAATCGTGAGAATTTGACAGGAACATATGTACAAAATGCACAACGCTTAGATATCCCTGAAAATATCAAGGAACAGCTGATCGTAGAATTGTACTCCAAGTAATCATTAACTTAATCTTTAACAAAAAAACATGGCAATCTTAGATTTTCAAAAACCAGATAAAGTCATAATGATCGATTCCGACGAAAAAGTTGGACAATTCGAATTTAGACCGTTGGAACCGGGATATGGAATTACCATTGGTAATTCTCTAAGAAGAATTTTACTTTCTTCCTTAGAAGGTTTTGCGGTTACATCTGTAAAGATTGATGGCGTTGATCATGAGTTCTCTACCATTGAAGGCGTAGCGGAAGACATAACTGAAATTATTTTGAATTTGAAACAAGTACGTTTCAAACAACAAATAGAAGATATTAGTAGCGAAAAAGTGAACATCAAGGTTGGTGGTCAAGAAGCGCTTACAGCTGGTGATATCGGTCAATTTACTTCAGCATTTCAAGTGTTGAACCCAGACCAAGTTATTGCTAACATGGATAAAGGTGTTCAGCTCTCTATGGAATTGACAATAAACAAAGGAAGAGGGTATGTACCTGCTGAAGAAAATAAAGTAGAAGGTTCTTTAGGTACTATTCCAATTGATTCAATATTTACTCCTATCAGAAATGTGAAGTACGGAGTTGAAAACTATCGAGTAGAACAAAAAACCGATTTTGAGAAGTTGGTAATGGAAATAGAAACCGATGGTTCTGTGCATCCAAAAGAGGCGCTTAAAGAAGCAGCTAAAATATTGATCCATCACTTTATGTTGTTCTCTGACGAGAAAATCACACTAGACACTGAAGAAAAAGCAGCTGAAGAAGAATTTGATGAAACTTCATTGCACATGCGTCAGTTGCTTAAAACTAAGTTAGTAGATTTAGATTTAAGTGTTCGAGCATTGAATTGTTTGAAAGCAGCTGAAATCGAGTCATTAGGTGATTTGGTACAATTTGATAAAAACGACATGCTTAAATTCAGAAACTTTGGTAAGAAATCACTTACAGAGTTGGAAGAGCTTGTTGAGATGAAAGGATTGTCTTTCGGAATGAATTTGTCAAAGTACAAGTTGGATAAGGAGTAATAGTAAAGGATACCTAACTACGAATTTCGAGTTAAAATGAGACATAATAACAAAACAAAAAGTTTAGGTAGAAAAGCTGGGCACCGTCGTGCAATGCTTGCTAACCTTGCGAGTTCATTAATTGAACATAAAAGAATAAATACTACTCTCGCAAAAGGTAAAACCTTGAGAACATACGTTGAACCACTCTTAACAAGGGCTAAAAACGATACAACCCACTCACGTCGAGTTGTTTTCGGATACCTTCAAAATAAAGAGGTTGTTGCTGAATTGTTCAGAGATGTAGCTCCCAAAATTGCAGATAGACCAGGAGGTTATACACGAATTATTAAAACAGGATCAAGAAAAGGTGATGGTGCTGAAATGTGTATGATTGAATTGGTAGATTTCAACGATGTATACGGTGCAGAGGCGAAAAAGAAAACTACACGTAGAAGAAGAAAAAAGTCTTCTGATACAACCAAACCAGCAGCTGAAACAAAAGCAACAGTTGAAGATGCTGAAGTAGTTGAAGAAGTGAAAACGGCAAAAGCTCCTGAAGCTAAAGAAGAGAGCAAAAAAGAAGCGCCAAAAGCTGATACAGATGCAAAAAAAGAGGATAAAGACAAAGATTAAATTGAATCATTGTTATAAATAAACTTCAAAAAGGATAAGGCTGTAGCAGTCTTATCCTTTTTTTTTGATTAAAAATGAAGTTTAAAAACCTTTTATCGATTAATATACAGGACAGGGATCACCAATTGTCTGCAATGGTTAGTTGATTTGTTCGAGAGCTTTAATCACTGATCACATTTGACATTAAACCTTTAAAAGGTTGTTCAATACGTGTAAATAACTATCTGTGCTTTGGTGCTTTAAACCAAAACTCATATAGTAATTTGGACAGCCAACTTTATAGGCAATAAAACGGCTTTAAAAAGGAGTATTAAGCCTTTAAAGAAAAGTAAACAAACGAATACATGAAGTACGAAGAAAAGAAAGAAGCAGTGCTTTTACTAGAAGACGGAACTGTCTTTAAGGGTTTCGCAGTTGGTGCAATTGGGACTGCTACCGGTGAAATTGCATTTAACACAGGAGTCTATGGCTATCAAGAAATCTTCACGGACCCTTCTTATTACGGTCAAATTTTGGTACTCACTCCTTCGCATGTTGGTAACTACGGAGTAAAAGACAGTGAAGTAGAATCACAATCAATAAAAATTGAAGGGCTAGTTTGTAAGAAGTTTTCACAGCATTATTCAAGACCAGGAGCTAATGATTCCTTACAAGGTTATTTTGAAAAGGATAACAAGGTGGGGATATCTGACGTGGATACAAGAGCACTCACACGACACATTAGATCCTCAGGAGCTATGAACGCCATAGTATCCTCCGATAATCTTGATATTGAGCAATTGAAGAAGCAGCTCTCTGACGTGCCAAGTATGGAGGGTTTGGAGTTGTCTTCTAAAGTTTCAACTAAGGAACCTTACTTTTTTGGGGACGAGAATGCACCGCACAAAATTTCTGTAATCGATTACGGTGTGAAGCTTAATATCTTAAGATGTTTGGAAGAACGCGGGTGTTACTTGCAAGTGTTCCCATACAACGCTACAATGGATGAAGTTTTAGCTAATGACCCAGATGGTATTATGCTTTCGAATGGTCCTGGTGACCCTTCAGCTATGCCAAACGAAATCGAAACCATTAAAAATATCGTAGATACCGGAATACCTGTTTTTGGTATTTGTTTAGGACACCAAATATTGGCATTATCACAGGGTCTAACGACAAAGAAAATGCACAACGGACATAGAGGTGTAAATCACCCGGTTCAGAATATAGAGACAACAAAATGCGAAGTAACCTCACAAAACCATGGTTTCGTCGTAGATTGGGATTCGGCAGAACAAACCGAAGGAATTACCATTACGCATAAGCATTTGAATGACAATTCACTTGCCGGAATACGTTTGGATAATAAGAACGCATTTTCAGTTCAGTTTCACCCTGAGTCTTCCGCAGGACCAAACGATTCCAGATACCTATTCGACCAGTTTATAGAAAATATAAAAGAAAGTAAAGCAGTAAAAGCATAATAATGAGTGTAATAGTAGATATCGTAGCACGTCAGGTTTTAGATTCTAGAGGAAATCCAACGGTAGAGGTTGATGTAATGACCGATACCGGAGCTAAAGGCCGTGCGGCAGTGCCAAGTGGTGCTTCAACAGGTGTGCATGAGGCGGTAGAATTGAGAGATTCGGAAAGTCGAGACTATCTTGGAAAAGGTGTTTTAAAGGCGGTAGAAAACGTTGAGAAAATATACGAGGCACTTGCTGGAATTGACGTTACGAATCAAGCGGAAATCGATAAAATTATGCTTGAGCTAGATGGTACTGCTAATAAGGCAAACCTGGGTGCAAATGCCATTCTGGGAGTTTCATTGGCTTGTGCAAAAGCGGCTGCTATGGATCATGGAATGCCGTTGTATCGATATGTAGGAGGCGCAAATGCCAGAACGCTGCCCGTTCCAATGATGAATATCCTGAATGGGGGTTCTCATGCCGATAACAAAATCGATTTTCAAGAATTTATGGTCATGCCATTTGGTGCGGATACTTTCTCTGAGTCTTTGAGAATGGGCGTTGAAGTATTTCATGCGCTCAAGGCAGAATTGAAGAAATCGGGCTACTCAACAAATGTTGGTGACGAAGGCGGTTTTGCACCAAACTTGGGCTCAAATGAGGAAGCTATAGAGTTTGTATTAAAAGCAATTGAGGCGGCTGGGTACAAGCCAGGAGAAGATATTTACATTGCATTAGACCCAGCTTCCAGTGAGTTTTTCGATACCAAAGAAAACGTTTACCATTTTCACAAAAGCGATGGGCGTAAACTAGCTTCAGAAGAAATGGCTCAGTACTGGACGGATTGGGTAAATAAATACCCTATTGTTTCTATCGAAGACGGAATGGCTGAAGACGATTGGACGGGCTGGAAATCATTGACTGACAAAGTTGGAAGAAAATGCCAGTTGGTTGGTGACGATTTATTTGTAACAAATACGAATCGATTGCAACAAGGAATAGACCAGTCGGTAGCGAATTCTATCCTAATTAAAGTAAATCAAATCGGAACCCTTACTGAAACTATTGAAGCGGTAAGTTTGGCGTCAAGCCATTCCTACTCGTCGGTGATGAGCCACCGTTCTGGTGAAACTGAAGATACTACCATCGCAGACTTGGCGGTTGCTTTAAATACGGGGCAAATCAAGACTGGTTCTGCCTCAAGAAGCGATCGAATAGCAAAATACAATCAGTTATTGCGTATCGAACAAAACCTTGGAGATGTTGCATATTTTCCTGGGAAAAATTTTAAATATTTATAGGATTTCGGTACTAGGAATTACAAACGCTCCGATGTATTTTCGCACGAAGTGTAAACATAAGGGGTTTAGGCTTGTATTCATAGAAATCTTAAATTAATAGTATAAAATGTCAGATAAGGCTACACTAACGTACGAAGGTAAATCATACGAATTACCAGTAGTAGAGGGAACAGAGAACGAAAAGGGAATTGATATCAGCAAATTGCGTGCGCAATCAGGCTTAATTACACTTGACCCCGGGTTTAAAAATACTGGTTCCACAAAAAGTGCGATTACTTATCTTGACGGAGAAAATGGGATTTTAAGATACCGAGGGTATTCGATTGAAGAGTTAGCTGAAAACGCTTCCTTCCTTGAGGTTACCTATTTGATCATTCACGGCGAATTACCAAACAAAACACAATACGAAGAGTTTTGCAAAGAAATTACTGAGCATACCTTAGTGCACGAGGAAATCAAAAACATACTTGATGGTTTCCCTTCAAAAGCTCATCCAATGGGTGTTCTTTCTTCGTTGATTTCTTCCCTTACAGCATTTTACCCTGAATCATTAGATCCAAATCGTTCTTCTGAAGAAGTTCATTTGAGCATTATCAGAATCTTGGCTAAGATGCCAACCTTGGCTTCTTGGGCATTTAAAAACGAAATCGGACATCCAGTAAATTATCCAGACAATGAGTTGGATTACTGCTCAAATTTCCTGAGAATGATGTTCGCAATTCCTTCTGAGCAATACAAAACGGATTCAGTATTATCTGATGCACTAAACAAGTTGTTAATCTTACACGCTGAGCACGAGCAAAACTGTTCTACTTCAACGGTAAGAATTGTAGGCTCAAGTCACGCTAGTTTGTATTCTTCTGTATCTGCAGGTATTTCTGCGCTTTGGGGACCATTGCACGGTGGTGCTAACCAAGCAGTAATAGAAATGCTGGAAGCAATTAGAGCTGACGGAGGCGATGTAGAAAAATACATGGCTAAGGCAAAAGACAAAAATGACCCGTTCCGTTTAATGGGATTTGGTCACAGAGTTTATAAGAACTTTGACCCTAGAGCTAAGATTATCAAGAAAGCTGCTGATTCGGTATTGGCCAAATTGGGTGTTAATGACCCGGTTCTTGAAATTGCTAAGGGATTAGAAGAAGTTGCGCTTAAAGACCCATACTTCGTAGAAAGAAAGTTGTATCCAAACGTTGATTTCTACTCTGGTATCATTTACAGAGCAATGGGAATTCCAACACAGATGTTTACTGTAATGTTCGCATTAGGACGTTTACCAGGTTGGATTGCACAATGGAAAGAAATGAGAGAGAACAACGAACCTATTGGTCGTCCAAGACAAATTTACACCGGTGCCAATCACCGTGATTTTGTAAATATGGGTGATAGAAAGTAGGTTGTTTAAATCATGAGATTTAGAAGCCTCAGATTTTTCTGGGGCTTTTTTTTGCCTTTTACTATCGTTATATTTGCTAGGATATAACGATATTCATGGAAGTAAAAGGCAGAATATGGTTAGAGCACAACCACCAAATAGTTTTGGGTGTTGGTCGTGTGCGTTTGCTAGAGCAAATTCTAATTGATGGTTCTATTAATAGTGCATGTAAGTCGCTGAATATGTCCTATAAAAAGGCTTGGAAACTCGTAGATTCTATGAACGCAGTTGCTGAGAAGCCGTTAGTAGAAAAAGTGAGCGGAGGTAAAGGAGGAGGAGGAACTCAAGTAACGGATTTTGGAAAAGAGATGATTCAAAAATTTCGACAAGTCGAAACGAACACCCAACAGTTTTTTAAATCGCAATCAGAGCAACTAGATTAATGGAATTAGCCCTGTACATATTACTTCCTTTTGTCGCGTTTTTATACGCTTCGGTTGGTCATGGGGGAGCTAGCGGTTATTTGGCGCTTATGGCCCTATTTGGGGTCTCTGCAATGTACATGAAACCTACGGCGTTGCTTTTAAACCTATTTGTTGCCGGAATCGCATTTATCCAGTTTAAGCGCAAGGGACATTTTAAATGGCGATTGTTTTACCCATTTATTATTACTTCAATTCCCTCAGCATTTATAGGAGGCTATTTGAATGTTGACGGAGAGTTGTACAAGAAAATACTGGGTGTGTTACTTTTATTTGCAATCGCCCGAATGTTGTGGAATCCAAAAACGGGAAATGAATCAACTAATGCTATTCCTTTAGTTTATGGGCTTTTATCAGGAGCATTAATAGGCTTCTTCTCAGGGCTAATCGGTATCGGTGGAGGTATAATTCTTTCTCCGTTGATTTTGGTTTTTGGTTGGGCTAACGTCAAACAAACCGCCGCGGTTTCAGCACTTTTTATTTGGGTGAACTCACTCGCTGGGTTTATTGGTTTGTCAGTATCCGGAATTCACTTAGAACCCAATTTTATTTTAGTCGTTGCTTTGGCAATAGTGGGTGGTTTTGCTGGAGCACATTTTGGAGCTTCGGTGTTGAATATCAGAAGGCTATCGTACGTTCTAACCGGAGTCTTGGTTATGGCGTCCGCGAAACTCATTTTCTTTTAATGGATATTGAATTAGTCATATTAGCGGGGGGTGAAAGTTCGAGAATGGGAACCGATAAGGGATTGCTGGAGTTAAAAGGAAAACCCATGATTGAGCATCTAATCGATACGTTCTCAGAACGATTTTCTTCTATTTCAATTGCTACCTCCAATAAACAATACATTCAATTTGGACTTCCAGTTCTCACAGACGATTACGAAGCTATTGGGCCGTTAGGAGGTATTCACTCTGCTTTAAAAAAATCGAAAGGCAAACAGGTTTTATTTCTTTCGGTTGATGCACCATTTGTAACCGTAGAAATAATTGAAGAATTACTATCTAAAAGAAAAGATGGTACAATTTCATTCGCTGCGGTTGGTGACAGAAAGTTCCCACTTATAGGGGTTTATTCAACTGAATTGGTCGAACAGTTGGAGAATTATATTCAAAACGGAAAGCGTTCTGTATTTGGATTTTTGGAAGAGTCTGAAAATGAGGTTATTGCGTTTCCTGAAGAAATGAGTGACTATTTTCAAAACATTAATACACCAGAAGATTTAAAATTAGCTTCAAAATGAAAGTAGCATTGACTTTTTATGGGCAAACGGCTGAACTAGTGGGCTCGGCTAAAAAAACGATAGAGTTTGATAATGAAATTTCAATTGGTGAATTAGTGAGAAGTCTGAAAATAGAGCAACCTGAATTGAAAAAAGTAGAATTAAAAATAGCGGTAAATAATAAGTTTGAATCATACGATACAATTTTGAAAAATGGTGATGAAGTAGCTGTGCTTCCACCTTTTTCTGGAGGGTAAGTGAAATTGGTTATTATTAGTAATTATAAAACTATCGTCATTCCTGCGAAAGCGGGAATCTATTGTGACTTTAGATTCCGCATAGAAGCTTTGGAAAGGTTTTCTTTTGAAAACCAACACAGCTATTTTCACGGAATGACGCGAACAGATAAATAGAATGACAATGGAAAAGAAAATGAGAAAACCAAAACCGATTTTTAAACCCGGAGCAATATCCGCCGAATCTATTGGTGTGTCTATCGCAAACCATCAAACCAAAACAGAAATTGGTGCGCATAGCATATTTATGGGCCAGGTACGAGCTGATGAAATTGAAGGTAAAACAGTTGCCGCAATAGAATATACCGCAAACGAAGAGTTGGCGAATCAGGTGGTGTTTGAAATCCGAGAACAAGCGTTCGAAAAGTATGCTCTGACTTGCATGCACATTTATCACAGCTTAGGAAAGGTGAAGGCCGGTGAAATATGTCTGTTCATTTTTGTTTCCTCTCCACGCCGCAATGCGGCAAATGATGCATGCCGGTTTATTTTGGAGGAGATAAAGGAAAAAGCCCCGATTTTCGGAAAGGAAATCTTTGAAGACAATAGCCATCAATGGAAAGTAAATTCATAACAAAGCAGTGCTATGGTAGACATTACACATAAACCAAACACCCTAAGAATTGCCACTGCACAAGCAGAAGTAAAGGTTTCGAAAAGGGAAACCATTGAAGCAATCGAAAACGGAAAAGTCCCAAAGGGAGATGTGTTCTCCATGGCAAAAGCAGCTGGGCTTCTCGGTGTAAAACGCACTTGGGAAATGTTACCCGATTGTCATCCTTTACCTGTCGAATACACGGGAATAGAATACACAATTGAGGGACTTACCATTAAAATTGTAATGACCGTAAAAACAATTTACAAAACAGGTGTTGAGGTAGAGGCCATGCATGGCGCTTCTGTTGTCGCTTTAACCATGTACGATATGCTCAAGCCAATTGACAAAGGAGTAGAGATTTCCAACATAAAGCTCCTTTCTAAAAAGGGTGGAAAAACCGATTGGAAAGACAAGTTTAGAAAGGATTTAACCGCTTCGGTTATCGTATGCAGTGATACGATTTCCAAAGGCCAAAAAGAAGATAAGGCAGGGTTAGCTATTTGCGAAAAACTTAAATCTTTTGATGTTACAATTGATAATTATGAGATAATTCCAGATGAGATTGATGAAATTCAGACTAGGGTAAAAATGTCCAAAAACCACCACAATTTATTGATTTTTACGGGGGGGACAGGTCTGTCTGTTCGTGATGTAACCCCTGATGCTGTTCGACCATTACTTGATAGAGAAATTGAAGGGGTAATGGAAGCTGCAAGAGCTTATGGTCAAGAAAGAACGCCTTTTTCAATGTTGTCAAGAGGTGTTGCTGGCACAGCAGGAAGTACAGTGGTTTTAACAGTGCCGGGATCAACTAAAGGTGCAAGTGAAACTATGGATGCCCTGTTTCCTGCCTTGTTGCATGTGTTTAAAATAATTGGAGGTGGAAGGCACGATTAGAACTAGTCCAATTCCAACTTGCTTTTCTTAAAGGATTTTTTGAGTTGAGTTTTTGTTGCTGAATTCAAAGGGTTGCGTTTCAAATTAATTTGTTTGAGTTTTAGATCATAGAACGCATTGGGTAGCTCGGATAGATTATTGTCCATTAAGTTAATTTCCTTGAGGCTTTTCATTTCTCCTATTATTTCCGATAACTCATGCAACTTGCACGATTCTATGTTTAGGTAGTGCAACTTCTTAAGTTCCCTCAACTCTGTTAAAGGAAGTGTGTTTGATAAATCCATGTTGCTGATGTCAAGGTGCACGAGCTTTGGGTAGTTACTGGATTCAAATGACTGGAATTCTAGTGGATTGTTGCCGATATTCAGTTTAAATAAACGCTCTAATCTTAATTTTTCTGGCAATTTTTTTAGTCCAGTTTGATATAAATAGAGTTCCTCTATTTGGGTGCCCTCTGAGAATATTACTTCATGGTTTTTAATTGGGTTGTTATCTAAGGAAAGGACTTTTACTGTAGACGGAAAAAGTTCCCCCAAAGGAATATGTGCGATAAAGTTATACCGGATAGATAATTCCTCTACAACAAACTTGAAGTTACCCAACTGCGGAAAATATACCAGTTTGTTGTTGTCGAGGTTTAATGTTTTAAGAAAAGTTAGGCTGTTGTTGCCAATAGCAAATTCGTTAATCCTGTTGTTGGAAAGGTCTAGTAGCTCTACATTTTGAAAACTGCTCGGACGTATTTCAACTTTTTCAATAGTATTTCCGCTCAGATTGATGCTTCTAAGATTGGGAAATTTATAAAGTTCTTCAGGAATAGTGGATAATCTCCGATTGCGCAAATCAATATGATACACGTGTTCCGGAACTTGACTGGCGAATTTTAGATCGGTGTAAACGCGTTCTTCTGGAATTCTATCCATACCATTGTAGTAATATTGAGCCAAAATAGATTGAGTCGATAAGCACAGTAAGCAGGCGAAAACAAATTGAAAGAAACGGGTATAATTCATTGTGGTAAAAATACGTAAGCAAATATTCAAATTAGCGGGGTTTTTAATTCTTGTGCTGATTATCTTTAGTATGTTGCCCTATAAAAAGCAAATAATATTGGGCCAAATTCCATTGAGTGTGGGGAGTGAAATAGATCCTGAGTTTGGCGAACTTCTTATTGTTCCTGGTAGTGGATGCAACCCTGGAAGGGGTACTGAGGAACGTCTGAACCTTGCCAGTGTGCTGTATCAACAAAAGAGAAGAAAGGTGATTGTTTCTGAGGGTACTTGTTCGAAAGCAGAAAGGGCAGATTTTATGCATAGAATTGAACATAAATGGCGCATAGCTCGGCAGGATGTTATTTGGGATACGCTAAGCTTAACAACTGAAGCGAATATCCTTAATTCAAAAAAAATAGCAGAAGACTTAGGTTTAAAAGATGCAATTGTTTGTACTTCTAAATTTCATCAACTGCGCTGCTCTATTCTTATGTATAAATACTGGGAAGGTGACTTTTCCATAGCACGTATGCCAAAAGAGTTGATTGAAATGGACAAAGAGACCGTTTATATTCAAAAACGCGGACGTGTTCTAAAACAAGAATATGCTAAGTGTCTCTATGAGTTGATGCACTTATTTAGCTGATTATTTAGGGGGAAACACGCTACTAATTTGATGGTTTTGGTTTACTACCACCTTGCTGCTTATTGCCTTTATTCTTGTTCTTAAACCAAGGCTTTTTGCCGCCTTTATTTTGCGGTCGCTTTCCTTTGAAGTTTCGATTTCCACCACTTTTACCGCGGCCACCTTTTCCTTTTTTTGAGCGCATTTGAGCACTTGGGTCGTACTTTGGGCTTTCACCAATTTCCGATGGAGTATCTAACTTATCTAGGGTACGCTCGATAAGCTCTTCAACATTCATCATTTTTAGTTGATCCTCTTCGTTCACAAAAGATATTGCAGTTCCTTTTGAATCTGCACGAGCCGTTCTGCCTATCCTGTGCACATAATCGGCAGCATCATTTGGCATGTCAAAATTCATAACATGGCTGAGGCCCTGAATGTCAATTCCACGGCTCAATACATCTGTAGCCACCAGGATTTTAATGTTTCCAGCTTTAAAATCCCTTAGGCGTTCTTGACGTTCCGACTGCTCTCTGCCCGAATGCAAACTTTTAATTGAATGCCCGTCTTTGATCAGTGCACGTTCAATCTGATCCACCATTTCTTTTCGCGAGGCGAAAATGATCATGTTCTGAATGTCCTGACTCTTTAAAATGTGTGAGGCAAGCGCTAGTTTATTGGGATTAAATACGTTGTAAATAACCTGATTCACCCCTTCTGCAGGTTTTGCAATAGCTAGGTTTATTTGTTCGGGTTGCTTCAAGATTTGTTTGGCCAACACACGGATTTGAGTGGCCATAGTTGCCGAGAACATAAGTGTTTGTCGGTTTTTTGGAGTCTTTTCAATGATTTTGGTAATGTCATCAATAAATCCCATGTCTAGCATTCTATCCGCTTCATCAAGCACCAACATTTCCAATCCAGAAAGGTCTACATAGCCCAAATTCATATGGGCCATCAATCGACCAGGCGTAGCGATTAATAAATCAGCTCCTTGTTGAATGGCATTTTTTTGCTGAGAAAAATCACCACCTTCACCGCCGCCAAAAACGGGTATGGAACTGATGCCTAAGAAATAGCCAATAGCTTGCACTTGCTCATCAATTTGCACAGCTAACTCTCTAGTGGGTACAATGATTAGTGCACGAACTTTTTCGTTTTTGGTTTGGGTAAGTTTTTCCAGCATTGGAATAAGAAAAGCAGCAGTTTTACCCGTTCCTGTTTGAGCACAACCAATTAGATCTTTTCCGTTTAAAATTAGAGGTATTGCTTGGTCTTGTATTGGGGTGCAATTTTCAAACCCCATATATCCAACTGCCTCTATTAGGCTATCGGAAATGTTTAATTCACTAAATTTCATTGTTGTCAAAGATGGGTATAATTTAACACCTAGCTCGAAATTACATTATCACTTTCTAAATCGAACTTAGAGCCTGGTCAATATCAGTAATCAAGTCTTTCCAATTTTCTACTCCAACAGATAATCGAATTAAGTTATCGGTTATACTCATTACTTCGCGTTCCTCCTCCAAAACGCCGGCATGGGTCATGCTAGCAGGATGTTGCACTAAAGACTCAGTACTTCCTAGGCTAACGGCTAACTTAATAAGTTTAAGAGCGTTTAGAAATTTAAACGCCTCAGGCTCACCGCCCTTGATGTTAAATGAAATCATGGCTCCTGGTGCCGAACATTGCTTTTTGTAAAGGTCATACTGTTTGGTCCTCTTCTTTAAAAGCCCCAAATAACTTACCGTTTCAATTTTTTCATGTCTGCTCAAATGTGCGGCTATTTCTTGCGCATTTGTGCACTGTTGCTCCATTCTGATTTTTAGCGTCTCTAAGCTTCGGAGCAGCAGCCACCCGGTCCAAGGTCCCGCCATATTTCCTAAAAATGTGCGGAGGGTCCTTACCCGAGTCATTGGCTCTTTGTGTCCTAATACAGCGCCTGCAATCACATCGCTATGGCCTCCTATGTATTTTGTGGCCGAATAAACTACTAAGTCGGCTCCCAATTGAAGCGGATGCTGCCAAAGGGGTCCCATGTATGTATTATCAACAACTACTGTGGCTTCTGAGTTGATACCCTTAGCCATGGTTGCCATTTGCTCAATGTCAATCAATGTGTTCGTAGGGTTGGCGGGTGTTTCTATGTACACCATTTTTAGTTTATCGCCAACTTGCTCCTCTTCTAATATTGCTGCTATTTCTTGAGCACTTTGCCACGGATGAAACCCAATGGTCTTAACGCCAATCTTAAGTAAAAAGTGTTTTATAAAATGATCGGTGCCACCATAAAGTGGGTTGCTGTATAACAAAACATCGCCTGGAGCTAAGAACTCTAAAAGTACCGTAGATATGGCGGACATGCCACTTTCAAATACGCAGCAATCGTCTGCACTGTCCCATAAACTTAAACGGTTTTCGAGTATTTCTAAGTCTGGGTTGTTTATTCGCGAATAAATTAAACCGAGTTCTTCATTAGCATCGGCTTCTCTCAAGCCATAGGCAAGTTCAAAGTAGGCTTTACCTTCTTCAGCAGAGTTGAAAGCGAAGGTTGAAGTTTGAAAAATCGGACATTTTATGGCACCTTCAGAAAGTGAGGGCTTATAGCCATAACTCATCATTAAACTTTCCGGACTAAATTTTTTATCAGACATTTCTAGTAAATTATTTGAATGTCGAAATTAGCCGTAAAGTTTTATCGCGTAATTGATTAATGTCATATTCGTGAAATACTTATTCTCACTACTTAAATGATTATTAAACGCTCAGTTTCTAATTTTTGAATTTAATCAGTATAAAAAAACTGGTTTGCCATTTTCACAACGGATTCCACTAGGCTCAGCTGGTAGTTCACAAGTTGATACAATTCCTGCCTTGCGGTTGTATTCATCCTCAAGTGCAGTGTATTCTTTTACTTTTTGTAAAAAAGCTACGGTATCAAGTTCAACTGAGAAAGCAATATATCCTTGAGGACCGCCACAAGCTTTGGAGCCGTATGCTGTAAAGTTCCACTGTGTTGAATCCAGACAATTCTTAGAGTTTGCCAGTTTGTTAATCTCTTCTAATCTGCGGTCTAATTCCTTTCGGGTTTGTCCGAAATCTTCAACAGGTACTGTGGACTCTTCTCGTTTGCAAGCAATCGAAATAAGCAATAATCCAATAAATACTAACCGCCACATAGTTTCTAGACTTCCGAAATCTCCTTAATCTGCTCAAGCATTGCCGGCAAACCTTGCTCGGTGTGTTTTCTTCTGTCTTCCGTCGGAAATCCTGATTGATGCCAAGTGAGTTTGACTTTACCGTCTTCTAGTTTTGCAATCGAGTATGTCACAATAAAGTAGTTTTCTATTTTATCCTCGGTTCCAGACATGCTGCTCCAGTAATTATAGCGCAACAATTCATTTTCTTTTACTTCCAACACATTGCCTTTGTCTTTGTAAACATGACCATTAAAGTTTCCTTCGAAGGCAATTGGGCTTCCAACTTTCCAATCCGTTGAGGTTTCTGTACCAAATAAGTACACTTTTATTTTTTCTGGATTAACCAATGCTTCCCATACAGAACTGGCGTTTGCGTTTATTTCTATGCTGGCTTCAGCGACTAAATCTGCTTTCATATTTCGTTTTTAGAGGGGTAAATTTACAATTCTTTCAATTCTGTAAAATGTGTTATGGATTCAAGAATTTGTGAAAGTATAGTGAAAGCGAACATTGCGTAATTTGTCGAGAATTAAAACAAGAATATTATGACAACTATTGATAAAACAAAACCAGTATTAGTAACCGGAGCAAATGGATTCGTCGCAAGTTGGTTGGTAAAACGATTATTGGAAGACGGAATTACTGTTCATGCGGCTGTCCGCAGTCCGGATAACGATAAAAAAGTTGGTCATTTGAAAGAACTAGCCGAAAATTCCAAAGGAAAAATTGTGTTTTTTAAGGCTGATTTATTGAGTACCGGCTCGTATATGGAAGCCATGCAAGGCTGTGAGTTGGTTTATCACACAGCTTCGCCTTTTGCGCTGGAAGTAGACGACCCACAAAAAGAATTGATAGAACCAGCACAGAACGGAACCAAAAATGTGTTGGAAACAGCTAATGAAGTGAATTCGGTAAAAAGAGTTGTTGTAACTAGTAGCTGCGCTGCAATTTATACGGATGCTATTGATACGGTAAATGCTCCTGGTGGAATGATTTCAGAAGACGATTGGAACACAACGGCTTCATTGGATTATCAACCCTATTCCTACTCAAAAACATTGGCGGAGAAAAAAGCTTGGGAAATTGCCGATGCGCAAAGCCGTTGGGATTTGGTGACCATAAATCCGTCTTTTGTTATGGGGCCAGCATTGAATTTAAATGCTCCTGGAGAGTCAATGACTACCTTAACTAGGCTGGGTGGAGGTGAAATGAAAATGGGTGCGCCAAAAATGGGCATTGGAGTAGTAGATGTTCGCGATGTTGCCGAGGCACACTTCAAAGCTGGGTTTGTTCCCGAAGCCAAAGGAAGGTACATCACCTCAGCGCATAACACAAATTTTTTGGAAATGGGAACAATACTATTGCCTAAGTACGGAGATAAATACCCACTACCAAAAAAGGCTTTACCTAAGTGGCTGGTGTGGTTAGTAGGTCCAATTACAAATAAGGCATTTACACGAAGTTTTATTACTAAGAATGTAAATGTGCCATGGAAGGCGGATAATTCTAAAATCAAAAAAGATCTTGGAATTGAGTTTCGTCCTATGAAGGAAACCATGGAAGAGGCATTTCAAGAGTTAATTGATGCAGGTAAGTTAAAGCCAAGTAAGTAAATAAGTTACAAATGAGTCGTCATTCCGTGAGATTAGGTGAACTGGTTGAGTTTCGAAACCATTGAGAACCTTCTGTACGGAATCTCAATTTCAAATAACACATTAATGCCCAATACAATTAACATTCAATCCATTACCCAGCTGCATGAGCTTATGGGGTACGAAAAACCAAAACATCCATTGGTTTCGGTTTTAGATGTTTCAAAAATGAAATCCAATAAAGATTTCTTGAACATTCCCATGACTGCAGAATTATACATGATTTCACTCAAAGACCACGATTGTGGAATGCAATATGGTCGTACCAATTACGATTTTGAGGAAGGTGTTATGGCCTTTTTTAAACCAGGTCAGATTGTAACACAAACAGAAGAAATTGTGGAAGGTGAGAATTCAGGTTGGATGTTGTTTTTTCATCCCGATTTGATACGCAAGTCTTCATTGTTTGCTAAGATTAAGAAGTATTCGTTTTTCAATTACGATGTAAATGAGGCTTTGCATCTTTCGGAAATCGAACGAAAAATGTTGTACGATACAGTGCAGAAAATTGAATACGAATACAACCAGAATATTGATGGTCACACGCAAGAATTGATAATCAATAGCATAGAATTATTGCTCAATTACAGTAATCGCTTTTACGAACGCCAATTTCATACTCGAACCAATGCACACAAGGATGTTGCATCTCAATTTGAGTCTTTACTAGCTGATTATATGAATACCGACCAATTGGCCGAAAACGGAATTCCCACGATTGGTTATTTTGCAGATAAAGTGCATTTGTCAAGCAATTATTTGAGCGATTTACTCAAAAAAGAAACGGGCAAAAACGCTAAGGACCACATTAATGAACAGGTGGTTGAATTAGCTAAAAACTTACTTTTAAACTCGAATCAAACGGTTAGTGAGATAGCCTATAAACTGGGTTTTAATTATCCGCATTACTTTACCAGAATGTTTAAGTTGCACACTGGTCAAACACCTAACGATTATCGAACGGTAAATTAGTTTTTAATGAAAGTAATTATCACAGGCGCCACAGGTATGGTAGGCAAAGGAGTTCTACTAGAATGTTTAGATAGGGCTGAGGTGACTGAAGTGTTATCAGTTAGTCGCAGTAGGTTGAATATGCAGCACAAAAAGTTGAAGGAGCTCATCCATAAAGACTTTTCTGAGTTCAAGAGTATAGCGGACCAATTAAAAGGATACGACGCAGCTTATTTGTGTATGGGTGTAAGCTCGGCAGGAAAAAGTGAGCAAGAGTTTATTAAGTTTACTTACGATTATACCTTATCGCTGGTAAATGTGTTGGAATCCGAAAAAGAAAACATGGTGATTACATATGTTTCAGGCATAGGAACCGATAGTACAGAAAAAGGAAGTACGATGTGGGCACGGGTTAAAGGAAGAACTGAAAATGCTATAATCGCCAAAGGCTTTAAAGGGGCTTTTATGTACCGGCCAGGAGTAATTATACCCCTGCGCGGTATTAAGTCCAGCACAAAACTCTATCAGTTTTTTTACGATTACTTTTTATGGGCAATTAAAATTGCCAAGAAGCTGAATCCCGAGACAATAGTAAACACCACCCAAATCGGGCAGTCCATGATAAATGTGGCTTTAGGCGGGTATTCAAAGAATGTTTTGGTGTCTAAGGATATTTTGGAAACTGCATAAATAGGAAACACTCACTCTTAGCCTTGAAACTCGTGCCACCCTGAGTTCAGATTTTTATCATTTAAGTTTTGCATTAAACCAGTCCATCAACTCTTTGTTCAGTTCCTCTTTTTTATCCGAAAAGAAATGATCGGTATCGTAGCTTTTTAAGGTGACGTCGTAGTCGATTTCGATAAGTTTTTTATAAAAATCAGCAGCTTGTGAAGGATGTACTCGTGTGTCTTTTGTGCCGTTTAAAATGAGCAAACTGGTGTTTTTGTTCAATTCATTCGGCCAATAAATCGCTGACCTTTTCTTCAGTTCAGTTTCTTTATTCTCCCAATAGTTTGGAATACACTCTGCAAAAACCTTTTCCTCCATTTTTGGTCTGAATTCCAGCGTATTAAATAAATCAGTAGCCCCATTTCCAACTACTGCGGTTTTAATTTTATCAGTTTTCTGCAGCGCCAAATAGGTCATCATGCCACCCCTTGACCAACCTAACATCCCAATGTTCTCATTATCAGCTTTAGGGATTTCTTTTATCGTTTCAAATAAGTGAAGCACATCGTTTATTTCAGCTCCGCCGAACTCATCCTTTTCTCTGTAGTTACTTCCAACAATAACATAACCTGCCGCGGCTAGTTTCGAAGCGAAAAGGACTGCGGTTCCAATGGTCAGCTGGCCAAATGTTCGGTTGCCTCCACGGTTCAAAATTACGGTTGGGTATTCGCCATCGGCTTTGGGTTCCACGATTATGCCTTTTACAACAAGTCCATCACTTGAGTAGGAAATAAAATAAAAGTTGAGGTCCTCAACATGCTTAAATACTGGCTTCAGGTTGTTGTTTGGCGCAATTCTATTCCAAATTGGTGTGGTTTTAATATCGACTAGGCGTTTGGAAATAAGCTTGCCGTTTTGGGGTAGTACGTTTAAACTAATAAAGAGCATTACAATGAACGGACATAGTCGAAATAACATGTTGGTAAAAATAGTGTTCAATTTTATAATTTGCCACTTTTTAATTTAATCCATTATGGCATAGAACCTGATAGAGCTATAACATGAAATCCATTAATTATATCATAATCATTGGTTGTTTTTTCGTTGCTCTTCACCTGTCTGGTCAAACTGGAAAGATTAGCTCAAGACATACTGCTTCTGCATTACAACATCTAGATACTTTCGATGGAATTCCTTTTTTGAATCCATGGGATTATCAATCACACTCAGCAGGTTTTGGAAAGCCTGGCCAAAATGCGTTGCCTTATGTTGTGAAGCAAGCCTATCGTTCGTTTTGGTTGTTGGCTGTTCCAGAGCCTTTCCAACAGGGTGGGGTAGCTAGATATGGACCTGATTTACCAAATGGTAAGTGGGGTGTGTTTGCTGAAAATGGAAAGGATATTGGAGCGGTCTTTGAAGTTAAAGACAATCAATTGCATGGCAGTTGTACTGCTTATTTTAGTGGAGCGCTTTTGCGGTTTTTGATACCGCCGTTTTATTACAACCAAGGTGATATTGACCATTTTGAAACGTACGTAGTTACCGGTGATTATAGTAATGGGAATAAAGTAGGATCGTGGCAGTTAAAATCTCCGAAAAGTGAAACAATAATAGAGTGGAGCTATGATAATTTAGGGAAGTTTCAATCCACTGATTCCATTTTTGAGCAGCGACATTTTAAAGGGCTCATTCGATATCAATACGTTTCGGAGAATTATCAGGATATAGGTCAAGGGTTTGTCAAAGAAATGTACACGGTTTATAAAAACTCTCCAAAGGGCAATCTCATTCGCCAAGGCACCTATTTAAAATTTCATCCTACAGGATATCTGCAAGAAGAAGGGTTTTACGAAAAAGGGGTTAAACATGGAGCTTGGGTCCAATACGATTTAGAAGGTAATATTTTCATAGAGGAACATTGGGAAAATGGTACAATCGTTACCAAATAAAACCTACGATTCATAAATATCATACTCCTCAGAAATCGAACGCATTCTATTCGCATCTGCAAAATCTGCCTCCGTCATTTTAGAGAGCTCCTCTAAAAACACATCAAACCGCCCGTTTTTGAATAGTGTAAGCATTTTTCCACCTTCCTTGCAGTTGGCTTCATGCCAAACATTGGGAGGAACTGTTATTGTGTCACCCGGACTTAGAATAATCGTATCGTCATCAAAAATGAGTTCCATTTCGCCTTCTAGCATGTAGAAAACTTCGGTCATTAATTTGTGGTGGTGCCGTTTCAAATGAAAACCCGGTTTCAGGGTGTCCTCAATCAAACACAATTCTCCGTTTGTGTCTCTAGACGATAGCTTAATAAAGCAATGGTCTTGAGCGTAATTGTAGTTTTCTCCGGCTCCTTTTTTGATGTACAGTTTTTCTTTCATTACTGTTTCTGATATTCTATTTTATGAATTGAGGGATCGAAAAGTAGCTAAATATCTAAACTGATTCAAATTCGGGGCAATCAATTCTAATATCGTTAGCACTAAGTTTTGAGTTTAACAGATGGCAGTAATGACCCGAAGAGTTGTCATAAAACTTGCAGGAGTGGCAGGTCCGCTGAACGGTTATGATTTCCGAATCATTCAATTTAGAAACCAGTTTTAGGACACTGGTTAAAAGTTCTTCTTGTTCAACTTTAGAAAGGGAACTTACTTTTTGTTGCAGTGGTTGCGCAAAGTGTTCCACCGTTTTCGCTATTCGCTTCCCTAAAGCTGTTAATTTAAGTCTATGACTTCTGCTGTCATGGCCCTCAACTTCTTTAGAAACCAAGTCCTTCTTAACCAAAACTTTCACAGCATCACTGATAGTGGGTTTGGTCATATTGAATTCTCTGGCCAAATAGCTAATTTTTCTGTATTTGGGGGCGTGGTATTTTAAAAATATGAGAAGTTGAATCTGTATTGGACTCAATCCAACAGTTTTTCCGTGTTCCCAAAGCAGAACTCTAAATGCTTCAGAAATCCGCTCAAGTCCAACTACAATTTTTGAACTGGTATCGTTTTGCTGGGTGATTAAATCAAAAACTTTATTTGCGTTTGCCATATTTGCCATATTTGCCAACAAGAAATCCAAAGTTAGTATTCCTAATTAAATGCAAACATTGCTGATAGAGTTAAAAATAGCTAGGCCTCCTTAGTAGGAGTCCTAACTATAATGAATAAAAAAATATTACCCTTTTACATCAGCTATTGAAGCTCCATAGTTGATATGCAACATGTTCCCATTGGGGGTAAGTAAAGCAGGTACGGATTTAATTCCAGCATTTTCAGCTTCAGCTATTCTTGAAGAATCTTGGCCTAAATGAACAATTTCTACATTGGATTCACCAATAAGATTTACGATTTCATTTTCTGCACTAACACAAACAGGGCAACCTGCATGATAAAAAATTGACTTTTTCATTTTGTAAAAATTTAATTGTTAAACATGAAGCAAATATATAGTAAGGAGTCCTAACTAAAAAATAAAAATCTTTTTATTTAGAATTAAATATATGAGCTTTAACTTATTGGTTTATACCATTGCCTTACCATCACTTTTACAACAAATTGATGAAATGGTATTACAATGGTCATATATAAACGGCCAAAACTATTGTTGTATTCTACTGGCTTAGTGACTTTTATGTTGAATTGTTGTTCGCCAGAATTGTAAATGCTCACTCTAAAAGTAAGGTGCTAACCCTTAGTGCCTACAATCATTTTATATAAACTAAAAATCAATTATCCATACAACTCTTATCTTAAGTCAATGGATTTGAGTTTTGGCTCTTTCACCTTTGTGTCAGTAAAAATTAAAAGAAATACTGATGATACATACTTTCAAAATTGCCTTACTAATAATGCTAAACCTTGCACTTGTATTTTCTTCTTGCACAATAGAAAAAAGAGTGCATAGGAAAGGATATCACGTAACATCGAACCTTGGAAACAAAAAGTGGATGAAAAAAGCCAGTAAAAAAAGTAATGTCGAGCAACAGCAAAAACAAACAACAGATAAAATAATGATGAATAAAATGCCCCTAATTAAGGCTCCAGTTTTAGCTAGTGCTTCTGAGCAGCCAGAATTTATAGAACAAACTAAAATCGAACAAATGGAATCAGAAATCAAAATGAATGAAGTTGAATCTTCAAGTCAAAAAAAGAAAGTGAATCCTAAAAAACGAATTCAAAAAAGGGCAACGAAAAAAGTGAAAACTGAAAAGGAAAAAACGGATACCACAAAAATGACAACAAGACGTAAAATAGCTTTAACAAACGGAATAAGCCTAATATTAATGGCGATATTGGCAGGAATTGCAATGCCGGCATTGGGAACTGCAGTTGCCAGTGTGGGGCTGATTGGTATTTTTCTTTTAGACGTTTTGGTCTCTTGGAGCATGTGGAAGTATCACAAGAAAGAACGACCAAAATTATCGAAGGTTACTAGTGTATTGAGACTAATATACACCGCGATTTTGGGAGTTGCAGTAGGACAACACTTAGCTGGAAACGTTGCAGCGTTCAATCATATCTGGGGGATAGGGTTAATCGCTTTTGGTGTTCATCTAATTTTTCTAGGCATTATGTACAACAACGAAGGAGGTAAAAAGTGGGTGAATGTTCTAATTAAATCGCTTCTTATTACCGCTGGTATAGGTTATTTGATTCAATACATAGGCATTCTTGTAGTTGCAGGACCAGTTGCTTTTGCCGCTATGATTGAACCAATATTTATTGTTCCCATGGTATTGGGAGAAATGCTTTACGCACTTTGGATGATAATAAAGGGCGGCAAATCAACCGACTCATAAGTTCATTACGATTGTTTCTCTTTTTGAATGATTCGTTTCCGAATTCGGCTCAAAGATTCTGGTGTAACGCCAATGTAACTTGCAATTTGATGTTGAGGAACACGGTTAATTAAATTAGGGTTGGTCTCCATTAAATCGTTGAAGCGTTCTTCTGGAGAGGATGTCATAAAAGAAGCCATACGTTCTTGGAGTTTTCCGGCATCTTTTTCAACTTCAAATTTTATGAATTCAGCAAGTCTTGGAATACGTTCACACATTTCATCGATTAACGATTGACTGCCCACAGTAAGCAGACAATCTTCGGAGCATTCCAGAAAATGTTTAGAAGGCACTTGATTGCTGTAGCTCGAAAAGGCGTTGACGGCATCTCCTTCAGTATAAAAGGCCGTCGTTTTTTCAATTCCGTCCTTGATGTAATACTCTCTTACGCAACCGCGCACCACAGCATGGCAATTTTTGCTAACCATACCTTCTCGTAACAGGACTTCGCCTTTTTCGAACTCCTTTACTGTGGTATGATTTACTATAGTATCTACTTCATCCGGCCTTAAAAAGGGAAAGCTTGATACAAATGCTCTGAACTCGTCTTTCATTTTGCGGTATTGTAAAAGTCTGTGGAGATTTAGATTTGGCTCAAAAATATGGTATTTCTATAGGTTCAATTGCATATTCCTTGAACAAGCAATGTATCAAATGAAGAGTTCTTTAAACCTCCTCTAAAACAGAACTCCCCGAAGACTTATCTCCAGAAGTAAATTGCCAAGTTTCTTGGAAGCGAATTTTGCCGTTGGGCTGCAGACACAAGTACCGGTTCTAGTCGCGCACGAGTGGGGTTATTATTTATTGGTTCTCAAAAGGCTGAATCATCTGCTCTTTTAGTCCAATAATATCCTTTTGATTTTGAACGCCAACATCTGCAACCTGCCTTTTTCTATGCCACAAAAATGTTCCAAATAGTATATCCCAAATAATAAGTGCTTTGCCAAAATTGTTGTTCGATTCATCTTCTTTTTCTGAATGATGCCAACGGTGTAGCTCTGCAGTATTAAAAAGGTAATTCAAGAAGCCAGCTTTAAAATTGATATTCACGTGTTCTAAGAATCCAGTAACTCCAGAAAAGATTAATACCAATGCTACAATTTCTTGAGGAAATCCAAATAACACCAATGGTAATAAATAGGCTGCACTGCCTAAGATAGCATCAATGAGATGAAACCTACCCGAGTTTGCCCAATAAACCCGTTTGGTGACGTGATGGATAAAATGAAATCGCCATAATAATGGCACTGTATGACTTAACCTATGCAGCCAATAGTAACAAAACTCAGACAGCAATAGCGCTATGCTAAACAATAAAAATGTGTTGATTTCTGCATCAATTAGGTTTATGTTGAATGTGTCAATGAGCCAGTTGTGCGGAACAATTAAAAGAAAGGGTAACGCGAATTTACAGGCTTGAATGGCAAAAGGTAAGGTGATAAACGTTTGAAATAAATCGGTAGTGAAGTCACCTAAATTTATGCTCCATTGTTTGTTGTAAGGAAGTAGTTTTTCACTTAAAATAATCAAAGTAATAAGTGGAGGTAAAATGAATACAGGTAGCCATAGGAGTTCTTTTGAGGGTATGAATTGAATCAGGTAAAAGGCAAGCCAAGTAAAGCCGAAAACCAGCACTGGATAAAACGAATATTGAATTATTTGTTTCAAGTTATTTGCTTCAATATTGGTCTAATTTTTTTGTTGTAGCTTATTTTCAAGCGGGTAATCTAAGCTTCGAATATAGTATAAAGTGTTGCACGCGAATCAACCGACAGAGGAGCTCAGGGAAGCAAATCCCGTAAGAGCAGGAGCAGCTCATTCGGTTTAGAATTGTCGAACTCGATTTAATTGCGCATGAGCGGGGGGAAAACAGTTATTCATCGAGTTTAGCACATGTAACAACAATTCGATTTCCAAAACCAGACTCTGCTTGTTTGAATTCAAGTTTCACCTTAATTGGATAGTTCAGACTTTCAAATTCTTTTAAACCAATGCCAATATTTCTGAAGTGCTCATTTGGGTCAACTAATTTATGCTCATCTTCTGCGGTTTCTTCAAATTGAATCATCCAGCCCCAACATCCATCGCATTTACTTAGGTCAAAACCAATAATTTGTGCTTCTGTTTCGCAAAATTCCTTAACGTATTGAGCACTAAGTGAATTGATGAAAAATAGAAAAAACAGTGTAAGAGTACGTTGTAGGCTTTTCACAGAATAAATATAGTTAATTGAATAACGATTATCTCCATTTTGCATGGTAAAGGAGTATGCTAAGTAAAAAGTCGAACGCGATTCAATCGCGCACGAGCGGGGGTAGCTTATTTTCAATAGACAGATTACTTACCAATTGCCTTTATAATTCTGTCCTCCTGAATTAGTACATCGCGCATTAATAAATTGTGTGGAAACGTGTTTAGACTTGTTTGTTTGAAAGCGTCTAGAATTAATTTCAATGAGTCTGCCTTGACTAGTGAAAGGTTTAATTCGAAATCGTAACCACAATCTCTAACAAAATCATCTGAAAAATCTGGAGCAACAAGAATACTCTTAGTAACCTTTAGTCCACTTTTTTCTGCCAGGTTGATATATGCTTTGACTTGTCTTGAAACAGAGCTGAATTTATTGTATCCCTTTTCTTTGACTGACTTACATTCAATAATAATTATTTCATCTTCTGATAGTGAAATAACAATGTCTATTTTATCTTTTGCGGTGTTTATTTTTCTTCTCAGTTTTTCATTGACATTGAATCCTAATCCAGAAAACACCTTTTTTGTAAGGTCTTCAAATTTGACCCCTAGTTGAGCTTCTTTAATTTGAATTCCATTTTCTTTTAAAGCTTTTAAATCTCGAGCTCCAATAAGGTGATAATTTTCGAGATATAGATTATCAGCATCTCTATAGTTGTCCAAGATATTTGATATCAAATCACCTCTAGTTTTGATTTCTAATTTATTGCAAAATTTCTCCAAGTCTTTTTCGGGTATTACCTCCAGCACATCAGCTGGTTTTATGTTATAGTCCAATAGAAAAAAACTATTCATGATTTGATCTTCTTGCAATTCAAATTCGGATTTGATAATATTTTTTGCTTTTGGAATTACTTGCTCTAGTTCTAAAAGTAACTTTTCATAGCCGTCGATAGAAATACCTACTTTTTCATCACGCTCCAATTCTTCGAAGTGGTAAATTAGACTTTCCATTTTTTCTTCAATAGTAGCACCTTTTAATGCCGACATATGTAGTTTTTTGGTAGCTAATTCGGTAATTGTTTTCTTTATATCTGTAAGTGTGGTTCCTGATTTGTGAATGTCTTGCTGGAGGACACCTGAGAAGGAAATCCCTTCGTTTATAATTTCGTTGATTTTCGTTTCAAGAGGTTTTTTCCAATCAATTCCATGTTTTCTGCAAACTAGGTTTATTTGTGGTTCCCTTAAGTGCCTTAAAACCCTTCTGAAATATTTATCGGCAACCTGTTTTCCTTTCAGAGTTCTCAGTAATGCGACAATTTCGTCGGCAATGTAAACCACGTTGTTTTTCTTTGAAAAGAATATAAGCCCTATATTTTTCAATTCAGTTATGACTGAATCGATTGGTTGACTCTCAAGTGGTACAATGAAATATTTAATGAGTTTAGTCTCCTCATTCGATAATTCTAATTCTTCAGCTAAAGTGTTTAGTATTGTTTGCTCGTTAAAAGAGATTTTTCGTTCTTGGTTATTAAGGTCGTTGTTTTTGAAAGCCGTGCTTAGACAAGCTTTATAAACTCTGTAGAAATTTTGACGTTCAGGCTCCAAGGCAGACTTATCAGAGTCAATTTCGATATTAAAATCTTTGACTTTCTTTTTTAAGTTTTTTAGTTCAGTATCATACAACCTTGATAGCCAGTCTTGCTTCATTATACAATTACCATCGCGAATCAATATATCTGATACAATTGTTAATTGTCCCGAGGCATTCATTAATTCCTGTTCTAAATAGGATTCAAATTCACTACTTAATAGCTTAAAAACTCGACCAACATTTATGTTGTCCATCGACTTTAAATCGCCACTTGCGTCATTTAAAATCTTGTCTATTTCACGAATTTCAGCGGGCCTTTCCGAAATTAAATTGTCAATGATTTTTAAGAAGGAGTTTTTTTCAAATGAGTTGAGGTTGTCAAGTATTCTTTCGATTTTCATATTGAGGGTTTATGATTGTCATCAAAAGTAAGAAATAAAAAAAGCCGCAAAAAGCGGCTTTCTATTCGTATCTATTTCAAGAAATTAACCCTAATAACAATACTTATTCCTGTCAATCATTTTAGTAGCAATTGCTTGTCGCGCCATTTTAGGATTGAAGGGTTGCACTTTGGTAAAACGTTTTATCCCCATGAGTTGCATGCGTAGTTCATCGCCTTCAGCAAATGAATTAAGTGCATCTTTTCCCGATTTATTGATTTTATCGGCCACATCGTAGAGGTAAGTTTTAACCATTGCAATTTGCTCTTGCACGTTTTCTTCGCCTTTCATGTCAGCGAGTTTTTCAACGCGTAGCAACACACTTTCAGCCGCGTAAGTCCAAATGGCCATATCGGCAATGTTCATCAAAATCTCTTGCTCTTTGGCCAAAGTCATCATGAGCTTTTGAGCTGCAGAACCTGCCACCATTAGTACCGATTTCTTAAAGTTTTTGATATAGCCTTTTTCGCGTTCAAACAAGGCATCACCAGGTTCTGAGAAGTCAGGAATAGACATGAGCTCGTCGGCTACTTTCATAGCAGGACCCATTAAATCTAATTCGCCTTTCATGGCTTTTTTGAGGAGCATGTCTACAATCAACATGCGATTGATTTCGTTTGTTCCTTCAAAAATTCGATTGATACGTGCGTCGCGATATGCTCGGTCCATAGGTGCTTCGGCAGAGAAGCCCATTCCACCGTATATCTGAACACCTTCGTCCACTACAAAATCGGTCACCTCAGAACCCAATACTTTAAGGATAGCCGCCTCAGCCGCAAATTGTTCCACGCCTTTCAGTAAAGCTTCTGCATGGTCCATGCCGTCAGCTTCGAGTTGCTTAATGGCGTTGCCCATATCTCGGGTACATCGGTACAAAGCAGACTCCAACACATAAGTTTGTATGGCTTGCTCACCCAATTTATGACGAATAGCGCCGTATTTAGAAATCGGTCTTCCGAATTGATTGCGCTCGTTGGTGTAATTTACCGAAAGGTCAATGCCTTTTTTACAACCGCCCAAACAAGCACCAGCCAGTTTTATTCTACCAATATTCAGAATGTTTAAGGCGATTTTAAATCCTTTTCCGCGTTCAGATAGTAAATTTTCGACGGGCACTTCGCAGTTTTCCAAAAACACCTGTACGGTAGAAGAACCTTTGATGCCCATTTTCTTTTCTTCTGCACCAAACGAAATTCCTGGATAGTCTCGTTCAACAATAAATGCAGATAGATTTTCGTCGTCGTCTATTTTGGCAAAAACGGTATACACGTCGGCAAATCCACCATTGGTAATCCACATTTTTTGTCCGTTGAGGATGTACTTTTTACCGTCTTCGCTTAAGGTAGCTTTTGTCTTACCCGAATTTGCATCCGAACCTGAGCTAGGTTCCGTTAAGCAGTACGAAGCTTTCCATTCGGCCGTTGCCAATTTTGGGATGTACTTGTCTTTTTGTTCTTTGTTTCCGTAGTAGAGAATAGGAAGGGTGCCGATGCCCGAGTGCGCCGAAAAAGCCACCGCAAACGAATGTCCAGCGCCAGTAACTTCGGTAACCAACATTCCAGTCACAAAGTCTTTTTCCATTCCGCCATATTCTTCTGGAATAGATACGCTTAGCATGCCCAATTCTCCGGCTTTATCAAGCAGTGAGGGCATCAAACCTTCTTCCATTGAGTCTATGCGCTCTAAGTTTGGAAATACCTCCTGTTCCAAAAAGTCATTACACGTTTGTGCAATCATTTTCTGTTCTTCATCCCATTCTTCAGGAATAAATATGTCTTTCGCCTCTGTTTCCTTTATTAGAAATTCTCCACCTTTTATGCTCATACTTCGCTCTTTAAACGTATTAGGTATTACGCAAAACGTCTAGACGTTGTCTTGAGACGTGATACGTAATACGTTTACGCGTTATACATCAAATTAATTCATAAACCCCAGCCGCACCTTGACCTGTTCCTACACACATAGTTACTAGTCCGTACTTTTGGTTTCTTTTTTTCATTTCGTCAAATAACTGAACAGACAATTTTGCTCCTGTGCAACCCAACGGATGACCTAGTGCAATTGCGCCACCGTTTACATTTACGATGTCTGGATTTAAACCCAATTCGCGAATAACCGCAACACTCTGAGAGGCAAACGCCTCGTTCAATTCAATTTGTTCAATATCATTTAAGGTTAGTCCTGCTTGCTCCAATGCTTTTGGAACTGCTTTAACAGGACCCATACCCATAATTTTTGGCTCAACTCCAACAGGAGCGTAGGACGCCAATCGGGCAATGGGTTTTAACCCTAGCTCGTTTACCATTTTTTCGCTCATTACAATTGCAAAAGCCGCTCCGTCGCTGGTCTGTGAGGAGTTTCCTGCCGTAACTGAACCCGTGGCGTTAAATACAGGTCTGAGCTTTGCCAACACTTCTGTTTTAGTATTTGGTCGAACACCTTCGTCTTCATCGACCGTATATTTTCGGGTTTCTCGTTTTCCATTGTTCAAGAAAACCTCTTCAACCTCAATAGGAACGATGCCGTTTTTGAAGTTTCCATTCTTAATGGCTTCAGCTGCTTTTAGGTGTGAATGAAATGCAAATTCGTCCTGTTCTTCGCGGGAAACTTTATAGCGCTTCGCTACCTCTTCGGCAGTAAGGCCCATTCCCCAATACCAACCAGGGTTTTGTTTGCCTACTTTATGATTTGGAACAACTCTCCAGCCACCCATTGGAATCAAGCTCATACTTTCAGCGCCTCCGGCAATAATACAATCGGCCATTCCCGCTCGAATTTTGGCTGAGGCTATTGCAATGGTTTCTAGCCCCGAACTGCAATATCGGTTTACAGTTTGCCCTGGCACTTTATCGGTGTCAAAACTCATAAGTGAAATCAGTCTTCCAACATTAAGTCCTTGCTCAGCTTCAGGCATAGCGTTTCCAACGATTAAATCGTCAATACGATCCACCTCCAATTCAGGAACTTCTTTCAGTAACCCTTTAATAACCTGTGCTGCCAGATCATCTGGTCTAAGAAATCTGAATCCGCCTTTATTGGCTTTGCCGACGGCCGAACGTTTTGCACTTACTATATATGCATCCATATTTATTAGGTATGACGTACAACGTATTACGCTTTTGGCGTTCTACTTGTGTACTGTTCTTTTCAATTTAAAAAT
Source organism: Salibacteraceae bacterium (assembly GCA_965660875.1). Taxonomy (GTDB): domain Bacteria; phylum Bacteroidota; class Bacteroidia; order Flavobacteriales_G; family Salibacteraceae; genus UBA6770. The sequence goes on along the minus strand of CBFIBQ010000003.1, from coordinate 92,996 downwards.
CATGTTCATTATTTTATTCAATCTATCCAGCTGAGGTTCAATTACTTTTCGTTCCACATAGTTCAATCGAATAGCAATTTCCAGTTGGGTATCAACTTCACAACAGGAGGCAAAAGCAATTCCCAAGAACTGTCTGAATTCGCCTGGGTTATTTCTTCCAGCTCCTTCTGCAATATTTGACGGGACTGAGACTGCAGCTCTTCTGAGTTGAGAGGAAAGTGCAAATTTTTCAGAGTCTGGGAAAGTAGAGACTATTTTATAAACGTCTTCTACCATTTCCATGGACTCTTGCCACACTCTAAGTTCCTTATACCTATTATTTCCCATTTAATTATTAGTAATCATCTAGCGTTAAACGTAATACGTTGTTCGTAATACAATTAGTGTTAATTCCTTAATACTTTCCCAGTTTTTATTATCGACTGCAACCGCTCCAACGTCTTTCGCTCCGCGCACAACTCTAAAAATGCTCTGCGTTCCATATCGAGAAGATATTGCTCGGAAACCTGTGTTTCTTCCGATAAATCCCCACCACATAAAACCCAGCCTAATTTCTCAGAAATTAATTGGTCATGTGCTGACATATAGTTTCCAGATTTCATAGAATCTGCACCAACGTATACTATACCTAAACCTTCTTGCCCCAATACAGTAATATCTGTTCGTTGTTGAGGTTGAGTGTATCCGTTTCGAGCCAATTGTAAAGCAGCCTCCTTTGCTCGGGTCAATTGTAGTTTTCGGCTTACCACTACTTCATCAATTCCAGGTCGTAAATACCCTAAATCAAATGCTTCGTATGCCGAAGTGGCGACTTTAGCTTGTCCAATGGTCAAGAATTTATTTCTCAGGGTATTGATTTTTACATCACCTTCATTGAAGGCATCGCTGCACCTTAAAGCAAACTCTTTGGTTCCTCCTCCTCCGGGAATAACACCCACACCAAATTCCACGAGTCCCATATATAATTCTGAATGTGCGACCACCTTATCGGCATGCATACTCATTTCACAACCGCCACCAAGAGCTAAGTTATGTGGAGCTACAATAACTGGAATACTGGAATATCGAATGCGCATCATGGTGTTCTGAAAAGCTCGAATCGCAAAATCGAGTTCGTCGTATTCTTGCTCAACGGCCATCATAAATATCATACCCACGTTAGCTCCGGCAGAGAAATTGTCGCCCGTATTTGATATAACCAATCCGTCGTATTTGTCCTGGGCAAGGTCAATGGCTTTATTTATTCCTGCAATTACTTCACCGCCAATAGTGTTCATTTTTGTATGGAACTCTAGGTTGATAATGCCGTCACCCAAATTGGTAATCGTAGTTCCAGAGTTTTTCCAAATGGTTTTGTTTTCTCGAATTACGTTTAAGTCCAATATCTGGTCTGCACCTGGAATCAACGTTTGCTTTTTCGAGGAAATATCGTAGAACGTTTTAGAACCGTTTTCGCTAGAATAGAAACTTTTTGCGCCTGAAGCTAACATTTCTTCCACCCAAGGAGCAGGGGTGTAACCTTCCGCTTTCATCTGTTTTAGTGTTTGCTCAACACCCAAAACATCCCAAGTCGCAAACGGACCTAATTTGTATCCAAATCCAGCACAAACGGCATCGTCAATTTTGTACAATTCATCTGCAATTTCTGGAACACGATTGGACGCGTATTCCAACATAGAAAAGAACATCTTTCGGTAAAACTCACCGGCTTTATCTTTTCCTTGCAATAGCATGGGCAACCTTTTGTTTAGGTCGTCGATAGGTTTGGTCATTTCCAGCGTTGCAAATTTTGCGCGTTGTTTTGGTTCGTATTCAAGCGATTCAAGATTAAGGGAAAGAATCTGAGATTTACCTTCTTCGTCTTTTACCTTTTTATAAAATCCTTGCTTCGACTTGCTTCCCAACCAGCCCTTCTCGACCATTTTAGAAACGTAATCGGGAATTTTGAAGATGTGATTTTTTTCATCATTTGGTGCAGCTGCTTTAAGACCATTCGCGACGTGAACCAGTGTGTCCAGCCCTACTACATCACAAGTTCTGAATGTTGCTGATTTTGGTCGGCCAATTACGGGGCCTGTAAGTTTATCAACTTCATCTACCGTAAGTCCCATTTCTTCTACAATATGGAATAAAGCCATAATGGAGAACACGCCTACACGGTTTGCAATGAATGCAGGAGTGTCCTTACAGAGCACCGTTTCTTTGCCCAGAAAGCGTTGACCGTAATCCATTAAAAATTCGGTGACTGCAGGGACAGTTTTTTTGGTTGGAATTATTTCCAATAATGGCAAATACCGTGGTGGGTTAAAGAAATGTGTTCCGCAGAAGTGCTTATTAAAGTCTTCGCTTCTACCATCAGTCATTAAGTTTATTGGTATACCCGATGTGTTTGATGTGATGAGTGTGCCTGGAGTTCGGTGTTCTTCTACTTTTTCAAAAAGCGATTTTTTTATGTCAAGGTTTTCAATAATTACCTCGATAATCCAATCGCAATCTTTGATTTTGGATAGATCGTCATCAAAGTTTCCTGTTGAAATTCTATTTGCAAATGATTTTCTGTAAATAGGTGAGGGGTTGCTTTTTAAAGCAAACTGAAGCGCATCGTTAACCATTCGATTGCGAACTACTTTGTCTTCAATTTTAAGGCCTTTCGCCTGCTCTTTCTCATTGGGCTCTTTTGGAACAATATCTAGTAATAGTACCTCAATTCCAACATTTGCAAAATGGCAAGCAATTCGTGAGCCCATAACACCTGAGCCTAATACAGCAACTTTTTTAATTCTTCGCTTCGTCATATTCCGGGAGTTCTTCAAATATGTTTTCGTTACTTAAAACGTCGTTTATAATTTCCATTGCTTCAAAGAATTGTTTCTTTTGAGTAGCGCTGATTTTCTTTGTTAAATACTGGTTAAAATGCAAAACAGCCTCCTTTGAAGCTTCTCTCTTTATACGGCCCAATGGTGTGAGACATACATTTACTTTTCTACGGTCTGCGTCGTCTGATTGTTTGCTTATATACCCTTTATTTTCCATCGTTTTTAAGGTACGAGTCAAACTGCTTGCTTCCATTCCAATCTTAGGTCCTAATTGGGTACTCGGAGTGCCTTTATCCTGATCAATATTTAGTAAAACATAACCCATGGTCATGGTGAGGTCATGTCTCATAGCTATTGCATTGTAGTGCTTCTGGATTTTGTGCCATGACCAACGCAAGGGATAATCAAATGTTTCTTCGGGTTTCATACCCCTCAAAACTAATAAAAATTACTATGCACGCATAGTATTAAATAAAATTAACCTTCGAAAGTTAAAGACACTAAGAATATTCTGGAACGCAGACGGTCGATTGGATTGGCGAATAGGGTCCCATCTTGAACCAATTGGTTGTCTAAGCCCATGGATAATTTGAATTCGGGGCTGAACTTGAAATATTGTAAGAAGAAGTCAAATCCAAACCCTGCTTGATAGTGAAAGGTGCTTCTACTGAGTTTAATCACTATGTCATCAGGGTTGGATGAATTGTTTCTTGAGTTCTCTTGACTTACTAAATCGTAGCTGTACATAAGTCCCCCAACAACATAAGCAGCAAAATTTCTATCTCGAGCACTGCGCATTTTAAAATTTATTGGAAAGTCTAAATAAGTGCTTTCTACAGGCTTTACAAATGTCCTGTCCTCTTCACCTCTAAATCTCGTAAATGTATACTCCACATTTCTTTGAGAAAAAGATAAGGTAGGTATGAATCGTAGGTTAAAGTGAGTCCCTATATGTAGGTCTGAAACTATTCCTAGATTAAATCCAAGTTGAGGATCGACCTGCAACAATTTCAAAGAGTCATTTCTAGAAAGGTCGAACTCTGTCGTAAAATCCGAAGAGTTGATACCCAAAGAGAAACCGAAATGCATGAACTTTTTGTCAAACTCTGAAAGATTGGTGATGTGTGTTTTTGTGTAACGGTTACGTTGAGCACTTCCTTCCAATGAACAAAAAGATAACAGAAGGATTGCTATGTAGGTTACTTTATTCAATTAAACCGATTTTTTCTCACCCAAATATATGCTCGCAATTCCGAAGGTAAGTGGGATAGATCGAATATTCGTATAGCCGACATCTTTCATAATGTCAGTAAAAGCATTTCCATAAGGAAAGGCATCTACAGATTCGGGAAGGTAAGTATATGCCCTTGCATCTTTAGAAATTAAGCGCCCGATACCGGGTAATATATTCTTGAAATAGAAATTGTAGAGCTGTTTGATTGGAAAGCGTTGCGGTTTACTGAACTCAATTATTGCTACAGCTCCTTCTGGTCTTAACACTCGAAGCATATCCGATAATCCTTGTTGTAAGTTTTCAAAGTTTCTAACTCCGAAGGAAACGGTTATTGCATCAAATGCATTGTCATTGAAGGGTAAGTTTTCAGAATCACCATATTGCAACGTGATTTTATCTTCAAGTCCTTTCTTTTTAATTTTTTCAACGCCAACAGCAAGCATATCTCTGCTTATATCCGCACCAATAATTTTATCAGGATTTAGTGCTAAAGCCTCAAGAGCAAAATCACCAGTACCTGTTGCGATATCTAACATTTGTTTCGGCTTGTAAGCCTTTAGCAAACCGATAGCCTTCTTTCTCCAAAGAATATCAATACCCAAGGATAACACATGGTTCAGGAAATCGTACTTGGGAGCAATGTTGTCGAACATTTCTGCCACTTGTTCTTTCTTGCTTGCATCTTCTTTTTTATATGGCGTGACTTGAGGCATAATTCTATTTTAGAGTACAGACAAACTTTCGGCTAACAAGTTCTCTTTATTAATGGAGACAACTCCAGATGATTCGCAAACTAATCCACCAGCTAAATTTGAAATTTGTGCAATTAACTCAGAAGACAGTCCAGCAGCCAAACATAAAGTAGCTACAGCAATAACTGTATCACCTGCTCCGCTTACGTCCGAAATAGAACGCACATGAGCCGGGTATGTTGTGCTTTTATTTGGTTCGGATACAAAAACACCCTTTTCAGATAAAGTTATCAGCGAAATACCATGTTCCAATTCTGCTCTTAATTGCTTATCTGCTGATTGAATCGGAGAATGTTCTTTAATTATTTTAATGTCTAAACCTTCTTCAAGTTCTTTAAAGTTAGGCTTGAATAAAGAAACTCCTTTATAGTCTAAAAACCGATCTTTTTTAGGGTCTACCGTCGTTGGTATGTTTTTTTTATTCGCCAGTTCTACAACCTTACTGATTAGGGTAGCTGATATTGTACCTTTATCGTAATCTTCGAAGACAATTGCATCAATTGCATACCCAACAATGAGTTTTTTTATTGTTGAAAAAAACAAATTCTCTTGTTCATCAGTAATGGTTTCTGCTACCTCTTCATCTATTCTCGCTACATGGCGACCAGAACTTATTATTCGGGTTTTTACTGTTGTAGTTCTTTCATGAGATTGGACCATACCTTCTGTTGAAAGTTGGTTGCTTTTCATCAAGTCTATAATTTGATTTCCATGAAAACCCGCACCAATAACAGAGCACAATATGGGATTTGCACCTAAGGATTGAATGTTTCGAGCCACATTTGCCGCTCCGCCTAATCGCCGCTCTCTGCGCTCTACCTCTACAATAGGAACAGGAGCTTCTGGCGACATTCTTTTTATCATACCATAAACGTATGCATCAATCATTGCATCGCCAATGATTAACACATTCATATCGTTAAACGACTCAAAGGCTTCTTTTATTACGTTATTCATTTTGCTAAAATGCTATTGAAGTCTTTCTAATGCTTCTTTTATTCGATCTGCTGCCGTTATCAATTCCTCATCTGATGCGGCATAAGATAAGCGAATACATTCTGGATTTCCGAATGCGCTCCCTGTAACAACAGCTACACGAGCTTCTTCTAAAAGAAACATGGATAAGTCGTCCGCATTTGAAATGGTTGTGCCGTTGTATGATTTACCAAAAAAGTATTGCACATCAGGAAATAGGTAAAAGGCACCTGTTGGCGTTGCACAGCGCATACCAGTAATAGCACGCAGTTTTTCCAACATCAAATCTCTTCTTCTTAGGAAAGTCTCCTTCATGTAAGATACACTTTCGGGTGCCGCTTCAACTGCCGCCTTCGCTGCTTTCTGTGCAATAGAGGATGGAGCTGAGGTAATTTGGCCTTGCATTTTTGCAACTGCTTTTGAAATCCATAACGGAGCGCCTAGATAGCCAATTCTCCAACCCGTCATGGCAAACCCCTTGGAAACGCCATTTACAGTGATTACTTGGTTGTATAAATCTTTGAACTGCGCTATGGAGAAATGGGTATCACCAAAGTTGATTAACTCATATATCTCGTCAGCAATTACGAATAAGCTCGGATGTTTCACTAAGACATCTTTGATGTGTTCAAGCTCAGCTTTGCTATATACCGAACCACTGGGATTACAAGGAGAGCTAAACATGATCATTTTTGTTTTATCCGTTATGGCTATTTCCAACTGGTCAGCAGTTATTTTAAAGTCAGTTTCAACTCCAGCCTTTATATAAACAGGAATGCCGCCAGCTAATTTCACAATCTCTACATAACTTACCCAATACGGAGTAGGAATCAACACTTCATCTCCGGGGTCTATTAAGCTGAGCATTACGTTCGCTAATGACTGTTTTGCTCCGTTGGACACAACAATTTGGTTTGGAGCGTAATCTAAATTGTTATCTCTTTTAAATTTCTTTGATATCTCTTCCAATACATCCCCATATCCTGAAACTGGCGGATAATGCGTGAAATTCTCATCAATCGCAACTTTTGCAGCTTCTTTTATAAAGTCTGGAGTATTAAAATCGGGCTCACCTAGGCTTAAACTGATAATATCTACGCCTTGTGACTTTAACTCTCTACTTTTGGCGGCCATTGCAAGCGTCTGAGACTCTGACAAGGATTTGATACGTTTTGAAAGGTATTGTTCCATATCTAATTTGTATGTCTGCAAATCTAAATAAATACGTTTGCTGAAACTTGTTAATGTAACATTGTCAGTTGAATCAAATACCGATATTTGAATTCTAAAATTTATTGAATGGATTTTTTATTAGAGCTATTGAAGTTTACGATACCTGGGTTGATTGTTTTTTTAACAACTTACTTTGTTTTAAAACAAGTATTGGAGAGTCAGTATAAGCGCAAAGAGTTGGAGCTGCGAAGGGCGGAGAAAAAATCCTTTACGCCAAATAAAATTAATGCTTACGAGCGGTTGACACTTTTTTTAGAGCGGATACATCTTGCTGATATGGTGCTAAGAGTGCATCAAAAAGGCATGAACGGAAGAAACTTTCAGCAAGAATTAATAAAAACGGTAAGAACTGAATATCAGCACAACCTTACACAACAACTTTATGTTTCGAATACTTCGTGGCACCTTATTAAAACAGCAAAAGAGGAGACGATAAAGATGATAAATGTTGCGTCTGCTAAAATGCCTAAGGAGGCAACGGGTGTGGACTTGAGTAATATGATTTTTAAATTACTCTCAAATATTGAGCAAAACCCAGTGGACTTGGCTAAGGATTATTTGAAAAAAGAACTGCGAAAATCTATTTAAAGAATTCCGCAATAAGTTTATCGGCCGCTATAAAGGGGTCCAAATCTCCTGCTTTAACCTCCTGCTCAATACTGGTTATTTTTTCCTGAAACCTTTTGTCTTGAGATAATTGCTGGATGAGTTGTTCAGATAGGCTTTGCTTGAACCAATGCACAGTTTGTTCCTGACGTCTTTTTTTATAATATCCATTTTCTTTGGTAAGTTGCAAATACTCCGAAACTCTCTTCCAAACACGATCGATTTGTTCCGCTTTCAAAGCACTCATTGTATCAACGGTTGGCGACCAACCGGATTTTGGTAAAGGAAAATAATGCAAGGCTTGTTTGAGCTGTCGAGCAGCTACTGCAGCCTGTTGTTTGTTTTCTCCATCAGCCTTATTGACCATTAATATATCCGCCATTTCCATAATGCCTCGTTTAATGCCTTGTATTTCGTCACCAGCATTAGCCAATAAGAGCATTACAAATACATCTACCATGGAGTGCACCGTAGTTTCTGATTGTCCAACTCCAACGGTTTCGACGAGAATTAAGTCATAGCCCGCTGCTTCGCACAACAATATGCTTTCTCTGGTGGCTCTTGCAACCCCTCCAAGATTTCCTGAAGTTGGGGAAGGTCGGATATATGCATTTTCGTTTACGCTCAACTGCTCCATACGGGTTTTGTCGCCGAGCAAACTACCTTTTGAAAGCTGGCTGCTTGGGTCAATTGCAAGCACGCATACTTTTTTCTGTTTTTCAATAGCAAGAAGACCAAACGACTCAATAAACGTTGATTTTCCGACTCCAGGTACGCCAGTTATTCCAATGCGTAACGAATTCCTAGAAACTTTTGTAGAAAACTCTACCAGCTGCTTAGCGAGAGTGCGATGTTCCGGTTTAGAACTTTCAACTAGTGTAAGTGATTTGCTGAGTGCTTCTCGTTTACCAGCCTTTAAATCATTAAAAAGTTTTTGGACATCAATAGGAGGTCTTTTCTTTAACTTGATATTTGGTTTAACGGACATGGTTAATTCAATCGCTGATCAAAAGCCACAACAGGCGTAGCGCAGTTACCCTCCTTGAGGTCACTAATCGTTCCCGTGTAAGTGGCATTTACTTTTATTTTATTGCGTGTTAGCTTAGCTTTGGTTATTTCCATGTCTTTTATATTCCCCAAATCCTGTTCCTTTTCGCTTAGACTACCTGCATCGAACATTAATTTTACTTGAAATAAGGAGTCTCCTTTATTGGATAATTTGTCAAACTTTATCTCCGTTACTGTAGCTGAAAATTTCCTTTGATGCCATTCACAAGCTCCATTGGACTCAGAGTTTGAAGAGCAGCTCAATAGAAAAAACTGCAGCGTTACTGGAATTAAAAAGAGTTTTGAAGAGAACATGTAGTGTATTGTTTGGATTTCAATAATACAAAGTAACGAATTAACGAAACAGTTGTTTTGAGTTTTTATTCCTTAACGAATTGACACTTTTTTAAGTGGTCATAATCCTTTTTCAAAGGTTATTTTTGCAAATCAATATTACTTAACATAAAATGGAAATAAAAGAACACCACAAATGCATTATCGTTGGAAGTGGTCCAGCGGGATACACAGCGGCAATATATGCTGCTAGGGCGGATATGCAGCCCGTAATGATTCAGGGTATGCAGCCAGGCGGTCAGCTTATGGATACTACAGAAGTTGATAATTTTCCTGGATATCCAGAAGGAATAACTGGTCCTGTAATGATGGAAGAATTTAAAAAACAAGCTGAGCGCTTTGATACTGATGTGAGAAGCGGATTTGTTACAGCAGTAGATTTTTCTGGGCCTGTTCACAAGGTTCAAGTAGACAATAAAGATTGGTTGTCGGCAGATTCTATTATAATTTCTACCGGTGCCTCGGCAAAATGGTTAGGGTTAGAATCTGAATTGAGATTGCGCGATATGGGTGGCGGTGTTTCTGCATGTGCAGTTTGCGATGGTTTTTTCTATAGAGGAAAAGAAGTCGCTATTGTTGGAGCTGGAGACACAGCTGCTGAAGAAGCTACTTATCTTTCCAAACTGTGTAAGAAGGTGTATATGATTGTGCGAAAAGATCATTTTAGAGCTTCGCGCGCTATGCAACATCGCGTTGAGAACGCCAAAAACATCGAAGTGTTGTTTAACTCAGAAACACAAGAGGTGCTTGGTGATCAGGTGGTTGAAGGTGTTCGAATTGTAAACAACCAAACACAAGAGGAGAAAACATTGGATGTTGAAGGCTTTTTTGTTGCAATAGGTCACAAACCAAATACAGATATTTTCAAAAATTATTTGGAGATGGATGAAGTGGGCTACTTAAAGGTGGTCCCGGGTACTGCTAAAACGAATGTGGAAGGTGTATTTGTAGGTGGAGATGCTGCGGATAAAGTATACCGTCAAGCTGTTACAGCTGCTGGAACAGGATGTATGGCCGCATTAGATGCAGAAAGGTATTTAGCAAACAAGGGTATTCATTAGAAAACGAGATTAAATTTGAAAAGCGACCAACGGTCGCTTTTTTTTTCTCGTCTGTGTTAGTGTAAGTGAAGTAAAAAAACGCCGTTTTTTTATTGGTTAATTCTTATATTTTTGAATCGCAAGATAAACTACTTGAAAATGAGAGTAATATATACATTATTAATTTTAATTTTTACACATTCACTTCACGCACAGCTTAGTGGGTCATACACTATTGGTGGGACTTCTCCTGATTATTCCTCGGTAGCACAAGCGGTAGATTCATTGAATGCGAAAGGCGTAAATGGAGCCGTAACATTTAATATAAGGTCAGGAAACTACAATGCGCAATTTACTATTGAGAATGTTTCTGGCGCATCGTCTACAAATACTATTCGTTTTAGACCGGACCCTGCAGCGACAGGTTCTGTTACGATTCAGTATAATAACGCTACATCTTCAGATAATTATGTGATTCGATTCAAGTCAGCCAAATACATACAGTTTGACTCACTGACTATTGGGAATGTTTCAACAGGCTCATTTGGAACGGTTATTCGCTTCACCGATACATGTGAGTATATAGGTTTCAATGGAAACACAATCCAAGGTTCACAAAACTTTAATACCAGTCAAAACATGTCCTTAATTTGGGATGAAAGGGGAACCAACCAACAGTCGCAGCATATTACTTTCGAAAATAATGAGATCTTAAATGGTTCTTACGCTTTTTACATATACGGGGCGAGTTCTTCCACTTCCTTACAGCAAGATGGCTGGGTAATTAAGAATAACAATATCGATGGTTGGGGGTATTATGCGATATATTCTTATTATAACAAGAACATAGAAATTGTAAACAATACAATTACTTCTGGCAGATTTGTTTCGTCATCTGCACGTGGCGTATGGCTATATTACAACAGTGTACCTACCTTCAGTGGCAACAAGTACTACAACGGTTCAACTAACTCTGGTTACGGGGTTTACATGTTTGCTAGTAGCGGTTTGTTTAACGATCGAGGTGATATTTCGAATAACTTTATCCATGTTTTAGGCGCAACTTATGGATTGTATATGAGCGCTTGTAATTACAGTGATGTTTACTTCAATACTATAAAAGTAGACGGCGGGACAGCACCAACTGTGGCGTACTTAAATTTAAGTTCCACGTCAGAATTTAAAAATAATATTCTAGCCAGTATGGGTGCAACGGGTACTGTTATGAATAGCGTAGGCTCAACTTTGAGGCCAGATTACAATAATTACTATTCAGCTTCTGGACCAGTAACTCCTGTTGGTGCAAACTCGGTTTCAGTTGACCCAATGTTTGTTTCAAGTACAGATTTACATATTAATAATGTCCAGCTAAATGGTGTAGCACAAACAATAACAGGTATTACAGAGGATGTTGATGGCGAAACTAGAAACTCGAACACGGATATAGGAGCAGATGAATTCGACCCAGATTCATTGGACGCAGCTGCTTTGAGTTTGAAGGAAGTGTATTGTTCAGGTCAAAATAATATTGAATTTGATGTACTTAATTTTGGATTAGACACGATAAAAACGATGAAAATCCGTTTGGGGATTAGTGTTAACGGTCGGCCGTTCCAGTATCAAACTGTAAGCTTTAACGGAAGTCTACCTTCTGGTATATCTCGAATAATAAATCTTAGGAACTACAATTTTAATTCAGATTCAACCTATAGAATTACTGCAAGAATTGATTCCGTTAATGGATTACTTGATACTGTAACCGGAAATAACGCGCTGACGACTGGAACTTTTGGAACAGCCATTAGTGGCGTTAATACAATTGGAGGTGCAAATCCAGATTTTACTGACTTCACCGCAGCGGTTGCTAGACTAAGGAGTTCCGGTATTTGCGGTAATACAATTTTTCGAGTTCGACAAGGTAGCTACAATCAAACTCTAACGTTCGGTGCGATAAAAGGAGTGTCGTTATCAGATACCATTGTATTTGAAGCGGATACTGGTTTAACTGCGAAGCCAATTCTGTATTCAAGTACTGGAAATACGATTACCTTCCAAGATAATCAGGGAATTACTTTCAGAAATATTGCTATTCACAATAACAATTCGAATGGAGCGGTATTGATGTTTAGAAGAGATAATCGGATGATTCGATTAGATAGTTGTGAGTTAAGAGCTGACACTAGTAGCAGGCCAGGTTCCAATAGCAGGGTCATTATGAACAATAGGAATGAAAAACTGTCAAGTTTGGTTGTTTCAAACTCTGATATCAGAGGTGGGTATTATTCCATTTATGTATATGGAAACTCTACAAGTGACTTGGACAGCAACTTTACTCTATTAAACAATAGAATTTACGATTGGTATCAATATGGCATTTACAGTTGGTATCAGAACGGATCGAAAATCATCGGTAACACTATTGAAGATAAGGATGTTGTAGCCTTTCGTTATGGATTCTATTCCTACTACGGTTATAGTAGTGAGTTTAGTAAAAACAAGTTGATATTTTCACATACCACGAGTGGTTATGGAGTTTATTTAGTAGCATATTCAGGTAGATCCAATTCGGATAAAGGCTCATTCAATAACAACTTTATTAGTTCACATTATGAGAACTCTACACTTACTGACCTATTGTACTCTTCGAGTTCAAACTATGTGGACTATTATTTTAATAGTTTTTATTTGAAAACTAATAGTGCAACTTCCAATGCAGTTGAAATGCGCTCGCCAAGAAACTCTAATTTTAGGAACAACAACATTCACGCAGATATGCCTGGAACAGCATACAACCGCACGGGCACTTTTGTTTCTACTCACAATAACGTGTATGCACCTGGAGGAACGCCTTCAAATGTGAATTTGGGTCCATCAGACGTGAGCATTAATCCGTTTTTTAAATCACCCGATGACTTACACGTTAAGTCCATTTTTGTTAACGGTAAGGGAATTAGAATAAATGGTGTGACAGATGATATTGACAACGAGACAAGAGCAACTGTACCAGATATGGGTGCTGATGAATTTGAAGTAGACAGCAACGATATTGCTATTGCTTCGTTAATAAGCCCTTCTCCGGGCAGGTGTGGGGCAGATTCACAATTAGTGCGCGTGCTTGTTTTGAACAATGGCACACAAGCGCAAACAACTTTTCCGATTTCGGTGCAATTTTTTGGCGCATTTAACGGAACAGTTAGCACAACCTACAACGGTTCATTGGGGTCGGCTAAATACGACACGGTTGATGTAGGATATATCAATACAAAAACAGGAGGATTATTAACAGCTCTCATTTATTCTGGTTTGAATACAGATACGTACAGAGAAAACGATACTATGATTGTAGATCGAATTAATGTCGATAGAGTACCCTCCGTAAAAACCTTTACAAGTCCGATAGTGGTCTGTGATGGAATAGACAGTGTTATTACCAGCGGAGCTAGAGCCAAAAGAGTGGAGTGGTATGATGCCTTATCTAATGGAAACCTCCTACATGTAGGTGATAGCTTTAGAGTAAATATAAGTTCTGCCGATACGCTATATGTCAGAGCTTCTGATAATTATAGTTCAACTATCGGTGACGATTCACCTTATGGTACATCAAAAACAACCCTGACGTGGACCAACCCTACGTTCAATCAGGGTTTGCGTTTTGATGTGAAACGACCACTTGTAATTGATACAGTAACCGTTCACCCTACCGACTCTGGTACAATGATAGTTACCGTTCGCGACAAAGACAATAACATAGTTGCAACTAAAAGAGATACTGTTTTTCCAATGGCGGGAAGTAAAGTGTTCTTAGGGTTTAAAATTCCACCGGGATCTGATTATCGTATATCTGCAGCAGGATCTGCTTTTGGTAAAAACCCAAACACTTCAGGCTTGGAGTATCATTATCAAGCGAACTATCCATATAGAGATAGCGACACGAGTATGATTATAACGTCTGATTTGAATGGAGCTAATTTTTACTATTACTTCTTTTATGACTTTAAGATTTCAGTAGAAGGTTGTGATGCAGGTACGTCTATGATACCTATTTCTACTAGACCAACACCTTCATTGGATTTAGGAAATGATACAGGTTATTGTACAGGAAGCAGTATCAATCTGGTTGCGAATGCTACTACCGCAGGTGTTTCGAGATATGTTTGGGATAACAACTCTACAAATACTATAAGAAATATTACGACTAAAGGCAGTTATTCTGTAACGGCTACAGGTGTTAATGGTTGTGTCATTAATGATACCATTGAGGTAAAAGAAATTCCCCAACCAACAATGTCTTGGAATACGAAACGCTATTGTGACAATGAGGGTAATGTTCAACTTACCTCGGGAATAAAGTACGGCGGAACCTACACAGGTACCGGTATTGTTGGTGGAACGCATTTTAATACTGGGTTGGGTGTAGGTACCTACAATTTAAATTACACCTATTCTGATGGTATGGGTTGTTTTGGTCAAACTTCTGGGGCAATTATAATTGATGCTGCACCAACTGCTACTATGCCAACAATTCCAGATATGTGTCAAACGAATGCAGCTTATACACTAACTGCTGGTACGCCAACTCCAGGTTACTTCTTTGACGATGAAAATCTAGTTGGGTTTGGAACTTACACTCCTAGGTTTGCAGGTTTAGATACTGTCTATTATGTCGGTGTGGCTCAAAATAGTTGTGCAGATACTGCTTTTCAGTCCTTTAATGTGAAGCCGGCTCCTCAGATTGTGATAACAGCTGTGGATACTATGTGTGAAAATGAATCGGCGGCAACGCTAGCTGCTACGCCAACAGGAGGTGTGTTTAGTGGTACTGGAGTAACTGGAAGTAGTTTTGACCCTTCTGTTCCTGGTGTAGGAGCTCAGCAGGTTTATTACGAAGCTTGGAACCCTAACGGTTGTACTACTAAGGTGGCTAAAACAATTCATGTATTAGAAAAGCCAGCAATTACTTTTAACTCCCTATTGGACGTGTGTGAGGGTACAGGTGACTATAAAATAGTCCGCGGTTTGCCAGCTGGAGGTATGTTGACTGGAAACTTTGTCGATAACGTAACAAGTGTTTTTGACGTAGATGCAGCAGGTGCAGGTACGCATCCAATCGGTTATGCTTATACCGGTAGAAATGGTTGTTCAAACGAGGTAACGCAAAACTTAGTGGTAAAACCTCAACCTACAGTGAACCTTGGTGGAGATCAACAGATATGCGGAAATAATACCTTAAAGCTAAGTGCTGGTAATAGCGGCGCACAATATTTGTGGAGTACTAATGCTACTAGTAGTAATATAATTGTGAGTAGGTCTGGTAACTATTCTGTAGAGGTAAATCTTAACGGTTGCGTTTCTTCAGATAGTGTAACAGTTTCATACGAGGCCATTTGTGTTGGGTTGGAAGAATTGGCAGTTTATGGTGGAGTTTCTGTTTATCCTATTCCAGCAAGAGATATGGTTACCATAAGTTTTGACAATAAATTGAGTGCTGAGCTCCGTGTTACATTGCTTGACTCAAAAGGTAATTTGGTTTGGGAGGATAATAACATTTCTTCCGATGAACTTCAAATTGATGTGTCTTCATTTGCATCTGGAGTGTACTTTTTGCGACTTATCGGTGCAGAAAATGTTGCCCAATCTCGTATTTCAATACAGCACTAGAGGATTATTTAATAACTTAGTTTATTAAGCAAAACCAATAGTCTAGCATACTTTTGCAAAAATAGATACATGAAAAAAATCATACTTTACATAATTGCAATGTCGGGTTGCTTGGCGTTGAACGCGCAGTTGAATAACTATAATTTTTCTGCAAGTACTGGAACTTTCTCTGCAATTGCAGGTGGAACTGCAGTGTCCAGTGTTGAAGCTGACGATGCCGTGAGCGTAAGTTTACCAATTGGATTTACATTCAATTACAGAGGGGTAGATTACTCAAAAATAAGAGCAAGCTCTAACGGTTGGTTAACATTTGACACCTCCTCAACTCCAACAGGCTTTCAGCAGCGGACAAATGATTTAGCGAATAATTCTATATTTCGTCCTTTAATCGCCCCTTTATGGGACGACTTAGATGGTACTTCAGGAACAGCAAGCTATAATACAACAGGAACTTCACCAAATAGAGTATATACCTTTGAATGGAGAAACTATGAATGGAATTTTCAAGCAACATCTCCCGTCATTTCGTTTCAAGTTAAATTGTACGAAACCTCAAATAATATCGAGTTTATTTACAGACCAGAATCTGGAACGATAAGTGCAAATGCAAGTGCTTCTGTGGGTATAACAGATACTGCAACAGGTTCAGGTTCGTTTCTTTCTGTTAGCGATTTATTGACTACAGCTTCAGTATCAAGCACAACGGAAACAGCAAATATTAACAGAAAACCAGCCTCGGGTCTCACCTTTAGTTTTTCTAGGTGCACTGCAGCTTTATCTACTATAGGACCGGTTTGTGAAAATTCGGGGACTTTAAATTTAAACTCTGGAAGTGGTATGCCAAGTGGCGGAATGGGATCTTACCAAGTAAATGGTGTAAGTACTGCTACTTTTGATCCGGCCTCAGTTGGAAGGGGAAATCATACGATTAGCTACATTTATTCTGTTGGAGGATGCATTGATACCGTGAAGCAAGTGGTTAGGGTTGACTCTGTAACACAGTTAAACTTTTTTATGCCCAGTAATATTTGCAGTAATGCTGACTCATTGGTGCTGACAGGCTCGCCAACGGGCGGCTCATACTCGGGTTTAGGTATCGATAATACCTCCAACAAGCTAGTGCCAAGTAATGCAGGAACAACCGGAATCAAGTTTGTAACCTATTCATTTACAAATACACTGGGATGTTCGGACTCAATTCAATCTAACTACTATTTGGATACAATTACAAAATCTACAGTTTCAATACCCTCTCCAACTTGCTCTAATGCCCCTCAATTAAACTTGAATAGTGGAACACCGGGCGGTGGAACTTATTATGGTGCAAATGTTAGCGGCGGGTCAGTATATCAGCCAACCATGATAGGTATGGATACAGTTTTTTATGTGTATCAAGTTGCAAATGGTTGTGCAGATACAAGTTTTGCTACTACAATTGTAAACAGCGCTCCAGGAGTTAATTTTCGGGACATTGGTCGGTTTTGTGAAAACGCACAACCAATTACTTTAAACACAGCTACTCCAAAAGGTGGTATTTACAAAGGTGACAACGTCATTGATAGTACTTATTATTTCAATCAAACGGGCGTTGATACCGTATTTTATGTTTATACCAATTCAGATAATTGCTCAGATTCATCCTTTCAAATTGTTGAGGTTGATTCGGTTACAAATTCAAGTTTGGCAAGTATTGGACCGTTTTGCGATAACTCACCTGCAGTAATGTTGTCAGGAGGAGCTCCTTCAGGTGGTTCATATCTTGGGATTGGCGTATCAAATATGATGTATGACCCAAAAGTAAAAGGTGCTGGTTTTGATTCGCTACTGTATGCTTTCACAAATGCTTATGGGTGCAGTGATACTTCATTACAAATAGTTACGGTAAATCCTGCGCCCTCTGTTACTTATTCGAGTAATCTAGTGCTGTGCGAGCAGGATGATAAGCTACTGCTTACAGGAGGTCTTCCAGTTGGCGGGACATACACAGGTAATGGTGTCTCTAATGGGGAATTGGACCCAGGTGTTGCTGGTTTTGGGGTAGATACAATAAAATACATCGTAACTAATGGATCGAATTGTTCAGATTCTGCAAGCGCACAAGTTATTATTAATAGTAACCCTGTTTTCTCATTGGGTGCAGATGTAGAAATATGTGGTGATGCTGATGCAGAGCTCGATGCTGGAATAGATAGTGTTTCTTATCTATGGAGTAATGGTGCTACAGGAAGGAAAATAACGGTTCAAGAGAGTAAGGTGTTTTCCGTAACGGTCACTGACACCGCAAATGGCTGTGCATCATCTGATGAAGTAAGGGTAGAGTATGACGCCATTTGTTTGAGTACAGAAGAATCGCCTCATAATAGGCTTGTTGTAAATTATTATCCTAACCCTACAAGCGGTCTTTTAAATGTAACCCTTGAGGGCTTTACTGATAAAGATCTGACAATTGATGTTGTGAATGTTGTTGGAGAAGTTGTACGAGAAAAGCAGGTGTATCACAATGATAATGAGAGTATTATATTGGATTTAAGTAATTTGAAATCTGGAACTTATTTTGTGCGTTTGTTGACGAGTAATGGAGCTATAGTTCAGCCTATTCAAAAACATTAAGAGTACAAACAGAAGATTTTTTAAGGGGCCTTGTGCCCCTTTTTTCATCTCAAAACTTATACGATATTTGACATATGATAAAAATTGAACTAATGAAGAATTTAGGGGTTTCACTATTGTTGTGCGGGTTATTTGTAGGATGCAGTAACGGTAGTAAAAATGAAAAAGTTGTGGAAAGTACAGATACTTTAAAGACAGAGGAATTTAAATATATGACGGAGCAGTTTGCTGATTTAAAAATAATCCGTTACCAAGTGCCTGGTTTTGATAAATTGAGTGTCAAACAAAAAGAATTAGCATATTACTTATACCAAGTCAGCTTAAGTGGTCGAGATATTATATACGATCAAAACTACAAGCACAATCTAAAAATCAGGAAAGCTCTAGAGAACATTGTATCCAACTATTCAGGAGATACATCAACCTCAGAATGGAAGGAATTCATGGTTTACACAAAACGGGTTTGGTTTTCAAATGGTATTCATCACCATTATTCTACCATGAAGTTAAATCCTGGGTTTGAACGAGCTTATTTAGATAAACTGCTCTCCGAAACTAATACCGAACTTGAATCGAGCATTGTCGACATAATGTTTGACGATAGTACGGATATGAAGCGAGTAAACCTTGACCCAGAAAAAGACTTAGTAGCCGGCTCAGCAAATAATTTTTATGAGGATGGTATTACTCAAAAAGAAGTAGAGGCATTTTACGCTAAGAAGATGGACAAACAAGATGAAACCCCCATCTCTTATGGATTGAATTCTACCTTGGTTAGAGCTAATGATGGAGGTTTAAAAGAGGATGTTTGGAAAGTTGGAGGTCGCTACTCTAAAGCGATTGAAAAAATGGTGTATTGGCTAGAAAAAGCAAAAGAAGTAGCCGAGTCAGAAGATCAACGAAAAGGATTTGAACTACTCATTGAATATTACCAGACAGGAAGTCTAGAGAAATGGGATGAATACAACATACAATGGGTTGGGACTACTGAAGATGTTATTGATTATATAAATGGTTTTATTGAAGTTTATGGCGATGCTATGGGGTATCGTGCTACTTATGAATCCATTATTCAGATAAAGGATTTTGATGCATCTGAGCGTATGAAGGTTTTGCAAGATAATGTGCAGTGGTTTGAAGACAGTTCGACCATAGCGGACAATCACAAAAAAGAAAACGTGACAGGTGTTACCTATAAAGTGGTAAATGCCGTTGTTGAGAGTGGTGATGCTTCGCCAAGTACTCCAATAGGCGTGAATTTGCCTAATGCCAATTGGATCAGAGCAAATCACGGTTCCAAATCGGTTTCTTTAGGGAACATAGTAGAAGCATATTCTCTTGCTGGGGGAAGTAAAATGTTAGAAGAGTTTTGTTACTCAGATGAAGAGTATCAACGATCTAAAAAGCATGGTAAACTTGCTTCGAAATTGCATACCGCATTGCACGAAGTTGTGGGTCACGCTTCTGGAAAACTTGAAGCTGGAATAGGAACCCCGAAAGAAACCTTAAAGAGTTACGCAAGTACTTTGGAAGAGGGTAGAGCTGATTTAGTTGCTTTGTACTATTTGTTAAACCCGAAGTTAATTGAACTGGGCCTTATGGAATCTTTAGAAGTCGGTAAGGCAGAATACGATAGTTACATACGTAACGGTTTAATGGCACAATTACGAAGGTTGGAACCGGGTGAAATTATTGAAGAAGCACATATGCGAAATCGTCAATTAGTTGCGGCTTGGGCTTATGAGAAAGGAAAGGCCGAAAATGTAATTGAGAAGAAAACAAAAGATGGTAAGACTTATTTTGTGATTAATGATTACAACAGACTTCAGGAGCTTTTTGGCGAGCTTCTTGCTGAAATTCAGCGAATTAAATCACAAGGAGATTATAAAGCAGGAAAAGATTTAGTTGAGAATTATGGTGTGCAAGTGGACCAAAATATACATGCTGAAGTTTTGGAACGCTCAGAGAAACTCAATATAGCTCCTTATGGAGGCTTTATTAACCCAAAGCTTGTTCCGGTTAAAAAAGACGATAAAATCATTGATGTGAACGTGGTATACCCAGATGACTTTACTCAACAAATGCTAGAGTATGGTAAAGCACATTCTTGGTTATAAAAATACTCTTGGGAAAAAACGATAGAATTTATTCCGGTAAATGAACAAATAGAAAAAAGAAAAACCCCAATTGGGGTTTTTCTTTGCTGTAAAAATAAGTAAGCCAGATTCTGTTTTAATCTATCATTTATCTGTGCGGTCTACCCTCCAGATTGAGCGAGTAACTCTAAGCTCTGGTATACATGACCTTGCACCCCGTTAGGTTTACCAAGCTACTTTTGTTGCCAAAAATACTGGTGCGCTCTTACCGCACCTTTTCACCCTTACCCCAATAAATTGAGGCGGTTTATTTTCTGTGGCACTTTCTGTCAGAATTGATTCCTCGAATTCTGCCCTTTTTTTCAAAAGGCACGGCACTCTGTGGTGTCTGGACTTTCCTCATAGATTAAACTATGCGATAGAATATCCTACAGCGATGCGAAATTAAAAGGAATGAAACAAAAACACTTATCTTATTTCCACTCGTGTAGCTCCGTGACCATACTCTTGCATAAATCCGTCTTGATAATCCAATCCATATGCATTTATTATCTGATGCAGTTCTGTTTTGAGCACACCTTTTCCTAAACCGTGAATAAAAATAATCGTTGACTCTCTTTTCTTTATTGCTTCTTCCAGGCAATTTACTGCATAGTCTAATTGATAATTCAGCATTTCGCCCGCTGTCATGTGACTGTGCTTTACCAATAAGTCATGAATGTGTAGGTCGAACTCAAGTAAGTTTTTGGAATTTCGTTTGCCTCTTACCTTTCCCAGTTCCTCTGCTTTTTCTTCACGGCTTACACGTTTTTTCTTTGGTTTGTCAGCTGCTTTTATGTGCTCACTTCCGGGCAAAAACGCTTGATACAGTTCTTCTAAACTACGCTCAGATTTTTCTAGTAATAGGAGTTTATTAGTGGAGTAGTTGTAGGTAAAGTCTTTGCATTGCACAGAGACAAGGTTTCGGCTCTGAACTTTAACGATTACACCCGTTTCATCTTCATCAATTACTTTTACTTTATCGCCTACTTTTAATTCCACAGGGCAAATTTAGCTCTTGATGAACCGTTATTGCTCCTGTGATATCTAAAAATGTGTTTATGAAAGATTTACCGGTACAGGATAATTGTTGGGAAACTCTAGACTCGCAAGTAGTCTATGAAAATGATTGGATAAAAGTTAGGCACGACAATGTGTTAAACGCTAAAGGAGGTAATGGAGTTTATGGTGTTGTCCAATTTAAGAATACCGCTGTTGGAGTGATTCCAATGGACCGCAACGGTTTAGTAACCTTAGTGGGACAATGGCGCTACCCTCATAAAGCGTATAGCTGGGAAATCCCTGAAGGAGGAGCAGCAGGCGACGAGTCTTTATTGGCTGCTGCAAAGCGAGAATTGAAAGAGGAAACGGGTATGACTGCTCAAAGTTGGCACAAAGTGATTGAAATGGATTTGAGTAACTCAGCAACTGACGAACGCGCGGTAATCTATATTGCCGAAGACTGTGAAGCAGGTACTGCGCAACCTGATGAAACAGAGCGTTTAAAAGTTTACAAATGCACGGTTGACGAACTGTACGATCGTTATCAAAGGGGAGAGATTAGAGACAGCTTGACTGTTGCAGCCGCAATGTGGCTCAAAATCAATAGGAGTAACTAAAAATTATTGGTTTACGCATCTTTATTTTCCTATCCTCTTTTACTGAGATATTATCTCAAGATTTGGATATCGTTCTTTCCAAAACTCTAGTGACTTTAAGTTGGATAGAGTAATTGTAGTTCGATTATCCAACCTTACTTTTATTTTTTTTGCCGCTTCTTTTAATTTTGAGACTGAATCTTTCATCGTTTATTATTTTTTGTATTCGTATGTTCTTTTAGTAAACGATATGAGCTTAAGTTTGTTTCTACTAGTAGTGTTAAATACAATTAAATCAATAACTTATGATATCAGTCGTTTCGCCTTCGAAGACCTTAGACTTTGAAAATAGCAGAGAATTAAAGCAAAAAACTCAACCTGTATTGCTGGATGAATCCGAAAAGATAATGGAAGCGCTTAAAAAGAAAAGCGTAAAAAAATTGATGGAACTGCAATCCATCAGTAAAAACTTGGCAGAGTTAAACTATCCGCGCAACCAACATTGGAGTATAGAACATGAAGCATCAAATACAAAACCAGCACTAACCACTTTTCAAGGAGATGTGTATGTGGGGTTGAAGGCAGAGGAGTTTAACGAATCGGATGATGTTTTTGCTAATGACCATTTAAGGATTTTATCGGGTTTATACGGAATATTAAGACCCAGCGACCGAATAATGCCCTATCGATTAGAAATGGGTACAAAGCTGAAAACAAGCAGGGGAAAGGACATTTATGCCTTTTGGAAAGATCGAATAACAGAGGTGCTAAATCAAGAATTCGAAGCACAAAAAAACTCTGTTCTAGTAAACTTAGCCAGTGATGAATATTTTAATGTGATTAACAGAAAAAAATTAAAAGCAGATGTGATTCAACCGGTATTTATGGACAAAAAGAATGGAAAATTTAAGGTCATATCTTTTTATGCAAAGAAAGCTCGTGGTATGATGAGCAATTTCATTATTAAAAATAGAATTGACAACGTTGAGGATATCAAGGCCTTTGATACAGAAGGCTATTTATATAATGTCGATCAATCAACAAATGAAAAAATAGTGTTTACAAGAGAGTTGGAATAGCTCATTTGTGTTTTACATTACTGTTTATAGAATTCATGTAATGCACTTTTGTTGAATAAAGTTTGAAAATGGAAAATTTGATTGAGAAAAAATGGAAACAGGCCATGACTCACACTGAATATATGGAGTTGATGAACCGTCTTGTTCAAGAAGGAAAAACTACTGGAACGAATCAATCGGAAGCGTATGTGAAACATACAAAAATGGCGGCCCAAAGAATAAATAAATGGAACAAAATTTTTAATTTGACTTCTGAAGATAAGATCGCTATCACCAAAAAAAACAATATGGGTTGGCTCATTATTGTGGAAGCTTGGTGTGGAGATGTAGGACAAAACCTGTCTGCATTGAAAAAAATAGCTGATGAAGCAAAAATTGAGGTGCGTTTGATATTAAGAGATGATCATCTCGATTTAATGGATGAATTCTTAACCAATGGCGGGCGATCGATACCGAAACTGATCGCTATTGATTTGGATAACTACAGCGTGAAGTGGGAATGGGGTCCTAGACCAAAGTTACTACAGGAATGGTACCTTAAAGAAAAGTCAAAAGAATCGTTCGAATATGCAAAAGTTTCAGAGGAGATGCACTTGTGGTACGCTAAGAATAAACATCAAGAACTAACTAAAGAGTTCATTGAGTTATTAGCTCAATCTTAATCTCAATTCAAATAAGTGTCAATAGAAACAATTTATTAACGCATGGTTAATAAAAAGAGTTTCATTTTCCAAGAATAAGTAACACTTTAGTAGTCCTCAAAAAATGCTATGAGCAAAACAGAAAATAAAGTTACTAAGAGAAGATTTACCGCATTACTTGTGGTGATTTTTTCATCGACTTTTCTTGCTCTTGGTTCCTACTTATCGTATCAAGTTAGGGGTACAAAAGTGGAGTTATTTAAACTGAGAAACGCTAAGCACTCGGTTAAGGTAAGAGCCAGAATAGTGAACAGTTATGAAGGAATATCAGAATTGAATGAGGCCAAATATGCATTTGATAACTACGGTTTGATTAGAAAAAATCAGCCGTCAGAACTTGTTTATGGAAATGCAATTGAGCACAAAACGATTGCTAGCAGTCAACCTAATACAGATCAGTTTCGAGAGCAGGTTTTATCACCAAATCAAGGGACAATCCAAATGAAACCCATCGGCCTAAGTTCTATCCAAAACTCGATTGGCTTAGCTAAAGAAACCCTTTTGTCCAATAATAAGGCATTTGATTATGTTCAAACTCCCTCAAAATTATATGCTGGAATCTGGGCGGCACCAGTGTTTGGTTTGAAAAACTATTACAATGCCAATTCATTAAAAGCATACTCGACAGAATTGTTTGCGAATTATATTGGTTCGG
Source organism: Salibacteraceae bacterium (assembly GCA_965660875.1). Taxonomy (GTDB): domain Bacteria; phylum Bacteroidota; class Bacteroidia; order Flavobacteriales_G; family Salibacteraceae; genus UBA6770. The sequence goes on along the minus strand of CBFIBQ010000003.1, from coordinate 68,503 downwards.
ATTTGCTTGAATACAAGGAGTCAATGGTTATTGGAATGGGTGTCGCTGCTTATGGTGGGTATGCTTTAAACAATCAACTGTCTTTTGAAGCAGGAGTTAGTTTTACCAATTTAAGTGGGGATGCCAAGTATAATTATGCACATACGTTCAAAGAGAAAATTGAATTTGTAGAATGGATAGTCTCTGGAGAGGATGAGGCGCTGACAATAGCTTCGAATGATTACGTTCAAAAAACGGTTTCAGATACCATTCGTAGCACATTTAATGTGAATGCTCTTGCTGTTCCAGTAAATGTTGTGTATTCAATAGGTCAAGGTAGATTGAGGCCTTTTGCCGCTCTAGGAGTGACTTTTAATTATATTCTGGGTGGTGAAAGAAACCTAAACAGTAGTTTACAAAATCAAGAAATTATTTTTGAAGAACAAAATGGATTGAGCCAAGTAAGTGCAAGTATTGGTGTTGGGTTAGACTACAAAATAAGCACCAATTTGAATCTGAGAATAAAGCCAAATTACGAAGCGGGCTTATGGAATAATCACTCAACTTTTGCTAACGGAAATCAGCATGCCTTATCTGTTCAGACCGGTTTGCTTTACAATTTCTAGCTTAATCTTGCTCCGTTTTTACTTTGCGGTTTAAACGCGCTTTTCTTGCTCGCTTGCTGTCTCTCAACCTCAAGTTAAGCATTTCAACTACTAAAGAGAAGAATACAGCAAAGTAGATATATCCTTTAGGTACATGAATACCTGCTCCATCCAGAACAAGCATAAACCCTATTAAGATTAGAAAGGAAAGTGCAAGGACCTCCATAGTAGGATGCTCTTGGATAAAGCTTGCTATTTTTCCTGCAAAAGTCATCATCACAATCATTGCAATAACTACAGCTACAATCATAATTAGTATTTGCTGGGTAAGTCCCACAGCAGTTAGTATGGAGTCAAATGAAAAAATCAGATCCATAGCAATGATTTGTAATATAATTTTACCTCCAGAGACAGCGTTAGTGTTCCCGGACACTTCCTCTTCATGCCCCTCCATTTTATGATGGATTTCGCTGGTACTTTTTCCAATTAAGAATAGTCCACCAAATGCTAAAATAATATCGCGACCACTTACTGGATGACCTAAAATTTCAAAAAGTGGCTCTGAAAATCCAATAATCCAAGATATGCCCAGTAGTAAACCTATTCTGAGCACTAAAGCCAGTGCTAAGCCGGTATTACGCGTTTTTGCTCGTTTATTTTTTGGCAATCGATTGGCAAGTATGGAGATAAAAATGATATTATCTACTCCAAGTACTATTTCTAAAAAAGTAAGTGTAAGGAGTGCAATATAAGTTTCAGGTAGTAAGAATATTTCCACGACAAATAATTTTTTCTTAAAACTAGAGCATTAGATTGGTTACAACGATTCTCTCCGATTTACGCTCTAAATATTGGTTGAAATCTATTTGTTAAACAGGCTGCCCATATTAGGCATTCCTGGAATATTGGGCATTGCATCGCGCGCTACCGCAGCCATTTCAACTTCGTTGATATTTCTTGCTTTCTCGAGCGCATTATTTGTTGCAACCAAGGTATGTCTTGAGAGTTCATCCGCACTCATTTGTTTTGCCTCTTCGTTCAGTAATATTTGCACGACCCTGCTGTTAGCGGTTGAAATAACCCGCACATACTCACCAGATTTACCCTCTACATGCACGGAATCCAATCGACTTTTGGTTTCTTCAGCTTTAATTTTTGCTTGTTCTAGTTTTTCTTTAAATCCACCCAGTCCTAACATAGTATCTATTTGTATGCTTCAATAAGCACGTTTAATATTTCTTGTGCTGCTTTTGGTATTTTGGTTCCCGGGCCATAAACACCAGCTACTCCACAATTGAATAAGAAATCGTAATCTTTGGGTGGAATAACACCACCAGCAATAACCAAAATATCCTCTCTACCGTAACCTTTCAATGCTTCTATTACCTTAGGAACTAACGTTTTGTGGCCAGCAGCTAAGCTAGATACTCCTAAAATGTGCACGTCATTTTCAATGGCTTGTTTTGCAGCTTCTTGAGGGGTCTGAAACAGGGGTCCAATATCCACGTCAAAACCAATATCTGCAAAAGAAGTGGCTATAACCTTTGCCCCTCTATCATGCCCATCTTGTCCCATTTTTGCAACCATTATTCGCGGCCGCCTTCCCTCAATTTCAGCAAACTCGTCAGAGAGTCTTCTGGCCTCTTTAAAATCTTTGTCTTCCATAACTTCTGAAGAATATACTCCAGAGATACTCTGGATAACTGCTTTATACCTACCAAAAGACTTTTCCATTGCATCGCTTATCTCTCCAAGTGAAGCTCTTTTTCGAGCGCAATCGATGGCTGCAGCCAGCAAGTTACCCTTACCAGTAGCAGCAACTTCTGCTAATGCGTCAAGCGCTGCAGTAGTTTCCTCTTCGTTTCTTTCAGCCCTTAATTTCTTTAAGCGCTCTATTTGAGATTTACGCACAGATTCATTATCCACTTCAAGCAACTCGATGTCTTCCTTCTCGTCAGTCTCGTATCTATTAACACCCACAATTACATCTGATCCGCTATCAATTCTAGCTTGCCTTCTGGCAGCAGCCTCTTCAATACGCATTTTTGGTAAACCCGTTTCAATCGCCTTTGCCATTCCACCCAACTTTTCAACTTCTTGAATTAAATCCCAAGCTCTGTGGGCAATATCATGAGTAAGCTTTTCAACGTAATAAGAGCCGCCCCAAGGGTCCACGGTATTGGTGATTCCAGTTTCTTGCTGCAGATAAATTTGAGTGTTTCGTGCAATTCTTGCCGAAAAATCTGTGGGAAGTGCTATTGCTTCATCAAGTGCATTGGTGTGCAGAGATTGAGTGCCTCCCATGGTGGCTGCCATGGCTTCAACGCAGGTTCGAGCCACATTATTATAAGGGTCTTGCTCCGTTAGACTCCAACCCGATGTTTGGCTATGTGTTCTCAAAGCCATAGATTTTTCCTTTTTTGGGTCAAATTGCTTGATCATTTTTGCCCATAACATTCTTGCAGCTCGCATTTTTGCTACTTCCATAAAGTGGTTCATCCCAATTCCCCAAAAGAAACTTAAGCGCGGTGCAAATTCGTCTATTTTCATGCCGGCTTTAAGCCCGGCTCTTACGTACTCTAGACCATCGGCAAGGGTGTATGCCAGCTCGATATCGTTGGTAGCTCCTGCTTCCTGCATATGGTAACCCGAAATACTGATTGAATTGAACTTCGGCATATTTTGCGAAGTAAATTCGAAAATGTCAGAGATGATTTTCATCGAAGGAGCGGGTGGATAAATATAGGTGTTTCTAACCATAAACTCTTTTAGAATATCGTTCTGAATGGTGCCGGAGAGTTGGTCAAGTGAAACGCCTTGTTCTTCAGCAGCAACGATGTAGAACGCCATTATGGGAATTACTGCCCCATTCATGGTCATACTTACCGACATTTTATCCAATGGAATTTGGTCAAATAGGATTTTCATATCCAAGATTGAGTCGATAGCAACTCCTGCTTTACCCACATCACCTTCAACTCTTGGGTGGTCTGAGTCGTAACCACGATGTGTTGCTAAATCAAATGCAACCGAAAGTCCTTTTTGTCCCGCAGCTAAATTTCTCCTGTAAAAGGCGTTTGACTCCTCTGCTGTGCTGAAACCAGCATATTGTCTAATGGTCCATGGACGACTTGCGTACATGCTAGAGTAGGGTCCTCTTAAAAACGGGGCTTTCCCAGCCGCAAAATCTAAGTGGCCTACGTTTTTTAAGTCCTCGCTGGAGTATTTTGTTTTAATGTCAATCTTTTCTGCTGCAACAAAGGAAACTTCATCCTCAATTTTGGACGTTTTAGTTTCAGTTTTACCTAAGGATATTTTGCTAAAATCTACTCTCATGATTTGCCCTCCAATTCTTTTGTAGCTCTTTCCTGCTCAGCTTGTCCAGCAACCCTTACTTGTTCAATAGGTGGGAAATCGCTGTTTTTATCAGACGCATCAGGTTGCACTGTTGCCAATTTATCCAAAATATGTTCTTCACTATTTGGATATAAGTTTACACCCAGAATTTGCAGTTCGTCGTTTTCAAATGCTTTGATTTGAACCTGAGCTTCTTCTTTTAATTCTCGCTGTAGATTACCAGAAGTAACCAGGCCTAGAAAGCCTCCTTTTTTTTCAATTTTTTGAAATTTCAACCATGCTTTTTCTGCAATATCATTGGTCAGGGATTCGATGAAATAACTCCCTCCTGCGGGGTCAATAACTTTATCTAAGTAGGTTTCTTCTTTCAGAAGTAACTGAACATTTCTCGCTATTCGATTGGAAAAGCTTGAACCGTTCTCCCAAGTTGCGTTGTAAGGGGTTACCTCCATCAAGTCTACACCACCAATTGCGGCAGACATGGCTTGGGTTGTTGCCCGAAGCATATTTACATATGGGTCATAGACGGTGCTCCAAAATGTTGAGGTATATGCTTTTATATCCACACCCAAACTTTCGTTTTTTTCTGGCTTGTAAGCTTCAATTAAACGCGCCCACATGATTTTAAATGCCCTGAATTTTGCAATTTCAGTAAAGTAATCCCGTCCAGCAGCTAAGTCAATTTTTATCTCGGCAGCGGCTTCATCAACACCGTAACCGTTTTGCATGAGTTGCAGTAAGTATTCATGAGCTTGCGCCAAGGCTAGGCCAATCTCCGCAACTGGTCCAGCACCGCAGTTATGATATACATTTCCACCAATCGTAAATAATCGGGTAGAACTATAACCCTGCAAGGATTTACGCAATTTGACCGTTTCCTTTATTTGTTGCGAATCTTCAGGTTTCCAAAGCCCCGTTTGAGCCGCTTTGGTGTATGGGTCATAGTTTAGGTAGATCTTAGAATTGTTGGGTTGCTCTCCAAATGAGTTCTTTAAGCATTCAATTACTTCCTTTAATTCCGAGTACTGCCCAAATTCTAATGCAATGTATTGATGGTCAATAGATTTTAATGTTGCTTTTTCTGGAGTGCCGATAAGGTGTAACCCAGTTAAACCGCTATTTAACAGTTTAAGTATTTTTTGGTTATCTGCTTCCGGGTTATCTCCAAGTAATATGGATTCCGTAACCCACCAATCGTTATTAACTGATTTTGTACCTCTACAAAAAGATGAGTTACTTGGGCGGTCTTCTATTGAAAATACAGGGTCCAACTCAATACCTACTGCATTTTTCTTTATGAGTGATTCGTAGGGTTTTCCTTTTAAATCTTCAATGATTTTTGATTTCCATTCGGATTTGGAGAACCCCTCAAATTCTGTAAATAAACCGTCGTTTTTCATAGTTACATCTAGCTTGCATACAAAGGTAAAGGATTCAAGGTGCTAAGGCAACCGTGGCGATAAGTCTATTGAAAAGTTTTGGTTTGAAGGGTTAGTTATCTACTTCGTTAAATTCCTGTTTTTTTTCTTTCGAATCGACAATAACAAAAACATCCTCATTGGGTTTTTTCATGAGGTATTTTTCACGAGCGAACTTTTCAAGGTTTTTATCATTTGTGAGCAGGTCATTCAAGTCGGCGGTGGTTTGGTCGATTTGTTTCTTGTAATATTTTTTGTTTTCCTCTAGGCTTACCAATTCGCGTTTTAGTTGAAGTTGTGATACAAGATCATGCCGATCAAAGAACAGCATATAGACAAGAAAGCTTAAAAAAGTAACGGTGTACCTGTTTTTAATCCAACTAGGGATTTTTTTATATGCTTCTAAAATTCTATTTGGCATTTTTCAAAATTAAAAAGAAAGCAAGTTTGTTTCCTCTGGGTTACTAACGTTTTCAGCAATTCATAGTTTATAAAACGAAACCAATTTATCGTCAGCTCTCATTTAATTTTTCTGGAAAGGATAATGGGCAGTTATATTTGCAGCAAAATATAAAGTTCTATGAAATATATCTTCCTGCCCACACTTGCTGTCTTGTTCAGCTTACCCCTTTTTGCTCAAAACTACCAGGATATGATGAATGACTACAATTACAATTTTTATGAGGTAGTAACTGAGGCTGAAAAATATTTTGCCCAGCATTCAAAAGGAAAAGGGTCAGGGTATAAAGGCTATCTCCGTTGGAAAAACGAAAATGAAAGTAAGTTTTACCCAACAGGAAATAGATCAAACGTAAATCCATACTTTGTGGAGCAAGCGTTTCGTAGCATTAAAAAGGAACAACTTTACTACGGTTCTAGAGGCGAACAAACATCACCTTGGGTAGAGTTAGGCCCATGGGATGCCAATAATGTAACATCGCATTACTCCCAGGGTATTGGTCGAGTGGAAACCTTTTACGTTTATCCAAACAATACTAATGTCATGTATCTCGGCTCTCGAAGCGGTGGCTTCTGGAGAACATCTGATGGTGGCTCAAATTGGGAATGTTCGACGGATACAATGATCGCAACTGGGGTGAATGTGCTTGATGCGTCAGATACAAACCCTGACAGTGTTTTAATAAACTTGCAAAATGCTCAAAACACCTATAGCCAGGGTATTTATTACAGTATCGATGGTGGAAAAAATTGGATGATTACTAACTTCAATCCTCAAAATTTAGGTTGGGGTGGCCTTGGTAAAACAGGACGAGTGCGTTGGGTTAAAATTAGTCCTTTTAATACCAATCTGGTGATGGTTGGAACCGATAGAGGACTGTACCGTTCAACAGACTTCATGCATACCTTTAATCGGGTTTTTACTAGTGGAAACTTTACCCAAATAGACTTTCATCCAACAAAACCAAACGTTGTTTACGTTTACAACAGTAGTGGTAACAATAACAGGAATAAAGTATTCAAATCAACAAATTTTGGACAAACGTTCACGCCTTCATCAAATATTCCACAAATATCAAATTACAATGGCCGTTTGTCTGTCAGTACAGACTGCCCAAATTGCGTGTATTTTGCGACTAATAATGGTGTTTGGAAAAGTATAAATGAAGCACAAGATTTTGTGTTCATGAGCAACCCAAATCAAGGAGCACATGGCTTTGCGGTTAACGATAAGGATACTTCCAATTTAATTTATGGCTACGTCGACCTTACTGCAAGCACGGATGGAGGAAATAATTTTAATCAGGTTACTTATTGGTCAACAGGAAATTCGAACCATAGAAGTAGTAATTATGTGCATGCCGATATGCGTGCTGCTCAGAGTATTAATGGAGTATTTTACGTGGGTACGGATGGTTATTTGGCCAAAAGCCCCGACGGAGGTGTTTCTTGGAGTAGATTGAATGACGGTACTGCTATTCGAGAGTTTTATCGATTTGGTTTGAGTCAATCTGACGCATGGCTCAGTATGGCAGGCTCACAAGATAACGGAACCAGTATATATAAAAAAGACGGTTGGATAGAATGGAATGGAGGCGATGGTATGGAAGCAGTGGTTCAATATTTAAATTCTGACTGGATGATGGGCAGCTGGCAATATGGAAACCGAAACAGAACACTAAACGGCGGCTTAACCAGAACAGGAGCATCTCATGGAAATAATAACGATTGGATTGCGCCAATGTTGACAGATCCCAACCATCAAATGGATGTGTATTCATTCGGCACATCTTTATATAAAACCACTCAATTTGGTGGTAATTGGCAGACCTTAGCCAACCTTGGTATGGGCAATGTAAGACATGCCGCAATAGCTCACAACGATTCTAAAATAATCTTAGCTTCAAGAAACAACAGAATGCAACTTTCGAAAGACGGAGGAGTGTCATTTACAGAAATCACATCTGATTTGCCAAATAATCACTCGCCTTCTTGGATTGCATTTGACCCTAATGACGACAATACCGTAATCATAACTTACGATAGGTATCAAGACGATAACAAAAGGGTCTATGTTTCTCATGATTTATGTAAGACTTGGGAAAATATATCGTACAACCTATCCGCTATGCCATTGAGAACCGCCGTAATAGGATTTACCGAGGCTTCCAATATTTATGTTGGAGGAGAGCGCGGTGTTTACTATAAATCTATGCAAGATACTGTCTGGACTTTATTTAATAAAGACCTTCCTGCAGTCTCTGTTCGAGAGTTGGATATACAGTGGGCTACTAATACGTTGCGTTGTGTAGCTTGGGGTAGAGGTATGTGGCAAACCAAACTGGTAGATAGAGAAGATTTTCCAGAAATTACATGGATCAAAATGAATGAGTCACCAACCATGCAACAACCAAAGGAAGATTTGCCTATTGAGGTGCGAGTGGTTGTAAAATATTCAGGAGCATTGGATCGAGTTTATTTAAAATGGTCAAAAGACAGTGCAAGCTTGAATAATACAATTGAAATGGTAAAGCTGTCTGGAGATACTTTTATTACTATAACAGACATTCCTGAATTTCCTGCAGAAACGGATATGTACTTTAAGGTATTTGCAGCGGGCGAGTCAAATAAGTTGTCTGAGAGCTATAAATTACATTATGAATATAGAGCCTGTAATAGTCGCCCAATAGTAAGAGCGACTATTAGTAAGGATAACCTCTGTAAAGGGGAGTCTTTTTTCGTTAATGCTTCAGGTGCTTTAAATTATGTGTGGGATAATGGGCTTGAGAATTCAAAAACAACACCAGCGTTAACTTCAGGTATATATGTGGTACGCGGCTACGATGCGCAGAATTGTGCGGGTGTTGACTCTGTTACATTAACTGTGCGCTCTGCAGATACTCGAGTAACTATAAAAGGCCAAGTATTAGAAGCGCAAGCTACAAATGCAAAATTTCAGTGGTTAAACTGTACCAATAATTGGAGTGTATTACCAGGTGAAGTAAATAAGTCTTTTTCTGTAAATGAGGGAGGTGAATTTGCTGTGGAAGTGGAACAGAACGGTTGCTTTGATACCTCGGCATGTTTGAAAATAGCACCAACTTTCATTACTGAAAACAACTATGATGCTGATATTACCGTATATCCGAACCCTACAAATGGATTGGTTACTTTGAGCGCTCCCGAGCTAATAAAAGGTGAAGTTAGAATAAAAAGTATTGACGGTAAGTTGCTAAAAGTATACTCGCTTCAAGGAAATCGAAGAGTCACCATCAACATTGAGGAACTGTCCAGTGGGCTTTATATTTTAGAATTACAAAACGACAAAAAGCACAATTTCATGCTTCAAAAAAAATAATAAATTGGCACTCGGCTAAATAACATACAACCTTGCACTATTAAAACAACATGTAATATGAAAAGAATTTATTTTTTGACCTGCATTTGCGCTATGCTACTTAATCAGCAATTCATAAATGCTCAGAAAGTTTATGCAGACTACCATTTTGATGGCAGTGAACAGGACAGTTCTGCCAATCTCAATCACCTTTTGTTAAGCAGGACTGGAACGACGTATAACTATAACCCTGGACGTTTAGCAAATTCAAACGACAGTTCTATCATGTTCAACTTGGGTCAGAGTTTGAATTCGACATACATCCTAGATAATGCAACTTGGGCTGGGATGAGTTTGGTGACCTGGGTAAAAGGCGACGGTGCCGGTTTAGTAAGCCACGGAACAATATACGAAGGTACCTTTTCTGGAGGAGGATTAGTCATTTACACTGATGGTCGAGTTAGTGGTTGGTATGGTGGTTCTTCGACGGGTGCACTATTTAGTACTACACAAGTTAACGATACAAAGTGGCACCAAATAGCTTTAAATACAGATGGTGACACCACATTTTTGTACATCGATGGCAGGTTAGAATCAAAACAACCACAAAAAATGTATAGAACAGTAAACTCTAACCCCCAAGCTAAATTCAACATTGGCAGACCATACAGAACCCCTGGTGTTTCCGCAGCACTTTCAGGTTATGATATCGATAGATTGATAATTTATGAGGATGTATTGTCACAATCTCAAATAGACTCATTGAATACTAAGCCCTGTAACTGCACATGTAGAGATACAATAGTTGTAAGGGATACCATAACCATAAGGGATACCATTACCATAAGAGATACTATTAGAATTGTTGACACTGTAGTGGTTCGGGATACAATAGAACTAGGTGTTCAAAATGAAATACATACGGTTGAATTGGCCTTATATCCAAATCCGTCTAATGAATTCTTACGAATTACAGGTCTTAGTTATAGGTCTAGTGTAAAGATAATTGATACACACGGAAGAGAAGTAGATGCATATTATACAGTCGAATCAATTGACAACAAAAGGGTGCTTAATATTTCAAGTCTTAATGCAGGTGTTTACTTCCTAAATGTAGAGGATGAGGTAATACGGTTTATCAAATCTGATTAAAAAGTCAAGATTATACGATATAAAAAAAGCCCGCTCAAATATGAGCGGGCTTTTTTATTGAAATTGATTTAAAAACTATCCCAAAAATGGATATTTATAGTCCTTTGCAGGAACAAAGGTTTCTTTTATTGTTCTTGGAGATACCCAACGAATTAAGTTCAAGTATGAACCAGCTTTATCGTTAGTTCCAGAACCTCTAGCACCACCAAATGGTTGCTGTCCAACAACAGCTCCTGTGGGCTTATCGTTGATATAGAAGTTTCCTGCTGAATTTTCTAGTTTCTTCATTGCGAAATCAATAGCGTATCGATCTCCACTAATGATTGAGCCGGTTAACGCATAATCCGAAGTATTGTCTAATAATTCAAGCGTTTCTTCATACTTGTCATCATCGTAAGTGAAAATGGTAACCACAGGGCCAAAGATTTCTTCGCACATGGTTTTGAATTTTGGATTATCCGTTACAACAACTGTAGGGTTAATGAAATAGCCCGTTGTTTTGTCGTAAGTTCCACCAGCAACCACTTCGGCATCTTCTGCGGCATTACAATGATCTATAAAGCCTGCAATCTTATCAAATGCCTTCTCATCAATTACGGCATTTACAAAGTTTGAAAAGTCTGAAGGCGCACCTACTTTGAATGAATTGACGTCTTCAATTACCCGATCAATAACGTCTGTAGCGATAGATTTTGGCAGATACACTCTTGAAGCTGCTGAGCATTTCTGTCCTTGAAACTCAAAAGAGCCCCTAGAAATAGCGGTAGCAACTTCCTCAGTGTTGGCAGTTTTATGCACCATAATAAAGTCCTTCCCACCAGTTTCGCCCACGATTCGAGGGTAACTTCTATATTTTTCAATGTTGTTTCCAATGGTTTTCCATAAGTGTCTAAAAACACCTGTTGAACCTGTAAAATGCAACCCAGCAAAATCTTTGTGGTTAAAGATAACGTCACCAGCAACTGGACCATCTACCGTAATCATATTGATTACTCCATCGGGTAATCCTGCAGCCTTAAACAACTCCATAATCACTTGTGCAGAGTAAATTTGAGTGTCCGAAGGTTTCCAGACAATAGTATTACCCATCATTGCAGGAGCAGCACATAAATTTGCTGCAATAGCGGTAAAGTTGAATGGTGTAATAGCAAAAACAAACCCCTCAAGTGGACGGTACTCTAACCTATTCCACACACCTGGAGAAGAATCTGGCTGCTCAGAATAAATTTGCTGCATGTAATATGCATTGAATCGCAAAAAGTCTACTAACTCACACGCTGAGTCGATTTCTGCTTGCATCGCATTTTTACTTTGGCCAAGCATGGTAGCGGCATTCATTTTAGCGCGAAAAGGCCCCGCCAATAAATCAGCAGCCTTCAAAAAAATTGAAGCTCTATGCTCCCAACTTAAATTTGACCATTGATCTTTTGCGGCCAAAGCAGCATCTATTGCATCTTGAACGTGTTCTGTAGACCCCATATTTGCGTGACCAATAACTTTGGCGTGCTCATAAGGTGGACTTAGTGGTAACTTATTATCCGTTTGTACAGTTTTACTTCCAATGTACATGGGTACATCTATTACGGAATTGTATAATTCTTCGTAAGCAGCTTCTAGTTCTGCTTTTTCAGTTGAGCCTGGTGCATACCCTAATACCGGTTCATTTTCCGGAAAGGGAACATTAAAAACTCCATTTGGCATAAATCTAAATTTAAAAGGTTAAACGCTTTACTTTTTGTGGCTGCAAAGGTAAATAAAGTAAAAAGAGCAATAGGGTACGAGAATACTAAGTATCTCTAATTTTTAAGAGATAACAGCGATAATTCGAATCTAGGAATACGCACTTCGACGAGCTCTTGAGTGCTTTCTTTTGTGAAAATGTAAGAACCCTCCATAAAGCCTAAATTTGAATACAGTTCGCAGTAAGATTGGTAGCTGTACGATTCGCCTGGCAGTATAATGGGCTGTTCTCCAACCACTCCTTCGCCATTTACATAACGTGTTGGAGAAAGGCTATCCATAATCTTCCAGTGTCTGCTCAATAGCTGTATCGATTCTTGATTTTTGTTGGTTATAGTGATGGTGTATGAAAAATGAAACTGACCATTTTGAATATCAGAACAGTGCTCAAGAAAGGCAGGCTTTACACTTACCTCTATGTTTGATGTTACTTCATTTGTCATTCAGGGACTAAATATAGTGAGTTTTTGTTATCTACCTAAATTTAAACGTATCTGGTCTGTTTGACTCGGAAAAGATAAGTCCTGATACTTTATAAGTCGCGTATAATTTGCAGTAAGGTCTTGGTGGTAAACCAATATAGTGTAGCGATTCTCAGCATCTATAAAACTGCCTTCAATTTTATTGACATCGGCATCAACTCCATTTTTACTATACATAATTAACCAATTGTAAAAACCTTGCTTTAAATATACGGCTAATCTGTATCGTTTCTTTTCCGCGTCATAAGTCATTTTGAATTTATTGTCGAGTACATAATTGGATAATTCTCCGAATATATAAAAGGCGCCGTTTGGGTCTTTTTCTTCCATGTCCAAATAAAAGTATACCATGCAGTAATCAATATCGCTTGATGTGGTGTGATTAAAGGCTGTCGACCCTATGACCCTTCCTCCATATAAGGTGCCTCTTAGGTCTCCCTGTCTATGCAACCTACGTTTCGACATTGGTTCAAGGAATACGTGTACGCTATCCGTCCGATTGATATATCCCGAAATGTTTTCTGTACGCTGACTCAGGTTCCTCAAATCAACAAAGCGCTGCTCATTTCCGGCCCAAAAGCTATTTGGTCCATTATGGTTATAATCTAATTGGTTGTTTGAGACGAACAAAGGTTTTAAATCGGTAATCGCATTGTCTGTTCTGTTATTCTGAAAGAGCTTAACCTTTATCGCTTCTGATGGATTAATAATGGGGTATTTTTCGTGGTTAATTGAGAAGTCAATTTCATGCTTTTTATCCCGGAAGGCGGGGTCAAATGCAGGCGAAACATTGGCTTTGAGCTCTACTCGGTTCTCACTGACATAAAACCGGTGTGAAAGCAAAAGTTTTGTTGGGTCACCATTTCTGTAAACGTAAATTACGTAGTTACCAGAGAGTTTGAAACGCACATCATTATTAGGCAGCTGCACAGAGTAATGAATGTACGATTGATTGAATGCGGTAGAATAGGTGTAGTCGTTTATAAAGGGCTCCTCAGTGCCAGTGATGTATTGAAAATACTGTAAATCGGTAGCTTCCCAATTGAAGTCGCAGTGTACAATTTTATAATTTAAATCCTCTACTTTCATGCTGAAGTCATCGAAGGAAAGTTCCAATCGGTCACCTCCGCCAAGTGCTATAATTGGTAAACTTATTGGGTTACTCTTTTTGTGCAGGCTTACCGTATGAATTTGGGAGTTGTATGTTTGGTTTTTATAGCTTAGGCGGGCTTCTGGAAAATATTCGACATTATCCTCCTGGGAAATTGTTTCTGCAGTTAGCAAAAAAGCAATGATAATTAAAGCATACGTTCTCATTGTACCCGACATTTTTCAATATTAATCAATGTAAAAGCAAAAAAGCGGCCAAAGCCGCTTTTTTGAAATTAATATGTATCGCTGATTAATGCGAAGCAAGGTAATCAGCAACTCCATCATGAGATTCTTTCATTGCATCTTGACCTTTTGCCCAATCCGCTGGACATACTTCACCATTTTCTTCAAAATGAAGCAAAGCATCCACCATTCTTAAGGCTTCGTTTACGCTTCTACCTAATGGGAAGTTGTTCACTACTTGGTGCTGTACAGTACCTTCTTTGTCAATTAAAAACAAACCACGGTAAGCAATCATTGGTCCGGTTGCCATCAATTGGCCCGTTTCATCAATGTCGTAATCTCCAGCAAGTACACCATAGTTTGCAGAAATACACTTTGACGTATCTGCAACAATTGGATAAGTAATGCCTTTAATTCCACCATGGCTTTTTTCCATCTGTAACCAACCCCAATGCGACTCAGCTGTGTCTGTTGAGCAAGCTACAACTTCAACACCGCGTTTTTTAAACTCGTCTAATTTGCTTTGAAAAGCATGCAACTCTGTTGGGCATACAAAAGTGAAATCTTTAGGGTAGAAAAAGAATAAAACATGGCTTTTACCAATGTACTGATCTAATGAAAAGTCATTTACAACCTCAACTCCGTTAACTACTGTTGCTTCAGAGAATGAAGGGGCTTTTTGTCCAACTAATACTGACATATTTTTTGATTTTAAATGTTTTACAAAATTGAGCGGCAAAGGTAAATCAGTTGCCAACCTTTAAAATCTATTAAATCTGGTTTTATTGTTAACCTTTTTAAATGTGTGTTGTTTTAGGTTTGAACTAAAACTCAAAAACTGTGATTACTCCAAAGCACACTCTACTTACGTTTATTGCATTGCTTTTTTCTTTTCAAATTTTTGCCCAATCTGGAACGGGTAGCGTTAAAGGAAAGCTGATTGATGAAATAAGTAACGAACCCATTCCATTTGCTAATATCATAATTAAGGGTACTACAAAAGGTACAGCTACTGATTTTGACGGAAATTATTTGATTGAAAATATTGAGCCTGGTTTTGTTCAATTACAAGTTTCAGTGCTGGGTTATCAGCCGAAAGTAAGTGGCGAAATCAATATTATCTCTGGTCGTCAAACCAATTTCAATATAAAAATGGAGAAATCCTCTACGCAGATGAAAGAGGTTGTTGTAGAAGCATCCTCCTTTAATAAAACTATGGAGAGTCCATTGTCTATGCAAACTATCAGTGTTGCTGAAATTGAGAGAGCAGCAGGGGCAAACAGGGACATATCAAAAGTAGTTCAGTCCTTCCCAGGTGTAACTTCAACGCCTGCTTTTAGAAACGACATTATCATTAGAGGAGGGGCTCCAAATGAAAACCGCTTTTACCTTGACGAGGTTGAAGTGCCAACTATTAATCATTTCCAGACTCAAGGAGCATCAGGAGGGCCAGTTGGTATTATTAATGTGAATTTAATACGTGAAGTAGACTTTCAGGCTGGAGCGTTTCCAGCAAGCAGGGGTAACATGCTTAGCTCACTTTTAACATTTAAACAACTGGACGGAAACTCTGAAAAACTCAAAGGAAAGGTAACGGTAGGTTCCTCAGATATTGGTTTAACCTTAGACGGTCCATTGGGAAAAAGTAAGAAAACCACATTTGTTTTTTCAGCTAGACAATCCTATTTACAATTTCTATTTACAGCGCTTGGATTGCCTTTTTTGCCAACTTATTGGGATTATCAGACAAAGGTTAAACATAAAATCAACAAGAAAAATGAAATCAGTTTAATTAGCATAGGTGCTTTGGACAAAAACGTATTGAACTTGGATGCCAATGAGACAAAAGATCAGCGCTATATTCTTCAAAATTTGCCGAGTTCAGATCAGTGGAACTATACAATAGGAGTTGTTTACAAACACTTTCAAGAAAATAGCTTCCAAACTTATGTGTTGAGTAGAAATATGCTGAACAATGAAGCAGAGAAGTACACCAACAAC
This sequence comes from Salibacteraceae bacterium, assembly GCA_965660875.1. GTDB lineage: Bacteria > Bacteroidota > Bacteroidia > Flavobacteriales_G > Salibacteraceae > UBA6770. Next base: position 52,638 of record CBFIBQ010000003.1, on the reverse strand, counting down.
GATAAAAGTTCGGAGGATAATCTAACTTTAAGGTACCGCTCACAAGAAATAGAAAACAAGTTTCGTTTTGAAAATACCACCCGCATAAACGATTGGAAAATCGTGGCAGGAATCAATTATGAATTTGCGAAGTACAACAATGAAACGTTCAATCGTATTTTTATCCCGGCTACTCCAGTAGCGCCCTCTAGGTTAGATACCTTTAACTTTAATTCAGCGTTTAACTTAAATAAGTATGGTGCCTTTGTGCAAGTAAGTAAGCGTTTATTGGAAAGCAGGTTAAACGTGAGTTTTGGAGTGCGTTCAGACTTTAACGACTACAACGATAACATGATGAATCCAATCAATCAACTGGCCCCAAGAGCAAGTGCCTCATTTGCATTATCTGAAAAATACTCGGTGAATTTAGCTGCGGGTAGGTTTGCTCAGCTTCCTCCATATACCGTGATGGGCTTTCAGCGTAATGGTGAGTTTGTGAATAAAAACAATGGACTAAAATATATTAAAGCAAATCACTTAAACGGCGGATTGGAATACCGGCCTAAAGAATCTTCAAAAATTACGGTTGAAGGATTTTATAAGCTGTATCAGGACTACCCAATGTTGGTAGACAAAGGTATCAGTCTAGCAAATTTAGGTGCAGACTTTGGCGTGATTGGAAACGAAGAAGCTACTTCAACTTCTGAGGGAAGAGCCTACGGAGTAGAGCTTATGGCGCAACAGAAATTGTACAAAGGGTTCTATGGAATTCTGAGCTATACCTGGGTGCGTTCAGAATTCACAAATATAGACGGGGAGTTTGCTCCATCGGCTTGGGACTCGGAGCACCTGATTTCAGCTACCGCTGGAAAAAAGTTTAAAAACAATTGGGAGGTAGGTGCGAGATGGCGTTTTGTGAGTGGAAGGCCGGCAACTCCTTATTTGTTAGGAGTATCTGCATTGCGTCCCGTATATGATGTGAACCCTGCTGGTGTGCTGGACTACAACAACGTGAATACCGTTAATTTAGGCGAATTTCACCAATTAGATATCCGAGTAGATAAGATTTGGAATTTTGAAAAATGGTCGCTGAATTTATACCTTGATATTCAGAATCTATATAATTTTCAGGCTCAAGCACAACCCATTTTGTTTCCTATTGAAGATGCCAACGGCGTTCCTGTAGTTGTTAATCCAAGTGCCCCATTCAATCAGCAGCGTTACGACCTAGAGCAAATACCTAGTACTGCTGGTACTGTGTTGCCAACTATAGGTGTTATCATTGACTTCTAAGGAGTATCTAGACTTTACGAAATGTTGTATTGGTCTATACTGCAGAGATTCTAAGTGATTACTTCTTTAGTTTTCTGAAAGTAGTGTAAGAATAAATTGTTCCATAAAGTGTACCAGCCAGTGTAACTACAATAATGAGCATTATTGCGTATTCTTGTGGTACAATCATTAGCAGTAAAAGCAAAGCTAAACCCGAAAAGAACCAAATTCGGCCGACAAGTCGGTGTGTTTTTTTCCACACAACTTCGCTTTCTAGCGTCCAAGGTGTTCTAAACCCAACAAAGTAATTGGGCTTTACTGTTTGTAAGTAGTTCCCAAAAGTCATGATAAGAAATGCAAGCGCAAAGGTTATTGCATAACCAGTGTTTTCAATCACTCCATTCGCGTTCATAATTAGTATCATACAGACTATGGCAATAAACAACTGAATGATAATGCGCAACTTACTGTAGGAATTGTCGAATTTTTTTAAATTACCCTTTGGGTCGAAGTTTGGTGTGTATTTTAATATAAGCCACAGTAATAGTTGAATTCCGCCAACAAGAATCCATAAACTGGATTTTGGACTGTAATCGTCAGGAGTGCCCGAAACATCAAAATGTGTTGCTATTTGTTGTGGTAAGTTCGAATAAACAGCAGCGAAATAAATAATAGGAATCAATATGATTATCCATAATACTCCTTCGATTGCACCATTACTTTTTTTCATTTTGCTCATTTTTAAAGGTTAAAAACCAATTGATAATATCATCCATTACCGATGTATTTAGCGAGTAATGAATAAACTGTCCGTTTCGGTAGCTTTCTACCAATTCTGCTCTTTTCAGAATATCTAAATGATGAGAAATGCTGGGTTTGGAAATGTTAAACAGATTGGAAATTTCTCCTGCCGTTAGGTCTCCATCACGCAACTTATCTAATATTTCTCGACGCGTGTTGTCGTTAAGTGCTTTAAATAATTTATTCAAGATTTAGATATTTAGACAAATGTCTAAATAAATAATGAAAAATACAAGCATGTAATAAAAAATTGTGTAAATTAGGAATAACGGAATTGTAAGTGACTCTGTAATGGGTTACAAAATATTAAGTATTGTTAGGTGTGTATTTTTTTGCACAGTGGTGCTTTGTTGTACCTTTCGGCTATGGAGAAGACTATCATATTAGCGGATACCTCATCAAGTAAATTGGATCAATTGAAATTTGTATTGAGCAGACACGATTACAATACAATCACCGCTACAACAAAAAGAAAACTTACCAATATTTTAAAAAAACACGATAAGGTGTTTGTAATTGTTAGCTGTTCATTTTTAGACGAGTATACTGGAGTTGGAATGAATAAAATAGTGGAGTATGCACCCAGTGCAAAAGTCATTGTGAGCTACGAGTACCAACAAATTGAAACGGCTCGAAAAGCAGAACGAATGGGTGCATTGGACGCTATTGCTTATCCTTTTGAGGTAAAAGAACTGCTGCATAAAGTAGAACAGCATTTTAGCACAACAACTGAAAACCAAACTCAAGGTAAGAAGAAGCTGAAACCAACTCAGAAGAAATTTATTGTTGGTGAAAGTTCATGGGCCGTACAAGCCATGAAGCAGTTAAAGCTGGTAGCACCAACGGATATGAGTGTAATTATTGAAGGGGAAAGTGGCACCGGTAAAGAAGTTGCGGCTCGGTCTATCATGCGAAACAGCAGAAGAAAGAGTAAGCCATTTGTGACGCTAGATTGTGGGGCAATACCAAAGGAACTCGCTGGCAGTGAATTATTTGGACATAAAAAAGGTGCATTTACTGGTGCATTAAACGAAAAGAAGGGCAGTTTCGAAACCGCAGACAGAGGCACGTTGTTTTTAGATGAAATTGGAAATTTGTCCTATCAAAATCAAATGAAGCTGCTTCGTGTGCTTCAAGAGGGTGAAGTTAAACCTATTGGATCAAACCAAACAGTACGTGTCGATGTGCGTGTAATTGCTGCCACAAATGATAGTTTGATTGAGTTGGTGAAAAAAGGCGACTTCAGAGAGGACCTCTACCATCGCCTCAATGAGTTTAGTTTGAAATTAGCTCCGTTAAGAGATCGGTCCGCAGATATACCTATTTTCTTGGACTATTTTTTAGCACAAGCCAATGAGGAATTAAATAAGTCCATTCAGGGGTTTAATAAGCAAGCACTCGCAATCCTCAAGAAATATAGGTGGCCGGGTAACCTGAGAGAAATGGGGAATATTGTAAAACGAGCCGCACTGTTAACGGATAGTGAGTTTATTCAGTTACAAAATTTACCGGTAGCAATAATTAATCAGCAGAACGAAGAGCGAAAGAATAATTCAAATCGCGCCATTCCAACTTTAAAATCTGTTGTTGAAAAGGCAGAGAAAGAAGCGATTTTAGACGCTTTAGAACGTTGTGGGTGGAATAAGACGCTCACAGCCGAAAAACTAGGCATCAAACGAAGAACGCTATACAATAAAATCGAATTATACGGAATTAATGTATAAATAAATTTACATTAGTGTAAAATTAATTACACATAATTATTTTGCTCTCAATTTTTATATTTTTATAAAATACTGATAAATAGATAGTTAGTTGTTTTTTTCGTTTGATTGTATTGTTTGGTCTGAATATTTCTTTACTAAGACCAAACAAACGAAATGAAAACACAGAAAAACATAAAAATAATTCTTACTACATTAATTGTCTCCGCAGGTCTTGTAGCCTGCACGTCAGGTGAAAAGGTAATTGCTACCAACGATGAAAAGGCAGATTACTTAGAGCAGCAGAAGGAGCAATTTGATCAACCAAAAAAACTCGACAATACTTACGATAGAGGTTCAGGAAAGGGCGGAGGAGTAAGAGATAGGTAATTAAACCATAAACCAGCGAACCAACAGATGCCAGCTAACAGAACCAACAGTATTCCACATTTTTTAATCATTTAAATTTAAAGTACACATGAACAAAGTAGAAATTGAGAATTTAGAAGTAGAAGGAAAAGAAATAACTCGAGTAATTCCAAATATTGGTTTGAAAGAAAATGACAGACACACCGTAGCCAATTCACTAAAAAAAGTGTTGGCAGATACATTTTGCTTGGTGACCATGAGTTTAAATTATCATTGGAATGTAAGAGGTCCTTTATTTAAACAAATTCATGAATTGACCGAGGATCACTACAACAACCTATTTAAGGCAACTGATGAAATAGCGGAACGCATAAGAGCTTTAGGTTTTAACGCACCAGGAACCTTGAAAGAATTTAACGACCTCACTTCTGTAAGTTTACCCAATGGTGAATTATCAGATATGGAAATGATTGTAGATTTAGTAGAATCTCATGAGATTACAGTAAATCGAATAAAATCTACCATTAAAAAAGCTTCGGATTATGAAGATTTGGTGACTGAGGATATGTTAATTGCTCGTTTAGACTTTCATGAAAAATCAGCATGGATGTTGAGAAGTCATTTAGAGAAATAAGCGAATTGAGACCAATCTTAAACCGGCCTTCTTCCAACCAATTACAAAAATCAACCAAAAGACTATCAAGACAATAGAAACAAGCTATGTTAGATTGTGCAATTAATCTGTAAACTCCAACATGCTGCTAAAAAATTTAAACCCTAAAACAAATCATTATGAATCAAGAATCAGAAAGAAATAAGAATAAACACGTAGTAAAAACCAAATACCCAAAGGCTAAGAAAGCACTTGGTGCAGGTCTAGCTGTGTTGGCCATTATTGCGGTAATAATCTTAATAAACGAGGCACCTAAAGATATCACAGAGGAAATGAATACTGATATTGAAATTGTTGAAGAACAACGGATAGACCGCTTAGAAAAAGTAGTCGAACGTGTAGAAGAAAAGCTTGACAGCGTTGACTATGTCATAAACTCCAATGAGTTGTTGGTCGAAGAAAAAGCCGAAGCTAGGCTAAATGAGCTAAATCAAGAATTGGATGACTTGAAGAGTGATTTAGCTGAAGCGAAGTCGGACATTAGAGTCAATTCGAAAGATATTGTATCTGAAGTTAAGACTGACGCAAAAGAGTTTAAGAAAGACGCAGTAGATGGTTTGGAAAAAACTACGACTGAAGTCAAAACTGCGGTGGACGATTTTATTGATAAACGTTTGGCTACCAAGTAACTACTAGTTAATAAGTTGGAAGAAAAGAGGCGTAATGCCTCTTTTTTTATGCAGGATCATCTTGAGTCTCAAATCGTGCAAAGAATTGCTCTGTTTGCTTACGGATATTGCTAAGCTCCGTATTTATTTCCTCTACACTTTCTGCATTTTTACCTTTTTGAACACTCGTTAATATCGGCTCTAAAACCTTATGCAGGCTGTCGTGAGCAGCTCCTTTCATGCTGCAGTTTTTTATAATATAGTCACACTGAAAAGAAAGTTCTCCGAGCAGTTCAGCATAATTTTTATTTTCCTCTTGCATTTCGTTAAACGAGTTAATCATGTGTTGCATCATTAGCATCCCTTCAGCAGTCTCAGCATTTGCTTTGATTTTTTTTGGAGTTGTGGACTCTGTCTTTTGCACATCTAATGCTTTGTTGGACTCTCCTGCATCATTGCAGCTTACAATCAAAAACGATAAAATTGAAATGGAAATTATTAAACGCATAATCAAAAGTTTTTTCAAAAATACTTCTATTAACAGCTTTTCAATCCATAAAGACTGTCGAACTTTTAAATTTGTAATATGCGACGTTTAATATCACTCACATTATTGCTGTTTATAATTGGAAGCGCTTATGCTTCCAAAATCCTAATTCCAATGGATGATACCCAGCGCAATCACATGAAATCTTATGGGTTAGCTTTTTGGGTGCTTGAGCATGAAGTGACTGTAGAGTGGTTGTTGAATTATAAAGGAGGTAGTTTTATGGTTCCTTACTCCAAGGCAATAGAGTCGGAGTGTGTAATTCGCGGAATTTCCTATTTAACGATTGCTGATGCTCAAGCTTTAGCGATTAAGCAAGAAATTGCAAATCCAGAAGTAAATATGGAGGTGGTAAAACTGGAAAAAGCGCCTAAAATTGCGGTTTACTCTCCAAAAGGAAAACAACCGTGGGATGATGCCGTTACGCTGGTATTGACGTATGCAGAAATACCTTACACGGTCATTTACGATGATGAAATAATTAGCGGCGATTTACATTTATACGATTGGCTGCATTTGCATCATGAGGATTTTACCGGTCAATACGGTAGGTTTTATGCAGCATACAGAAATGCTCCATGGTATCAGGCTCAGGTAAAAGAATTTGAGGAGACTGCGGAACGACTTGGGTTTAGTAAGGTAAGTGAATTGAAACTGGGTGTGGCTTTAAAAATAAAGGAGTATACCGCTGGAGGTGGCTTTGTATTTACCATGTGCTCGGGAACGGATAGCTACGATATAGCCCTAAGTGCAGAAGAAGTCGATATCTGCGAAACAATGTTTGATGGAGATCCAGCGGATAGAAATGCGCACAATGAACTGAATTACGAAAATACCTTCGCTTTTCGTGATTTTTTAATTAGCCGAAATCCGATGGAATACGAGTTTTCAAATATTGACGCAACACCTTTGCACTCCAGAACGCCAGAAAACATAGACTACTTCACGCTTTTTGAGTATTCTGCCAAATGGGACCCTGTGCCTACAATGCTTTGCCAAAACCATGTGAGTAGAATTAAAGGTTTTATGGGTCAAACTACGGCGTTTAATAAGGGTTTTGTAAAAAAAGAAGTGCTCATAATGGGTGAAAACAAGTCCTTAAATTCAGCAAAATACATTCACGGAAAGTTTGGTAAGGGGCAGTGGACATTTTATGGAGGGCACGATCCTGAAGATTATCAGCACTTTGTAGGCGACCCACCGACAGACTTAGATTTGCACCCCAACTCACCGGGTTACCGTCTCATTTTAAATAATGTTTTATTTCCAGCGGCCAAGAAAAAGAAGCAAAAAACCTAATTTTAAATTGCAGAACTCTGGTGATTAATAATTAAGAATAAATACTTTTGCCCGCCCAATAATTGCCGAAGTGGCGGAATTGGTAGACGCGCTGGATTCAAAATCCAGTTCCTTCTGGGAGTGCGGGTTCGATTCCCGCCTTCGGTACTAAAAGCCTTAATCTTTTTAGATTGGGGCTTTTTTTGTTTTTGGAGTATCAAATAAGTAACAAAATCTCATATTTACAGATAAGAATCCTCATGGCTCAATCTGGGTTGTATTCTGTCAGGAGGCTTTAGCAAAAGCAATAAGATGTAGAGGTTTTATGCAACCATCGTTTTACCAAGTTATATTAAAGGGTTTTTGGAGTGACAAACGTGCCGAGTAATTTTCTATGTACTTACATGACCAACGCTAAATAACTTATGGAATAGTTAATTGACGATTAACTGACTATATGTGACGATTGTCACTTCATTCGGTTTAGCACCCAGCTAATTTTGAAAATAAAACTCACATTATGAAGAATAAAATTTTTATTTCCATCATTTCGGCGCTCTTTATTGGGCAATTAACCTTCGCTCAAGAAGTTCCATTTTCTATTAAATTGGAAAAATTGGAAATCGCTCAATTGGGCGGGTTACAGTCCTATGCATTCGGCCAATCCTCAGATGGTAAATGGTTAATTGTTGGCGGAAGACTGGATGGACTGCATAGAAGGCAACCTTGGGCTTCGTTTGACTTAGCAGGTCATAACGATCAGCTAATTGTAGTTGATCCAGTTTCAAAAAAAACGTGGAAATCAAGTTTTACAGGACTATCTGTTGCCATTAGTGAGCAGCTTCGCTCTACCAATATGGAGTTTTATCAAGATAATGGTTACCTCTATTGCATTGGAGGTTATGGATATAGCGCAGTAGCGCAAGATCACAAAACCTTTGATAATTTAACGGCAATAGAAATTGATAGTGTAGTGAATGCCATCGTGAATGGAAAGAGTCTTACTCCATACTTTGAGCAGGTTCAAGACACTAAATTTCAGGTTACTGGGGGTCGATTAAAAAAGATTGAGGATAGGTTTTATCTAATGGGTGGCCAAAAATTCATGGGAAGATACAATCCAATGGGGCCAAACCATGGGCCCGGGTTTATTCAGGAGTATACCGATGCAGTGCATGTATTTACTTTAGATCATTCTGGGGGTGCAGTATCTGTAAATCACATTAAATCGTATCAAGACGCGACAGAGTTGCACAGAAGAGATTATAATGCTGAGGCTCAGATTTTGCCAGATGGCAGTGAAGGCATTACCATGTTCTCAGGAGTATTTAGACCCGATGCAGATTTGCCATTTTTGACTGCGGTAATGGTAGATTCTTCAGGCTACAACGTACAACCTAATTTTAAACAGTATTACAATCATTACCATTGCCCAGTGATACCCTTATATTCAGCAAATGACAATGAAATGCACTCGGTGTTTTTTGGTGGAATTGCACAGTATTATGACAACAATGGAGTGCTGGTTCAGGATGAAAATGTCCCATTTGTAAGTACAATAGCCCGAGTTACGCGTGATGCTACAGGTGACATGAAAGAATACAAATTGCCCGATAGTCTGCCTGGGTTAATGGGTGCTGGGGCAGAATTTATTCATGTACTGGATATTCCAGCTTACAATAATGGAGTGTTGAAACTTGACGAGATTCAAGACGATAACGTACTTATTGGGTACATCTATGGAGGTATTAACAGTTCTGCACCAAATATCTTTTTTAGCAATAACGGGACGCAAAGTTCTGCCAGTGCAACTATTTACAAAGTGCTTTTAACTAGAGGAGAAGCTACTTCAAATCATCAATTAAACGAGTTGAGTGAGGGGCTATTGAGTTATGAGATTTATCCAAACCCAGCGAAAGATCGGGTAAACTTTGAATTTGACAATTTAACGGGAGACGAAGCACAAATAATAATATCTGATCAATTGGGCAAAGTTTTGGTTAATCAGACGATAGAAAACTCAATGGGCAGCCATGGTAAGCTTATTCATACGCAAAAGGTAAGAGGAATTGGAGACGGTGGCGTATATCTAATCACGGTAATTGCAAACGGTCAAACAATTCATCAAAAACTAGTAGTGGAATAGCACTTTGATATTGTTATAGATTCGCGTTTCAAATAAAAGTAACGTGGAGTTTAGTGTACTACTTTCTTTTCTGACGGCAGCGGTTTTACTCACCATTATGCCGGGGCCAGACAATATTTTTGTACTTACTCAGAGTATTACACGGGGCAAGTTAACGGGCTTTTTGATTGCTTTGGGTTTGGTATCTGGCGTATTTGTCCATACGGCCATTGCCGCTACAGGCCTTTCCATTGTTTTGAAACAATCGGAATTTGCTTTCAATATTATTTTGTACTTGGGTGCTGCTTATATGCTCTACTTGGCCTATTCGGCTACTAAAGAAAAGCCGCTACAATCAAATGAGAAAGAACTGAAAGTTAGTGGAGTTCAATTGGTCAAAACGGGCTTTTTTATGAATGTTTTGAACCCTAAAGTTACCTTGTTTTTTGTTGCGTTTTTACCCCAATTTGTGGTAGAGGGCGGTTGGCCAATTGCCCTTCAGTTTGTTTTTTTAGGGATTGTTTTTATCGTCCAAGCGCTGCTCATATTTAGTTTGATTGCTGTATTAGCAGGTCGGTTAACCCAATACCTAAACAGTGAACGGTTCTGGAAGATTACTAAATGGACCAAAGTTTTTATACTCATTACCTTGGCTATTTTTTTGATTGTATAGTTACTGTCGGTTAAAGGACGGAATCAGTCTTTAGTGCGGATAAACGAGCTTATTTTATTTCTATGTACTGTTTATAGTTAGGTATTTACAAAACCTTAAAAAAGCCTATAAGGCTTCGCTAAAGTTGCAGAAATGCAGATATTGTAGAATCAATAATGTAAACCCTCATGAATATGAAGTACTTTTTCTTAATTGCTAGTTTGATTTACTTGGTGGGCTGCGAGCCACCACAGCCTAAGGTTCCATTTATACATAAAGATTGGACGGACAGAAAGGTGCATTCAAATGCCTTCGATAGCCTTATAAAAGGGGAAACCTATCTTTCTACATATTCGCAGATTTACACCCGCAATGAATACATCAGTTTCGACTTGACTGTTTTAGTGAGTCTCAGAAACGTCAGTTCAACCGATACGGTATACATAACTAAGGCATCTTATTATAATACAAAGGGAAAAATGATACACGAGTATCTGGACTTTCCCATTTATCTGGGGCCGCTTGAATCTACTGAAATCGTTATTGACGAGAACGATATAGCTGGAGGAACGGGGTCTAGTTTTATGTTCTCATGGCGAGGTAAAAAAGATACCGACGAGCCATTATTTGAAGGGATTATGTTCTCTACACTTGGTCCAAAAGGCTTGTCCTTTACAACTAAAGGTATTCGAATAAAATAAACTAATTCGTTGTTTTTTTGGCGCTGTAAATAACAATAAACTGCGCTATAATAGCTAATGCCAGTAGCATATAAATTTCTATTGTTGTATAGAGTTTTACAGAGTCAAATGCTTTTTTTGCATGGGATACTTGTCTTTTCCCTTCTTGTGTTTGAATCGCCGTCAATCGCTTAATGTTTTGCAGTGCAAGTTCCAACTGGTTCAACATTCGTTCTCCACTTTTTGAATCGTAGCTGCTGATGGAGTTTTCTATTTTTTCTAAAGAGCTGATGTTTTTGCGTAGTTCCATAAAGGTGCGATTTTCAGCACCAATCATAGATGTTTTTTCAAATGCAGAAATTAGCTCATTTATTGACGCATTCATTGGCTCAAGCTGAGTTTGTAAAAACGCGCTGTCGTTCTTAAAATAGGCGACTTCTTTTTCGTGAAGTAGGAAGGTGATGTCTAATAGAATTCCTTTTGCTACTAGCCGATCCTCGTAGAGTGAGGTTGTAGCTCTATTGGCTTTATTGAAATTCTCTTTGTCGATTAAGTTGGTGGCTAAAATCAAAAAGAACACTACAGAAATCCCCAAAATCCATTTTACCTTACTCAGAATAGTCATATCACCTTATTTTAAAGAATCCTCTAAAAATACTAATGTTTTACCCATTAAGCGGGACTGGCTTAGCCTCAAATGCGTTATTTAAAATAAAAGCCTAGTGCTGTTCAGCTGCTGGGCGACCATATACCTTCATTCCTTTTGGTTTTTCGCGTTTCCAGCGTTTGTGCGTCCACAGCCAACCAATTGGGTCGTTAGCAATCGTTTCTTCTAGTAGCTTGGTGTATTTAGTTGTTATTTCACCGTAATTGGTTGTAGTTGGGTTCGATTCAACATCCACGTATTCAAATTCGTAAAACCCACGCCGAATCTTGTTTATTCTGCAAAATACAACAGGGATGTCTTTTTCCACCGCAAACTTCTCAGCACCGAAAGCTACTGGTGTTTCTTGATTCAAAAACCACATCCAATAGGCCTTATTTGCTTTGTGAGGTGCTTGATCACTACCAAAAATATAACCGAAAGTTCCGTTTTCTTGCTCTTTAAAAAAGTCTCGCACGTTTTGAAAAGGTAAGGGTGTAACTCCAAATGACGATCGAATGTATTTCAGCTTTTCTTCTAAATACGAATTGCTCAACTCCTTGTATATCAGTACTATTTTGTGCCGAACCGGCATGTCAATTCCCAAAAACCACCATTCCCAGCTGTAATAATGTCCGGTAGTAATAATCACGGATTTGCCTTGGTCGAAATATTTATTTAAAATTTCAGGGTTACGGTTATACATACGCTCGTGAATTGCCTCACGACTCATTGTCAGACCTTTTACCCCTTCAATAAGTGTATCACAAAATTGGCGGTAGAATTTTCGCGCAATTCGTTTGTTCTCAATTTTTGAGTTGATGGGAAATGAATTGCGGAGGTTTTTCATTACCACTTTCTTGCGATAACCAATCACGTAGTAGATAAGTACATACATGAAATCGGAAATGAAATATAGAACACGGTAGGGTAGGCTACTAAAAGGAATAACCAAACCGTAATAAAACAAAGCGCTAAATATTTTCACAGAGATTGAATCAACAGTATGGAAGCTTTAAGGAAAATTCTTTTGCATTATTTATTTGTGAAAAAAGCAGTACCGAACAGTTGTTTTTCTTTTCGCCAAAAACAGAAATAATAGATATATCCCGCATTGCAATTCTATTTAATTCTTACTTTATTCCCGTTGAATTCAACCACCTCACCAGTGCGTAACTTTTTTCTTTTTCGTGTATCTATAACCCCATTAACCAACACCTCTCCTTCTGTAATTACTAGGCTAGCTACACCTCCAGACTCTACCCAGCCCAATAATTTCAAGAGCTTGTTTAATTCAATGTATTCGGTAGTTAATTCAAATTCCATGAAGCAAAGGTATCATTGCTATTTAGGCCAACCTGCATTTATTTTAAACTTGTTTCAATAGTGGCATTCGATGTCAATGTTTTGTGCACCGGACATTTATTTGCTATTTCCATCAACCTGCTCAGTTGTTTTTTATCCAAATCCCCTTCAATTTTTACTACGCGTTCAAAATGGTCAATCTTGCTTGAAGAAGCTGAGCAATTCTCGCAGTCCTCGCTGTGTTGTTTGTTGTGGTTTACCTCTACCTCCAAATTATCAATCGTCCAACCTTTCCGTTCGGCGTACATTTTTATTGTCATAACTGTGCAAGCGGCAAGTCCACTAGAGACCAAACCGTAGGGTGAAGGGCCAAAAGCATTACCTCCCATATCTTCAGGCTCATCAGCTGTTAAGTGATGATTTTCCGCTAAAATATTGGTGGTAAACTTTTCATCGGTTGCTTGCGCGTGGACTTGTGAATTGGAATTAACTATTTGAGTTTCTTTTTTGGGCAAATAGCGTTTTGACCAGGAACCGATTACTTCACCAACATATAAGGCATCTTCTTTGTTGCTAATGAGGTGGTCGGCGCCATCTAAACTGACAAAACTCTTGGGGTGATGTGCCCATTTATACAAGTTGGAGGCGTGTTCAATACCTACAGTTTTATCGAGTGGCGCATGCAAAATGAGGTAGGGTTTTCTCAAAGATTTTACCAGCTCAGGTAGATTTACCGACTGTATATCCGCTAAAAATTGTTTCTGAATATCAAAAGACCGTCCCCCAATAGAAACGGTGGCTTTTCCCTGTTCTTCTATATCTTGTAAATTGTCAGCAAATAAGTGGGTAACATGATTTGGGTCTGAAGGTGCTCCAATGGTAACAATTGCTTCAATAGCATCTAACATATCTGCTGCTAGCAAAGCGGCCGAGCCTCCTAAACTGTGTCCAACCAGAAGTGTAGCCGCTTTGTAGTGTTCAGCTAAATAGCTCTGAGCGTCAATTAAATCCTGCACGTTGGAGCTGAAGTTTGTTTCAGAAAAATCACCTTCGCTTTCGCCAAGTCCTGTAAAATCAATCCTCAATACACCAATGCCATGCTGTGTTAAAGCTCGAGAAATTGCCCGCACTGCTGTTAAATTTTTGTTGCACGTAAAGCAATGAGCAAAAATTGCAAATTGATTGGCTCGCTTATTCAAGGGTAACTCTAGCCTCGCGGCTATTTTATGATTTTCTTGGTTAGTGAATGTGATTTTTTTGGTATTCATAAGTGTAATAGTTTCAATTTGTTACGCCTCAATATAGGATTAAGTCTAAGTGCCGGGTGATCTTTTTGCTACAATTAAAACGTTATTTTTGTGAAAAATTCATAAATAAGGAAAAATGGGAAAGGTTTATTTAATGCTGCTGATTGTTGCAACCATGGTGTTGGGCTCATGCAAAAAGTGTAAAGAAAAAGACTGTCAAAATGATGCATCATGCAGTTTATTGAATAATGAAGCCGTGTGTGCTTGCAAAGAGTTTTATAAGGGCGAGCGCTGCGAAACCGTTGCACTTTCTACTTATGTTGGAGTATACAATGGAAGTACTGATGTTACCGTTGGTGGCCTTGAAATTGATGGTTCTAATACGGATTATACTCTAGAGCGAAGTGGAAGTTCAGTTACTGAGTTTACCATAAAATCAACTGCCAGCAATGCAACGGGTGTATTTAGTTGTAGGCTTACTACTGAAGATGAGTTTAACGTAGTTTCAATTAGTAATACGGGCTCAACTAATAGCGTTTCGATTTCGGGTTCTGGTTCTATCAGTTCTACCGGCTTCAGTATGTCTGGTAGCATTACTGAGTCTGACAGAGGTTCTAGCGTTACATATACCTTTGAGACGAGCGCAAGAAGGTAAAGCATTTAGAAGAATAAGAAGAATAAAGAAACCGCAATTGACAATCGTCAGTTGCGGTTTTTTGTTTTAACACAACTTAAATAGCAACTAATTGTTTTATCTAATATTTAGTTAGCTTTGCAACCGTTAACGTGTTAACTAAATTGGAAAAGATTAAAATAAACGATAATCTGGGCTATCTTCTTACAACAGCCACTAATGCGTTGGTCAGTCATATGCAGCGTATAATAGTTGATGCGCAAATTGATGTTCCATTTGAGCAGCTGCGTGTCCTTATGTTCATAAGCAATAATAATGGTGTTAAACAACAACACATTTGTGATGGTATGAACAAAGTTAAACCCGGGGTTTCGCGTTTAGTTGACGGACTGGTTAAAAAAGGCTTAGTTGAGCAACGACCAGATAAAGAAGATCGGCGTGTAAAAAAACTCTACATAACCAAAAAAGGACTAAAAATTAGAGAACAGTTTTACCCTATTGGTTTGTCAAAACTTGCCGAAATTGAACAGGAACTAGGAGTAGAGGAGACCAAAGCGCTCAAACAACATTTGCGTTCAATAAAAGAAATTCTATCAAATTCTCAAACAGAAAAATCGTGAACAGAAAAGTAACAATTGTTCTTGGTGCGCTGGTAATTGCCGCAGGAGTTGGCATAAAAAAGTACATGAGTGCTCAAGCGGAGCCACCTAAAAGAAACCCTTCAGGCGGAGTGCCTTCCGTTTGGGTGCGAAAAGTCAGTAATGGATTTGTTTCAAATTCTATAGCGATAACCGGAAAGTTGGTTGCCAACAATAGAATAGAACTTTTTGCTGAAGTACAGGGTACGGTGCTCAGTTCAAATACTACCTTTAAAGAGGGTATGTCTTTTTTAAAGGGTCAGCGACTGTTGCGCATTGACAGCACGGAGTTTCATTTGAATTTGCTTTCGGCTAAGTCCAACTTTGTAAATAGTTTGATTCAACTTTCCTCCGATATTAAGTTTGACTTTCCTAAAGAATACGGAATCTGGATGGCATATACGGAAGGAATAGACATCAAAAAACCACTGCCAGAATTACCCACAAGCGATGACAAAAAATTTACCAACTTCTTGATAGCAAGAAACGTCAACAACCAATTTTATAGTATAAAAAGTCAAGAGGAAAAGCTTACTAAATTCAATTTAAAAGCCCCATTTTCAGGTGTTTTAGTAGAAGGTAATTTACAGCCAGGCTCTATGGTTCGTGCAGGTCAAAAACTAGGGATCTTTATAGAGCCGGGTAGCTATGAACTGGAAGCTTCAGTAAATATGAACGACGGTGCACAAATTAAGGTGGGCGATTCGGTACGCTTAGTTTCGGAAGATATTCCCGGCAAATGGTTTGGCAAAGTCGCGCGGATTTCCGAGCATATTGACCAATCTACCCAAACGCTTAAAGTATACATAGCTATCCAATCGAAGAGATTGAAAGAAGGCATGTACCTGAATGGAAATATATACGCTGGTGGGTTTGAAAATGCCATTCGAATTCCTAGAAATTTATTGATTGGAACAAATGAACTCTACACAGTTTCAGACAGTACATTGGCTTTACAAGAAGTAAACGTACTTTCTATTGGGGAAAACGAAGTAGTTGTTTCTGGTATCGACAGTAATACCACGATTTTAGGGCAAGTGTTTAGCACTGCCTATAACGGAATGGTAATTAACCCACAATTCAAAAAATAAATCGTGCGGAAACTTATAGCATACTTTATAAAGTACCCCGTTGCAGGTAACACGCTGATGTTGCTCATTCTGCTGTTTGGGTGGTTTGCGTTACAAAATTGGAAAAAGAACTTTTTTCCAGTTTCAGAAAGTAGAATTCTAAAAATTGAAACGGTTTACCCAGGCTCTTCGCCAGAAGAAATTGAAAAAGGAATTGTCCTTAAAATTGAAGACAACTTACGTGGAGTAACGGGTATTGAACAGATTAGTTCAGTTAGTCAAGAAAACTCTGGGGTCATCACCATAGAAGTTGAGCGCTCTTATAGCACCGATTTAGTATTGCAAGATGTAAAGAATGCGGTAGATCGAATTCCCTCTTTTCCTGACGGTATGGAACCTCCTGTAATTTACAAGCAGGAGAGTAGAAATTTTGCCATTAGTTTTTCATTGAGTGGTGATGTATCACTCGGAACCTTGAAAAAATTTGCTCAAAAAGCCGAAAGTGACCTATTGGATATTGATGGCATCAGCAAGCTCGCGCTTTCTGGCTTTCCGGATGAAGAAATTGAAATTGCGCTGAAAGAAGATGCATTAAGAGCTTACAACCTAACTTTTTTGGCGGTGAGTCAAAGGGTGCAAAATGCTAACTTAGAAGTTACCGGAGGAAAGGTTAAAGGCGAGGAGGAGGAACTGATCATTCGTGCCAATACCAAAGGATATTATGCGGATGAATTTCGAGATATTGTGGTTAAAACCACCCAGGATGGTCGCATTGTTCGACTCAGAGACATTGCAACTGTAAGCGATATTTGGGCAGAATCGCCCAATAGAAGTTACTTGAATGGAGAACCTTCAGTAATTGTTGAGGTGAGCAACACCATTGAAGAGGATATTCTTTTTGTTACGGAATCGGTTAAAGAATACATGGATAAATTCAATGCGGAGAATGATGTTGTGAAAGCGACATTGGTTCGAGACGGTTCTACTACATTAAACGAACGTATCGATTTGTTGCTTGAAAATGGAGTGATTGGCTTCATTTTGGTGTTGTTATTTTTAGCTTTCTTTTTGCACATTCGATTGGCATTTTGGGTGGCATTGAGTATTCCAATTGCCTTTATGGGTATGTTTATCGTGGGAGCAAATAGCGATGTTTCCATAAATGTTATTTCGCTGTTCGGAATGATTCTGGTTATTGGGATTTTGGTGGACGATGGTATCGTAATCGGAGAAAATATTTACAAACAGTACGAGGACGGAAAACCACCTCTGCAGGCAGCAGTAGATGGAACCATGCAGGTGCTTCCGGCAGTTTTTTCGGCAGTACTTACCACGGCCATTGCGTTTTCCTCTTTCTTTTTCTTGGAAGGTAGGCTGGGCGAATTTGCTCCGGATATGGCCTTTGTGGTTATTAGTACATTGGCGTTCTCCTTGGTTGAAGGAGCGTTTATTTTACCTGCTCACGTTGCGCATTCCAAAGCATTAAGTAAAGAAGCAAAGAAGAATAAGGTAGAACGAGTGTTTGATAATTTAATGTCTACGTTGAGGGATAAATATTACGCGCCATTCTTAAAATTCACCTTGCACAATTGGGTATTTGCTTTGTCTGTTCCCATTGCATTGTTTTTAATCACCATAGGTGGTATTAAAGGCGGTTTTATTAAACTGACCTTTTTCCCATTTATCGAACAAGATTACATTACCGTGAATCTTGAAATGCCCAGTGGAACGCGCGAAAATATCACGGAGCAACATCTAAAAGAAATACAAGCAGCAGCCCTGCGAGTGAATGATAAACTTTCTGCTGAACGTGCCGATGGTAAAGACGTCGTTGAAAACACCTTACTTAAAGTGGGACCAGGAACTAACGTTGGAAGTGTTACCATTCGATTATTAGGAACGGAAGAACGGCAGATGCAAAGTTTCCTAATATCAAACGCAATTCGCGATGAGGTTGGACCAGTTTACGAAGCAGAGAAGTTAACATTTGGTATTCGCACGCCATTCGGAAAACCGGTGTCGGTTTCCTTGTTAGGCAATGATTTGAATCAATTAAACCAAGCTAAAGAGGAGCTGAAAACCAAATTGAAGCAGTTGCCTGTTTTAAAAGATGTAAACGACAACGATAAAAAAGGTGCTCGGGAATTAAGGCTCAAACTGAAGGATAAAGCCTATGCAATGGGATTAACCATGAGAGATGTTGTCAGCCAAGTTCGACAAGGATTTTTTGGTTTTGAGGTACAACGACTCCAACGAGGGCTAGACGAAGTAAAAGTTTGGGTACGTTACAATTTAGAAGACCGAGGCTCGGTAAAACGATTGGAGAATATGCGCATCAGAACAGCAAGTGGTTTGCAAGTTCCGCTGAATGAAATTGCAGACTACGAAATTGAACGAGGCATTGTGGCAATAAATCACTTAGACGGAAGGAGAGAAGTTAGAATTGAAGCGGAATTGGCTGATCCAACGGCATCGGCTAGTGAAATAATGGCGGATGTGCGTGATAATATTATTCCCGAAGTTTTAGGGAAATACCCGTCCATCAGCGTATCTTATGAGGGGCAGAGTAAACAACAGCAAAAAACAGCAGCATCTGGTAAGCGCGTAATTCCTATTATCCTTATGCTCATGCTTGCCGTAATTGTATTGACCTTTCGGTCGTTTTGGCAAGCGATATTAGTTTTTATTTCCATTCCATTTGCCATTATTGGGGTAGGTTGGGGCCATTATTTTCACGGACATGCAATTAGTCTGTTGTCCATGTTTGGTATCATAGCTCTGATTGGGGTAATGGTAAACGACAGTCTGGTTTTTGTAAGCAGAGTAAACGAATTGGTCAAAGAATATAAAGATTTTGACAAGGCAGTATTTGAGGCAGGAAAAAGTCGCTTTCGAGCAATTGTACTTACATCCGTTACTACCGTTGCAGGTCTAGGTCCACTCATTGCAGAAACCTCTTTTCAGGCTCAATTTTTAATACCTATGGCTATTTCGGTTGCCTACGGAATGGCTGTTGCTACCTTTATCACTCTAGTGATTCTACCCGTATTTTTAGTAATGCTTAACCGGATAAAAGTTGCTGCAAGTTGGCTTTGGAACGGTAAAAAACCAGAACCGGTTGAGGTAGAACCAGCTTATATAGAATTAGAGTCAGAACGCTTATCAGAATTAGAAGAATGAAATATGTATTGATTTTAATAGCTGCAACTATAGGGCTGGCGCCTGTTTATAGTCAAGAGTATGCTTTAGATAAAGTGTTGGAGTTGGCGTTGAAACAAAACCACAACATTAAAATTCTACAGAATAATGTAGCAATTGCTGAAAATAGCACTGGTGCTGGTAATGCGGGAATGTTGCCCACTGTTAGCTTAAATGCAGGAGCCAATTATTCGAATCAAAATACCGAAGTTGAATTATTGGCACAACAACCCCAGCCAATAACCATTCAACGAGACGGTGCAGAATCTACCACCCTTAATGCGGGAATAGGATTTAATTGGGTGGTTTTTGACGGAATGGCCATGTTCAGAAATTACGATAAACTGCAACTGTTAGTTGATTTGGAGGACGCTAAAACGCGTGCGTCCATTGAGTCTACCTTGATGCAAGTAATTTCAACCTATTACCTAATGGCATCTGCCAAAAACAATAAAAACGTTGCACTAAAAGCAGTGGAGCTATCCAACGACAGAATGTTAAGGGCCAAAGAAAAATTTGAAACAGGTGGTAGTTCTTCGCTAGACTATTTGAGCGCTCAAGTGGATTTAAATACAGACAGTGTAACCTTAGCTAATGCAGAGGCAAATTACTTGCAATCGGCTAATAATCTGAATCAACTTACGGGTTATCAATTGCCTTTGGGCTTTGACATTTCAGAACAGGTGGATATAAACTCAACCATGAATTTTTCCGAATTAGAAAAGCAAGCAAACGAAAATAACGCACAAGTAATCAATGCAGAATTTGCGAAAATGGTTGCAGAAAAAGATGCTCAAATAGCTAATTCTGGTTACCTGCCTACCATAGCAGTTAATGGTGAATATGGATACCGAAAACAAAACAATGAGGTGGGTAACTTGCTGGAAGCTAAAAACTTAGGGTACACAGCGGGAATTACCCTGTCTTATCCAATATTTCAAGGTTCTCAAAGAAAAACAAACGCTAAAAACGCCCAGATAAGATTAGAGAACCAGGAGGTATTTGCTTTAAACGCTAGAGACCAACTCAAGACCGATTTAAACAATGCTTGGGTAGATTATGAAAAGAACTTGAAGGTGTTAAGCATGAACGAGCGAAACTTGGAAAGTGCTGAACAAAACTTTAAAAGAACACAAGAGCTGTATAGTCTGGGTTCGGTAACGAATGTTGAGTTTAGAACCGCGCAAATCAACTACCTAAGAGCTCAAATAAATATCGAAAACTCTAAATATCAGGTGCGATTGAGCGAGTTTGAGCTGATACGAGTTAGTGGACTTTTAATACAACAAGATAACTAGAGATTACTTAAGGTGCAGATTGTCAGTTAATTAAATAATTTTACGGATTAAAAAACCGTTCACCTTTTATGATTTAAGTTGTTTTTTTAGGCATTTTGGTATTTATATTTGTACCCTAATTATTTAAGTTTGAAAGCAGCAAGATTTACCGCTCCGGATGGAGACGCATTTTACAAAGCCCTCAGAAAAAGAGTCAACCAATATTTTAAGGAGAATAACATTAAGAAAACTGGAAACGCAAGTTTATATGTAAAAACAGTTTTGCTATTTTTATTACTTTGGGTTCCATTTGCATTAACCTTTGTATTCCAAGATTTGCCGTGGTATACATACTGCGCATTGTGGACGGCTACTGGTTTTGGAATGGCGGGTTTAGGCCTATCTGTTATGCACGACTGCGTGCACGACACCTTCTCGAGCAATCGTAAATTGAACAATTTAGTTGCGCATTTTACCATGTTTTTTATTGGCGGTTTTGTAGAAAATTGGAGAATTCAGCATAACCACAAACACCACACCTATACTAACGTAGCTGGTGTAGATGAAGATATTAAATCTCCAATACCAGCATTGCGATTTACGCCAGACGTACCAAAAAGAAACATTCATAAATTCCAGTTTATTTATGCGTGGTTTTTTTACGGCTTAATGACTTTTATGTGGGCCTCTTCTAAGGATGTAAAACAATTGTTACAATTCAGAAAAGAAGGCTTTTATGATGGGCGAGACAAAGCCTATTATAAAGAACTTACTCGCTTAGTAGTTTGGAAGGTGAGCTATTACCTGCTCTACATCGGCGCTCCTATTGTGTTTACAGAGTATTCTATTGGGCTAATTCTTGCTGGGTATGCGTGCAAACACTTCTTTGCAGGGTTAACCTTATCGGCAGTTTTTCAGCCTGCACACGTTACTACTCGAACAAGTTTTCCAAAAATAGAAACGGATAATACCATTGCTAATAGTTGGGCGGCTCACCAAATACTAACTACACAGAACTTTGCTATGAAAAGCAAGTTGTTTTCTTGGTATGTAGGTGGTCTTAATTTTCAAATAGAACATCATTTGTTTCCAAATATTTGCCACGTGCACTACAAGAAACTCTCTCCAATTGTGCAAGATGTTGTAAAGGAATTTAATTTGCCTTATTTCCAGCAGCCAACTTTTGCTTCGGCGATTATTGATCATGGAAAAATGTTATACGATTTGGGTCGAAAAGACTAAAAATCTTATACTTTTATTCCAATTCAGATTGGAATCTATCCTTACTTTTGCAGCCTCAATTTAGGCTTTATGGCAAAGGGATTTACAACAAGAAAAGAAGACTACTCAAAGTGGTATAATGAACTCGTAGTTAAGGCAGACTTGGCTGAAAACTCTGACGTTCGAGGCTGTATGGTTATTAAACCGTATGGATTTGCCATTTGGGAAAAAATGCAAGCGGAACTGGACAGAATGTTTAAAGCAACCGGTCATTCCAATGCCTATTTTCCATTATTTATCCCTAAATCCCATTTGAGTAAAGAAGCCAGTCACGTTGATGGATTTGCCAAGGAATGTGCGGTAGTTACTCATTACAGACTTAAAAATGACCCAGACGGATCAGGAGTTATTGTTGACCCAGAAGCTAAGCTAGAAGAGGAACTCATTGTGCGCCCAACTTCTGAAACTATAATCTGGAGCACCTATAAAAAATGGATTCAATCCTATCGTGACTTGCCCTTGCTTATTAATCAATGGGCAAATGTGGTGCGATGGGAAATGCGCACACGTTTGTTCCTAAGAACTGCCGAGTTTTTATGGCAAGAAGGGCATACTGCGCATGCAACTGAACAAGAAGCCATAGAAGAAGCGGAGCAAATGTTAAGGGTTTATGCTGAATTTGCTGAGAAACATATGGCCATGCCTGTGGTTCAAGGTGTGAAGACTGAAAGTGAGCGCTTTGCTGGAGCATTAGAAACTTATTGTATAGAAGCGCTGATGCAAGATGGAAAAGCCTTGCAAGCTGGTACTTCGCACTTTTTGGGTCAAAACTTTGCAAAGGCATTCGATGTAAAGTACGCATCCAAAGAAGGAAAAGAAGAGTTTGTTTGGGCAACTAGCTGGGGGGTGTCTACCCGTTTAATGGGGGGACTGATTATGACTCACTCTGATGACAATGGGTTGGTTTTGCCTCCTAAGTTAGCACCGATTCAAGTGGCAATTATTCCAATTTATCGCAAAGAGGAGCAATTGGAGGCAGTCACGAGCAAAGTGCAGCCAATAAAAGCAGCGCTCGAAGCACGTGGCATTAGCGTAAAATACGACGATCGTGATACGCATAAACCGGGCTGGAAATTCAATGAATATGAATTTAAAGGAGTTCCTGTGCGCTTGGCTATCGGGCCACGAGATATTGAAAATGGTACAGTTGAAGTAGCGAGAAGAGATACTTTGGAGAAGGAATTAATTTCATTGGATCAGGTGGTAGAGCATGTTGCTAAACTAATGGTTGAAATTCAAGATAACTTGTACAAAAAAGCTGCTGATTTTCAAGTAAACAATACCACTGAAGTAGCAACTTATGATGAATTTAAAGAAGTAATAAAAACCAAAGGCGGTTTTGTATTAGCACATTGGGATGGAACTGCAGAAACCGAAGAACGTATAAAACAAGAAACCAAAGCTACTATACGTTGTATTCCGTTGAGTGGTCAAAAAACTGAGGGTATTTGTGTGTATTCTGGAAAACCGTCCAATCAAAAGGTGCTTTTTGCAAAGGCATATTAAATGGTGCGGTCAACAGTACTTTTTGCTTTTTTCTTTTTGAGTGCATATACGGGATGGGCTCAGGAAAATATTCACAACAAGTACGATTTGTTTTTCTCTTGGGGTTACAACCGAGCAGCCTACACAAAAAGCGACTTTCATATATCCGGTGCTGGTTACGATTTAACGTTTAAAGATGTGCGTGCTGAAGACTATGTAACCACATTTTCAATGGAGAATTACTTTAAACCCGTAAACTTAACCATTCCCCAATATGTTGGGAGGTTGGGCATGTACCTTAATGAAAGACTCAGTATTTCAATAGGCGTGGATCATATGAAATACTATATGCTTCTCAATCAAAACCTTAAGATTGAGGGTGAGGTATCAAGCACTGCCAGTGCAAGTCACGCAGGTTTGTATCAAAATGAATTTTATGACGTTCCGGTGCGTTTCTTGTATTTTCACCACAGTGATGGGTTGAATTATGCCAGTGCAGAGTTAGAGTACAATTACCCAGTTTGGATTTCAGATAATAAAAAGTATTCTTGGGAGGTAGCAGGTAATGTTGGTTTGGGTTTGTTTGTGCCTAAAACCTACGTCATGATTTTAAATGAAGACGTAGATAATAAATTTCATCTTGCAGGTTTTGGAGGTAGTATTAAAGCGGGAACACGTTTTAATTTCTTCAAGCATTTCTATCTCGAAGCGTCAAGCAAGAATGGAATCGCTATTTTACCCAATATTTTGGTAAATAATGAAAAAACAGCTACTGCTAATCAGCGTTTTGGGTGGACTCAGTTCTTTGGGGCGTTAGGTTTTAATATACCTTTGAACGGAAAGCAAAACAACAATGTTGAAGACAATTAATGTACTCTTCCTTTTTACCTTCGTTTTAGTTACCTCAATCAGTTGTCAAAAAAAAACGTGTGCGGATTTCAAAACAGGAAAGTTTGAAGCTCCAGACCAAACGATATCGGATATCAAAATAACGAGAACGGCTAACGAGCAAATTGAAGTAAGTGAAAAACGAGGTTTTGAAGACAGGTATTCCATATATTGGAAAAATGATTGTGAATATCACCTTGTGCTAAAAGAGAGTAATAATCCAGAAAAAACGCTATTGAACAAATTGGATACACTAAAAGTGTCGATTACAGCAATTGAAGGAGATATGTATCAATATACTGCAGTGCTCAATGGTAAGGCCTTTATGGGCGATTTAAAACAAACATCAATAAAATAAAAAATAGTTATGGCTGAATTTTATCAAGAAAACACCGAATTTAATTTTAAAAAAATAGGACCCTTGGCATTTATTGTCGGGGGAATACTCATCTTAATAATACTGTGGAGTAGAATCACTGTTACAATCGACTCTGGTAGAGCAGGGGTATTGTATAAATACATTGGCGGTACACAGACCGACCAGGTATATGGTGAAGGTTTAAACTTTATAGCGCCTTGGAATAAAATGATTGTGTATGAAGTACGACAGCAAGAAATGACTGAAAAAATGTCGGTACTTTCTTCTAATGGGTTAGAGATTACCGTTGAACAAACCGCATGGTACCAGCCAATTTATGGACTATTACCAAGATTGCATCAGGAGAAAGGCGAAGATTATTTGAATAGAGTTGTAAAGCCCTCTATAAGATCGGCGACTAGAAGTGTAATTGGTAGATATACGCCTGAGGAAATTTATTCGTCAAAAAGAGATGCTATTCAAACAGAAATATTTGAAGAGTCCAGTAAAATTCTAGATGGTGAGTTTGTTCAATTGAATGAAATATTAGTGCGAGACATCACCTTACCTCCAACAATTAAGGAGGCTATTGAAACTAAACTGAAACAAGAACAAGAATCATTAGAGTATGAGTTTAGACTTACAAAAGCGAAGAAAGAAGCAGAAAGACAAAAAATTGATGCAGAGGGTAAAGCCATTGCAAACAAAATTTTAAGTGCTTCATTAACCGATAAAATTTTGCAAGAAAAGGGGATTGATGCGACACTCCAATTGGCAAAATCTCCAAATGCTAAAGTTGTAGTAGTTGGATCTGGACAAGAAGGCTTGCCAATAATATTAGGTGGGAACAACTAGTTAGTTATCAAAAAGTGATAGGCCCGATTAAAGCAATTTAATCGGGCTTTTTTTTGCTTTTTTCGCCGAACTTTTCGCAGTATTCAACCCCTCTTTGTAGTTTAGTGCTAAAAAATTTATGAAAAGTCACGAAGTAGATTATCAAATACACGGAGATGATATGCAGGCCGTGGAAATTGAGCTGGACGGAAACGAAACGGTAATTGCCGAAGCAGGTGCCATGAATTGGATGGATGACGGCATCGATTTTGAAGCTAAATTAGGTGATGGTTCTAAGCCAGAACAAGGCTTTTTTGGTAAACTGGTTTCAGCAGGTGCAAGGGCCTTTACTGGCGAGTCTATTTTTATGACCCACTTTACTAATGTACAAGGTGGTAAACGAAAAGTTGCTTTTGCAGCGCCTTATCCCGGTAAAATAGTTCCCTTAGATTTACAAGAAGTTGGAGGAAGTATTATTTGTCAAAAAGATGCGTTTTTATGTGCAGCCAAAGGCACTGAAGTAAGCATTACATTCAACAAAAAGCTAGGTGCTGGTTTTTTTGGAGGTGAAGGGTTTATTCTTCAAAAACTAAGAGGCGATGGAAATGCATTTTTACACGGTGGTGGAACCATAGTTAAACGTCAGTTAAACGGAGAAACTTTAAAAGTTGATACCGGTTGTATTGTAGCTTTTTCAGAAGGCATTGATTACGATATTCAGCGTGCCGGCGGATTAAAATCTATGTTCTTTGGAGGTGAGGGGTTATTTTTAGCAACACTTCGTGGACATGGAACGGTTTACTTACAAAGTCTACCTTTTTCTAGGATGGCAGATAGAATAATAAAAAGTGCTCCATCCGTTGGTGGAAGAGACAAAGGCGAAGGCTCAGTGCTTGGAGGTTTGGGCCGAATGATTGATGGCGATTAGTCACAAACTTGCAGTGTTCAACAGATGGTTTAATTTAGCGTTAAGCTCAAATGACAAAGGAAAATCAAGATACCAAAGATTTAATTGACTTAACCAAGCGCTTTGTCAATAGCACGGGTAGGCATATCTTTCTTACTGGAAAAGCCGGTACCGGAAAAACCACCTTTTTAAGAAATTTAGCTGAGCGGACACATAAAAACTTTGTTATTGTTGCTCCAACAGGAATAGCTGCGTTAAATGCGCAGGGGGTTACCATACACTCTCAGTTTCTATTCCCTTTTGGAAGTTTTATCCCAGATAAATCACCCGATGGGAGTTTTGGCAATGATGCGCGATTTTTTACCCAACATACTTTAGCTCGAAGGCACCCGCTTAATTCAATAAGAAAGCAAGTATTGCGCGCAGCAGACCTACTAATTATTGATGAAGTAAGTATGCTGAGGGCCGATTTACTCGACGCTATTGATTATCGAATGCGCAGCGTAAAGTCCAATTTTAACCGCAGTTTTGGAGGCGTTCAAGTATTGTTTATTGGTGATTTGTTCCAATTGCCGCCAATAGTAAACGATGCCGAATGGGGTGTTTTGAAGAATTATTACAAAAGCATGCACTTTTTTGAGGCTCACGCTTTAAAACACGACCCGCCAACCTATATAGAACTCAATAAAGTATTTAGACAAGAGGATGAGGTGTTTATTAACCTATTAAATAACCAAAGAAATAACTGTGCTACTCAGGCGGATATTGAGCAATTGAATCAACACGTAACACCAAAAAAAGAAATTGATAAACTAGAGGGTGTAATCACCTTAACTACACACAACAATAAGGCAAACAGTATCAATCAACAACAGCTTAATGAATTGCCTGGAAAAATGTTTAAGTATAAAGCAACGGTTTCTAGGGATTTTCCAGAGCATATTTTTCCAGTTGATCAAGAGTTGGAACTTAAAGAAGGCACGCAAATCATGTTTATCAAAAATGATACGAGTACCGAAAAGCGTTTTTTTAATGGGAAAATAGCCAAAGTGTCTTCTTTAAAGAAAGAGGAGATTAAAGTGATTTTAGACGGTGAGAAAGAAGAGTATACCTTAGAAAAACACGAATGGGAGAATAAAAAGTATACCGTAAACCCCAGAAACAAAGAGTTAGAAGAAGAGGTGGTGGGTACCTTTACGCAATACCCAATAAAATTAGCTTGGGCCGTAACGGTGCACAAAAGTCAAGGTCTAACCTTCGAAAAAGCCATTATTGATGTGGGGCAAGCCTTTGCTTCAGGCCAAGTCTATGTTGCGCTAAGTAGATTAAGAAGTTTAGATGGACTCATTTTAAGGTCTCCAATAAATGCCAATTCACTTTTTACTGATACTAAGGTGGCAGGGTTTGTGTCCGAGCAGGCTGAATCGTCAGAACTTTCCAATACTTTGGAGCAAGAGCAACGGTTGTATTTGGAGCGCGTTTTGTTGCATTCTTTTGATTTTGAGCCCATTCAAAAAGCAATGGGTAACCAACAGCGTAGCAAAAAGACAAATATGGAGTTTGATTTGGAGAGTCTTCGTTTGGCTTTGCCAGCGATAAATTCTCATTTTCAAAACCAAGAGGCCGTTTCAAGGAAATTTAAATCACAAATTTCAAGATTGCTAAAGGAGGGCGACCAGAAAACTTTAATGGACCGCCTTGAAAAGGGGAGTACATATTTTCTTGATTTTTTAGCGGATGTACAGAAAATTTTGCTGGAGCATTTAGCTGATGTTGAGCAATTGGCTAAAGCCAAGGCGTACAAAAGTTTTTTAGAAGAGCTCGACCAATTGATAATGAAGTCCATTACTGAAATTGAAAAAGCAGCCATGTTAGCACATTGTGTGTTCACGCATCAAAATATTCCCAAAGAATCGCCTCACGGAAGAAAAAGCATAGATAAACGAAAAGCCGTTTTGGAAGCCGCTCGACAAAAAGCTGCAACAAATCCAGATTTGCAAAAAACAAAAACCGGTAAAAGAAGAAAAAAGCCACTTCCTGTTGATGGAGAAAAGCCTGCTAAAGTTGAGAAAGGAAGCACTTATAAGGAAACCTTTGAATTGCTGAATAGCGGTTTATCGATAGAAGAAACCGCAAAAAAGCGAGGCCTTGTTAAAGGAACAATTGAGGGACACGTTGCTAAAGGAATTGAAGCCAAAAAACTAAAAATTGAGGACTTTATGGACAAGGATAGCCTAGAAGTTTTGTCTTTAGCAATTAAAAAGACCAAAAACGGGTCGGCTGGAGTTTATGCAGCTTTTAAAGGAAAGTATTCCTACGGTCAGATACGAATGGTTCAGGCAAGTTTAACGGACTCTAAATAGGCGTTTAACGAAAAGCAACCACTTGAAGCGAATGTTATAATATTTTGTTTTTCAAGGCTTATCTTTGTGACAAACTCGAATTGGTGTTTTTTATAAGGTCCATATGTGTTGCCGCTCAGCTGTTAGTTACGATTGCAGTAATCGGACAAAACGGGCCTGGTGGCATTAATTCTACTTCCTCTTTGAGCATGTGGTTGAAGGCCGATGACTTGAGTTTAACTGACGGAGCTGCAATTTCAGCATGGAATGATGCTACATCGAATGGAAATAATGCGGGCCAAAGTAGTTCTGGTAAACGTCCAAGTTATGTTGCTTCTAGTTTGTTAAATAACATGCCAGCTGTATCATTTTCTGGAGGGACGAGTAATACCACTGCTGATAACTTGGAAGTTGCCGATAATTCTAATTTGGATAATTCTCAAGGGTTAACCTTTTATGCTGTTGTTAGATTAAATAGCGTCGGAAGCCCTGATGTTCAGGCTGTTTTGGGTAAAAGAATTAGTTCTGGAACAGCAAACCAATGGGCCTATACCTGGTATTTTTATACTTCAAATCGTTTGTTCCTAGACTTAAACTCTCAAAACAATCGTTTCGGCACTCCAGGTGGATACAGTAACAACACCAACTACTTATTGAATATGAGCTTTGATGGTTATCGGTCTGCGGCAAATCGGGCCAGAATATTTACTCAAGGGTCTTTGTCAACTACTTCAAGCGAATCGAGTAGTACTATCGTAAATAGTAGCCAACCGCTAATTATTGGTACCATGAACCCGAATTACGGAAAGTACTTCTCTGGATTGATGGGTGAACTCATGATTTTTAACGATACGTTAAGTACCACCCAACGCATTTTAGTTGATAATTACTTATCTGCTAAATACAATACCGCTTTGAATAGCAATGACCTGTACACCCAAGACAACCCTGGAAATGGAAATTATGACTTTGATGTTGCTGGAATTGGTCAAAATACTGATGGTACCAGTAATTCTGACGGTAAAGGAACAGGACTTGTGCGAATCAATAGTGCAAGCTCATTAGATGAAGGCGATTGGCTTATATGGGGGCATGATGGTGGTGAATTAGATTCTTGGAATGTTGTCGATACCCCAGTAAATGTTCAAACTAGAATTTCTAGAACTTGGCGGATTGATGAGACTGGAGACGTAGGAACAGTTTCAATTTCATTTGATTTAACCGATGTGCCTGGGTCTGTTACTACAACAGATTTGCGCTTGTTAATTGATACAGACAATGACGGGGTATTTGCTGATGAAACGGTAGTTGGTGGTGGTGTGATTTCAGGCGCTACAAACACCAGTGGAAATATTTACCAATGGACAGGTGTAAGTTTTGACGACAACGACCGATTTACTCTAGGCTCTATAAACGAGTCTCAAACACCACTGCCAGTGGATTTGGTAAAATTTGAAGCGAAAGCAAATCCAGAAAAAAATGAAGTGCAATTGTCGTGGGTTACTACTTCTGAAATCAACAACGATTATTTTAAAGTGGAGAAAACCAAGGATTTAACCGCGTTCGAATTGGTTGATGTGGTTGATGGAATGGGAAGTACAAATGAGCGTCAAGACTACAAAACCATTGACGAAAACCCAGACCCTCTGTTGAGTTATTACCGTTTAACCCAGGTGGATTATAATGGAGAAGAAAAAATTTTTCCATTGAAAAAAATTGAATTCGAACCGAAGCAAACTTTGGATATTAGTTTTGCTCCCAATCCACTAAGAGAAGGCCAGCCCTTGGTGATGAAAATGCCAAAAATTGAAGGAGCTCGTTATGATTTATCGGTTACGGATTTGTTGGGCAAAACGTATGCAGTTGAGTTGAGTTTTAGAGACATGGGAAATTATAATTTGTTGGAAATAGAGTTTAATCAAAACTTGTCGCCCGGTATTTACAACATTAGGTATGAGTTATTCGGAAAGTTTACAAATTATCAATTCGTGGTAGAATAGTAATTATCTAGTATTATTCTACTTTTGAGCAGTGCCATTACTCGCAAGACTATATAAACTCGCTGGACGCCCTGTTCCATACTACGCCAATTATTCCATTCTGAAAATTATTTGGATTCCAATCCGCAAGTACATCAATGTGGTTCTGATTTCAAATGTTCCTTTTAGTGGGCTGCGTATTAGACTGTATCGAATGATTGGTTTTAAAATCGGTAAAAGTGTATTCATCGGTATGAAGTGTTACTTAGATGATTTAGAACCCTCAAATACCCGTATTGGTAATAACGTCACAATTTCTTACGGTTGCTATTTTTCCATGCATGGTAAAGGGCAAACGCGTACACACATTGAGATTAAGGATGGTGCTTATATCGGTATGCGAGCCACACTTATGGCAAAAAAAGATGGTCTGGTAGTTGGCGAAAAAGCCATTATTGGTGCCGGAAGTGTTGTAGTGAAACACGTATTGCCAAATACAACGGTAGTTGGGGTACCAGCAAAAGTAGTTGCTTCAAAAAACAAGGATTAGTCCTCCCTCAACTTTACCATTTCCAGTCGTTCAATCCTTTCTACATCTACGGTGATATGACCAAATTCTTCGCTCACTCTACCTCGTATTTTGTAGCATCCCGGTGCTGAAACCCTATTGTTGTGAAATACGTTTGGAAAAATAACGGTATCTATCCAATTTCCTTTTTTGTCCACAAAAGTCCCAAATTGCATGATTTGATTATTGGCGGTTTTGGTCGATTTTACCGTGACTCTGTAGCCAGTAAGCTCTACCGTTTTTCCGATTAATTTAGGTAAATCTGATGCCTCCAGGGTAGAAACTTTACTTGGGTCTGCAATTAGGCTAAATGGGCTTACCGTTACAGGAAATCCAATTAACTCCATTTCATCAAAAGCGTCTTCTATTGTTGTGTGGTTTAACTCGGGTAGAGTCCAACTTTTGGGTTCAATTTGGAATAGGTTGCTGCGTTCTTTTGTTTCAGGTGTTTTTGATAATAAAAAGTGTGCATCCCACAGTAGCTTTTTTTTATTGCTTTCAAAACACCGAAAACACCCTAGGCGAATCAGAATTGTAATTTGATCTAAGCTTACTTCAGGCAAACGATGTATAAAGTCTCGAAACGATTTAAAAGCCCCTTCTTTTCTTCTAGATTGTAAAATATGGTAAACGTTCTGTGACTCCAACCCACCTTTTATAAAGCCTAAGCCCAGGCGTATGGTTTTTCCCGTTAAGCTAGCTTTTAATTCGCTCCGGTTTACGCAGGGCAGCGCAATGACTCCGCCTTTCATTTTGGCGGTATGGGCATAAAACTCTATTGAATAAAATCCCCCGCCATTATTCAAGGTAGCTGTAAGGTACTCTAATGGATAATAGGCGTGAATGTACAAGGCTTGAAAACTCTCGACAGCATAACTCGCAGAATGCCCTTTTGAGAAAGCGTAATTAGCAAAGCTTTCAATCTGATGCCAAATGTCTTTTACTGTTTTTTCGGCGTAGCCTTTTTGGTAGCAATTATCAAAAAAACGTTGCTCTACCTGTGCAAACTCTGTACGCTCTCTAAACTTCCAAGACATACCCCTTCGTAGAATATCGGCCTCGGCCAAGGTTAGTCCTGCAAAGAAATGGGCAACTTTTATCACATCCTCTTGGTAAACCATTACGCCATAAGTTTCCTCCAATAATTTGTAGAGTTCAGGCAATGCTTTTTGCGCATTTTTTCGCCGTTCTTTATCTTGGAAACGAACGATGTATTCGCGCATCATACCACTTTTAGATACTCCTGGTCGAATAATAGAACTGGCAGCCACCAGTCGGGTGTAGTCTTCTGCTTTTAGTTTGGTAAGTAGCATACGCATTGCAGGCGATTCTACATAAAAACAACCTGTTAAATCTCCTTTTCTAAGGAGTTCTTTAACCTTGGGGTCGCTTTTAAGCATATTGATATCGTCTATGTCTATTGTTATGCCATGATTTTGTTTTACGTAAACCAATGCGTCTTTTATTTTTCCCAAACCGCGCTGACTTAGAATGTCGTATTTGTACAGTCCAATGTCTTCTGCAATCTGCATATCAAAATGAGTAGTCGGAAAGTTTTTTGGTGGCAATACAGTAGAAGAGTAGTAGTGAATGGGTTCTTCAGAAATCAATATTCCGCTCGAATGAATGCTCAAATGGCTGGGGAAACCTGCAATATAGGTGCTGTATTTCTGCACCAGTTGCCCATATGTATCTGAGGCGTATTGCGAAGCCCTTTGTAGGTTTTTAATTTCATCGTCGGGCAAGCCGAAAACCTTTCCCAATTCTCGAATAACGGCTTTTCGCTGAAAGGTTTGATAGGAGCCTAATAAAGCTACTTTATCCCATCCGTATTTGTCAAACAGATATTTGGTAATATCATCTCTATCTGTCCAAGAAAAATCTACATCAAAGTCGGGTGGACTATTTCTGTAAGGGTTTATAAATCGTTCGAAATACAAATCCAAATCGATGGGATCTACATTAGTAATTCGCAGTAAATAGGCTACCAAACTATTAGCGCCACTGCCTCTACCTACATAGCAATAGCCTTTTTTTTGGGCGTACTGCACCAAGTCCCAGTTGATAAGGAAATAGGCACAAAAGCCACATTGTTCTATGAGTTTAAGTTCGGTTTTGAGTCGCTTTAGAATGGTTTCGTTTACTGTTTTGTAGCGGTAGTTTAATCCTTTGTGGCTAAGTTCGGTCAAGAGCTTTATGTCTGCTTCTTTACTATTGGTAAAGCATAGTTTGTTTTTTGGCTTTTTGAAGTTGTAATTTACCTTACAGCTCTTAAGTAGTTTTTTGGTGTTTTTTAATAGTTGAGGAAACTGTTCGTACAATTCTTTAATCTCCTTTGCACTTCGATAGGTATGTTCTGGGTTGCCTTGGCGAATAGGGGGGAGCTTACTCAATAGCATGTTTTCGCCTATAGCTCTAAGCAACCTGTGGGTATTGTAGTCTCTTTTGTTTCGGAATGTTGCTATACAAAGTATTACCAGTTTTTCTTGGTAATGTTTCCACTCTTTTTGTTTGGTGGTGTTTTTTAAATCGGCTGGACTAATGCCAATGAACTCGTTTTTGTTGAGGTAATTGGGATGCGGGGCAAACGCCAATGGATAAACGATGTAGGCATGCTTAAATTTTGGAGCTATTGGATCAATGGGTAGTTTTTTCTCTAGGTGATGAGAGAGATGTTCGTTGAGTTCAAAAAATCCTTTTTTGTTTTTTGCAATGCCAATGTAATGTTGTTGTACTCCGTTTCTAAAATCAATTCCAATGTTTACGTTAAGATCATACTCTTCGGCGCGCATTAAAAAGCGAAAGGTTTCGGAGGTGTTGTTGATATCGGTAATTACAAAATGCGTATGCCCCAATTCTTTTATGGTTTGCAATACGTCCTCTACCGAAAGGCACCCGTAATTGAGACTATAATAGCTATGACAGTTGATCAGCATCAGTTGAATCCTTATGCTCTTCTATGTGCTGGAATTACATTTGGCTGCCCATTGAAAGGGTTGCGCCTTCCTATTGCTTTCGAGCCCATTCCTACAGCTCTTTTTACAGCATCTTGTCCGTACCGGTTGCGCATGTTGTCCATGGCTTGGTACAGCCGCACCATTTCTTCGCTATCTTCAAATAAATTGATTTGGTACCCACCACCAACCAGTTTGCTGTAGCGTACGCCAATTAATCGAATGAGCATACGGCGTGAATACAGTGCTTTAAATAACTCTTGTACCACATGTATCAGTTTATGATCTACAGATGTGTAGGGAACATGTAGTTGGCGAGTTACGGTAGTAAAATCAGAGTAGCGAATTTTGAGTGTTACACAAGCGGTGAGTTTGTTTCCGTTACGCAACTGGTAAGCTAGGTTTTCAGCCATAGCGGTAAGAATACTCCTCAGTTTTATTACATCAGTAGTGTCCCGCTCAAATGTGCGCTCTATAGAAATTGACTTGCGTTCGTGGTAGGTGATAATAGGGGAGTTGTCTATTCCTTGTGCTTTTTTCCAAAGAGAAATGCCATTTTTTCCGAGTACACGCTCCATGAGTTCGCAGGGCATGTCTTGTACTGTCTTTATTTTTTGGATACCCATTTGTTGTAACTTCAAAGAAGTTTTTTCGCCAACCATGGGCATTTTTCGAATAGCAAGCGGTGCCATAAATGCTTTTTCCTTTCCTTCGGGTACTTGTATGTGATTGTTGGGTTTGGCTTCGTTAGTACCAATTTTTGCGGTAGTTTTTCCGGTAGAGAGCCCAAAAGATATGGGCAGACCACTTTCTTTTATAATGCGCTCACGCAACTCCTTAGCCCAAACATAAGTACCGTAAAAACGATCCATTCCTGTAGTGTCTACATAGAACTCGTCGATAGAAGACTTCTCAAACATTGGGCTACTCTCTTTTATAATACTGGTAACCACATCAGAGTATTTACTGTAGGTACTGCTGTTGCCTCTTATGATAACTGCCTCTGGGCAAAGCTGCTTAGCCATACGCATAGGCATGGCAGAGTGAATGCCAAATGATCTGGCTTCGTAACTACAAGATGCTACAATGCCACGGCTTGATGTGCCGCCGATGAGCACAGGTCTGTTGTTTAAACTGCTGTCGAGCAGTCGCTCACAAGAGACGAAAAAGCTGTCTAAGTCAAGGTGTAATATAGATTTCATAGTTTGTGTCGAAATAATCGTCAATAATTCGTCTATAATGTAGACATTATTATTTTTGTAGCGATGAATTGTTGATAAGATATAGCTGGATATTGATTAGGTGAAACCCTCCCCGCCTTCGGCACCCCTCCCGTTGGAGGGGACAAGTGAACGTTAATTTTAGCAGTTGCTAGGTCCTTCACTATTGGGGACGACACTAATCCTGTGGATTGGTGGGCGGGAAAGTGCGGAGGGAAAAGGACGAAGCGGAAAAGGATAGTAAGAAATGAGAATAAGAGGCAAGAAGATGAAACAACAAAGAGACGTGGTAAAATTTGGCGAAAACCTAAGTTTTTTGCGCAAACGAAAAAAGCTTTCACAAACCCAATTGGCTCAAGAGCTTGAAATAAAACGAACCAGCCTAATAGGCTACGAAAAAGGGGTACAGCCTCCTTTTAAAGTGTTGGTGCAACTGTCCGATTACTTCGGAATATCGATAGATGCACTAATGCGTTACGACCTGAGTAAGTTGGGCGAATTTGAATTATCCAGAATAGAGCAGGGGTTTGATGTAGACATTACCGGAAGCAAGCTGAGGCTATTGGTCACCACTACAGACAAAAAAGGAAAAGAGAACATTGAGTTGGTAAAGCAACAAGCCCAAGCGGGATATACTGCGGGCTATAACGACCCAGAATTTATCGAAGGGTTACCCAAATTTAATTTACCCTTTTTATCCAAAAACAAAACCTACCGTTGTTTTCAAATTGATGGAGATTCTATGCCCCCAGTAGCTCATAAGTCTTGGGTAACGGCATCATTTGTAGAGGATTGGACAACACTCAAAAACGGTGTTCCCTGTGTTGTAGTAACCAAAGACGATGGCGTTGTATTTAAGTTGGTCTACAATAAAATTGAAGAGGGCAGTGCTCTGCTACTTGTATCAACTAATCGACTATATGAGCCTTATTCGGTCTCAATCAATTCCATTGCTGAAGTTTGGAAATTTGAGACGTTTAATGGGTTTGAAGTATTTGATTAAAATAAGGTAAGTTATTGTTAAATAGTACTTAATAGCAACCTTAACTATAAGTTGACTTTTTCAAACTCGAATTCATTACTGAATCAGTATCTATTGCGCAGTTGGTTTTCATATAGTTAATTGGTCATATAATTAAATGCCACAGGGAAAATATGCTCTTCCTTTGGTTCGATACTTGAATGTTATATGTGAATCATAGCACTTTTTCGCGAAAATTGAAGTAGAAGACACCAAATAAAATTACAACCTTTTCATTAAATAATACAAGTTTATAACTGAGGTGGTGTGCTTCTTTGTAAGATTTTGGTTACGATAAATTCCTATTCTATTACATTTGGAGCAAATGGAGAAGTCTAAGAAAATAGATTGGGCTCGGATCTCAGGATTTGCGTTAGAAACAATAGGAATTATTGCTTCCATACTCGTAGCATTCGCTATCGAAAATTGGGATGAAGATCAACGAAAAATTGAAAAAGAAGAAATATATCTAGTTAGTCTTCATTCGGATATGATTAAAGATCAAAACCAACTCACTAGACGAATTAAGGATTACGAAATAAAACTATCTACCACCGTAGAGTTAATGGAAAATTTAAGTGGGGAACAAGAAATTGACCAACAAGGAATTATAAAAACAATTGAAGATCGACTGGCGTACTTATTCGCTTACGTACCATCCAACAACACATACAAAGCATTGGAGAGTAGTGGAGATATCAAATTTATCTCGAATGCAGAACTCAAAATCTTACTTTTTGAATTAGATAAATCGTTTCAGACCAACCAGCAGAAAGGAGACTTGTTTATGAACTACACCAACAGTTTAATGTGGGCAGGCTTTTTGATTGATCACTTCAATTATCAGAATTACACGACGAATTTGACGGAAGAAAACCTACGATTGGAACTTTATAATCGCGTAAAACGTTATAACAAACTTATTGAATCATACTATTACGATATGCAAGGAACGCTATTGAAGATAGAAGAAGTCCGCCATGCGCTTGAAAAAGAAATAGAGGTAAAAGACATAGAAACTGATATTGTGATTGAAGAGATCAATGTAAATGACGAGGCTGAAAAAACTGCCGAAGAAGAGGAGTTAGAAGATTTATTAGACGAGTTGTAAAAAGAAAAAATGAAAGGAATTATTTTAATAGCATTGAGTTTTTTATTGGTGTCTGCTGCGCCGGTTGCTACTGTTTACAAAACACTAAAATCTAACTTAGAGTTTAAGTCAGAGGCACCAATGGAGTTAATCCAGGCTGAGTCTAAGAAGTTGGTGGGGTTATTAAACACCGAGAAGAAGTCGTACGCTTTTCAGGTTTCTGTAATTTCATTTCAGGGCTTTAATTCCGAACTACAACGAGAGCATTTCAACGAAAACTATATGGAAAGTACTAAGTTTCCTAAAATTAAATTCGTAGGAAAAATTCAAGAAGAGATTGACTTTAAAGGGTCGTTTGAAAAGGAAGTAACATTAAAGGGTAAACTTACCTTACACGGAGTTACAAAAGAAAGAATCATCGAGGCAACGATTAAAAAGATGGGTGATAAAATTTCAGCCAAAAGCACCTTTGAAGTGGTGCTTGGAGATCACAATATTAAAATACCAACTATAGTTAACCAAAAGTTGGCAAAGGTGATTACAATTAATGTAAGCACTGAAATGATGCCGAAACTATAGTAGAAATTAAGCAGCTTGCTAATTCTTGTACTTCAGAATAGGCTCTACCTTTTTAAGCTTGATAATTCCAACTTTGTGCAGCCCCAGCATTACAATATACATAGGATCTATCTCGTGCCAGCGTTGACCACCAAAATTGGCGCTACCACCTAGTTTGTGGTGATTGTTATGATAGCTTTCTCCCCACATTAAAAAATCAAATGGAAGTAAATTCTTAGAAGTGTCTTTAACTTTAAAATTGGTATAACCCCAAACGTGAGCACCCCAATTTATAATCGCTCCATGCACTGGAGACATTAAAAACTGCACAGGTAACAACGCCCATAGCCAAGGCATATCAGCAGGCACAAAGTACCAATAAAACAATACGTAAACAGCTCCCCAACCCAAACGAGATGGCCAACTTCTACCAAAATTGTCAAAAGCCCACCATTCGGGAACTCCTTTTGTAAATCGCTCTTCAACTTCTACTTTTTTGTTAGAAAGCGCCGAGTAAATATTTTTTGTTCTCCACATCATAGCAAAAACATTTTTATCGTACTGAGGCGAATGTGGATCTTTTTCGGTATCTGGCCACGCATGGTGTTGTCTGTGCATAACACCATAACCATATGGGCTTAGGTAATTTGACCCCATAAATATCCATGAGAGTACAAAAAATACCTTTTCCATGAATGGAGAAAGTTCGTACTGCGCGTGGGCTGCATACCTATGGTGAAACATAGATTGAAATAAAAGTGAACCGTACCAGTGAACGATAAAAAATATAATAATGTACTCCATAATGACAGTGTTTTTTCAGCTTGCAAAAATAGCTCTAATTCATATGACAATTATGACCATTATCAGTAACGAAGGTTTAAATATTAACTCATAAATGAAAACAGGTTATTTGGCAATTCAAAACGGGGGTTTAAAAAAAATGCCCAACCCATTGAAATGAAGATTGTTTTATGTATAGAATGAACAATCAAAAAGAAAAAAAACAATTTCAAGTGTGGCTAGATCAAAAAACTAGAATACTGGTTCGATCAAAGGTTAAGGCCATGCTTTGGATTAAACGTTACCCTGATGCTAAATTGGTAGGATAAGAAAAGGAGGCATGTTATCAAGTTAATCTCCTTCTTTGATAGCCTCCTTTTCCTTCCAATTGTAGACATCTTGTTTCTTATTTGGTCGCTCACTTCCCCTCCATTCAAAATTCTTTAAATACTGCATGCGCGGAGTAATATCTTTTATTGGGTATAATGTAGCATCTGGATTCTGCTTCAGTATAATTTCTTCTACTGCATTGCTATCCAGAATAATGGTCATGTACTCAGCATTGGCTTTGTTCATGCCAATATACCCAGAGGTATCTTCTTTTGCCCAGTAAATAGCAATTCCAGAGTGACGCACAAATACTTTTTTTAGTGCACTGCTATCGAATACCCCCACCATGCTGTCGCCTTTTATTTGATTGTACATAGGAAACTGAACCGTGCTGT
This sequence comes from Salibacteraceae bacterium, assembly GCA_965660875.1. Lineage (GTDB taxonomy): Bacteria > Bacteroidota > Bacteroidia > Flavobacteriales_G > Salibacteraceae > UBA6770. The sequence continues at coordinate 12,946 of CBFIBQ010000003.1, read as the reverse complement.
CTTCCAGTGAGTTAATAAATCCGTTGTCATTCATTACCATTCGATCCAAGGAGCCATTTGCTCTGAATATTTGAATGTAATCAGCTGTAATTTGATTATCATCAGACCAAAGTATGGGATCGTAAAAAAGGACTATGCTAGAATCTTCATCTCTAAATACTAAGGAATCACATTTTCCTTGCATGTCCGATTTATAAAACTGCGCTTTTTTGTAGGCCTGAATGCGTCTAAATTGCCTAGTGGAGTCAAATTCAGAGTATATGGTGTCGGCATGTAAAAAAAGACTGTCTTCATCAAACATTTGCGTAAGTAACGGCTCTCCAATAACCAAACTTGTGCTGTCTGCTTGATTGTGCAACACATAGTCGCCCTCTACAATAAAACTATTCACGGTATCAAGCATTACAACATTCTGGAACAATTCGGCAATTTCTGTCTTTTGATTATAGAGTATACTGTCGCCCCATATTTGTTGGTCATCAGTTAATATAAAACTGTTTGTCGTGAATTCTGAAGCTCCCGTTTTGTTGTTCGACCAACCTTTTTCTGTGTAAATAAAATTATCTACGCTGGTTATCGTACTGGGACCAAAAAAAGAGGTCTTTTCCGTTTTTGTATTGTGGTGCATGGTGTCGGATTGAATCTTATAATCTGCCGAACGCAAGCGCACCGAATCTTTAAAGTGAATCTCATTACTTGCATTGTAAAAATGTCCAAGCTTGGAGGTAAGGGTATCGCTTTTATCATTCAAATAAATTAGCCCACCGTTCCAGTAATACCCGTAATCTTTTTGTCTATCAAAGTCTAGGAATCTAGTGCGCAATTCCATGTCAGGAGTTTCTACAACTACTTTGCCTCTAACTTGCGTCAATTTTTTTTCTCCGTCGTAAAACAGCGAATCGCCATACAAGTCCATTGCCCCTTCTTTGTCCTTAATGTGTACGTTACCAAACGCCTTCATGGAGTTACTCGCGCTGAACACAAAAGCAGAATCGCAGGTCATTATGGTTTTTTCGTATTTAATTTTTACGTCACCTATGAGTCGTTTTGCTTTTACACCGTTTTCTTCATCAAAAAACAAGTCATTTGCATGGAGAATTTCAATCTTAGATTTTTTCTTTTTACTTCGTTTGTTTTGCTCTTTCTGAGCATATAAGGTTTGAGTAAAAATAAGTAGGGACGTAAATGCAAAAAGCCTCCAAGAATAAATTCTGAAGGCTTTAAAACAGCTGCCTATATTTTTTTTAGACTCCAACTTGCTCTCTAATCAATGTTTGGGAGCGATCGGGACCAACAGAAACTATGGCTATAGGTGTTTCTAACTCACGTTCAAGAAAATCGACATAATCGGATAAAGATTGAGGTAATTCTTCTGCGGAATTTAAGCTGGTTACGTCTTCACTCCAACCTTGTATTGTTTTATATATCGGTTTTAGCTCTCCTTCCTCCGCGCCATAAGGCATGTAGTCAATTGTTTCTCCACGATATTCGTAGTGTGTGCAAACATCTATGGTTTCAAAACCGCTTAAAACATCGGCTTTTGTCATGATTAATTTGGTTACACCGTTAAGCATTATTGCGTATTTAAGCGCTGGTAAATCCAGCCATCCGCATCTTCTGGGTCTTCCTGTTGTGGCTCCAAATTCATGTCCATTCGCTCGAATTTTTTCACCAACTGAATCATGGAGCTCAGTAGGGAAGGGTCCAGACCCGACTCGGGTGCAATAAGCTTTGAAAATTCCAAATACGTCTTGAATTTTATTGGGAGCTATTCCAAGTCCGGTGCATGCGCCCGCACAGATAGTATTAGAGCTGGTTACAAAAGGGTAGGAGCCAAAGTCAATGTCTAATAATGATCCTTGGGCGCCCTCTGCTAATACTGCTTGACCGTTTTTTACACACGCATTTACGTAGTGCTCACTATCTATTAAAACTAACTGTCTTAGGTTGTCAATAGCCTCAAACCATTCGGTTTCTAAACTTGATAGCTCTTGTGTATCGTAGTTAAAATTACCCAGCAATTGCAGGTGTTTTTCCTTTAATCGAGTGTATTTTTCTTTAAAGTTACTTGCTTCAATGTCTCCAACGCGCAAACCGTTTCTGCCCGTTTTGTCCATGTAGGTAGGGCCAATTCCCTTTAGAGTAGATCCTATTTTATCTTTTCCTTTCGCTTTTTCAGACGCCGCGTCCAATAACTTGTGTGTAGGTAAAATTAGATGTGCCTTTCTTGAAACTTTAAGTACTTCATTTACTTGAACTGCATAAGGTTGTAAAGCATCTAATTCTTTTTTGAGAATTACTGGATCAATGACGACTCCATTACCGATAACATTTTGAGTGTTTGCCCTAAATATTCCAGAAGGAATGGTGTGTAAAACATGCTTAATACCTTCAAATTCTAAGGTGTGACCTGCATTAGGACCTCCCTGGAATCTTGCTATTACATCATATTTTGGTGTTAGAACGTCGACAATTTTTCCTTTGCCTTCATCTCCCCATTGCAAACCAAGTAATACATCAACTTTCATCTTAAAATTAGGTGCTTTTAAATTATTTTTTATTTACTACAATTGTCGTTGCAACGTGCATAAAAATTTAACGAATGGTGTAAAATTTTCACGTCCAATTGCGATTCTAAGGTCGATTTTATTTGTTGAATTCTAGGGTCACAAAACTCAATTACTTTACCACAAACGGTGCAAACAATGTGATCGTGCTGCTTGTACCCATGTGCTTTTTCGTATTGTGACATGTTTTGACCAAATTGATGTTTTCGAATCAGGTTACATGCCATCAATAGGTCAATTGTATTGTACAAGGTGGCTCTACTCACCCTATACTTCTTGTTCTTCATAGAAATGTACAAGGACTCTACATCAAAATGCTCGTCGGTTGAATATATCTCTTCCAGAATGGCAAATCGTTCAGGTGTTTTACGATGGCCATTTTGCTTCAAAAAAGCAGCGAAAATATTGTTTACCTCTTCTATTACGTCAGCTTGAGTCATGAGCTGTTTATTAAGGTGTAAAAGTACAATATTTTAAAGGGCTTAGCTTATCTATGCCTTGTGTCTAACTAGATTTTTTAACACGTTATGAAAGCACATCCTCGCGGGTTACTTTGTGCACTCCTTTTACGCTTTTAATTTCTTTCATTAGATCGTTAAGGTGGTCAATATCTGTTACATAGGCGGTTATTTTTCCTTCAAAGTACCCATCTAAAGATTCGAAGTTGATCGATCGCATGTTGATGTTTAAGTTTTGGCTGATTTTCATTGTGATGTCATTTACCATTCCTTTGGAGTCAATGCCCGTTATGGTGATTCCCGATAGAAATGCAAGTGCTTGTTGGTTTGTCCATTTTGCTTCGATTACTCGGAAGTGTTTGTGACTCTGAATATCTACTGCATTTGGACAATTTACTCTATGTATTTCAATTTCATTATTCTCACCAATAAACCCAAAAACTTTTTCTCCAGGAACAGGACTGCAGCAGTGGGCAAGACGGTATTCTACTCCGGTGGTTTCTTTATTGTCCTCGGTGTTATTGAACTCGGCCTTACCGCCGACATTAGTCAAAATGGTGTTTTTTTTCTTGGTGAAATTGTCTCTAATCGTTCCTTTTTCGACATTCAGTTTTTTCAGTTTCTCCAAGTTTAGCCTGTTGCTTTTCACTTGATAGAACAATTCTTCCAAGTTAGGCAGGTTATAGAAATACGCCACCTTATACATGTTTTCCTTTATGGGTTTTATGCCATATTCCCTCAGCTCCTTCTTTAACAGGGTCTGACCTAATCCCGATAGCTTCTTTTTTTCACTGCGTAGAAAAGATTTTATTTTGGACTTTGCCTTAGCGGTTTTTACAAACTTTAGCCAGTCCTCAGAAGGATGTGCTTTTCTGGTTTTAATGATTTCAATTTGGTCACCTGACTGCAACGGAACACTTAAGGGTACCAGTTTATTATTGACTTTAGCTCCAATACAAGTATTGCCCACATCGGTATGAATTTCATAAGCAAAATCTATGGGGGTGCTACTTGCGGGTAAGGTGATAGCGTCGCCTCGAGGGGAGAAAACAATGATTTCTTTTTCAAATAAATTTAGTCTGAAATCATTAAGGAAATCCTCTGAATGTACCTCTTGACTTTCAATCGATTCTCTTATTTTACCAATCCATTGGTCAATAACGTGCTCTTCTTCTTGGCCTTTATATTTCCAGTGCGCAGCATAACCGTTTTCGGATATATCGTCCATTCTTTCGCTGCGAATCTGTACTTCTACCCATTTACCACTGGGCGACATAACCGTTATGTGTAAGCTTTCATATCCGTTTGCCTTAGGAGTTGAAATCCAATCTCTTAAGCGATCGGGATTAGGCCGGTAGTAATCGGTCACTACCGAGTAGGTTTTCCAAATATCGGCTTTCTCGTTTTGTTTGTTGGAATCTATAACAATACGAACTGCAAGTATATCATACACTTCTTCAAACGGAATGTTTTGCTTGCGCATTTTCTGAAAAATAGAATGGATAGACTTTGTCCTTCCAACTATTCTATAGTTCAGCCCAGTAGCTTTTAGTCCGCGCTCTATAGGTAGAATAAAACGATTTAAAAACCGTGTTCTTACCGCTTTCGACTTCTGCAGTTTGTCTTTTATTTCATTGAAAATGTTAGGCTCTAAGTATTTTAAACTCAAGTCTTCCATTTCCGATTTTATATGATACAAGCCAAGTCGATGGGCTAAAGGAGCATATAAAAACATGGTTTCTGACGCAATTTTTCTGGACTTATCCTCGCGCATGCTGCCTAGAGTGCGCATGTTGTGTAATCTATCGGCAAGTTTTATGAGAATTACCCTTACGTCTTGCGAAAGTGTTAGGATAAGTTTTTTAAAATTCTCTGCTTGCAAGTTGGTATTCTGATCAAATATGACAGAGATTTTAGTTAAACCGTCAATAATGGCAGCTACTTTTTTACCAAAAAGCTCTTCCATGTCACGAATGGTCATATTCGAATCTTCAACTACATCATGCAGTAAAGCGCAAATTATCCCAGTGGTGTCTACACCAATTTCAACCTTAGCAATTTTAGCCACTGCGAGTGGGTGAAATATATAGAGCTCACCAGACTTCCGCCTGACGCCATTGTGAGCCTCTAAAGCGACCTCAAAAGCTTTGCGAATCTCTTCTGTGTCGTCTTCAGTTATTTCATAATTTATTGACTTGAGCAACTGTCTGTACTCCCTCAAAATGGCAGACTTTTCCTTGCGTTCTAGTTCGGATAGATAGTCGTGCTCAGACCAATTCATGACGTACAGTTTCGATTATTTAGCTGGTAAAATTTTGGTTCTTACTTCACCAAATCCTATTCTTAAAGAGTCGTTTTGACAATACCCTTTCTCAATTACTGTATCTCCATCAAGTAGAAACTTTCGCTCTGTACCATCAGACAATTTTACTGGCTTTGTTCCTTTCCAGGACAATTCGAGCATGGAACCGTAGGAGTCTGGTGTAGGGCCAGAGATAGTTCCAGAACCCATCAAATCTCCGCACTTGATATTACAACCGCTTACGGTGTGATGCGCTAATTGCTGACTCTGGTTCCAGTACATGTATTTGTAATTTGTTTTACTTACTCGATTTTCTTCTCCGTTTTCAGGCTGAATATACATTTCCAGTTTTATGTCAAAACTCTTTTTACCAGAAAATTGAAGATACTCTAACGGTTTAGGGGCTTGGTTTGGAGTTTCGCACCTAAAAGGCTCTAATGCATCCATAGTAACAATCCAAGGAGACATGCTAGAAGCAAAGTTTTTCGCTAAAAAGGGCCCAAGTGGCACGTATTCCCATTTTTGAATGTCCCTTGCGCTCCAATCGTTAAACAAACACATTCCGAACATAAAGTCTTCCGCTTCATTAACATCAATGGTATCACCAAGGGGTTTGCCTTCGTAAGTTATAAATCCCATTTCCAGTTCAAAATCTAGCAGCTTGCAGGGGCCAAAAACAGGCGGTTCATCTTCATTTGGCTTTTGTTGTCCTTTTGGTCTGTGAATTGGCTGCTCGGTAGTTATGATTGAACTTGCTCTACCGTGATAACCCACAGGAATGTGCAGCCAGTTTGGGAGAAGCGCATTATTGGGGTCTCTAAACATTGTTCCAACATTGGTAGCGTGCTCTTTTGACGAGTAAAAATCGGTGTAGTCCCCAACTTTAACCGGTAAATGCATGGTGGCATCTGTCTGGTTGTCAATTACTTTTTTAATCAAACCGTCAATGCCTTTAATCTCGGTATTGCTGGCGCGTAGTAATTGAGATACTCGATTTCGAATGGTACGTGTAGCTTCTTTTCCTAATTGCATAAAGGGATTCAATACCTCTTGCTCAAAAACCGAAAGGTCTATATTGGTATTGTCCAGCAAGCCTGAATGCGCCAATTCGGCTAAATCTAGAATTTTGTTACCTATTGCCACTCCGACACGTGCTGATTTATTTTTTGTGGAATAAATACCGAACGGTAAGTTTTGGATAGGGAAGTCGGAGTTTTCAGGAACATCTATCCAGCTTTTTAAGGAGGGGTTATTTGCTTCAATCATCGGGTTCAATTTATTACGTGTACTATCTATTTAATTTTTGGATAAAGCGAGAAGCTTTTCATCCATTTATTTATTTCTTTTTTCACTTCATTGTGTAGTTGCTCATCTTCGGGCTTATCAATCACCCTGTCCATAAAGTCAACAACTTTATCCATATCGGATTCTTTTAAACCTCGAGTAGTAATAGCAGGAGTGCCCACACGAATACCTGAAGTTGTAAAAGGACTTTCGGTATCAAACGGCACCATGTTTTTGTTTACTGTTATGTCCGCTTTTACCAAACTATTCTCGGCTGTTTTACCAGTAATGCCTTTATTTCTAAGGTCGATGAGCATGCAGTGGTTATCGGTTCCACCACTAATTAAATCGTAGCCTCTTTTGTTAAATGCACTGGCCATAGCTTTTGCATTTTTAGAAACTTGAATGGTATATGCTAAAAAATCATCGGTTAATGCTTCTCCGAAAGCCACTGCTTTAGCTGCAATTACATGTTCAAGAGGTCCGCCTTGGTAACCTGGGAACACTGCAGAATCGAGCAGTGAAGAAAATGAGCGGAGAGAACCTTTCATGGTCTTTATTCCAAAAGGGTTTTCGAAATCTTTACCCATCATAATAATTCCACCCCGAGGTCCCCGTAAAGTTTTGTGTGTGGTTGATGTTACCACGTGACAATGCTCGATAGGGTCGTTGAGGAGTCCTTTTGCGATTAATCCAGCCGGATGAGAAATGTCTGCCAATAAAATTGCTCCAACCGCATCTGCTATTTCACGGAAGCGTTTGTAATCCCAATCTCTAGAGTAAGCAGAGGCCCCTGCAATTATCATTTTGGGTTTAACCTCGTGTGCTTTGGCTTCAACATGATCCATGTTTACAATGCCTGTATCTTTTTCTACCCCATAAAAATGAGGCGTGTACAATTTACCAGAAAAATTTACTGAAGAGCCATGAGTGAGATGCCCACCGTGTGAAAGATCAAATCCCAGAATAGCATCGCCCGGTTTTAAACACGCCAACATAACGGAGGCATTTGCCTGCGAACCAGAATGTGGCTGCACATTGCACCATTCAGCATTGAATAATGTTTTTAGCCGATCTCTAGCTTCATTTTCAATTTGATCAACAACTTCACATCCTCCATAGTACCTCTTACCGGGTAGTCCCTCGGCATATTTATTTGTGGCCACAGAACCAGTAGCTTTCATCACTTGCTTCGAAGTGAAATTCTCAGAAGCTATCAATTCAATACCACTTTTTTGGCGTTTTTTTTCTTCTTTGAGAAGGGAGAAAATGTAGTTGTCTTTCATAGTGTATTCTTTGATATTACCGATATGTGGTAATAGATACGAAGTAATAACTTTAGTTTGGTTTTTTCTAATTCTTATAGCATAAATCTCATACTTTTTTAAACGAACTGAAGTTTCCGAAATTCGACTTTTTTTAATATCCAAAGACGTTTCTGTTTTATAGTATTCATTTATTTTATTCCGCAGCGGATTTAAATTAGCTGAATGATTCCGCTAGGATTGACGTACAATAACTTTACTTTGAAAAACATTACGATTCAATGAAAGATAATTTGGTTAGAAAGTTTTTTTCTGCATCCATACTCATAGTTGGTATTAGCGTTTTTGCTCGAATTTTCGGGTTGCTTAAAGAGGTAGTTCTCGCGGATACTTTCGGGCTATCGGTAGTGTTAGATACCTTCTACATTGGATTAATGCTGCCTGCTTTTTTAATTACAAGCATAACCAATCCCTTATCCTCTTCATTCATTCCTAGGTACAATCAGCTTAGGGCTCAAAATAGGAACGAGGCAGCTTTTTTTTTCAGGAAGGTTTTCAGTTCATTATTGGCAACGTTAGTTCTAGTTGCTGCATTGTTTTTTCTACTCCACGGTTTTATTTTCGACGGTGTTGGGTTGGAAGTGGCCACTGAAGTGGACTTGGGCTTATTGTCCTTCGTATTCTCGTTGTATGTGGTTTTTCAAGGGCTAAGTAATTATTTACTTTCAGTTTTAGAAAACCTCCGGTTATTTTGGTTTACCTCCTTTGGCGCTTTATTATCTTCTATTTCAATTATTGTTTTTGTAACGGTTTATTCTAGCGTATTAAGTCTCGCTCAAGGATTATTGTCCGGTACTATTTTGTTCCTTTTGTTTCAATTGTTGGAACTTCGAAAAAAGCAAGATTTGAAACTGTCTTTTGAGCTCCCTTTTTCAAGGATGGATAGTACTTTTTTAAAAGAATACGGCTTACTATTTTTGGGAAGCTTTATGATGGGAGCTACCTTCTTGGTGGATCAAACTATGGCAGCTTCCTTGGGCGAAACATCTGTTTCGGCGTTAAATTACGGCTTTAGAGTGGTGAGTTTATTTACAGGCACAGCGACATTGGCCCTTGGGGCGGTTTCATTGCCGTTTTTTTCTGAATTGTATGTAGAACATAAAATTGCTCAAATTGAGGTTTTATTAAATAGAATCTTGTTGGTCGTATTCGTGGGAGGCTTTTTGTTGACGGTTTTGTCATGGTTTTATGCCAGTGACTTGGTAGCCTTATTATTCGAGCGTGGAAAATTTACTACCAGCAGTACTGAAGCAGTTTCTGAGGTTTTTGTTTTTTATATGTTTCAATTGCCTTTTTATGTGGGTGGAGTTGTAATGGTTCGATTAATATCGGTTTTGCAAAAGAACAAAAGCATTCTTGTTATTTCGGCGGTAAATCTGTGTTCAAATGTTGTACTGAACATTGTTTTAATGAATTACTTGGGTTTAAAAGGAATTGCTTTGTCCACTTCAATCGTCTATTTCATTTCCTTTGTTTTGCTTTGGAGAAGCGTAAAATCATTATTAAGAGTGCAGAAGCGGTATGAGTAATAATCAAGATAGAATATGGGAATATTACCAAAATGAAAATCCTGCATCCTTCGAAGGAAGCTTTGCGCGAATTAACTATCTGATCAAAAAAATACCGAAAAGGTCCGTTTGTTTAAATATTGGAGTTGGAGTTGGAAACTTTGAACAGCTAGCATTAAAAAAGGGAATTCTCATTAATAGTCTTGACCCTTCAGAAAGTTCTATCGACAAATTAAAAAAGCACATGGGGGCAGATGCTAAAGTGGGTTACTCTCAAGATATACCATTTGATGCAGCCACTTTTGATTATGTTGTTATGTCGGAGGTATTGGAACATTTAAGTGATGAGGTGCTTGAGCTTACACTCCAGGAGGTTAAACGTGTGTTAAAGCCAAATGGAAAATTTATAGGTACGGTTCCAAGTAATGAAACCCTTGAAAATAATAGGGTGGTTAGCCCATCAGATGGTCATGTTTTTCACAGGTGGGGACATTTACAAAGCTTTTCTGGCAGACGACTTAAAAACTTGCTTTCTGACCAATTTTCGACAGTTCTAGTGTCCGAAAAGAAATTCATCAATTGGAAGACATTAAACTGGAAGGGAAAAGTTATTATGAGTACTCACATTTTTGCTAAGAGGTTAGGGCTTTCGGGTAGTGGCAGAAACTTGTATTTTGAAGCTTCGGGTACATGAAGTTGTGTTTTGTAATTTCTTCTCTTTCAGGAGGCGGCGCAGCACGAGTAGTCTCAATATTAGCGAGTTGGTTCTCTGATAAACATCAGGTTAACATAATAACCTTGGATAAAAATCCAAGTTTTTATCCGCTCGGTGAACATGTTGAAATTATCCCGTTAGATTTAATCGATCACAAAAAAGGTATTGGCCATGCTGCCATTAGAAACAGAAAACGTGTTTTTGCGTTAAGAGAACAGTTCAAGAGTTTAAAGCCGGATGTAGTAATTTCATTTATCACCGAAACCAATGTATTGTGCTTGTTGGCAAATAAGGGCTTAAACATAAAGTTGATTATTTCGGAAAGAAGCGATCCTAATAGAAAGGATTTAAATAGGGTGTGGGGGTTGTTGCGGTCAATGACCTATTCAAAAGCAAATGCTATCGTTTGTCAGACCAAAAGAGTAATGGAGGCAATTGATTATGGAATAGATAGATCCGAAGTAATTCCTAATCCAATTGAGTTTAAATCATGTGAGCTCAAGAAAGAGCCAATTATTCTATTTGCCGGTCGTTTTCACAAAGCAAAAGGAGTAGACTACCTTCCACAGGTTTTAGAAAATTTGGAAGCGCCAAATTGGAAAGTTTTAATTGCTGGATCGGGTAGTTTAAGAACTGAGATAGAAAGTGAGGTGGCTGAACTAAATTTACCATTTCAAATTCAATTTTTGGGACAAGTGAAAGATGTAGAGTCGATATACCAAAAAGCAGCAATATTCATTTTGCCAAGTAGACGAGAAGGGTTTCCGAATAGTTTATTAGAGGCCATGCATTTTGGATGTGCGCCCGTTGCATTCGATTGTAATTACGGACCAGCTGAACTTATAGAAGACGGCGAAAATGGTTTTTTGGTAGCACCAGGAAATGAGCATCTAATGTCCAAAAGGATTAATGAGCTCATTATGTCGGACTCGGTCAGAACGGAGCACGGTGAAAAAGCCAGAAGGAAATCTTTGGAATATTCTATTGAAAAGATTGGTCAAAAGTGGTTGAACTTAATAGAGCAATTGTAATGTGCGGTATTGCAGGATATGTTGATTTTACAAAAAAAGGCACGCTAGACTTGTGCCGAAAAATGGGAAATGCTCTGGTGCACAGAGGACCAGACGATGAAGGGCAATTCTATGAAGAAAATGAATTGGCACAAATAGGTTTTGCGCATCAACGACTGTCCATAATCGATACATCTTCTGCCGGTCATCAGCCAATGAAATTGAATGATGAGTCGCTAGCTATAGTCTTTAACGGAGAGATTTACAATTACAAAGAGGTAAAAATTACGCTCGAAAAACTAGGATATGGTTTTAATTCAAGTTCGGATACCGAGGTTGTATTGTATGCATGGAAACAATGGGGGGCAGCTTGCGTAAGTCGTTTTAAAGGAATGTTTGCTTTTGCGGTTTATGATAGAAAAGAAAGTAAAGTTTTTCTCGTTCGAGACAGAGTCGGGGTAAAGCCTTTATACATTTATCAAAAAGCAGGTTTGCTCCTTTTTGGATCAGAGTTAAAAGCCCTGATGCAACATCCAAAATTTGAGAAAAAAATTAATATTTCAGCAACGGCTTTGTATATGCAGTATGGGTATTATCCCGAACCTTATACGGTTTTTGAAAATTGTATTAAATTGAAAGCTGGTCATACAATGACGTTGGATATAAAGACACAGGAAGTAACTAAAGCAGCATATTGGAGTCTAACACCACATTTTTTTTCAGACCAGAATAAAAACAAACCTGAAGAAGAAGTTTTAGAAGAAGTGGAGCAACTTTTAACTCAATCCTTTAAACACAGAATGGTTGCTGATGTGCCGGTTGGCGTTTTTTTGAGTGGTGGTTACGATAGCACTGCTGTAACGGCATTATTGCAAAAAGAGAGCAATCAACAGCTCAATACATTTTCCATAGGGTTTGAAGAAGAAAAGTACAACGAAGCGCCTTACGCTAAAAAAGTGGCGGAGTATTTAGGAACGAATCATAACGAACACTATTGCACTTTTGAGGACGCTAGATCTCTGATCCCAGAACTTTCAAAAACTTATGACGAACCATTTGCGGATAGCTCCGCGATACCCACACTTTTAGTAAGTAAAATGGCAGTGAAAAGTGTAAAAGTTGCTTTGAGTGCCGATGGTGGTGATGAGCTGTTTTCGGGTTACGGAAAGTATAAAACATTTGAAAAGTATGCTAAGCAGCTCGGGCCATTTTCCCGTTCTGGAATTACGTCAAAAGCAATTGGAACCATATCTCCCTTGTTACCTACCAAAAAAATGGGTTATAATTTTGATAGACGACTGCAACGAGTTAAGCAACTGATTAAAACGGGAGTGTCACCCGTAAATGCTATGAAAATTGGAAGTCAAAACCTTACTGAATTAGAGCTAAAGCATTTGTTTGTTTCCCCGTTTGATACTCAACAAACCAATTTTGATGATTGTATTCAAGATTTTAAAAATGGCGATGCATTAAACGCCATGCTCATTACAGATATTAAAACTTATTTGGTGGATGATATTCTAACCAAGGTAGATCGTGCAACCATGAGTGTTGGTTTGGAGGGCAGAGAGCCTATGTTAGATCACCAATTAGCGGAGTATCTGGCCAGTGTGCCGTATGCAATAAAAACCAAAAGCAACATTCAAAAATATTTATTGAAAAACATTGTACACAAATACCTTCCTAAGGAAATTATGGAGCGTCCAAAAATGGGATTTGCTATTCCGGTAAGGCAATGGATGCGCATCGAATTAAAAGAAGTCTTGGAAGAAACGTT
>CBFIBQ010000002.1:0-223719 GCA_965660875.1 Salibacteraceae bacterium | reverse complement strand
CTCAAAATCATGGATTTTATTAATGGTGATTTGACCCGTAGTTGCATCCAAGTTATAATCAGAACCAAAACCGCTTAGGGTACTGAACGCAATTGAATCTTCAGGCAACAATTTATCCCAGCCCATAGCATAGGCAACTGTATCACCAATAGCATTGTTTTCTTCAACTTTCCAGATTAGTGTGTCTTGAGCATCACCCCAATCATTATTTGTAAATCCAACGAGAGTTCCGTCGAGATTAGTTGCGTAGTCAGATAAAAGTGTACCAGAAGTATCGTTAAATGGATAATATGCAAGAAGACCACTTTCGTTACCTGATAAGGCAACACGATAAGATTCAACAATCTCCTGTTCGGTTCTTGCTACATTCCAAACTCTAATTTCATCTATGTCACCTTCATAACTTTGAGAAATCCCAGAAGCTCCACCTATTGAAAATGGAAAAGCACCCGTTGAAGGATTTGGAACTCCAGTAGTTTTGGCAACTTCTTCACCGTCAACATACAGAATGAGCTCATCGGCCGAGGAATTGTGGACACCAGCCATATGGTGCCACATACCATCGTTGATATTTACAGTTCCCTCAGCTTGTCTACCACCACTGGCATCCATTCTAACATGTGGTTTCCCGTTATGCACTGCTAAACTGTAGTTCTGACCACCAGTTGAAATTCTTTTAATCAGTATTCTTTTGTAAGCACCAGGTGCTTGGCTTGTTTTAATCCAAGCTTCAACTGTAAATGAATTTAAATTCAAACTTGCATCGTGGGTAATATCAACTCGATTTGTTCCATCAAAATACAATTTATTTCCTAACCCGGCAAATGGCGCTCCAGCGTCTTGAACAACTACTATAACAGAATCAGTAAATGAATTACCTGACGAATCGGTAACGGTAACCCCTACGGTATTTGGTCCTAAGTTAGTCGCGTCGAGCGTATCAACGGAGTAGGTTAAACTTGCAACCGCACAGTTATCATTAACGTTAGCCCCAGTTAATCCACCTGGAACCACATTGGTAGAATCTAAAATTACAAGACCATCAGCGTTTAAGAATACGGTATCGTTTTGGGCGGTTAGCGTTGGTGAAATGGTGTCGAGTACCGTTATGTATGCAGTATCAGCAGAAGTGTTACCATTGGCATCAGTAGCTACAACTTCAACTTTACCACCATTAGAGGCCGCTGTGCTAAATCGCGTCAAATGAGCAAACTGCATGTTAGCAGCGCTTGTAACAAAATCTGACTGGTTCGAACCATCAGGGTCGGAAACTATTATTTTACTACTGCCACGGTCAAAAACGTACAACTTAGTGCGATCAGCATTCATTGATATTCCATTGGCATTGCTTAATCCGGTAAGAACATTTTGGACACTCCCAGCGCCAACTTTTCTTCGGATAGTACTGCCGCCTATTCCCCAATATAAGGTATTGTTTATTTCATCAAAAAAGACCCCTCTTGCACTTGATTGTCCAGAGACCAACGTTTGTGGATTAGTACCATCGGTATTTACACTCTTAATATTACCAGTCGTTAATTCTGCCCAATATATAGTTTGAGAAACCGTATTTAAGTGAACACCATACATACTGCTATTGGCATCATCATATATAGTAACGTCACCAGTTCCATCATAATTTACACGATTTATTTTATTGGTATTATAATCGAATACATAAACGTACTGTTGTGTAGCGTCGATTTCTAAATCATATGAAGAGCCAATGCCCGATTTAAGCGCAACTTTATTCGTTCCGTTTCGGTTGGCACTATACAACGTTCCTCCACCTTCAACATAGAATACCTTGCCAGCAGAACCATCAAAGACAGCTGAATAGGTATTAGCCCCAATGGTAAAGAGTGAATGTATTCCAGGGTTATCAAGACTAATTGCGACTACACTTGTACCAGAAACAGTATAAATACTGTCAGGACCTGAACTTCTAATAGGCTTACCTACATCTTTACAAAGGAATGATGTACTTCCATTCACAGATACAGTTGGCGTTCCACAATTATCCGCAACTCCAGAATATAAGTTACTTGGTGTAACTGAGCCATTACCTGAGGCATCCAAATAAACCGTATCGTTTTTAACAATTAAGGAAGGTGCTATGGTATCAACAACATTTACATAAACCGTATCTAGGGTTTGGTTGCCCGATTCATCTTCTACGGTTAATTCAACTGGAACTCCAGTCAAGGTAAAGGTAGTGTCACTCCCCCATGAGGTGGTTGTATTCATGCTGGTTAATGTACCGCTGTTGCTATTTAAGCTATTATCTATTAGCGTTGACCCAGAAGTAGCTTCAAAATTGTAATATGCAATTAATCCAGTCTCTGAACCTCTAAGCGTACTTTTGTAGTTTGACTTTATTTCAGCCGCTGTACGAGCAACATCCCAAATACGGAGTTCATCTATTTTTCCATCAAAATAGCCACCAGTAGGTGCCGTTCCAAATCCGGATTCGGCACCAATAAGTGTAGAGTTACCAATGTATTGAATTGGGTAGGTTGCACCTGCATCATCCGAGCCAACTTGATTCCCATCAAGATAAAGTATCGTATTTCTACCGTCGTAGGTAGTAGCTATATGATGCCAACCACTGGAAACTGTTGTTGGATATTGTACATATGAATATGCCCCATTTCGTCGAACAAGAGCCGTTACCTTATTAGTAGACAAATACAAAGCATATCCAGAAGCTTGGGTGTTACCAATAAATGTTGGGTCTCCAGTCCAATTATTCATATAAACCCACGATTCAACGGTGACTTCTGAAGTAGGTTTAATATTAGCATTAGTCCCAAGCTGAACATAATCGTTAATTCCATCAAAGGTTAAAACTCCAGTTATGTTATATAAGGTATCGATAGAAGAAGTACAATTGAAACCAGTATCGCTAGCGGTAACTGTATTCTGTGAGGAGCAGTTATCCGATGCAGAATAAAATAATGAATTTTCGGCCAAACTTGCATTTCCTGCGTTATCAAGGTAAAGCGTTGTATCGGTTATATGTGTAATGCTTGGTTTAATGGTATCTAATACAGTAATTTCAACTGTTTTAGTCGTTGTATTTCCACTACTATCACTTACGGATACACTTACTTCATTTCCTGCTAGAGGAACTCCAGAAGCTACCCAATCCGAAGTTGCCGACATGTTCGTTAATGCACCGGTTAATCCATTAGGACCTGAATCTGAAATTGTAGAACTTCCCGTTCCATCATTCATTTGGTAATAGGCTACTAGCCCTGAGGCTGAACTTGAAACACAGCGGTTCATATCCGCTAGAATTTCAGCTTGGGTTTTAACTCTACCCCAAAGTCTAATTTCGTCTAATCTACCCGCCCAATTGTTACACTGACAACTTCCTTGTGTTCCAATAAAAAGCTGACCCGTATTGTCCTTTATGGAAGTTTGACTTGAAGTAGCTGTTCCTGCAGAAGCCCCATTGATGTAGTAGCTCACCGTTAAGTTAGAGCCATTGTCTTTTACAGTAACTGCGACATGTGTCCAAGTATTTAAAGGTACAACACCTGTTGATCTGGTTGCCGTACCCCAGCTACCTTGATCCCAAAAACCTAATTTTCCATTGTTACCGCCAGCTTCAACAGCCAATCCATACCCGTAGCTACCTTTCATTAAAATAGTTCTTGAGTCACTTGAATAGTTATTCAAATAAACCCAACCTTCAATGGTTAACTCCCCTCCGCCTGAAAGGTTTAATGAATTGTTGTGATTTATACGAAGTTGGTCACCTGAGCCGTCCATTTCAATTGCAGAGCCCGCTTCGCAAGAAACAATTGCAGAACAATCAAAGTACGCAAGGCTATCAATAGTAGAATCTGCTATGGCACAGTTATCAGAGGCAGAAACTATGAGGTCAAGAACATTTAAAGTATCCGTATTTCCGTTTGCATCAACATAGAGCGTATCTGCACTTTTCAATGTAAGTGCAGGCGATATGGTATCAAGAACGGTGATTTGGGCTGAGTCTATGGTTGAATTTCCAGCAGCGTCTGTAGCTTGAATGGATACATAATTCTTGGAACCTCCACTATTAGCTGCCTGACCTACCGATACCATTCTAACATTTGATAACCCCGACACTAGTGTAGTATAACCAGTACCATCGGCATTAATTACGCCTACGTTAGAAGGTGAAATGGTCGCCCAATATATTTTATCCTCACTATAGAATACACTGTAGATTTGGGTAATTCCAGTCTTAAGTGCAGTCACTGAACCAGAACCTATTTTCTTATAAATTGTACTTTGATTTCCTCGCGACCAGTAGAGTGTATTATTAGCAGCATCATAAGTTACATCTCTTATATCTCCTTGACCAGTTACCACCGAAGCATCATAACCCGTACCATCAACATTTATTTTTCGAATTGCCCCTGAGTTAAGATCAGCCCAATAGATCACATCGTTTACCCTGTCTAAAAATAAACCCAATGGTTGAACTCCTGTTTTTAAAGTAGTAAGACCAGTACCGTCATAATTTATTTTACTGATATTCTGTGCATTGTAGTTAGACCAATAAATTACTTGGTTGTCTGGATCAATGGCTATATCCCGTGCACCTCCGGCAGGAGTTGTAGTTGTAATGGTAGTGACATTGCTACCAGTCTTTGAAGCACTTTTAATTGCACCTGATGTTCCATCTATATAAAATACTTTTCCAATGCTTCTATCATATGCTACTCCCCTGCTTATGGTAGCTGTATTTGTAAACATAGTTGTTGCAGAACCTCCAGTCAATGCTACTGTTGAAACGACGTTTCCAGTATGGTAGAATAAACTATCTGGTCCAAGTCCAGTTAGGCCACCCAGATCTACATCTGTACAATCAAAAGTGGTATCTCCAATTAAAGAAATCGTTGGCGTACCACAATTATCTGCAACTCCTGAATATAAGTTAGAAGAGGAAACTGACCCACTACCTGAAGCATCCAAATAAACGGTATCGTTTTGCACCGTAATGCTTGGTGCAATGGTGTCAAGAACATTTACATAAACTGTATCAACCGTCTGGTTTCCAGATTCGTCTTCGGCTGTTAAAGCAACTGGTGCGCCAACTAATTCAACAGATTGACCATTTACCCAACCAGAAGTTGCGTTAATATTGAACAACGTACCATCATTACCATTACTAGTTTTATCCGAAAGCGTGGTTCCTGAACCATCCTCAAATTGGTAATAAGCTACCAAACCAGTTTCAGAACCAGTTAAATGCCTGTCTTTATTTGCCAATATCTCTGCGGCACTTCGCTCTACATTCCAGACTCTTATTTCATCGAGCTCACCGTTAAACCAATACTGTGTTAAGTTATATGGCGCAATACCAATGTGCATACTGTTGGTCTCTTGCCCTAAATCATTTGCAGACGCCGTTGAACTACCAGCTAAAACACCGTTGATATATACTCGATTTTGACCATTCGTTTTTCTGGTCATCGCAACATGGGTCCATGTGTTTACTGGAATAGTAGCCGTACTTTGAGCAATTTGGTTACCAGAATTAGTGTAGAATTCTGCACCCAATCTTCCAATCGATGTAATACCTAACCCCCATCCTTTTTGAGCACTTCCATTTAAACATTTACCAACAATTTTCTGATTTTGAGCCGATACGTTGGTATTTATCCAAGCCTCAACAGTGATTTCTGATGTAGGATTCAATGTATTATCGTGGGGAACTGTAATATAGCTAGTAGAGCCATTAAATGTAATCGCACGGGTTACCTTGGTCACGGTATCACGAGTTGTTGTACAATCAAACGCGGTGTCACTTGCGGAAACTGTAATACTCGAAGAGCAATTATCAGTTGCTGAAGAATATAGTGAAGCCGTTGTCAAGCTTGCATTACCCGAAGCATCCAAATAAATGGTTGTATCGCCAATGTGAGCTATTGAAGGTTTAATGGTGTCTAACACCGTTACAGTTGCAAATGCAGTTGTTGTGTTTCCGCTTGAATCAGTAACACTTATCGAAACCAAATTTGTATCCAGTTCAGTACAGTTAAAATACCCCAAGCTATCAAGTGTGGTATCTGCAATAGTGCAGTTATCATTGGCACTTACAACTAAATCCAATGCTGAAAGTGTGTCTGTAGTTCCACTTACATTGATATACAAAGTTGTATCATGCACAGAAAGAGTAGGTGAAATCGTATCAAGAACATTAATGTAGGCCGTATCTGAGTATGAATTTCCGCTTTCATCTGTAGCGGTGACTATAATTTTGGTACTTGCCGTTCCCGATGTAGTTCCAAATGAAATTCCATATGGACTGGTAATGCCACTTAACAACGTTGTTATCCCTGTACCATCTGGATTTATCATTTTAATTGAAGAACTATTGTACTCTGCGAAATACAGCAAATCATCCTGTTGACGGTAGGAAATTTTCATTGGGTAAGACAGACCCGAAGCAAGGGTTGTATGAGCAGCAGAACCTACCTTTTTATAAATAGTACCTCCAGAGCCACTCGTAAAATACAATATGTCATTTAAAGGGTCTCTTGTCATACCTCTAAGGTCATTAATTCCTGTTACGAAATCTACTTTTCCAGTTCCATCTGTATTACATTTTGTAATCTTATTACCAGAGAAATTTGCTACAAACAAAATATCCGAACTAGCGTCATAGGTTATAGCTAAAGGTCCAGAATATCCTGTAAATTGACTTACCCCAGTTCCATCGTAGTTTACTCTTGTTACTCTGTTGTTATTATAATCCGCAACCCAAATTCGTTGATTCACCGGATCGATTGCCAAGTCGTGAATGGTTCCTCCAAAACCACTTAAAATTGTTGTTTGCCCTGTTCCATTTTCATTAGATTGGATTAAATTACCGGAGATTACGTAAAATAATTTATTTAATTCATCATCGTAAGCTACATTTCGAACTGTATTTCCAGCATCAAAAAGCTGAACATTTAACGGCGTATTTATATCCGATTTTGAAATATACCTACTTGACGAAGCATAATAAATTGTGCTTGTAAAGTAACCAAAGGAGCCAACATCATCACAATCAACAAGTGTATCGGATATAGAAATCGATGGTGTTCCACAATTGTCCAGTACATTAGAATAAACACTATCTTCAGGAATAATTGCACTTCCAGTAGCATCTAAGTATACGGTGGTATTTTTTACCGTTAAACTAGGTGTGAGCGTATCAATAATATTTACATAAACTGTATCCACAGTCACATTTCCAGGATTACCGGTTGCAGTTAAAGTTACGGGTACACCTACAACTTCAACAGAATGTCCATCCACCCAATCGGTTGAAGCATCCATAAGAGTTAAGTCTCCGTCGTTCCCGTTAGAACTGTAATCGGTCAGAATCGTTCCAGACCCATCATTGAACTTAAAGTAGGCTGCCAAACCAGTTTCAGTGCCACTTAATGTGTTAGTCATTCCTTCAACGATTTGTTGGGGAGTTCTTTCTACGGTCCAAAACCTACAATCACTAATTTCTCCATCCAAGTGATATTGAGTGGTATTATAAGGAGCGATTCCAATATGCATATCATTGGTATTGGTTCCCATATCAAGTGAACTAGCCGCAATAGAATCCGTCAATACACCATTAACAAATATTCTACACATCCCACTTGTTTTGCGCGACATGGCAATATGCATCCAGGTATTGGTTGAAACAGTGTTGGCTGCAGTTTGAATAGTATTATTGCCACCAGTAACTCTCCAGTTAGCGATAATTTTTCCGGTACTACCAACACCAATTAACCAACCATTTGCGTTTGACGTACTTGTTTTCCCGACTATTTTAGGGCCGTTACTGAAGTCTCTCACCTTTACCCAAAACTCAACAGTCATTTCAGAGGTGGCATTTAGGCTGACATGATGAGGTACATTCACGTAATCGTTGGTTCCATCGAAATCCAATCCTCCACTAGAAATTTGAACGGTATCTTGAATAGTAGAACAGTTAAATGAAGTATCTGATGCTAAAACAGAAGTGATAGTTCCGCACTCCAAACTAGCACTTGAATAAATACTGTCTGTCGGTATGGTTGCATTTCCAGAAGCATCTAGATAAAAGGTTGGATTTTTATCGGCGACAATTACCGGTTTATTAGTATTTGTAAAAGTCGGACAAGAAGTTGAACTGACACTATCCGATTGAGCAACCCAATTAGAAGTTGTTCCAGTTAAGGCTAAACTGGTTAATGTTCCGTTGTGTCCATTTCCAGATTTATCGACTAAAGTTGTAATTCCAGTATTTGTCTCACCTGCTATTCCGCCTTCAAAATCGTAATAAGCTACAAGACCACTAACACCAGTGGTATCCAATTCACAATTCAGTCTACTTTGGATTTCAGATTGACACAATTCTCTGTTCCAAACTCGAAGTTCATCCAAAACTCCAGGAAAGTATTCTGATGCATAGCCGGCAGGTTCTGGAGAACCTATGGTTACTCCAGTTCCAGTTTTAGAATTATCCATTCCCACATTAATGGTTCCAACTAAAACGCCATTCTTGTATATAGTAGTTGTAAATGTGTTAATAACGTAGGCAACATGCATCCATTGGCCAGGGGTAACTGTGGTGCTTAATGTATTGAATCCACCAGCTGTTGTAAACAAGCCAAGCGTATTTCCGTTAGGGTTTATATGAAAGCTATATCTTGAACTACCAACTGCCGAACGCATACCATAAAACGACTCATTATCAGAACTAGCAGTTGGTTTTAACCACATTTCTATTGTTCCATTTTCGAACTCAAAATCAGCGTCATTTGGAACCGTAATTTGATCTGAATTTCCATCAAAAGCAATGGCATCGCCTGGTTCTAGTACATTCATCGCCAAAGTAGCATCATGCGTTTTATTCGAACCCGATTCGGTTACTCTGTACTTTGAATAATAAGTGGTATCCGTTAAACTGGCTCCAGCTTTAATTCGTACTATTCCAGAATTTAGGAATTCAAAGTTTGACGTGTCTCCGTTTAACCATTGGTAAGAAATGGAATTACCATCAGTATCCCAAGCAGTGGCGTAAGCTACAGTATCTCCGACTTGAGCTGCCCTTGAAAACTGGAATAAAAGTGAATCTTTTGAGTTGCCAAAATCCACAGCAGAAATACCATTTTTGAATGTCCCAACATTTTCTTCATCAACTACATCATATAACACATTGTCTGCATTATCGAAGTTAAAGTATGCCATGAGTCCAGTTTCGCTGCCTGAAAGTCTTCTTCTATAATTATCTTTTATTTCTTGTTCAGTTCTCGTAAAATTCCACAATCGGACTTCATCTACTGCCCCATAAAATGGGTATTGATTTGGCGTTCCATATGTACCCAATGTTAAAGAATCTGTTGCAGAGAATGATAATGCCCCGGTTACAGTATACTGCCACACAAATTCACCATTCTTATATATTTTCACATTGCTTCCATCGTACGTAGTGGCCACGTGCACCCATTCGTGCTTAACAAAACCAAACGGTTGAGCAGAGCTAGAATTAAACTGACCATTAGAGGTTGTAAATCTAACACGCATAGTTCCTCCTGTTTCAATATGAGCCCAAGTTTTTCCCCAAATTGTAACTGGCCAAGCGAACCCTGTTAGTGAGTCTGGTCTTATCCAAAATTCTTGAGTAAATGCTGTGGTTCCATGTCCAATAGAATTTTCAGGTACGGTAACCCTTTCATCATTTCCGTTAAACTCCAATGCATTACCTAATCCTGCATAAACTGGCTCGTTTACATCAATTATGGTGATTTCAATATTAGCTGTATCTGTAAGCCCCAAGGTGTCTTCAACCGTATATGTAAGGGTATAGGAGCTCTGTGTTTCAAAATCAATTAAGGATCCATTAACTACCGTTAAGTAGCCAGTAGCGGAATCCATTTTAAAAATGCCCGCACCATTTCCAGCGCTTATATAAAATAAAACAGAATCTCCATCAGGGTCATAGCCAATAGCCTTTGTAAGCGTATCTCCATTACCTGCATTTTCTTCAATAGAAGCATAAAGAGTTTCGTGCGTGCTCCATGTAGCCCCGTTGGTCAGCGTTCCATCCTTTCCGCTTGGACTCAGGTCGGCAGTTGTAGTTCCTGTACCTTCTTCAGTTGGATAATATAGTGTGAGGTTTGCTTCATTTCCTGTTCCCCAAGTATGAGCAGCTTCATAAATTTCACTGGCAGTAAGAATTCTTCTGAATACTTTAACCTCATTAATGTCACCTTTAAAGTTGGTTCCACCAGTTGTGTATTTGTTTTCACCGATTCTTATATTGTTACTAATGTTAGTTGTATTTCCTGAGTTTACTTCATGGGCTAATTTTCCATTGATGTAAAGTCTAAGCTTTCCACTCCCATGTGTAAGAGCAACATGCACCCATTCGTTCAATTTATAATCCGAAGAAAAAGCATTGTCCCGGTTTCCATCCCAGTTAAAAGCTACCACACTGTTAGTGCTATTAAACTTAGTAAGGTAAAGACCCGTGTAGGCTCCGTCGTCACAAATTATGCAATCCCCGTAGTATGCTATCCCTGAACTGTTACCATGAGCAGTAGGACGAATCCAAGCCATGTAGGTTTTCTTATTGTTGTTCATTAAGTTGGTTACAGTTGCATTTGGTTCTATCCAATCGTTGTTACCATCCAGGAACACAGAATTATTAAACATGGCATAAGGTGCTTCATTGGCATTCGCAATGTTAATTTGCAACCAAGCTGTATCTTTTTCTGTTCCACTGCTTACTTCATATTGTAAGTAGTTAATAGAGTCAGATTCATAATCTAGGTTGGCTCCACTGGCAACTGTAACGACTCCAGAAGTAGCATTTATATCAAAATCGGTTGTGGCTCCACCAATTTTTGTATACGTCAATCCACTGCCTGATTCAATCCAACCAATAGCAAATCCAACCGTATCACCTGTTGACGCAACTTCAGAAATTGAAACTAGAACAGAATCTGGTCCATCTGTCCATTCGTTTCCAGTCATGTTTGTTAAAACACCATCTAGCCCGTTTCCTGATATATCAGACAAGTTGGATGACCCAATACTATGATCGAAATTGAAATATAGTGCCAACCCTGAGGCATTGGATGTATCAACCCTCTTGTTAAAGTTGTTTTTTATTTCCTCAGGTGTTCTTACTATAGTCCAGTACCTGACTTCATCAATTTTCCCATTGAACGTATAAGACCCATCTTGTCTTTGACCTATTTTAAAACTATCTGCAGTGTTAAGTGCTGCTGTGTTCAAAGGATTTCCGCCATTATTTATTGTTGTAACCCCCTCTCCGTTGATGTATATTTTTCCAAAAGATATTGTAGGGTCATATACTCCAGCAACATGATTCCATTGATTGGGTAAAAAACTATTTACAGGAGCATCTAGAAAAACGTCAGTAGTCGGAATAAAGCGGATACTATTATTTCCAGCGCCTCCACCAGTGTGTAATTCAACTCCTGGCAAACCTTTGCCACAAATAAAATCTATTGAATCAGCAGCTCCTTCCCAATATACCCATGCTTCAACAGTGAATTTTGTCTTATTTAAAGCGGCAGCATGTGGAACAGCAACATAATCGTTGACGTTATCAAATTCCAAAGCATTCCCAAATCCGGCATAGACAAACTCTGGCCCTTGAGCAGCCATAAATTCAAAGTTTCCATTGATATCAGCTACAGAAAGTATGTTGGCAGATGTATTTACAGCTGTAGTAAAGTTGTTGTCTATCCAATTGGTATCTGCACCATTGTCTCGTTGCAATAAAGTTAGCCTAGCTTCATCATAAGAACTGAGGTTGGAGTTTGACCCATAATAATAATTCATTGAATTTGTGGAACTATCAGAACCCGAGACGAACATTCCCCAATATCTGGAGGTATCCGCGTCAAATGCAGTATCACCAACATTGTAGTTAATCGGAGGCTGCTCAACCAAGTACAGTTGTACCATGTCGTGCGCTCCAGATGTGGTAAAGCGCATTCTATCTCCATCTGAGTGGGATAAGTCTAATAGACCAGGAAGTGAAGCTGTATAAGTAGAAGTATCTCCAATTGCTGCACCAGAAACTTGCCAATCCGAAGCGGGAGTCATATTAGTAAGAATACCATGATTACCCCCGGCTAAGTCATAAAGTGTATCTCCAGAGTTTTCATCGAATCGGTAATAAGATGTCAAACTTGAAATGGAATCATGATTAGCATTTAATTTTTGACACATCCATTGGCGAATCTGGGCTTCTGGTATAACAGAGTTCCAAAATCTAAATTCGTCTAATTGACCATTAAAGTCTGGATTAGCAGCTAAACTTCCTCCTAACGTTAGAAGCGCCGAACTTCCACCGCTTGGATGTACACTATAAGTCTGACTTCCTTGAGATATACCATTAATAAAAAGGGTTATTGATTTGGTAGAATAGTCTCTACTCAATGCAATGTGATACCATTTATTAGCTGTAAAATTTAAGCTATTAAAGTTGACCGATTGATTGGTTCCAGAAGAATATTCATGAAGGTATTGAAAGTTTGTTCCACCTATGCGCACAGAAGCCTGCACGTTGGTTGCCAATGATTCGCCAGCACTTCCAATAGTAAAAACAAATGTGTTGCTCGTAAGGTTAGGGTTGTACCAGAATTCAAAAGTAAAATCTGTTAAGGTTTGAAATTGCCCTGCAGTACCAATTTCTACGTAATCATCACTTCCATCAAAATCCAAAGCATAACCAGCTCCTGGTCTCACAGGATAAGAAACATTAGAAAATCCTAATACATATTGGGTTCCAGTCTGGCCAAAAATTGAAATTTCAGTTTTTCCTACTTTATTGTGCACTCTGCCGCTTGCAACTTCCCAAGTTGCATCGGTGTTATCTTCTCTTTTAAGTATAATTAGTCTGCCCTTTTGGTCATCAGACAGCCCAGAAATTCCACTGTAATCGATTTTAACGCTGTATTCATCGGCAGCATCGCCTTTTTTATGAACTCCAAAATACCCGAAGTTGGAAAGAATAGAATCAACTCCGGCTGGTTTAGTTAAATAATTAGGTGCTGAATTTACTTTATACACTTGAAGACCTTCCGTTGCCGAAAAGCCAGATTGTGCCGCTGCGGTAAAAGAACTCCCACCACCTGTTGTTATGGCAGCGCTTGCTGAAGTTCCATAGGAGTAAGTACTTTCATCTCCAAGTCCAGCTCCCGAAATTACCCAGTCTGCGGTGGAACTCATGTTAGTTAGTGCACCGTGATGACCTCCAGCTAAGTCAAATAATTGACTACCAGAAGACTGATCCATTCGGTGATATACTATAAGGTTATTTCGTTGTGGATGTGTATCATTCAACTTTTGACACATCCAATCTCGAACTTGAGAGCCAGTAAGAGCTTCACTCCAAACTCTAACCTCATCAATTTGACCTTTAAAATGATCCGAAATCCCGAAATTAGATTGCGGCTTAATAACAGCACCAATCGTTAAAAAAGAGTTTCCATGAGAAGACCTCAAATCATGAACTCCAGAATAGGTCTGATTAGTGGCTTCAACACCGTTGATATATAGAATAACCTTATTGTTTGTTGCATCTCTAACTAGTGCGATGTGATTCCATCTACTCGTATCTATTGAAGAAACAGTATAATCGAAATCTGAAGCTGCGCCATTTTGACCCAAGCCAACATATTCATGGGATACCTTGAAACCAATATTGGTTATATTTCCAGATTGACCTCCCTGACCTTTAGAAACTATAGAACCCGAGCCTTTAAACCAAGCTTCTACTGAAAATGAACCAAGACCGAGAGACTGCACAGTTCCCACATTGCTTACTCGAACATGGTCATCCATACCATCAAAATCTAAAGCATAACCGCTTGAAACCGAATCACCATAATCTGGCGACGGAATTGGCGGTGTGTATTCGTAAGCACCAACGTCTATTCCTCCAGAGCGAACAACATTGTTTAAATCATTTCCAATTGATAAATCGGTTGCGATATCATTCATAAAAAGCGCCTGAGGTGCTAGATTGGTATCGGAAGAGAAGTGTGGGTTTACAGAAACCGAATTAGCATCAAATGAGGAAGTAGATTTCCAAGTAGCAAAATCTGAGATTGCGGTATTACCAAAGTAGCCAAACGTGCTAGCATTGGTGTGAAAATTATTGTAATCCATGGCTGAGACCACAGAATGAGTAACTGCGTCAGCATCCATTTGAATTGCATAACCTCCATTTGGACAGTAAACCACATTGTTTACAAATTCGTTGTTTATATAACTGCTGGTCCCTCTAATATAAATACCCACACCCAATGAAGAACTTGATGCAGTGTTCAAATAGACAGAATTATGATAAGTTTTCACTCTGGCAGACTGATTTACAGAAATTCCGCGAGCTGTACTTCCATTGCTTGAGAGAATTGAAATCGAATTATTATAAATCTCCGCTGGTTCACTAAAATTATAGCTGATATTAGCAACTATACCATAAGCTGTTTGCGGTGAATGGTTAATGATTTTGTTGTTGCTAATCTTTAATCCGTAATAACATATTTGGGTGTGAATTCCATAAACCAAGGTCAACAGTCCATTGTCTTCGATTACGTTATTCAAAACATGCAAAGAATCCTGGTACCTTGCATAAACTCCCATGTAACTGAAATCCTTGAATGAATTGTGACGGATTTTATTTCCGCTTTCACGCGAGGAATTTCCACTATTCAAATAAACGCCAATACTGTTATTTAAGAACGTATTACTATCAATTACAATATTCTCTGTAAAGTCATTTGAACAGTCGATTCCTATTTTGTCAAAAGAATTGATGTTTGTTGACGAAGCTGAAATCTCATTTCCAATGATATCGATGTATTGAGATGCTCCTTCGATTACAATAACATTACTAAATGATGAACCTGTGTTGGAGATTTTCAATCCACGGATTACAATATTTTTCATACTATCAAGAACAACAGTACCTTGATTGGCTGCACCCGTTGAAGCGTACGAAATCGTTACGTCTCCTGTGTTACTAGGGTCTGATAAAAAACTAATTGAATTGGAGGAATTGTAATTGGCAATATTTCCTGCACCTAATTCTATTCTTTCATTATAAGTACCTTGTCTAATGTGAAAAATTACATTTCCACATGCACCTAAGTTCAAATCTGAAATTGCTGCAGCTATAGTTGAGTAATCAGGAGAGGTTCCGCCAATAGTATATGTACCACACAGTCCATTCTGGGTGATTGTTCCGTAAGTATCGCCAGTTCCGCCAGTGTTAGCTGAATACGTGCTTCCTCCATCTGTTGTAGTTGCCCCTGAGTAGCTTGCCACTGCTCTTCCTTGTGATGCAATTGGTGTTCCGTTAGTACCAGAAGCAATAGTGTTACCGGTGAATGTATTGCCAGACATATTAACCGTTCCACTATGATTGAAAACTGCACCACCAAACCCAGCACCGCCATTTCCTGGGAAGGTAGCATTTGTCCCACCATTTCCACCCGTGGCAGAATTAGAGGTAAATGAGCAAGATGTTAATGTTGATGTTCCACCGTAATTGAAAAAAGCGCCACCTAATCCAGCTGCGCCTCCACCACCGCCGCCGCGAAGGCCAGAAGCTCGTCCTTTACCACCAGCGCCAGCACCAAAACCTGCTGCTCCCGCACCGTCTCCTGCGGCTGAACATGCACCTGCACCACCACCGCCGCCGCCGCCGCCGAATCCGCCAGCACCACCTGTACGTGTTTGACAAACGTATGATCCTGAGCCGCCGCCGCCGCCGCCTGCAAAGCCACCATTTCCACCGTAACCAACTGTATTTCCTGAACCGCCGCCTCCGCCGCCTCCGCCTTCACCACCGTCACCGCCAGTTCCACCGACACAAGCTCCACCGGAGCCGCCACCGCCACCGCCGCCGCCGTATCCGCCATCGGCAGCATCTTGAGCTGCTGCAGTTCCACACCATTGTCCATTTCCACCATTGGCACCATTATCTGCGCCAGAACCTCCAGTCCATGTACCTGAAGTTGTTGTTCCTGAACCGCCGCCGCCGCCGCCAATTGACGTACCTACATTTCCATTTTGCCCCCAGCCACCGCCTTTTCCGCCAGTACCTGAAAAACCGCCGCCGCCGCCACCGCCGCCGGCATTACTTGATGTCCAACCCCCGGCACCACCAGTACCGTAAATTCCACCACCACCGCCGCCGCCAGTATAGTATGATGAACCAGCTGATCCAGCACCGCCATTTCCACCAACTACTGAATTGGATTCAAATGTTACTGAAGTTGCATTGAAAGTCCCTTTGTTTAATATTGCGCCGCCAATTCCAGCTCCTCCTCCTCCTCCAGCACTCGTTTGAATACCAGCGCCACCAGTTCCGCCATTTGTAGAACCATTTTTAAGTGTAAGGTTTTCAATAGTCAAAGAACCACTGCCATCGACAAAGAAAAATCGAAATTTCGTTGCAGTGTTTCTATTAATGGTTGCTCCATTTCCAATTATAGTAATTGAAGTTGTTACTACAGGAAATGCATTTGGACCATATACGTAATTATCTACCGATGAATAGTCATAAGTACAATTGGACAGGTATATGGTATCGTGATTCGCGTTTGTGTTTGCAGAATTAATTGCACTGATTAAGGCAGCGGATGAACAGGAAACACTTTGTGTTACAGCCAAAACATTTTTAATCGCGAATTGCGATAAAAATGCAATGACCAATGCAAAAAATTTATTTGGAAAGTTTTTGCTCAATTTATTAAAGTTGACAATCATTTATACCACACTGTTTACAAACAGCCTATTGTTAAAATCCCGTTTTTTTTCAAAATTCTGCGTAGACAGCACACTTTCCATCTATAAACAAACAGAGTGAAAATTTGTTAAATACACAATATCAGATAGTTAGGTTTTTTAAACACATCTTTCTATCAACCTATGAAATAAGTAAAAAATTATTGACGATTGAGTGTTAATTAGAATAAGATTGTGGTAATCGACAAACATCAAGTAAATACGACAATTAAAGTACTGTTAAATAACGTGTTCCGAGTTAATAAACTCTTCCAACAACAAATAGATACTTCGGTACGTTTTTTTTTCGTAAACAGATAAAATGTTGGGTTTATAAATATAAGAAACCAATTCAATCCCTTCCTCTATTTGCGGTTGGAGATTAGACTTTTTCTTGTCGGTTTTCATATGATACCAGTAAGTTGGCTTTAAAACTAACTTCCCTTTATAAACATACAAATGCTTAGTAACGAAAAACGGTTCAGAACTACAATAATTGACAACAACGCCAGTCTCCTCTTCCACCTCTCGAATTGCACAACTTCGAATATCTTCGTTTTCTTCTAACTTACCTTTGGGTAAATCCCATTTTTTATTTCGATAAATTGATAACAGTTCACCGTTTTTCTCAACAACTCCTCCAGCTGCATAAATTATTTCAAATCGGTCTAGGAAATCAAACCAGTCCTCCTTTAAATTATTGGTCGTTACATAAATATCCTGCTCATTTTCATCACTCAGCCAATCCATGAAAAGCTCATCATTCAGTTCACTAAATCGAAAATAATCAGATTCTTTCTTGTTTACTAGACTGTCAGAGGTTGAAATAAAAAGAACTAAAATGTTATTGAAGAAAACTTTATATTTTTGACTGTTCGAATCCATACGCTTATCCATGGTAATATCTAATGATGTATCGCTAAATGTTAGCGAATTTCTGCTGCAAATTAAGGCAATAAAACTCCAACCCAACAACCCGTTCACTTGGGCATCTGGAATTCAATCGCCCATCTATTGTGACAACCGTAAGATTTTATCTTACCCAAAGATTCGGACTTTTATTCGGCAGGAAATGGTTAAAGTGTTGGAAAGTAATTTTGGCCGGCCCGATGTTATTGCTGGTGTCGCAACTGGTGGTATCGCTATAGGTGCCCTAGTTGCACAAGAACTAGGCCTTCCGTTTGTATATGTGCGCTCTAAACAAAAGGAACACGGACTATCTAACCAAATTGAAGGTTATTTAGAAAAAGATCAAAGTGTAATCGTTATAGAAGACTTGATTTCTACGGGCAAGAGCTCCTTAAATGCGGTTGAAGCATTAAGGGACTATGGATGTAGTATTAAAGGAATGGTCGCTATATTTTCATACGGTCTAAATGAATCGAAAGAAAACTTTAAAGCCGCCAAGTGTCCTTTAGTAACATTGGCTCATTATGACACTATGATAACCAAAGCGGTTGAAACCAATTACATTTCCAATAAAGATGTAAAAACTCTTAGAGATTGGAAGAAGAACCCTAAAAACTGGCTGAAATAATGACACATATTGAAAGTGAAAAAGTAGAAATCAACGGATCTTCAGTTGACTTATTCAATTATTTGTTGGACATGAACAACATATTACCCTTATTGCCTGAGGAAAAAGTTGAAAACTGGAAAGGAGAAACTGAATCTTGCTCCTTTACGATAAAAGGTCTAGCTGGCATAGGAATGAAAAGAAAAAGCAAAGAGGAGCACTCAAAAATCACCTTTGTTTCTCATGGAAAAAATCCTTTTGATTTTACTTTAAGTGTACTCTTTAATAAAGTGGACGAAAACAAGACTGAATCACACATAGAATTTGACGCCAACATGAATATGATGGTGGAAATGATGGCTAAAACTCCATTAACAAACCTATTCAACATTATGGCCCAAAACCTTCAAAAAAAGTTTGGCTAATCCAACATAAAACCGAGTTCCTTTTGCTGAAAACTCAGTAATTCCCCATCAAATTCAACCATTAATTCACCGTTTTGATTCACACGCTGAATGATTCCTTTTTCAATACATCCGTTTTTTACAAAACTCCTTTCTTGGTGCAAGCCAAAAAGCAACTCATGGTATCTTTCATTTAGTAATTCTGGGCGGTACAAAAAATGATGAATGCTATTTAAAAAAACAAGAAGATCCTCTCCAACTAATTCGACCGTCATTTCCTCCTTAAGCTCATTGTATATGCTGGTTGCATACGCTGCAGTTGCAAATAACTGCTGATTTACATTAAGGCCAATACCAATAATACTCTCCAAAACAAAGGACTGTGCAATTGAATTCTCAATTAAAATACCACAGATTTTTTTTTCGCCGACTAGAATATCATTCGGCCATTTTATACTCAACTTTTTTAAACCTAAGGATTTTAGATAATCTACGATTAATACAGACACCACCTTGTTTAAACTAAAAGCTTTTGAAGTCGATAAATTGTTTGGCTGCAAATACATACTAAAGGTGAGGTTGGATGCGTGTTCAGACTCCCAACTATTACCTCGTTGGCCCTTTCCATTCGTTTGGTATTTAGCAAAAACCGCATCCAAATCGTAAACTTGAGAT
Source organism: Salibacteraceae bacterium (assembly GCA_965660875.1). GTDB lineage: Bacteria > Bacteroidota > Bacteroidia > Flavobacteriales_G > Salibacteraceae > UBA6770. The sequence continues at coordinate 204,321 of CBFIBQ010000002.1, read as the reverse complement.
CCAGACTTTAAGCGCCTTTTTAGTTCCTCATTGGTTGAGTCAACAGAATTTAACCAGTACAATCTATTTTTCACTTCTATAATATATGTTAAGCGTTAAGCAAATTTGGCTGTTTTTCTGCTGGAATGGCGCACTTAGTACCCTATTAAAATGGTTACTTTTGCACACTATTTTTTAAAGTAATTCTGAATTGGAAGACAGTAACTCGAAAATCATAAAAGAATCAGCCCTTGCTGGACTTATTGACAAAAAGGGAATCAACATCGTAGAGCTCGATTTACAAGAAATTGAAAGTGCAGTTTGCGATTATTTTATAATATGCTCTGGAGGATCAGACAGACAAGTAAATGCGCTGGCTAATTCCGTAAAAGAAGCTGTTCAAAATGACACGGGAGAAAAGCCCTGGCACATTGAAGGTTTAGAAAATTCAACTTGGGTTTTAATGGACTACGCAAATGTGGTGATACATATTTTCCAAGAAGAAACCAGAGAGTTTTACAAATTAGAAGAACTATGGGCCGACGCATCTGTCAAGTCTGTAAATTAAATTGACAAAACAAAAAAATGTCAGATAAAAGTACTAAAAAGCGCCCTTCAGCGGGGCCAAAGTCACCTAAAAAGAACGACAAAAAACCATTCAATTTTTATTGGATTTATGCGATTATAGGCGTCGTTTTACTATCGCAATTGCTATTTAGTTGGAACTCTGCTTTACCTAGTATTAGCCCACAAGAATTCCGCACTATGGTAGAAAATAGTGAGGTAAAACAGGTAGTAGTAATTAATAAAGAAGTTGCTCGGATTTATTTGAAGAGTGAAGCGCTCTCCTCAGAAAAATATCAGAAAAAACTAAAAAATCCGAATATTGGTGAAGGGGCAAATTATGGGCCACATTTCAAATTAAATATTGGCTCACCAGAGCGTTTCGATGAGGAATTAGCTCAGTTCAGCGAACGATATGAATTTAAGTATGAATATCGAACAGAGGAAAATTGGGGTCGCGATGTTATGGGTTGGTTAATTCCAATAGCAGTTATGGTGGCTATTTGGCTGTTTATCATGCGAAGAATGGGCGCTGGTGGACCTGCCGGAGGGCAGATTTTCAACATAGGAAAATCTAAAGCACGATTATTTGACGAAAACGACAGCGTAAAAATCACCTTTGATGATGTTGCTGGACAAGAAGAAGCTAAAGAAGAAGTAAAAGAGATTGTTGATTTCCTAAAGAACCCAAAAAGGTATACAGATTTAGGTGCGCGAATTCCAAAAGGAGCCCTTCTTGTTGGGTCTCCAGGTACAGGAAAAACATTATTGGCCAAGGCTGTAGCTGGTGAGGCTCAGGTTCCCTTCTTCTCGCTTTCGGGTTCAGATTTTGTAGAGATGTTTGTTGGTGTTGGTGCCTCTCGTGTAAGAGACCTCTTCAAACAAGCTAAAGAAAAGTCCCCCAGTATTATATTCATTGACGAAATTGATGCTATAGGTCGTGCTAGGGGCAAAAACCCCATGCAAGGTGCAAATGACGAAAGAGAGAACACTTTGAATCAACTCCTCACCGAAATGGATGGATTTGGAAACAATACTGGCGTTATTATTCTAGCGGCTACTAACCGAGCCGATGTATTGGATAAAGCACTACTTCGACCAGGTAGATTTGACCGACAGATTATTGTTGATATGCCGGATTTGCATGGAAGAAAAGAGATTTTTAAAGTGCACCTAAAACCACTTAAAAAAGACGAATCGGTAGATATTGACCTACTCGCCAGACAAACCCCAGGTTTCTCTGGAGCAGACATTGCCAATGTTTGTAATGAAGCGGCGCTGATCGCTGCAAGAAAAAAGAAACCAAAAGTGACCAAACAAGACTTTATCGATGCGGTAGATCGCGTGGTAGGTGGCTTAGAAAAAAAGAATAAAATAATCACTCCAGGTGAAAAAAAGACCATTGCCTATCACGAAGCGGGACACGCAACAGTAAGCTGGTTGCTTGAACATGCGCACCCACTTGTTAAAGTAACTATAGTTCCACGAGGAAGGTCTTTAGGTGCTGCTTGGTATTTACCTGAAGAGCGCCAAATAACTACGGAAGAGCAATTGCGTCACGATATATACGCAGCACTAGGCGGTAGAGCAGCTGAGCAAGTAGTTTTTGGAAAGATCAGCACAGGTGCGCTGAGTGATTTAGAAAAAGTTACAAAACAGGTATACGGAATGATTGTATATTACGGTTTAAATAAAAAAGTGGGAAATATTTCTTATTACGACTCTTCTGGGCAAAATGAATATTCTTTTCAGAAACCCTATTCAGAAAATACGGCTCAAATTATTGACGAAGAGGTAAGTAAATACGTTGAAGATGCTTATAAAAATACTGTTGAACTTCTAAAAAACAACAGAGAAAACTTGAACAAGCTGGCAGAGTTATTACTGGAAAGAGAAGTAATATTCAAGGAGGATATGGAGAATATATTCGGGAAACGAACCTTTGAGAGAGACCTTCAACGTGAAAAAGAAGAAAAAGAATTAGACGAGAAAAAAGAAAAGGAAGCCAAAGACAAAAAAGAAGCAAAAGCTCGTAAAGCGGAACAAGAAAAGAAAGTAGCGGAACAAAAAGATCAATCTACTCATTCTAAAGAAAGTACTTCTAACGAAGAACAAAATGAAGTAGCCGAGGTTAAAACCGAAAACTCTAAGGCGGAGAACGTTGATAATAAATCTGCAAATTCTGAAAATCCAGCCGCTACTGAGAAAAAGGATTAATTACATTTGGCCTTAGCCTATGGAAGTTAATTGGACTAAGGTTTATACCACGATTAATCCCCTTCAAGCAGAGCTCATCAAAGCGAAACTAGAGGAATCTGGAATACCTACAGCCTTTGTGAGTAAACAAGACTCTATGCATCTGCATTTAAATGCGCAGTTTGGAGTAGAGGTTTTTGTAGCAAAAGATAATGCATTCAAAGCCATCCAACTCATCGAAAAAATGGATTTGAATGAGTGATTTAAAGCAACGTCTTTCCACTGGTTTCATTTTTATTGTAATTGTTTTTGGCAGCACCGTTTTGAGCGCCTATACTTACGCAAGTATTTTTCTTTTAGCCAGTGTTTTAGGGCAAATAGAGTTTTACCGTTTAATTCGGAAGTCTGGGGGTAACCCACAAACTATTACGGGTGTGGTCTCGGGTATCGTGCTTTTTTCTACCAACTTTCTGTATGTGCAAAGCTCCTTTCAAGAACTTGGACTGCTAGTGTACAACATACCGATTCTGTTTTCGATTTTCATTATTGAACTTTACCGTAAAAATAAACAGCCCTTCTTCAATATTGCTTATACCATTTTAGGTATAGTCTACATTGCATTGCCTTTTACCCTACTGAATTATTTAATGTTCGATCCGCGATACTACTCTAGTTTTGAGTTCTATCCGCACATTACAGCCGGCGTTCTTTTTTGCATGTGGGCAAATGACAGCTGGGCCTATCTTGTTGGTAGAAAGTTTGGAAAAACCAAACTCTTTGAAAGCGTTTCACCTAAAAAGACTTGGGAGGGATTTATCGGCGGTATTGTGTTTAGTATATTTTTTGCAATAATCATAAGCTTTTTGGCTACAGCACTCAAAATGTTGGATTGGATTGTAATAGCTATAATACTGTCTGTTGCGGGAACTGCTGGTGATTTAATAGAGTCGAAATTAAAGAGGAGCCTAAATTTAAAAGACTCTGGAAATATTTTACCAGGCCATGGTGGAATACTTGATCGTTTTGATGCACTTATTCTTGCAATTCCTTTTATTATTGTCTACATATTCATTCGTTTCTAGCTTTTAGCATGACTTTACACAAGGAAGGTTCTAAAATAATGATTTTCAGCTTCATGGGATTGCTGATATTCAACCTTGCACTAACGCCCTTCTTGGATTCAGAGCCATTTATTAGAGGAGGTATAGGTGTTTTTTCGCTGCTACTGTTTCTTTTAGTGGTTCAATTTTTTAGAGTTCCAAATCGATCGGTGGAGTATGACGACGGAAAAATATTATGCCCTGCTGATGGTAAAGTAGTCGTGATAGAAAAAGTATATGAATCAGAGTACCTAAAAGAAGATCGCATTCAGGTTTCTATTTTTATGAGTCCGCTGAACGTCCATATCAATTGGTCACCTATGAAAGGACTTGTGAAGTATGCGAAATATCATCCCGGAAAATTTTTAGTTGCTTGGCACCCAAAATCAAGTACAGAAAATGAGCGCACTACTTTTGTTTTTGAAAATCAAAAAGGTGCCGTATTAGTGCGTCAAATTGCTGGTTTTCTTGCCCGTAGGATTGTTTATTACGCTAAAGAACAACAGCAGATTAACCAAGGTGAAGAGTTTGGTTTTATAAAATTTGGAAGTCGAGTAGATTTGTTGCTACCCACAACAGCAAAAATTCTCGTTGATTTGGACCAAAAAGTAGTCGGCAAAAAAACAGTAATTGCCGAATTATAACTTTCCGCTGTTAAACTATTGTTAAAGCATTTTGAAAAACAGACCTAAGCGATGAACTTTGGTCTGTAATTTGGAATGGTCTGTCTGTTTCACTATAAAATACCGAAAATTATGCTTAAAAAGTTTTTATTCCTAGGATTAGCATTTATAGTTTTATCAGAAACTGTAGCGGCAAAAAAAGAAAAATCAAAGAAGAAATTCTCATTTGAATTTACCCTTCCCGATTCAAACGACAGTTTACTCTTTCTTGCAAATTATTACGGAAAAAAACAGTATTACTACGATACTGCGTTTGCAGTAGCCAAGGGTAAATTTCAGTTTACAACCGACTCTATTCCAGGTGGTATCTATTTACTAGTCATGCCAGATAAATCTCAATATTTTGAAATTGTTGTGGATGGTAAGGAAACAGAAATAAAACTGTCCACCACAAGAAAAGATATGGTGGGTGATATGAAAGTAGAAGTTTCAGAGGAGAATAAGCTCTTCTATGAATTTCAACAAGAAATGACTAAAAAAGGCCAACAAGCAGCTCCTATTCAAAAGAAATTGAACGTTCTGAAAGCCGATAGCATAAATAACAACAAAGCTGCCATTGAGGAGCAACAAGAGAAACTTCAAGCAATTAATGAAGAGGTTGCTGCATACAAGAAGCAGTTTATTAAAGAGCATGAAGGTACCTTTACTGCAAAGCTTTTTAAAACCTCGCTAGAACCTGAAGTACCTGAAAACCCTGAATTGCCTGAAGGTACAAATGAAGACCTATGGAAGTTTAATGAGTTTAAAAGACAGTACTTACAACACATAGACTTTACTGATGAACGCTTGTTGAGATCCCCTGTTTTTGCAAAAAAATTGGAGTACTATATGACAAAGCTGGTAGTTCAAATGCCTGATTCAATAATCAAAGAAGCAGACCTATTGATTGAAAAGGCGCGTCCAAATAAAGAAATGTTTAAGTATGTAGTGCACTGGAATACCAACCATTACGAGCGTTCAAAAATCATGGGAATGGACGGAGTTTTCGTTCATATGGCGGAAGACTACTACTGCAACGGTCAAGCTCATTGGGTAGACAGTGCTGCTCAAGCAAAAATATGTGATCGCGCAAAAACCTTAAGTCCCTTGCTTTTAGGAAAAGTAGCCTCCAATATTATTTTACCCGACACAGGTGGCCAATGGCATGATTTACAGAAGCTTCCTGCTGAATTTACCGTACTTTACTTTTGGAGCCCTACTTGTGGACATTGTAAAAAATCAACACCTAAGCTAGAGAAGTTTTACAAGGAGTATAAGTCCAAGGGAGTTGAAGTGTTTGGAGTGTGCACAGAATTGGAAACCGCAGGCATGAAAACTTTTGTAAAAACGAATAAACTGACGTTTATTAATGTTTCCGATACACCAGAAATAAATAAAAATGCTTACGATTATCTTGATAAAACTACGGTTAACAGTCTCAATTTTAGAACGATTTACGACATATACTCCACTCCACAAGTGTATGTTCTGGATAAAGAAAAGAAAATAATTGCTAAGAAATTAAGCGTTGAGCAATTAGGCAGTTTTATTGACGATTACTCAAAAAATAACGCGGGAAAATAATATACAGTCTAACGAATAACGCGTAAGGCTTTTATATCGCTGGAGAACTGCTCCCATCCGCCAAATTCACCGGATTCGTCGTAGTACTCCATTTCTAGCACCAAGCAGTTTGGCTCTCCGTCTACAAAATAAATACTGTCGTTTGAAGCAGCACGGTATACTAAAATTAGTCCTGGGTCAAATGTCTTAATCCGACTGCAATTGTATGTTTTTCGGTATAATTTTTTACCAGATAAAGCTACATTTAGTGCTATGGTAAGGCCTTGATTTTGCTTATCGGTGTCCGTTGAATCAAGAAGCACTTCATTCCAGTTTTTTACCGTATCAATTGAATATTCCAGCTTATGGTGGTCTATTCTAATCAACTCTTCCGGGGTTCCGAACTTCTGTTCAAACTGACTTAAACTGATGCACTCCCCTTCTATTCCATCATCGTAACATACAGAATCAACCGTGCGTGTTAACGTTAAAGTTGTGTGGTCGTTACAATACAACTCGTACTCTTGATTTTTGTTTACGACATTTTCGTAAAAATATCGCGTAAAACAAGCTTTTTCAGACAAATAAAACTCTTGAGGCCATTTTGGGCCTTTCATGCCATTCTCTGTACATCCAATGAAAAATAAACTTGTAATTAGCACTGCAACTGTAATAGTCAGAAGACCGTTATTCATAAAAAAGTCGTTTTAAAAAATAGGTTACTAAGGTATAGCATTGTCAAACTCCTAAAAACGTACTTTGAAAACACTTAATAACGAGCAATTAACATAGATTTAAGTAAGGCCCCATTTAATCACCATTGGTCGTATCAAAACAACTGATATTTGCACCTCAAAAATATGAACACGCTGAAAATCATAATAATATTCTTTACAGCAACTGTAGCTTTTTCAGCCTTTGGTCAATCACAACGTGTAGCTGTTGAAGGAAAGGTTATAGATGCCGAAACTGGTGCGCCCGTTCCGTACGCAACTGCCGCATTAGTATCCACAGCAAATGAGCAACCTTTTGCTGGAACAACAACCAATGCGCAAGGCGTTTTCGTGCTTTCCACTGATTCTATGAATTTTTATGTGGATATCAGCTTTATAGGATACCAAAAAAAACGCATTACAGAGTTTGAAACCTCCAGCAAGCGTGTAAAACTTGGTGCAATAAAACTGGAACAAAACACACAAAACCTTGACGCATTTACCGTTCAAGAAGAGCGATCTACCGTGGAATTTAAATTAGACCGGCGAGTTTTCAATATTGGAGACGATATTGGAAGTCAGGGCCTTGGTGCACTGGACGTACTGAACAATGTTCCATCAGTAAACGTGGATATTGAAGGGAACATAAGCTTGCGTGGGAATTCAGGCGTTCAAATTCTAATTGATGGTAAACCCTCAGTGTTATCGGACGAGGGGGCAAATGCACTAGGAAGCATTACCTCGGATATGATTGAACGGGTTGAAGTAATTACCAATCCCTCGGCTCAATATGCAGCTGAAGGAAGCTCAGGCATTATAAATATTGTACTAAAAAAAGAAGAAAAAAAGGGTTTTAATGGATCAGGTTCTTTAAATGTAGGACTACCCGCCAACAATAGTGTGGGTATCAGCCTCAACCGCAGAACAGAAAAATTCAATCTATTTACTCAAATGGGTGCAGGGTACCGTTCACTGCCCCGTTATAATGAAAGTGTAAACTATAACAAAGTCACAGGAACCTCAGTTATCACAGACGGAGTGCAATACCGAAATGAACGATTTTACAACATTACATTGGGTACAGATTACCACATCAATAAATATAACGTGGTAACTTTATCGGGTCGCTATGCATTTGAAGATGAAGAACAACCTTCAGAAACGGATATATCTATTTACGATCAAGAAAAAAAGCTCATCTCTTCATATACCAGAAATGAAACCACTTCTGCTGAAAACCCAAAATATCAATACGATTTACAGTATGAAAAAGAGTTCAGGAACAACGAAGAGCACACCCTTCAGTTAAGTACACTGGGTAAGTTTTTTGGAAAAGAACAACGGTCTGAATTTCAGAATGTATTGAACGATGGTATAGCATCAGACCCAAATCAAAAAACGGAAACTAACTTTTATCAGCAGGACTTTATATTCAAAGCCGATTACAGCAACCCAATCAGCGAAAAAGTAACTGTGGAAACCGGTGGGTTGTATGAGATTAATGACGTTGGTAACGATTTTAATGTATCCAATCAAATCAACGGAACCTTCGTATCAGACCCTGCGTTGACGAATAACTTTGAGTTTGACCAGAAAGTATTGGGCCTCTACGCCACGGGATCCTATGAAGGCGAAAAGTGGGGGACAAAATTAGGTTTGCGTGTTGAAAACACAGATTTACAAACGCTGTTAACCACCACAAACGAAGGAAATGTTCAGAATTACACGAACTTCTTTCCCTCTTTTCACAGCTCGTACAAAGTATCTCAAATGGTTTCTTTTCAGGCGGGATATTCCAGACGCATCTACCGTCCCCGACTTTGGGATTTAAATCCGTTTTTCAATATTCGAAACATATACAACATACGCAGGGGAAACCCGCAGCTTCAAGCAGAATTTGCTGACTCGTATGAGATTACCGGTATTTTTATTCTAAAGAAAGCATCGTTTAATGCAAGTATCTATAACCTGTATACTACCAACGTTATTGAACGTATTTCTCTATTTGAAAATAATGCCAATGTAACACAACCAGAAAATATTGGTACAAGAAACAAAACGGGACTTGAGGTAAATGGAAAATACACACCAAAAAAGTGGTTTACACTAACGGGTGATTTTAATTACGGCTATTTTATCAGGCAAGGTGATTTTCAAGATCAAAACTTTGATTTTACGGGCGACCAATGGTCTACCCGACTGACTACCAAATTTAAGTTGCCCAAAAAATTTGATTTTGAACTCCGAGGTAATTATCAATCAAGAGTACTTACTGTGCAAGGAGAACGATCTGGTTTTGCCGTTTTAGACATTGGGTTAAGGAAAAAATTTGGAGAAGGAAAAGCCGTTGCCAATTTTGGGGTAAGGGATCTTTTTGCCTCTAGAATAAGAGAGAATTATATCAGTCAGCCGAATTTTTACTTGTACAGCTTCTCTAATAGAGGAAGGTTCTTGGTGCTTGGTTTTAGCTACAGCTTTGGTAAAGGCGAAGCTATGAGTTATAGCGGCGGTAGAAGGCATTAAAAATATGTTGGGGCCACTTTGTATAAACAAGCACAGCTTCTGCTACTGGCCACGTTACTCGGTAATTAAGATAACAGTATGTTATCCTTTCAGACAGCGCCCATTGAAAAGCCTTTGACCCCTTAACATTTTTTTTTTACTTTGAGCTACATAATAAGACTTGGATATGCTCAAAATAAACGCAATTTCATTAAACAAATTCACACTATTTTTTTTAGTATTCTTATCGTTGTGTAGCTGCTCTGAAGATACTACTCAAAAAAAGAAAACTAGCCAGAAAAAAAGTAATCCTCCTACCACGCTTTTTAATAAGCTCCCATCAAATCAAACAAATATCGCTTTTGCAAACACCGTTACGGAAAGCGACAGTATGAACATTATCAAATACCCATACTTTTATAGTGGCGGAGGAGTTGCAACAGGAGATGTCAATAACGACGGGTTACTCGATGTCTTTTTGACCTCTAACCAAAATGAAGATAAACTGTACATTAACAAAGGTAATTTATTGTTTGAGGAAGTTGAATTGCGCAAAAAAGATAATTCAATAGCAACCTGGAGTACAGGAGTTACTATGGCTGATGTTAACGGTGATGGATTACTGGATATATATGTATGTAAATCCGGTTTATATCCAAAGGAAAATCGAAAAAACGAATTATGGCTTAATCAAGGTGATGGTGCATTTATTGAATCCGCAGAAGAGTTAGGCCTAGCTGATAATGGTTACTCTACGCAGGCAGCTTTTTTTGATTACGATAGAGACGGAGACTTAGACATGTACTTACTTAATCATCAAATAAAAGCTTACAATAATTACAATCAACAAAAAAGAGTATCTAGGCACCCTTATTTTGGAGATAAATTTTATGAAAACGTTAACGGATCGTACAAAGAGATTGGTGAAAAAGCAGGCATTTATGCTAATGAATATGGATATGGACTAGGGATTGCGACAAGCGATTTAAACAATGACAATTGGCCAGATATTTATGTCACAAACGATTTTCTTGAAAATGACTTCATGTACATCAATAATCAAGACGGGACTTTTTCAGAGGTTATACAAACGGCAACAAAGCATATATCAAACTTTGGAATGGGTGTAGATATTGCTGATGTCAACGACGATGGACTTACCGATGTTTTTGTGGTTGACATGGTTGCTAAAGATAATTTCAGACAAAAAACCAATATGTCAGGTATGAATCCAGAAAGATTTTGGAAGTCCATTCAATTTGGATTTCACTTTCAGTACATGTACAATACATTTCAACTCAATCAAGGCAATTTAAAATTTAGCGAGATTGGACAAATGTTAGGTGTGTCAAATACCGACTGGAGCTGGTCTTGTTTAATTGCGGACTTTGACGGTGACACTAAAAAGGACTTTGTAGTTACAAATGGCCTAAGAAAAGAAGTTAGAAATAATGATTTCGTTAAAGAGCATATGCTGTACGCCCATGAAATGCCTAAAAATAAAGGACTGGATTCATTAACAATAATGCATAATCAATTGAAAGCAATGCCTTCAAATAAGGTTCCTAATTATGCTTTTCAAAATAAAGGTTCGTTGAATTTTAAAAATGTTTCAGCAACCTGGGGACTGGCCGCTCCATCTTTTTCTACCGGAGCCTCTTACGCCGATTTAGATAATGATGGAGATCTCGATATTATCATGAATAACGTGGATGAAGAGGCATTTGTCTATGAAAACATGTTGAATAGTTCAAAGAATTATGTAAAAATTAGACTTAAAGGAACAGAGAAAAACCCATTTGCTATCGGCTCCAAGGTGACCTTAAATTACGGTGATAAAAAACAACACCTTGAGCTATTCACAACCAGAGGGTTTCAATCTAGCGTGGCACCAGAGCTTTTATTTAGCCTTGGTGATTATAGTGAGGCAACATCAATTGACATTATTTGGCCAAACGGAAAGGCTAGCAGGGTTGAAAATATACAGTTAAACTCAACCATTAATATTGAATATGCAAAAACTGAAACAGAACGAAATCAGATATCTGAAGCAAAAACCGTATTCTCAGATGTAACAAAGCAAACAGGAATTGACTTTATTCATTATGAAAATGAGTACGATGATTTTAGTGATCAAGTACTACTACCTCATAAGCTATCCAAGCTAGGCCCAGCTGTTGCAGTTGGAGATGTAAATGGTGATAACCTGGAAGATGTTCTGTTTGGTGGAGCTCATACAATTAGCCCAGTTTTATTCATACAACGTCAAAACGGTTCCTTTTCTAAAAAAGAAAATCCAATTCCAGAACATTACCCCAATTTTGAGGATGTTGTAGCCGAATTTTTTGATGTAGATAATGATGGAGATCTAGACCTCTATATGGGAAGTGGTGGTTATGAGTTTCTACTTACAACTGGTCATTTAGCTGATAGAATTTATTTAAATGATGGGTTAGGCAACTTTAAACACGATAAAAAAGCATTACCAGATTTTCAAGTTTCCACCAGTTGTATAAGACCTCATGACTATGATAATGACGGAGATTTAGATTTGTTTATCGGTGGACGGGTTTACCCAAAGAAGTACCCAATGGCTCCAAGAAGTTATATCCTTGAAAACAACAAGGGAAAATATACCGACGTTACTAGAAAAAAGGCCAGTAAAATTGCAAGAATTGGCATGGTAACCGATGCCGAGTGGACTGATCTTGACGGAGACCAAATAAAGGAACTGATTGTTGTAGGTGAATGGATGCCAATTTCTGTTTTTAAATTAGATACAGATACTTTTAAAATGCTAAACGCTCCTTCTACAGGTTTGGAAAAAACTGAAGGCTGGTGGTTTAGTATTAGTTCTGCTGACATTGATAATGATGGGGATTATGATTTAATTGCTGGAAACCTTGGGCAGAACTATAAATATAAAGCAACTCCTACTAAACCATTTAAGTTATATGCCAATGATTTTGATAACAACCAAAAAGTAGATATTGTATTAAGCTATCCAGAAAACGGAGTTTATTATCCTGTAAGAGGAAGAGAGTGTTCATCGCAACAGCTACCTCATTTAAAGAAGAAGTTTCCCAATTATTACAGTTTTGCAAAAGCCAGTGTAAAAGATGTTTTAGGTGCTCAAAGTATCCGAGACGCAGAAAAATATAATGTCTATTCATTTGAACATGCCGTTTTTATGAACGAAAATGGTAAGCTGAAAAAACAGCCACTTAATCGAGTAACACAACTTTCTGCCATTGATGATATTCTGATTGATGATCTAAATAAAGACGGTAAAATTGATTTAATAACTGCCGGGAACTTGTATACATCTGAAGTTGAAACTCCCCGAGCCGATGCGAGCTACGGCAACATACTTCTTGGAGAAGGTGATGGTAGTTTCAAATCAATCAAAACTCAATCAACAAGTCATTTTGGCGAAGGTGATGTTAAAAAAATTATTCCAATTAATACTTCAAATGGAAAGCTGTTTCTGATCGTTAGAAATAGTGGAGCACTAAAGGTTTTTAAATTCAATTGATTCTATAAACTCAAATCTTCGAATACGAATAAATTAGAATCGCTCTGTCATAATTGTATCAAATTTGATAGCTTTTTTGTTGTCAACTAGTAGTTTATTACAAGGTATAATAATGAGATCTTTGGGCAAGATTATATTTTTCATTTGTTCCTACCAATCCATTTCACACGCACATAAATATCTTTGCGCCTATGAGTATCCAAAAAATTCAATTCTTTCTGCTTACACTGTTAGCGTTTTGTATCTATTCCTGTTCTGAAACAAAAGAAAAGGCAAAAGAATCCCCCAAAGAAATCCACAATATTGAAGATGTCAGCAAAGTAATGAACCAGCGATTCCCTAATGAACGGAGCGAATTAGCCATTTTGATGCGAGATATGCTCGAAGATCTAAAAACTGAGAAGCAGTTGCTGACTGAGGGGAAAACATCTAAGATAGCTTGGTCGGAGAAGTATGGCAGCATTACTACCGCTAAACCGACAGATCAAAAACACACGGGACCCGATTTTAAGGCTTTTGGCACCTCCTTTTTAACCCAACTGAAGGCTTATGAAAATGCTACCAAAAAAAACCAAATTAAACGATACAATAATGTAATTACCAGTTGTATGAGCTGCCACAAAAGGCACTGTCCGGGCCCAATGATGGTGATTAGAAAACTGCCACTAAACCCCAACATATAATTAATGAGAGCAGTCATTCAACGCGTTAGCGAAGCATCTGTTCATATTGCTGACCGTCTGGAATCTTCTATTGAAGTGGGTTTACTCATTTTTTTGGGTATCGAAAAGAGTGATGACATACAAGAGGCAGAATGGCTGGCAAAAAAAGTAACCGCACTCAGAATATTTAATGATAAAGAGGGCAAAATGAATCTAAACATTCGCGATGTAAATGGTAGTATTTTGCTAGTGTCGCAATTCACCCTGCACGCAAAAACAAAAAAAGGAAACAGACCATCTTTTGCTCGTGCTGCTCAACCTGATGAGGCCTTGAAACTATATGAAGAAAGCATTGATGTATTTGAACGTACTCTTGGTCAACCCATTCAAACCGGTCAATTTGGTGCAGAAATGGATGTCCGACTGATAAATGATGGACCTGTCACCATACTTATCGATACAAAAAATAAGGAATAGTGCTGTTTAACTCCATAGAGTTTCTCGTATTCTTTCCATTGGTGGTTATTGGGTATTTTATTACTCCTTATCGCTGGCGTTGGTTGCTGCTGCTCATTGCAAGTTACATTTTTTACGGCTCATGGAAAATTGAGTTTTTAAGCCTAATTGCCCTTTCAACACTAGTCGATTTTATTGTAGCTCAGAAGCTCGGCAAACAGGAGGCATCTCAAAAAAGGTGGCGCCTACTTGCATTGAGTTTAATGGTCAATTTAGGGCTTCTAGGTTTCTTCAAATACGGTGCTTTTTTTGCGGATATCTTATTCAACTACGTACCGATTCCAGATTGGCGAAAAGATCAAGTCAGCAGCTTACTTGCATTTGATTTACCCGTTGGGATTTCCTTTTATACTTTTCAAACTATGGGGTATTCTATTGATGTGTTTAAGGGTAAGGTAAAACCCGAAAAACACATTGGAAAATTCGCCTTATACGTCAGTTATTTCCCACAATTAGTTGCAGGACCAATTGAACGCTTTAGTCACTTGCAACCGCAATTACTAGCTCGACATATTTTTTCTTACAAAAACCTATCGCACGGCCTGCGCCTCATGCTTTACGGACTGTTTGTAAAAACCGTTGTTGCAGATAACATTGCACCATTAGTGGATAAAGTATTTGCAGCACCACTCTCCTATTCCAACCCAACACGTTGGGCAAGCATACTGGGTTTTGGTTGGCAGATTTATGCCGATTTTTACGGCTACTCGCTCATAGCTATTGGCGCTGCGCGCTGTTTTGGAGTTGAGCTTATGGACAATTTTAATCTGCCCTACTCTGCAACTTCAATAAAAGACTTTTGGAGACGCTGGCACATCAGCTTAAGTACTTGGTTTAGAGATTATGTATTTGTGCCTTTAGGCGGAAGCCAAGTCAATAAATTTATTTGGGTTCGAAACATACTTGTCGTGTTCATTACCAGTGGATTATGGCATGGTGCAAATTATAATTTTATTATATGGGGTGCTATTCACGGTGTTTTTTATTTGGTTGAAGATTATTCAAAATTTCGATTACCAAAATGGATTTCATGGCTCAGAACATACTTGGTGGTGAATCTTGCCTGGGTATTTTTTAGGGCGCCCGACATGCCAGTGGCTCTGGATATGCTTTATAGTGTTGACACTGATGCCTTCATTCAAAACTTTCAACTTGAGACTGGACTAATGGTGGGTATTGGTCTTTTTATACTATTTGAATTTTGGTTGGGAAACAAAATCAATAAAACTTTGGAAGGGTGCAACTTAATCATTCGTTGGACAATTTACTCCTTACTAATTTTTTGTATTTTATTCTATTCTGGCACCACTCAGCATCCATTTATATACTTTCAATTTTAATGAATGCATTCAAGAAAATATCTATTAGAGTGCTCTATTTGAGCCTGTTTGTGCTTGCTCTTTCATTGATTTACAAACGCTATTTTTTTGAAGATTTCTTGAAGAAAGAAGGCATTTTATTGTATCGATTGCAGCGGTCTATAAATGCAGATTACCTGTTTTTTTCGGCAAGTAGCGACTACACTTTTGATCCTATAAACGATAAAGACACCACTCGAGTGAGTATTCTCGCCATGAACTATTGCAACAAAAGTATTAAGTCAATAGCCGATGGGGCGCACCACGCAGGAGTATTCAAAGAACTCATTAAACACATACCTGAAAATAGTATGGAGGGCATTATAGTCGCCTTGAATATGAGAAGTTTTAGTCCAGAGTGGCTGACGGATGAAAACGAAAATGCACTGCAAAAATATGCGGCTATATACCGACCACTGCCGCCTCTAATTGCGCGCATGAATGTGGCCTTTAAAAACTATCCTATAAAATCGAAGATTGAGTTAAACCAAGAGTTGGACAATTACTTTTCGAATTGGAAAATACCATTGCCGCCACCAAAAAACACCATTGAAAATTGGTGTGCTGTAGAAAAGTATGGCGATTGGAAAAACGAAAAAAGACAATTAGCTGACCATTACATCAAAAGCTACGGATTTATTATTCATGAGGACCACCCTAGGGTAAAGAACTTTGACGAAATAGTTAAAATTGCCAGCAAGAAAAAGCTCAAATTGATTTTTCATATCTTACCAGAAAATGTGCAAGAGGCCCAGTCGCTAATTGGTTCCGATTTGTTGAACTTAATGAAAAGAAACCGCGATTATTTATTAAATCGTTACCATAAACCCGACCAACAAGTTTGGGTAATTGACAACTTATCTAAAGTAGCGCATGAAAATTTCACAGATAAAGATTTTCCTACGGAACATTACAATGAAAAAGGAAGGACTATAATTGCAAAGTCTATTGCGGAAAAAATAAATCAGATTAAATGACATTAGAGGAAGCTCAAAAAACGGTAGATGATTGGATTAATACAATTGGTGTCCGATATTTTAATGAACTCACCAACATGGCTCAACTCACAGAAGAGGTGGGTGAGGTAGCAAGAATTATAGCACGCCGCTATGGCGAACAAAGTGAAAAAGAATCGGACAAAGACAAAGACTTGGGTGAGGAATTTGCAGATGTATTATTTGTGTTGATTTGCTTAGCGAATCAAACAGGGGTTGATTTAACCGAAGCATTCAACAAACGAATGGAGAACAAAACCAAAAGAGATAAAGACCGCCACAAGAACAACGAAAAGCTAAAAAGCTAGAATTTAGCTTTCTTTCCCCTTTTCTTGAAAGAATGTTTTCCTCCAGGCCGTTTGGAACGTTTGGTTAAGTTTCCAAAATTGTAGCTCACGATTGCAGAAACATTGAAAAAATGATCGTTATTTTTCGGATTTCCTCGTGGCGCTCCCGCGGCACTCCACCCGGGTTTACTACCATCAGTTCTGTCGGCGAACTTAGCAGATGCAGCGCCGTTGGCTTCAGCGAGTTTTGCATTGTCGTAATATACGGTACTGGCATCATCAATGTAATCCGTTAGCGTATAGCGGTAATTAAAGTCTAATCCAAACTTCAAAAACATTTTAAAAGTGTAATTGACTTGAAAGCCCGCTGGAAAAGAAACAGAGAAAGGCGCATGAGGTGACGGACCTCCCGGTAGACCTTGCCCTTCGGTTCGCAATGGAATAAGCGGAGTACCATCTGCTTTGGGATTGTAATAAAATAATGCACCACCACCATAAGCAATTACCTCAATAGGAAACCCACGCTGTCCTTTAATTCCTTTCAAATTATGAATGTGACCGGGTTTGGCTCGAATAATGAAAAAATCATACATGAAAGACCCTTCAATTATTTTAGACTGAAAGGATAAGTTTCGGTATTGTCGCGTTACATCTCCCGATAATGCATCACTTCCTCTAACATTTCCGTAAAATCCACCTACTCTAAGTGCGGACCGATAAGCGATATTAAATCGATACGATAGTCCATAGCAAGCCCTAAACTGAGAGAACTCAAGATCCAGCAACCAAGGTCTTCCTTCACCTGAGCCACCACCTAGTTCCCCCATATAATTCGACACACCAACACCGCCAATAAGCTCATGACGATATTTTTTCCAGTATTGCTGTTTAGAGAAGTACTGAGCGTTGGCGAGGTTAGTCAATAGACTCAATAGCGATATGAAAATCAATATTCTCACAGGAAGTAAAGTTAACAATGTATGCTTGCACACATAGAAAATTGGGTTAAAACATATTTAAAACCCTATCAGTAACACTTGCAGTCGTATGAAAAATTTGCAGTACAGTTGGGAATATAACTTTGAATCTCTTCTTGCTGCTCGCGTTTTACGGGGTTTACACGCATGTCCATTTCCCTCAAACGAGTTAAATTCTCAATGGATTGTGGCAGAATTACCAAGCGATTGGCCCAAATATCAAGTACTTCGAGTTGTGTTAGCTTACCAATATCTTGATGGATTTCCCACAGGTAGTTGTTACTTGCACGTAACACCAATAAATTTTCTAATTCCCCAATGACCGCGGGCAAATAATCCAATTCATTCCGGTTGAGTATGAGCACTCTCAAATTTTTCAGCGCCCCTAAGTCACCTGTCAAGGTGTCTAATTTATTCCTAGATAAATCTAAATATTGTAAATTCTTTAGAGTGTAAACCTCCTCAGGAATAGTTTTTAATTTTTCTTTTTTAAGCTGTAATCGGACAACATTATTTGGTTGTTCTAGCGCTTTTTCTAAATCAGTATAGAGTTTTACCGTATCCAACTCCTCAGGAGTATACAAGGTTTGAGAAGAAATTGAAGGTGCAAGTAAAAGGCTAAGCAAGCAAAGCTTCACACTTAGCTTTATCAAAATCCAGCTGCTGTTTGAGTTCTTCAACATTATTAAACTTCTTTTCTTCCCTTATTTTCTCGACCAATGAAAGACTTATTTGACTCCCATACAAATCTTCATCCAAATCAAATATATGAACTTCTATGCTCTGCTTCCCGGAATCCTCTATACTGGGTCTAACACCAATGTTGAGCATACCCTTGAATTGACGTGTTCCTATTTGAACCAGCACTGCATAAACGGCATTTGGCGGAATTATTTTGTAGGGGTTGTTAATTTGTAAATTGGCTGTCTTGAATCCTAATTGTCGTCCTATCCCCGCACCTTTCACCACAGTGCCAGAAAGTATAAAATAATACCCTAAGTAATGGCGTGCAGTTTTCATATCGCCACTATCTATGGCTGATCTAATTTTTGTTGAACTTACGCGCGTATCCTTAAATTCCTGTGCTTCAATTTGCTCCACATCAAAACCGTACAGGTTTGACAGTTCTATTAAGTCATCGAAACTGCCCTCTCTGTTTCTACCAAAATGATGATCGTAACCAATAATCAATTTCTTTACGCCCAGCTGGTTCACCAAAATATCTCTCACAAATTCAACAGAGTTTAAACGCGAAAACTCTCTGGTAAATGGATGAATAATTAAATGATCCAATCCAGATTTATCTAACAAATCCACTTTTTCCTCTTGGGTATTCAGCATTTTCAAATCGTTATTATCTGGAAAAATGACCATTCGAGGGTGTGGGTAAAAAGTCAAAAGAACAGATTCACCTCCCAATCTCTCAGCCTCTTGGTTCAATTGATTTAATATAAAAGAATGTCCCAAATGCACACCGTCAAACGTACCAACAGTAGCGACTACTTGGTGACGATGATCAAACTCTTCTATGCTCGAATAAACTTTCAATACTTTACCTTAAGTTTTTGTTAACCGAATTCTATTATTAAGTGTTTAATTATCAATTAGATGAAATAATAATTAACAACACAATAATGCAGACCAAAAATAGACATATATAAATATTTGAAACACGATAAATTTTACAACTGAATATTATACTTTTGCCGCTGATTTTAACACACGGATTTTTAACTATTTATTCCAAAAAAATGTCTACACAAGTAGGGAAAATTTCACAAATAATCGGACCAGTAATCGACGTAACATTTAATACTGAAGGAAGTGAACTTCCAAATATTTACGATGCATTAACGGTTACTACTCCTTCTGGAAATATCGTTGTTCTAGAATGTCAGCAGCATATTGGCGAAGATACAATTAGAGCGATTTCTATGGAGGCCACTGATGGTCTTAGGAGAGGGATTGAAGTAACTGCAACTGGCGCAGCAATTAAAATGCCTATCGGCGACGAAATTAACGGTCGCCTTTTCAATGTTGTTGGCGACACAATTGACGGTATTGGTCCAATAGACAAAACCAACGGAAGTCCGATTCACCGTGAAGCACCTCGCTTTGAAGACCTATCTACGGCTTCAGAAGTACTTTTTACCGGAATCAAAGTAATTGATTTGATTGAGCCATACTCTAAAGGTGGTAAAATTGGCTTATTCGGTGGTGCTGGTGTTGGTAAAACTGTATTGATCCAAGAGCTGATCAACAACATTGCGAAAGGTCATGATGGTCTATCTGTTTTTGCTGGTGTTGGTGAAAGAACTCGTGAAGGAAACGACTTATTACGTGAAATGTTAGAATCCGGGATTATCAAGTACGGTGATGATTTCATGGAATCTATGGAAAAAGGTGGTTGGGATGTATCAAAAGTAGACGCAGCTCAATTGAAAGAATCTAAGGCAGCATTTGTATTTGGTCAAATGAATGAACCTCCTGGGGCACGTGCTCGTGTGGCTTTATCTGGACTTACTTTAGCGGAGTACTACCGTGATGGCGATGCAAGCGGAGCAGGTAGAGATATTCTATTCTTTATCGACAATATTTTCCGTTTCACACAAGCAGGGTCTGAAGTATCTGCGCTCCTTGGACGTATGCCTTCTGCTGTAGGGTATCAACCTACACTTTCTTCAGAAATGGGTGCCATGCAAGAACGAATTACTTCTACTAAAAACGGTTCGATTACTTCAGTTCAAGCGGTATATGTACCTGCGGATGACCTTACTGACCCTGCTCCTGCAACAACATTTGCTCACTTGGATGCAACTACGGTATTGTCAAGAAAGATTGCTGAGTTGGGTATTTATCCAGCGGTAGACCCATTAGATTCTACTTCTAGAATTTTAACTCAAGAAATTGTAGGTGAAGAGCATTACAAATGTGCTCAGCGTGTAAAAGAGATTTTACAGCGCTACAAAGAATTACAAGATATTATTGCGATTTTAGGTATGGACGAATTATCTGAAGAAGATAAATTGGCTGTGCATAGAGCGCGACGTGTACAACGTTTCTTATCACAACCCTTCCATGTTGCGGAGCAATTTACTGGATTGGCTGGTGTTTTTGTGCCTATTGAAGAAACCATAAAGGGCTTTAACATGATTATGAACGGAGAAGTGGACAAGTACCCTGAAGCTGCATTTAACTTAAAAGGTTCAATTGAAGAAGCAATTGAAGCTGGTGAGCAAATGCTTGCAATGGACTAATTGTTCTTCCCTTTTAAAAAAATATTATGCATATAGAAATCCTTACAGCAGACAAAAGCATTTTTTCCGGAGAGGCTACCGTAGCTAACTTTCCAGGTAAAGATGGTTCTTTTGGTGTAATGAACGATCACGCACCAATGATTGCAGCTTTGAAAAAAGGTAGCATTATCGTCACTGCAAATGATGGAGAGCAATCTTTTGATATCGAAGGTGGTGTGGTGGAAGTGCTGAAAAACAAGATAGTTGTACTTGCGGAGTAAAGTTGTTTTTAGTTAATAGTTAATTAATTCCGCATTAAAAGGGACCCTCGGGTCCCTTTTTTATTTGATATACTTGTTTTACTACAAGTTATTTATACTTGCGAAAGATTATGGCAGATAGAAAAACAAACGCTATTCAAAATAAAATTCATGACATTATTTTCGGTCATGAAACTTTTGCTGGAAAGCTCTTTGACATTGTTTTACTCCTATTTATACTGCTCAGTGTTGCTGTTTTAATGCTGGATAGCGTTCAAACGATTTATGAACAACACGGAACACTGCTCTACGCTTTTGAATGGGGATTCACCATATTTTTTACCATTGAATACGGCTTGCGCGTTTATTCTTCAAAAAATCCAATTAAGTATATAACCAGCTTTTTTGGGATCATCGATCTTTTATCCATTTTACCAACATATCTAGGCATAATCATGACGGGGTCCCATTACCTACAAATCATCAGAACCTTTAGATTACTGAGAGTGTTTCGGATTCTTGGTTTATCCACTTACGTTGGTCAAGCCACGGTTTTACTAGAGGGTTTAAGGCAAAGTCGACAAAAGATAATTGTGTTTTTTGGTGTTGTTTTAAGCATCAACATTCTAATCGGCACCTTAATGTTTCTTATCGAAGGACCAGAGCATGGCTTTACAAGTATACCGCGCAGTATCTATTGGGCGATTGTAACCATGACCACTGTAGGATATGGGGATATAGCTCCTGAGACTACTCTAGGACAAGCGATAGCAGCATTTGCAATGATTATTGCTTACGCAATCATTGCTGTTCCAACTGGAATTGTAACGCTCAACATAAAAGAAGCTCAGGACAAAAAGAAACAGACGCTTGCTGAAAATCAAAAAACATGCTCAAATTGTTCAGCGCAGTACCCAAGACCGGGTCCGAACTTTTGCTCAAATTGCGGAAATAAATTATAGGTTCACGGCTCCACCTTTGCAATTTATCAAACAAGTACAATCTGCTTCAATTTCCTTTACTTTAGTTGTCTTAATAGAAATAATACTTAAAACTTTACAACATGAAAAACTTTTTTACGCTTACACTAATCTTATTTGTTTCATTCTCGATAGCTGCACAAGACTTTGCAGTGGACGATATCGTCATTCGCTCCAAGGTCGATACTGGTTGGGCTAAAATTGAAAACGATACCGTTTTATTGAACGACACCGTGTATTTAGGAGTTGTCTTCAATAACGCTGCTGGGGGTATAGTAAGCACTTTAGACTCACTTGCATTTGGTGTATCTGTTGGCGGACTTCCAATTGGAAGTTATGGCGGCATAGCGGGAAAAAACTTACCAGCTGGTTCTGGTAATTTTAGTATTACAGAAATCATTATTCGCAGAAACCAAGTATTTAGTGTGCCTGTTGCCAATGTTGAAATATGCGCTTGGCCTGTGTTTTGGTCTCGAGGCGGCTTAGGCGGATCTACAGCAAACGACACCGCATGTGCTACCTACAGCGTATGGGACCGTCAAATCTCTCTAAAATCTTTTACCCCAGAAGAAGGGGCAGTAGGTACCGATGTGACCATTTCTGGATCTTATTTTGGTCCTGACGCGGCCAGTAATATGGTAAAAATTGGTGGTGAAACTGCTGTAATTAAATCTGCTTCAAGCAAGGAGATTGTTGCTACAGTTCCTGCAAATGGCGTTAGTGGAAAAATCACTGTGGAGTCTGGAGGTTTAAGTGCTACCAGCGCTACTGATTTTACAGTTCTTGACGGTGACGGAAATGCTGTTTACCCTACTTCTATTAAGGAGATTAAAGAACTTTCTGCTTTTGGAAGTATTAAAAATAGTGCACTGGAATTGCATACAAATGCAGTAGACAACAATCTAAAAGTAGTTGACTTAACGGGTAAAGTTGTTATTGAGCAAAACAATTTAAACCTAAACTCAACTGAAATGATTCATCTAAGTGAACTTCAAAAGGGAATTTACATTGCTGTTTATGGCAACGAATATTTGAAGTTTTCGAAATAGAAATTGCTCAAATCAGTTATAAAAACTTTCTAGGTTGTATTACCTAGAAAGTTTTTTTTTGTTTTAAAAATAGAACCAACCTTAGAAACTTTTTCAAGTATATACTCAAAAGTAAAGACGAAAGACATAAAAAAAGCAACACTTCTTTTCAGCGCCTTGATTCTCGCTATAGGTTTGGCCACTGCTCAAACATATGATGTGGGTATAAAAAACATTTTAAACCCAGCGAATGGTGATAAACTATGTGCAGGTAATACCAACGTTGTAATTACCCTTGCCAATTACGGTGATTCTTTAGCACCTTCCGATTCAATAAAAATTGGGTTTTCACTCAACGGAATCAATAAAACCGCAAGTGCATGGGCCCCTTCTATAGGTTACGGCAAGGGAGACACTGTCAACCTTAGACTTAGATTAAACCTTAGTAGTTTAATGGTCGGCTCAAATACCCTTTGTTTTAGGACCACCAAAATTGTAGGAAAAACTGATGCAGACTCAACTAATGACCAGAGTTGTTCCACTTTTACAATCGTTAAACCAGATCTTTCTATAGATTCTATTGCGATTACAAACCCAGCAGTGAATAATGGCGATACCCTATTGACCAACACCCATGTTTCGAGTATGTACGTTCGAATAAGAAATAATGGTTTGGCACCTTACACCACTACTCCAATTTCAATGATGCTTTCCATAAACGGAACAACATCCAAATTAAACTTACCCATTCAACGAGCTATTGCTCCAAATGGCGCGGCAAAAGGAAACATACCAGCTCAATTGATTAACGTTCAACCAAATACTGTAGGACTATATGAGGTATGCGCTGCAACAACTGTTAAAAACGATGCAGACACTACAAACGATCAAACTTGTATCTCTTTTTCAGTACATGATGTGTTAACTATTAATGGATTATCACCTGAAAAAGGTGTAGAAGGTTCCTATGTAACTATTTCAGGAAATGGATTCTCACGTGCTGCAACGAAGAATATCGTAATGTTCAATGGAACGAAAGCTATGGTTTCAAATGCAACGAGCACTTCAATAACCGCAAAAGTGCCTGTTGGTGCGACAACAGGAAAAATAAAAGTTATGGCATACAACCAAGAAGCTACTTCGACCATTGATTTTAAAATAGAAAAAGTAACCCCATTAACTATCAATACATTGGACGGCATAGACAATAAACTCTATTACTCCAATAAGTCATTAAACTACAACCTAAGCAATTGGAGTGCAGCAAAAGCTGACTTATACATTACAGATACTTCAGGAAAAGTGGTGCTCACTCAGAGCATTCCCACAAATCAATCTGGCCAAATTAATTTAGCTGAGTTAACCAACGGAACATACATAGTCTCATTAGGCACATCAGTATATAAGTTTGTAAAATAAATTTTGTTTCTAACTTATCACACACTTTGATTTGAAAGGCAGACAAATAGCCTCTGCTATTATTTCAACCATTGCGAATAGTTGAATGTTATCATTATTATGCGTTGAATCAAGCATAAGAGCATCCTCTCGTTAAAAAATCGATTGGATAATATTTCATTCATTCGATTTCCTTAGCTATAATATTCTTTTAAACTTATTTGATTTAACGAAACGAATACTAGTAAAGCAATTAAATTTGCATTCGATTTGGATAAAGCTCAATGAAAATAATTATTGCAGGCGCCGGTGAAGTTGGAGTTCATTTAGCTAAACTGTTGGCAAATGAGTCACAGGATATAATATTAATCGACACAAATAAATCTCGATTAAAATATGCAGAGTCGCATACAGACGTACTTATTTTTAAAGGCGATGCAACCTCGGTTAGCGCGCTAGAAGAGGCTGGAATAAAAGCTGCAGATCTACTTATTGCTGCAACTGACTCTGAATCGACTAACCTTACAGTTTCAATTTTGGGCAAGCGACTTGGAGCAAAAAAAACCATAGCTAGAATTGCCAATACTGAACTTATTCATAACTACGACCGGTTGAAATTTGAAAGCTTAGGAATCGACTCTTTAATTTCTCCCGAAAAACTAGCCGTTGATGAAATTGAGTTTTTAGTAAAACAGTCTGCATTTACAGACGCCTTTCAATTTGAAAAAGGCAAATTGAACCTTATTGGAATTCATTTAGGGGATAATGCGCCTATCATTGAGAAGACTATTAGAGAGGCGGCTAACCTAAACCCAAGCCTAAATTTTATGGCGGTTGCCCTTTACCGAAATGGCAAAACGCTTATTCCAAGAGGTGATACGCTGATACAAAAAGGTGACGACTGTTATTTCATTGCCCAAAAAGAAGGCATACAGCCTGTTTTAAACTTAACGGGCAATAAGTCAGTAACCTTCAAGAATGTAATGATTCTAGGCGGTAGTAAAATTGGTATAAAAACGGCAAAAGCACTGTCCAAAGACCATAATGTAAAGCTTGTAGAGCAAAATAAGGAGAAAGCATTTGAGCTCGCCGACCAACTTCAAAATGTTTTGGTAATCAATGGGGATTGCAGAGATGTTGAACTCTTGGAAGAAGAGAACATTGAGCAAATGGGCGTATTTATTGCGGTAACTGGAAACAGTGAAACCAATATTATGAGTTGCTTAGTAGCTAAAGCTCATGGCGTCCCTAAAACCATAGCCTTGGTAGAAAACATGGAGTACATCCACTTGTCCAAAACCGTTGGAATTGATGTCTTCATAAATAAAAAAATCATTGCTGCGAGTAGTATTTTCCAATACGTTAGAAAAGGAAATGTAATCAGCTCAACCATGCTAAGAGGCTTAAATGCTGAAATTTATGACTACGAGGTAATGCCAGGATCAAAAATTACGCGCAAAGCGATAAAAGAACTCAATTTTCCAAAAACCGCAGTAATTGGCGGTGCTGTGAGAAATGGTAAAACATTGATTACCATGGGAGATTTTAAGGCAGAGCCACACGATAAATTAATTGTTTTCTGTTTACCTGGATCAGTTAAGAAAGTTGAAGGTTTTTTCAAATAACACACTACTCAATTGGGGGATAATCCTCAATGTATTGGGGTTATTAGCTGCAATTAATGGCTTGTTCATGTTGCTATGTATTCCGGTGGCTATTTATTATCACGAACCCGTTATTTACTCTTTTATTCAGGCTGGACTAGTTTGTTTTGTATTGGGTGCAACGCTGTTGTTTATTACGCGTAACCACCAAAAGGTAATTAAGAAAAGAGAAGGTTACCTCATTGTAACTTTAGGTTGGCTTATGCTTGCATTCACAGGCTGCCTCCCCTTTTACGTTTCGGGGCACATACCATCGTTTACCAATGCATTTTTTGAAACAATTTCTGGTTATACCACCACTGGAGCCACTATACTCAACGAAATTGAAAGTCTCCCAAAATCTATCTTATTCTGGAGAAGCATTACGCATTGGATTGGGGGAATGGGAATCATTGTTTTAACCATAGCTATTCTGCCAATATTAGGTATTGGGGGTATGCAATTATTCGTAGCTGAATCGCCGGGACCAAGTGCCGATAAATTGCATCCAAGAATTAAAGAAACCGCCAAAAGACTTTGGGCTATTTACGTATTACTTACAGGTGTTGAAACTGTTCTGTTATTCCTCGGGGGAATGACCGTATTTGACGCCATTAACCATGCTATGTCCACGGTATCTACTGGAGGGTTCAGTACTAAAAATGCCAGTATTGCCCACTACGATTCCTTGTACATTCATTGGATCATTACCTTATTTATGTTTATAGCTGGAATCAATTTCACAGTAACTTATTTTGCTTTGAAGGGGAACGTCAAGCGGCTAATAAATAACGAAGAATTTAAATACTACACCTTTGCGGCTATTGGTAGTTCCATTCTGGTTAGTGTGCTTATTTATATCCTAAACGATTACAATATTTTCACCGCAATTACTGAAGGGTTTTTTATGGTGATTGCTATTGGCACAAGTACCGGTTTTGTTACCGCAGATTATACCACTTGGACGCCAGTAGTAACCGTTATATTCTTTTGGCTGATGTTCATGGGAGCCTCAGCAGGCAGCACGTCAGGTGGCGTTAAAGTGGTTAGGCATTTAATCATTCTTAAAAACAGTATTCTAGAATTGAAAAAACTTATTCATCCATCGGCCATTATCCCAGTAAAATTGAACAACAAATCTGTTTCTAATGACATTGTATTTAACGTATTGTCTTTCTTTTTACTCTATCTGATAATTTTCATTTTTGGAGCTGTTTTTATGGCCAGCTTGGGTCTTGATTTTAAAACTGCGATAGGAGCTTCTATTGCTTGTATTGGGAATATTGGCCCCGGACTTGGTGATGTTGGTCCCGTGCATAGTTACGCCAGTATCCCAGTGGTTGGTAAATGGTTTTTATCCTTTTTGATGTTGTTGGGACGCTTAGAACTCTTTACCGTATTGGTGCTTCTTACTCCATTTTTCTGGAAAAAAAGCTGAGTTATTTTTTTTTCGATCGTTTCAACTTTTTCTCGGGATCTTCATGAAAAAAGTAACGAAAATCCAAAGTCAAATAATTTCCATTTACGACCTGAAGCATTCTAACCGGAACCACTGAAGGGTCTTGTGCATCATAATCGTATTCCATTAGGAAGCCATAGATCGGAGCAAATGGTCGGTGAAAGGTTCCACCAATATAGAATATTCCCGACTTTTCAGTGCGGTATTCCCAGCCAATATTTGCAGATAAAAATGCTTGTATCCAAGAGTTTCGTCGCCCCTCCATTACTACTTGGTTAAATTGAGAAAATACAGCGACATCACTCGGAAACAAATCTGCGCCTCCTCCAAATGAAGCATCCATAAATATTCGTTTATCCAATTGGATGTAAACTAAACCCAATAGCGGTAACTCATAACCAACTACACCAAATTGCTGTGCAAACTCAAATGCGCGATCCTTTTCATTTACCACCAAAGAAAAATTACGTTGCGTATAAGTTATGCCCGACTCAATACTGAAGGTTTTATTGAGACCTTTGCGAATAACCATGCCTAGATTATATCCAAACTCCTTGGGTACTGAATAATCCACACCATCTTGACTGAGACTAGCCTCCGACTCATTTATAAACCCGCCTGAAATCATAGGTTTGAATGTAACACCAAAGGTGGTCAATGCCTCTTGAGAAAACCCTGAGACAACAAAGAGACATAACAGAACTTGGACTAATGTTAACTTCATCTATTATGGCGAAATTAATCTATTTGTACCGCTCAATAAGGCTATATTAGCAATCGGTCAAAATGATAAATAAATGAACCTATCGGTATATAAATCTTCTGCTGGCTCGGGAAAAACGTTTGCGCTAGTACACAACTTCCTTAAACTTGCATTATCCTCGGACAAACCCGAGACCGTGCGGCATATTCTGGCGCTTACCTTCACCAATAAAGCGGCTCAAGAAATGAAGGATAGAATTTTAGCCAGTCTAAAAGCATTTTCATCAAATAACATTACTGGAAAAGAACTGGCATTGTTTACTGCTTTGGAAACGGACAAAGAACTTGGCTTAGACGCTGAAGCATTAAAAAAAAGATCAGAGATTTTATACGATCACGTTCTTTACAATTACTCAAACTTTTCAGTAAGTACCATTGATAAATTCAATTACCGCCTCATTCAAACATTTGGAATTGATATGGGTTTGTCTGCAAATGCAGAAGTAGAATTGGATGAACTTGAAATTTTAGAGGAAGCCGTAAACCGTATTCTTTCTCAAGCTGCAGAAAACGAGCAGCTGTCCAATTGGCTCACAGATTTTTTAATTAATCAACTTAATGAAGACAAAAGCTGGAATATCTCCCAGCATTTCTTTGATTTTTCAAAACGTACGTTGAACGAAAATGACCAGTTTGAAATAGATAAAATTGAAGACTTAAACCTCAGCAATTTTTCACAGATATTAGAGCGCTTAACAGCTAAGAAAGCAATTATTGCCAACAAAAAAAGAGGATTCAAAGACCGTGGATTGAATTTACTCGACCAACATTCGGTGGACATCAAATGGTTTTATTACGGAGCCACAACCTTAGGTTCATTTTTTAAAAACCTAACGGAAGATTTAACCAAATTCCCTAACAATAGAGCCTTGGTCATGCTCACAGATGACAAATGGTACGGCGGTAAAATAACGGACGAACAAAAACAAAGTATTGACGGAATTAAAGATGAATTAGCTGTGATCATGCAGTCCGCAATTGAATACGTTGAGGGTATTCGGGAAGAGTGGCTGCTTATAAATGCCCTACTAAAAAATATTCATGGATTAGGAATGCTTTCTGTAGTGCGCCAAAAATTCAAGGAAATTTGTAAGGAACGAAATGTTATTCCAATAAGCGATTTTAATCGGTCCATCTCAAAAATTGTTAGGAACGAACCTGCGCCATATATTTATGAGCGTTTGGGTTACAGGTACCGAAACTTTTTATTGGATGAATTTCAGGATACAAGTAAAATGCAGTGGTACAACTTGTTGCCTCTTGTTGAAAATGGCTTATCGGTAGGAGAAAAAAGTCTTATCGTTGGTGATGCCAAACAAGCAATATATCGCTGGAGAGGAGGAGATGCTGACCAACTGGTGTACCTGCCTCAAATTGTTGATGAAAACGCTGATGAGCTGACAAAGCAGCGCAGCGAATCGCTGAAACATCACATTCATCATCAAGTATTAGAGAATAATTGGCGCTCGAGCAAAGTAATAGTGAATTTCAATAACTACTTTTTTGAAGCTTTGGCCAAAAAGCGCGGTGGGTTAATCGCAGATGTTTTTGCTGAAGTGAAACAAATTCCACAAAAAATAGATACTCCGGGATTTGTGCACTACTCCACTCTAGACTTGAATGAAGCATATACAACTGAAACTAGCGAAACAAATACGGACGAGGCACTCGAAGGTTTAGAGCAAATGAATGCTTTGGTTTTAGAAAAAATTGAGCAGCTGGTTGATGCTGGGTTTGAATACAAAGACATTGCTGTTTTATGCCGAAGCAATGCGCAAATTAGTAGGCTAAGTGAATATTTAGAACCAAAAATTGATATTGTTACCACAGAAGGATTACTACTTTTTAGTCATCCGAGCTCGCAGTTACTTATTGCTACACTGAAATACTGTCTGATTGCTGAAGTAACCTCTCAAAACGGGCTGAAGTCTAGAACACTATTAGCTGCAGAAATGATTGTTTTACTGCATCAGCTTGGCAAACTTCAAGGAGATTTACACGAATTATTAATCCGCATCAATGAGGATAGTAGCAAGGAAAATATGCACCTTTTACTCTCTGCCGAGTCGCTCTCCTTTACCAGTTCAGATTTTGAAGGACAAAATGCTTATCAGCAGCTACTGGGAATTGTTAGGATTTTTAAGCTTGGCAGCTCCACATCACCATATGTAGTGCTTTTATTGGAAAAATCGCTTGAATTTATGCGACGATTCCCGAATAAAACGGTCGATAAATTTGTGGAGTGGATAACGCTCAACGGTCACAAAATTAGCCTAGAGTTACCCGAGAATAAGAATGCTGTGCGTATCATGACCATACACAAATCCAAAGGATTGGAGTT
Source organism: Salibacteraceae bacterium (assembly GCA_965660875.1). Taxonomy (GTDB): domain Bacteria; phylum Bacteroidota; class Bacteroidia; order Flavobacteriales_G; family Salibacteraceae; genus UBA6770. The sequence goes on along the minus strand of CBFIBQ010000002.1, from coordinate 173,605 downwards.
TCCTGCGGTAATTTTTCCTTTTGCTAATACAAAAATCAACAACAAAGAGAAACTATGGATTGACGCCAGTATTCTAGAGTCCAAGTTACCGGCCGGTTTAATTAATATGAATAAGGATCTTTTGAGCACTCGTTTTGCCGAACAATACGAAACAGAATTGGATAAAACTTGGCTGGATACCATAAACAACTACTATGTTGCTATGACAAGAGCTGAAAACGCTCTATTCATTCTTGCTCATAAATACAAGAAAAAAGGGGAAAGTCTAAGAACCGTTTATCAACCCATAATAGAGGAACTAGAGACATTTAATCATGAAGAAGAAAAGTTAGAAATTGGCAAGCTGCAAGCCCCTGAAGGTGCAGGCTCTGAAGAAGCTGAAACGAAAGGGCAGCAGATACATTTCCGAAAATTGCAAACGGATGGTGGTTTAGATAACATTCAATTGGCAAAAAGTAGTCTGTCCCCTTCCTCCCATAAGAAAGCTAAACAATACGGTCAAATGACACATGAAATCATGCGGAACATCGAGCACTCTAGTATATGGCCAAAGTATAAAGGTAAGTTGAAAAACGATCTACAGTACCCTAAAGATTTACTGGAAAAAGTAGTAACAGAATTGGATGAACTGTTTAAAAATGAACAGTTTATTGAAATATTCGATACCGCAGGAAAGCGGTACTTGGAACGCGAAATTATTGGTAAAGCAGGAAAAATTCTGCGTCCAGATTGTGCCATTGACGCAGGTAGCCAAGTTATTGTCTTGGACTACAAAACAGGAGCTCAAGAAGAAAAACACATAATACAAATACTGGAGTATCGTGAACTTATCGAGCGTATTGAAAACAAAAAAACCATAGCGTATTTGGTTTACACAGAACAAAACAGCATTATACCAGTTAGCTAATGATGAATATTTTAAAGTTCAATGAGCTTTCTATAAATGAGCTCTACGCCATTTTAAGACTCAGAACAGAAGTGTTTGTGGTTGAACAAAATTGTCCCTACCAAGAATGTGACGATTTGGATCAAACATCCATTCATTTTTTTATAAAAAACCAAGATGAGATCATCGCTTACTTAAGATTAATACCGCCAACACAGAGCTCGTCGACAAAAATTGGTCGTGTTGTAGTAAAAAAATCAGCACGTCAAAAAGGACTCGGTATTGAGTTAATGCAAGCCGCTATTCGATATTACCAAAACCACTACACAAACACGCCTTTAAAAATATCTGCTCAACAATACTTGGATCGCTTCTATAGCAATTTGGGTTTTAAAAACACTGGTAATAAATATTTAGAAGATGGTATTCCTCACCAAGAAATGATTTTTAACCGATAGCGTCCGCCTTTGCTCTAACTGAGTTGTAATCCGACTCAGATAGTTCATGATATAGCTGCTCACTGTTATTTATCATGTCCATTATTTTTACTCGATCTGGATATATCTGTGCGTTGAAATTGTGCAATTGATACAATGAGCCAATAACGCTTACCTCCTCAAAACTTGTGGTGGATTTGATTTTAAAAAAGTGTTTATTGTTGGGATATTTCCGGTAAATAGGGAAGTTCATGTAGCAAAAATATACCTTTGAAAGCGTTATGGAGAAACTAATCTTTGCTACAAATAACCCGAACAAACTAGAAGAAGTTCAGTCGATTATTGGGGAACAAATTAAGATTTTAAGTCTGAAAGATATAGGGTTTTCTGGCGAAATACCTGAAACACTGCCTACCATTGAAGGCAATGCTCGCCAGAAAGCAGAGTATATTTACAGTCGCTTCAACATTCCTGTTTTTGCCGATGACACAGGACTGGAAGTTGATGCGCTGCAAGGTGCTCCGGGAGTTTACAGTGCACGATATGCTGGAGAGCAATGCTCTCATGCAGACAATGTAAACTTATTGCTGGAAAATATGCAGCAAGTTTCAGATAGAAGTGCTCGGTTTAAAACCGTTATCGCCCTTCAATTGGACACAGAAAAAGTCTTGATGTTTGAAGGTATTATTCAGGGCGCAATTACGAATTCTCAGCATGGTTCAGCTGGTTTTGGCTATGACCCGGTTTTTAAACCACTGGGGTATTCTGAAACATTTTCAGAAATGAATATCAAGAAAAAAAATGAAATTAGCCATAGAGGTTTGGCCACCAAAAAGTTAGTAGAGTACCTAAAGCAGTAGTCATGAAAAAAGTAAAAATAATTGTAAGTATTTTAGTTGTTGTGGGGTTAGCCGTAGGTATATACCTCTTATTTTTTGCAGTATACAGCAGTGGTTATCGTGTGGGTACAATAATAAAAATGAGTAAGCGAGGTGTTGTTTTTAAAACCCATGAGGGTCAGTTGCATACTGGCGGTGTAACTGCCGGTGCAGAGGGCGAATTGGCATCTACCATTTGGGATTTTTCAGTAAAATCAGGGAATGAGAAAATTTTGAGTTCCATTAGCGAAGCAGCAGATAACCAATTGCGCGTAAAGCTATTTTACGATGAAAAATTCTTTCAATGGGATTTTTTTGGCGACACAAAATATTTTGTAGAACGGGTTGAGACCCTTAAACCATTAGCCAAACCATCCGATGCTGAAGAAACGGAACAAACGGATGAAACCCACTAACTTTTACTGGAGTAATGTCCCGGCTTTAATAAATCCAAAACGGTTTTTACAGGGTTAAAGGTTTCTAATGGAACCTCCACAAAAAAGGTAAGCCATCCTGCCATAGCACCATTCCATAATCCCGGCAATTCTAGAGCTTTTATGGCTTTCCCTTCAAAGGTTTTCTCCGTTATAAACCCAGTCTCATCGTCTCTGTAATGCAGCAAATCAAACGCGTTACCTTTATAATCTTTTAGCCAACAAACCAAATCAACAGGATTAAAGTGGGTGCTGTCGTTTAATATTTGCAGCTGCTTTTCATCGTCGGTATCTATTTGAGCCTTTTCTACTATTTGAAGGGAAGAAAACCCATCCTTATTTTCTACCCAGAAAGGACCACCACCCGGTTCGCCCATATTTTTAACCATTCCACAAACCCGGATTGGCCTGTTGAGTAAGTCAAGCAACTCTGACTTGCTTTCTAGGGCGATTCCGAAAGTGTTGAAACAATACGCTTTGGCCTTATCCAGTTCATTATTCTCGATTTTATGCAACAAATCAAAAATTTGATTGCGCTGTTCAATTAAAACGTCTCCTAGTAGTTTCTTGTAATCCGAGCTCTCTTTCTCTAACGAAGGTTTGCAAACATTATCTATGTTTTTAATAAAAACCATTTCCGTACTCAGTTGATTTAAATTCTCGATTAATGCCCCATGCCCAGATGGCCGCATTAAGAAGGAGCCATTATTTATAACTGGCATATTATTCAAATCTACTGCAAAGGTATCCGTACTTTTAGCTTGATAGGAATATGAAATTTCAAAATCAACGGAATCAAAGTGAGCTTTGTATCGCTTAATTATCTCTTCGAAAAGGCTTTGGTGTTCTTCCGAAATGGTAAAATGAATCTTCACTGTTTTATTCACCATTGCATAAGAAACCCCCTCTATCATGTGGTCTAAAATGGGGGTTTCTGCTCCGCTAGCGTGCCAATGAAATGGAATTGTCGCTTTTGGTTTTGAACCGAAATTAAACGCACTTGAGATCAATAGCGTTTTTAAACAAACTAACTGGTGAGTTGGGTCTGACACATCCAAGTTACCCTCAATTTCATTTGATACTGCGGTCAGCAATTCTTCATAGAATACAAACTCTTGTAAGTTGTCTAAAAATTTTTGCGCTGAATTATTAATGGCCTTCCCTTCTTCAATTTCGGAAATTGCCGAGAATAAATCTTTAAACATTCGAGTGGCGGCACCACTTGCAGGAACAAATTTTAAAACATCAAGAGACTGCTCCATTTGTTCAAAGCGCCGAATACGTACTTTCACTTCTTCAGCACTGCACCTAATGATGCCATCGTTTACTTTGGCTGGCCTATTGAGTTTTACTTTGGGAAACCCTTTTATAAATCGATTAATTTGGTACTCTATTGTTTGAGCCATACTCATTTTTTTGGTGCTTCAAACCTAAAATATTGAATTGAAAAAAGGTCTAAAAAGTTGTTAGGAAAAAGTAATCCAACAGCTGTTTTTTTTGTCTATTAAAAAAAAACGTGTTGCACTTTCGTATTGGAAAATCAAATGACTTTATTTGTTTCATTCAAAAACATATTCAATCTTATGAAAATACGTATCCATGTGCTTTTTTTCCTCTTGCTAACAGGTATCTTTTCAGCTTGTAAAACAGAACATAAGGAAGCAACACAAGAATTAAAAACCGAAGAAAGTATGATAGAGTTTGATGATAAACACACTTATGCAGAACCTAATGAAGCGGTTATTAAACATCTGGACTGGAAGGCTAATGTAGATTTTGATACTCAAGTAATTACTGCAACGGCAACGTACAAAATCGAAACTGCTGAAAATGCAAAAAAAATAGTTTTTGACACGCAAGACAGTCTTTCCATAACTGCTGTTCGTGTTGACGGAAAGCAAACCGATTTTAATTTGGGCAAAACGGACAAATTTTTAGGTACACCGCTTTCAGTAAACCTGCCTACTGATGCTAAAGAAGTTGCTATTGACTACAAAACAAACCCTTCTGCATCGGCTGTTCAGTGGTTGAGCCCTGAGCAAACCGCAAATAAAACAACGCCTTTTCTTTTCACTCAATCTCAGGCAATACTTGCTAGAAGCTGGTTTCCAATTCAAGATGGCCCTGGCATTCGATTTACCTATAATGCAGAAGTAACCGTTCCGAAAGGAATGATTGCCCTCATGTCTGCGGAGAACCCAACGGAGAAAAATGAAAGTGGAGTCTACAACTTTTCAATGAAGCAACCTGTGCCAGCATACTTAATGGCATTAACTATTGGCGACGTTGAATATAAAAAACTAGGCGAGCATACCGGTATTTATGCAGAGTCTTCTCTAATTGAAAAAGCTGCATATGAATTTGCAGAAATGGAAGATATGCTGCTTGCAGCAGAAGAGCTTTATGGAAAATATCAATGGGAAGTGTATGATATGATTATTCTACCTCCCTCCTTCCCTTTTGGAGGTATGGAAAACCCAAGACTTACCTTTGCAACCCCAACAATTATTGCAGGTGACCGATCGCTTACGGCTTTGGTGGCTCATGAATTGGCTCATAGCTGGAGTGGTAACTTGGTAACAAATGCCACCTGGAACGACTTCTGGCTCAATGAGGGTTTTACGGTATATTTTGAGCGAAGAATTATGGAATCTCTCTACGGAAAAGATTACGCAGAAATGCTTGCTCAATTGGGTTATCAGGATTTGCAGGCTACCGTGAAAGAATACCTAGACGAAGGCCAAGAGAAAGATACGCACCTAAAACTTGATTTGGACAACAGAAACCCCGATGACGGAATGTCTGACATTGCTTACGAAAAAGGCTATTTCTTTTTGCGCTTATTAGAAAATACCGTTGGCAGAGAGCAGTTTGACGCATTTCTTAAGGAGTATTTTCAAGGAAATGCATTTAAAGTAATGACCACGGAAGCGTTTATTAACTATCTAAAAAGCAATTTGTTAACAGATAAATCATACGACTCTATAAAAGGAGATGCCTGGATCTACGGACCGGGACTCCCCGATAATTTACCTGTTCCTCAAAGTAACAAGTTTGAAGTGGTAAATAGTCAAATAGCAGACTGGACCTCTGGAACACCTGCTGGTCAATTACAAACCAAAGATTGGACCTCGCACGAATGGTTACATTTTGTTCGAAACCTACCAGAAGGATTGGATTATACTCAAATGAAAAACCTGGATGATGCTTTTGGATTCACATCATCCGGAAATTCTGAAATAGTTGCGGCATGGTTTCAACATACCATAAAAAACAACTATGCGCCCGCGAATGAACGTTTGCGCGAGTTTTTAATAACTGTGGGAAGACGGAAATTCCTTACGCCAACTTACACGGCCTTAAAAACTTCAGGTAAACTAAATATGGCCAAAGATATTTATGCGGCTGCTAGGCCCAACTATCATAGTGTTAGTCAACAGACAATGGACGAATTGTTGAATTTTCAATAAACGAATATGCAGGTTAACCCCTCTTTTGATAACACCGAAATAGCATTTAAGGCAAAAACTAATGGTGAACTGAGGTTTGCTCATTTTATATTTAAAATCCTGCAAAACCCGGCGCTAGTATCGGTATTGACAAGCCTTACCACTTTCGCTTTAAAAATTCATTTGCCCATAGAATGGGCCATAAAGCTCACTATTTTCAAGCAGTTCTGTGGGGGTGAAAAAATTAAAGACTGTGAAGGTGTGTATCAATTGCTACGTTCCAACAATATCGAAGCGATTCTAGATTATAGTGTTGAAGGTCAGACTAAAGAAGAAGAGTTTGATCATGTGCGTGACGAGTTGATTCGATTGGTAGAAAATGCTACCAAAAATGCGCGAGTACCCACAACCTGCATGAAAGTAACTGGAATTGGAAGACACGAAATATTTGAGGCCGTTTCTGCCGATAAAGATTTAAATGAGGAGCAAAAATTAGAGTATACAAGGGTAATAAACCGACTGGAAGCAATTTGTAGAAAAGCACACGAACTTGGAGTAAAAATCTATATTGATGCTGAAGAAAGTTGGATTCAAAAAGCCATCGACCGACTTACTGAAGTGATGATGCAAAAATTTAATCAACAGTCTGCAATTGTGTACATTACACTTCAAATGTACAGACACGACAGACTGTCCTATATGAAGGAATTAATCGAAAAAACGAACAAAAACAACTTTAAACTTGGAGTAAAAATAGTACGTGGGGCGTATCTTGAAAAAGAAAACACCAGAGCAGAAGAATTGGATTACCTCACACCGATGCAACCCACAAAAATGGCCACAGATAATGATTACAACGCAGCAATAAAATTAGCCATTGAAAATATATCTGTAACTGAAATTTGTGCGGGAACGCATAATGAGCAAAGTATTTTGATGCTGTGCAACCTCATGCACGAAAACGGAATTGAAAACAATCACCCGTCCATCTTTTTCTCTCAATTGTTTGGCATGTCAGATAACATCAGTTACAACTTGGCGCATAATGATTATAATGTTTCCAAGTACTTACCTTATGGTCCGGTTCGTGATACAGTGCCCTATTTAATCAGGCGCGCCGAGGAAAATACATCAATTGCTGGTCAAATGGGGCGCGAATTGACCCTAATAACCAAAGAACTAAAACGCAGAAATTCCTGACCAACGTATAGATTAAAAAACTGTTTATTAGTTGATTGTTGGTTATACTACAAGTCATATTTACAGAGATATACCGTACTTTTACCAAAATTTTAATTCTATGAGAGTATTATTATTTGTTGCACTTTTTTCTTTCTCGGTAAACAATATTTATAGCCAGTATTGCACACCAGTCGGAAATTGTGTTTTCGACGATTATATAAACAACTTCGAATTTAATACCATATCAAACCTAAACTCTCAAGGGGTCAATTGCGGCTCTCGTTTCAATCCCGGCAATGCATATTCTAATACTGGACAGCGCACAACGGTAACGAGGGGGCAGAAATATCGTCTCAACATTTCTTCAGGTACTGCTGCAAATCGCAGACAAGGTTTTGGCGTTTGGATTGATTTGAATGGCGATCAAGATTTTAATGACGCGGGAGAATTTGTATGGAGCTCTCCTAGAGCAGATTCAGCTTTTTCAGATTCAGTATTAATTCCTTTTAGTGCAAAAATTGGGTTAACAAGAATGCGTGTGCGTAGTGCTCGAAACACAACTCTCATGGCCTCACAATCCTGTGGCACTATTAATCGCGGTGAATCTGAAGATTATCTTGTGGATATTCAAGCCGCTCAAATTGCTCCAATAACTGATTTTAAATCAAATACTCAATTTACTTGCGATGGCCTTATCAAATTTGAGGATATAACTCCCAACCAAGTAACCTCATGGCTTTGGGATTTTGGCGATGGAAATACATCAACCCTACAAAACCCAACGCACACCTACTCATCGAACGGAACATTTACAGTATCCTTGACCTGCACAAATAGCTTCGGATCCAAGCAGGAAACAAAAACAAACTACATAACTTACAATGCAAGTGGGCTCAAAACAGCAAATTGTTCACCAACTACAAGCTCACCCAATGCTGGGTTTGGTATAACTAATTTTTCGTTCACTACTATCAGCAACCCCAGTTTGGACGCAACTGTTGGCTTTGAGGATTTGTCGTGTATTCAAGGCGCTGCAGTTCAAGGAAGAGTATATCAAATGACCATTGAAGCGCCAAATGCACCAGCGAATCAAGCATTTAGAGCATGGATAGATTTTAATAATGATGGAGTATTCAGTAACTCTACTGAGCTGGTCCTAGATGAAGATGATAAAAAAATTGCTACAGCGAATGTCCGTTTACCGAGTAATGTGGTTTTAAACAATGCGCTTCGAGTCCGCGTTGCTGGAGTTTACACTTTAAGTGCTCCCACTGCGGCAAATTTCAACGCATGTGCCAACCTTACTTACGGGCAAATGGAAGATTATGGATTAGTAGTAACACTAAACACGAATGCTCCAACCGCTGATTTCGCAGTAGAGCAGCAAAAATCTTGCACGGGCACTGTTCAATTTACCGACGCTTCTACAGATGTTCCCACATCATGGAATTGGGATTTTGGAGATGGAGATACCAGTTCTGTGCAAAACCCAACACACACCTATACTACCAGCGGAAATTATACCGTAAAACTTACCTCATCCAATCTTTACGGCTCTGATATTGAAACCAAAACCAGTTACATTACTGTGGACCTTTCTAAAGCGGTAAAAGTTAGCTGCGAGCCCAATACCATTTCCCACAGAGCAGATTACGGAATTCGCTCAGTTCTGTTTGAAACCATCAATAATTCTAGCATGGATGGAAGCGTTGGGTATCAAGATTTCAGTTGCACCGATCAGGTAACCCTGGACGAAGGAAAAACATATAACGTAGAAGTAAAAACAGGATTGCAAAATTTAGAGGACGTGTACATTTGGATAGACTACAACGATAACGGTCTGTTTGATCCAAATACAGAGCAGGTTTTCTTTTCAGGAAGTGATAGTGTGCATACGGGAACGATTAGTATCCCTACCTCAACTATCAAATTTAAACCACTTAGAATGCGCGTTTTAAGCGATATTTTGGGAACCAATCCCACGCCTTGTACCGACCCAAATTATGGTCAAGTCGAGGATTATGGTGTGATCATTACCGGAGACACTACAGGTCAACCACAAGCACCGCAAGCGGCATTTTCCATTGATTCTGTACAATCCTGTCTTGGGAGAATTCAATTTACTGACAATTCAACGAACGGTCCTACTACTTGGCTTTGGGATTTTGGAGACGGCAACACGAGCACCCAAAAAGACCCCATTCACCAGTATACGTCTGCTGGCATATTTACGGTATCACTTACCGCAACGAACTCTATAGGCAACGATGTAGAAACAAAAACTGATGTATTGGAGGTTGATGACAAATTTTGTGCGCCTGGCAGTAAAGATCCAATTTCGGGTTTAACCAGCTTTCACTCCGCAGCTGATATTGAAATTTTCCCGAACCCGGCTTACGATGCTCTAACTATTAGGATTCCTAACGCATCATCTGTTAAAAAGATTGAAGTTGCGCTGATTAACATTCATGGACAAATTCTATATTTGAACGAATTTGATAGTTTAACAGACAGAGAAATTAACTTGGACATTTCAGGTCAACCATCTGGTGTTCATTTTTTGCAGTGCAACATGGGAAAACAAACGGTAACCAAAAAGCTTTTGATAAAGTAGATGAGCAACAAGATTCTAGTACTTTTTTGCTCAATAGGTCTACTCTTTTCCTATTCCTATAGAGCCCATGCCACGCACCTTTATGGTGGTGATCTATCCTATGAATATATTAAAGATACGCTAGGAGGTACCGAGCATATCTATGAAATTACACTCACCTTATATCAAGATTGTAATTCAAGGTTCTGGGGAAACGGATTCCCGCAGAGGTCTGTAGCGATAAATATTTTTGAAGGAGGGCTAAATGCAACTGCCCTTCCGCCATCAACTGCGCTTCCTACACTTCAAATTCCGCTTGTAGACTCAAATCAACTAGAAAGTAACTTACCCCCTGGTTGTCGTCTTAGTGCTTCAAGTTGTATATACAAAACGGTCTATGTAGGAAGAGTGCAAGTTCCCACAACATTTATTGGCTATCATTTCACTTACGACAGATGTTGCAGAACGGACAATGTAACCAATGTAGATGTGCCTGTAAATTCAGCAGTTGACGGTAGTTTGATACATAGCTGGACGGCGTCTACAAGTACAAAAAACACGTCACCGAAATTTAGAGATTTTGATTTTCCATTTATGTGTCTCGGAAAAACAAATACTGTACTAAATATTGCGCAAGATCCAGATGGGGATTTACTGAATTACTCCTTGTATCGACCTTGGGACGGTAATGCCCAAAATGGAGATTATACTGGAGCCTACACAACTTTCCCGCCTTCAACGGTGGGTTACAGAAGAGCGGATTTTACGGAGTTCAAACCCATGGGCAACAATGGAACACTAAACCTCAATGGGCTTACTGGATTCACAACAATGTCTGCTAATATAGCTGGCGATTATGTGGTAGGAATTAAAGTAAATGAAATTGATGAACGAGGTCAAACTATTGGGGTTGTGCACCGAGAATACCAATTCCCATTTCAAGCGTGTGCAAGTACCAACACAACTGTACCGACACTTGTTAATAGTAAAACGGACTATGAAGTTGATGCAGGTGATACCTTGTGTTTCGACATCGAATTCAGTGATCAGGCGGGAGACCCCTTAAACTATGTATACAGAGTAGAAGGGTTAATATTTGATACGAGTTTCACTACCCCAACTGCAACTTTATCCAAGCCAATATTCACTCCTGGTTCATCCAGACAGGAGTTTTGTTGGAATACAGATTGTGATCAAGGGAGGCCTTCAAAATATTTTTTTACTGCTACAGTTGCAGATTCTGCATGCACTCCAAACATTACGAATGTGGTGTTCTCAGTGTTAGTAAAGCCAGCTGAAACACCTAAAGTAATCAACGGTCCCTCGAGTCTCTGTGCTGGAGCGTCAAATGTGGTTTACACTACCGACACTATAGCCGGCTTAACCTATAATTGGAATGTAGTTGGAGGTACAATTGTTTCTGGGGGTGCGGGACCAAGTATTACGGTAAACTGGGGGAATGGCCCTGGAGGAAACATACAAGTTTTTGGTATAAATGCAAGTGGTTGTGTTGGAGACACGATAGACAAAGCTGTATTTGTAGCAACTTTCCCTGTGAACCCAGGAAGAGATACCTCCATTTGCCTTGGAGATACAGTAACCTTAGGCGGTACTGCCTCAAACCCAAGCGCACCTTCAGGCTACTCAATAAAATGGACACCTAATAATTTTTTAAGTAACGATACCGTAGCCAATCCAATGGCTTATCCAACACAAACTACTCGTTATCTAATGGCAGTTACTGACTCAACTGGGCAATGCACCGTGGTAGATACGGTAACAGTTACGATTCAAAAAAATCCAGCCGCTTCGGTTAGTAATGATACCACAATCTGTGAGGGCAACCAAACAACATTAGTTGCAACTGGAGGAGTTAGCTACAATTGGAGTCCTGGAACCTTGTTAAACGACAGCACCATTTCCAACCCAATTACTAACATCATACGGGATCAGGTTTTTACAGTTTTGATTACGGCCAGCGGAGGTATTTGCCCAACCCTCGATACCGTTAGAGTGACCGTTGATGAACAATCGGACTTAAACCCCGGAACAGACTCGTCCATATGTTTCGGCGAAACCTTTATCTTAGGAGGAAGTCCAACTGGTGTTCCCAATGCACAATTCAAATGGTCTCCCTCTACCCTGCTCGATAACGATACGCTAAGCAATCCGACTTTTACTCCATTGGCAGCAGGTAACAATAAATATTTTGTTACCATGACGACACCTGCAGGTTGCATATTTACAGACTCTATTGAAGTACGTGTTGATACCCTTCCAAATGTTCGAATTGTGGCTAGTAAAGATTCTGTTTGTTTTGGAGATACGCTTGTTCTAGAAGCCTTTGGAGGGGTGAATTATTTATGGAATGATACTGCTCTAAAAGGTGCTGGGCCGCATACCATTAGACCAAATAAGGACACCTTGCTAATTGTAACTGCAACGGATGCAAACTTTTGTAGCGGAACTGATTCACAAGCTATTGTTGTGAAGCCAATTCCTGAAATTTTGATTCCATTTGACACCGTTTTCCTTTGCGATAAAGATACACTGACATTACTAACAACTGTTGGAAACGGAACCTACGCTTGGACACCTAACTATAACATACTGCCGGATACCACTGCGGGACAACCTCGAGTCTATCCGAGAACAGATACAACCTATATTGTACAATTTACAAACTTCAATGGTTGCGATGCGACAGATTCAATTCATATTGAAGTCTCTGGTGATGTTCCAACCGAAGCTGGACTTCCATTTACATTATGTGCTCCTGACACTGTTAGGTTAAATGGATCTAGTAGTACTCCAGTGTTTAATACAAGTTTCTCATGGTCTCCTTCTGTTGGTTTATCTAACAGTTCGATTTTAAGTCCTCTGACTTTCACAGATACCACACGATATTATTTCTTAGAAACCACTAATGGAAACTGCACTGGGCGAGACAGCGTATTGGTAACGGTAAAAAATCGCCCGAGCGTTACGTTTACCAGAAACCCTTACAGTGCCTGTGTTGGAGACACTATTCAAATTGACACACTGAGTTCAACAGGATTCCTAACAACTATAGGAATTTTCCCGACACCCACCAATATTATTGGAGGTTCAGGAGTAGCGCTGAGGATAGCACCGGATTCTTCAAAAAACTATTTAGTGGTTCTATTGGATTCCAATGGTTGCTCAGATACTAGTAATCTTGCAATTAACGTAGAGGCTGCACCCAACGTTCAAGCTACGAGTGATTCAGCAAAATGTGCTGGAACGCCGTTTCAACTTATTGCTTCGGGAGCAAGCACTTACAGTTGGGAACCTTCTAACCTTTTGGATAAACCAAACACACAGTTTCCAGTGGCAGTGGCAGACTCTACCACAACATTTGTATTAACTGGAACCACTCAAACGGGTTGCAGTGCTAAAGACACTTTGGTAGTAGATGTACACCCTATCCCATTTGTTGATGCGGGTGATAATTTGGTTATTTGTTCAGATACGGTAACGACTATTCAATTGGGAAAAAATCCTAGCAATTCTGGAATTACTTATGTTTGGAGTCCGATTAAAGATTTAGATAATCCTAGCGCGCCTAATCCAATCTGCACCTTTACACTACCCCGCACTTACACAGTATTAGCTGCCGACACGAATGGTTGCGTTAATTCAGACACGGCCAGATTGCAGTTGTACTCCTTTAAAGTAAACAATGTAGCTGCAGAATGTGCTAACGACTCTATACAGCTAAACCTTTACGACACCTTTGGAGTAGCGCCATTTACATTTAACTGGACCCCAAGCACTGGTTTGAATGATTCAACGATTTCTAATCCCAAAGTATCCTTAACTGAAAGTTCTACCTACAAAGTAGTTATGAGAGATTCTGTAGGTTGCGTTGATAGCGCCGAAGTAGATGTAATCGTGAATCAACCAGTTAAAGCATCCTTTAGTCTAAATGTAATGGCGGATTGCGAGAACACTATGGTGACAGCTATCAGTAATTCAGAAAATGTTATGGAATACCAATGGTTCCTTAATGGTGATTATATAAGTGGAGAAGAGTCTCCACAATTTACTTTTCCTTACAACTCGCAATTTGAGGTATCACTTATCGCTATTGGCGAAGATAGCTGCGTGGCGAGAGCAGACTCAACTACAACCTCCCTCAATTTTGAAGATTATTTTGACGGAAGAGTACCGAATGTGTTTACTCCAAATGGTGATGGTATAAATGATTTGTTTGATTTTAGATTAGGTAATAGGTTGGAGCAATGTTCAGAGATTCAAATATTTAACCGCTGGGGAAATTTAGTGTATGAAACCAGAGATAACGCCCACATTTGGGACGGTAGAACCTTTAGTGGTGAAGAATGCTTTGAAGGAGAATACTTCTACATTTTAGAGATTAACGGCACAACTTATAAAGGGAGTTTGACCTTAATAAGAGACTAATAAACGCTTTCCATTTGATTTTCAAATAGTTATTATTACTTTAGGTGGCTCGTCTCGATTTGTCATCGAAGAGGTATTAATACTTAAAGCATGGATAAGGTTGAAACAGAAGTAACAAAGAACACCACCGATAGTTTATTTGAACAATCTGTAAGAGCAGGCAAACGCACCTACTTCTTCGATGTAAAAGCTACGAAAGGACAAGACTATTTTTTAACCATTACTGAGAGTCTAAAACGCTATAAAGAAGATGGCACTCACTATTACCAAAAGCATAAAATATTCCTCTATAAAGAGGATTTTGACAAGTTTGACGATGCGTTGAAACTAAGCCTTGAGAAAATTGATGAGCTTCGCACTGCCGACGAAAGACATTAATTATCGAGCTTTTATGGAACCGTTCAATTAAACCTCATCATCCATTACATCCGTCATAACGTAATAACGCGGATCGTCAATTGAGGTTTCGATCACCTCAGAAAACCTAGGGTTCGCTTTTAATAATAAGGTCTTACACTCTGGGCTTAAATGCGTTAAACGTACTCTTTTTCCTAAATCAATATATTTATTTGCTAGGTTCTGTATCGCTTCGATACCGGAGTGATCACTTACTTTACTCTCAATAAAGTCGATTTCTACATTCATTGGGTCTGACTTTACTGAGAACTTAGAGTTAAAGTTTTGTACCGAACCAAAAAACAAAGGCCCCCACACTTCATATACTTTAGTCCCATCCGCTTTTATTCTTTTTCGCGCCCGAATCATGGTTGCATTTTTCCATGCAAAAACCAATGCAGACATAATTACACCAGCGATAACCGCAATGGCTAAATCCTGCCAAACAGTAATACCAGAAACAGCTATTAATACAAAGGCATCTGAACGTGGAATTTTAGGCAATATTCGAAAACTACTCCAAGCAAAAGTTCCAATTACAACCATAAACATAACCCCCACCAAAGCAGCTAATGGAATTTGCTCAATCAATGCTGCACCAAACAAAATAAAAGCAAGTAATGCTAGACTTGCCACTATACCAGATAACCTGCCCCTTCCACCGGAATTCACATTGATAATCGACTGCCCAATCATAGCACAGCCACCCATTCCGCCAAACAATCCGTTTAAAATATTAGCACCACCCTGCGCTACACACTCTCTGTTTCCGCTTCCTCTCGATTCGGTTATTTCATCTACCAAGTTCAAAGTCATCAAAGACTCAATTAAGCCAACCGCAGCAAGTAAAAATGCTGTAGATATTATTAATCCCCAATGTCCATTCAAGGTATCCAATAATCCAAAAATTTGGAATTGAAAAGTTGGTAATCCACCTTCCAATCCAGAGCCGCCGCCATCGCGTATAAAGGAGCCTACAGTACCAACTTCTACTCCACCTAATATGGTGATTGCAGCAACAACAATAATCGCAGTTAAGGCAGCCGGAATTTTATCGGTTAACTTAGGTAAAAAATGCATGATTGCCATGGTGAGACCAACTAAGCCAAGCATTGTATACAATTGAACTCCTTGTAGCCACTGTGATTCTCCATTTACATTTTCTGTAAACAGCCCCAACTGTGACAAGAATATCACAATTGCTAAACCATTAACGAAACCCATCATTACCGGGTGAGGAATGAGACGGACAAATTTCCCTAATCTAAACACGCCGGCTGAAACCTGTATCAATCCAACGATTGGTAAGGTTATAAAAAGCCATTGTAAACCAAGGTTTTCTATTGGAACGTCCATTGCCATTCCTACTTGATTTCCTTGTTGAATCATGTGCACCATTACTACAGCCATAGCACCCGTAGCTCCTGAAATCATTCCAGGTCTTCCACCGAATAATGAGGTAACGATTCCCATCATAAACGCTCCATATAAGCCTACAAGAGGGTCAACGCCAGCAACAAATGAAAATGCCACTGCTTCTGGAACCAAAGCCAATGCTACGGTGAGCCCAGATAGGATATCGTTCTTAGGGTTGAGTGTGAAGTTTTGTATGAGTCGTTTCATGCCGTTTTAAAAAAGGCGGCAAAAGTAACCTTATCTTATGATTGAGAAGAATGCACAGCTGTTAATAACAGCGCTTGAAATTAAGTGGTAAAGAGCTAGTTACCTTTAATCCGCTTTATGAGAGCTTGCAGCATTTCAGACCCAGCTTGCATTTTTGGATCGCGCTGTTCAACGGTGAGTTTTCCATTCACGTATTTGAGGTCATAGCAAAAGACAAAGTCCGCTTTTTCAGCATTTACGGTAAGCATGCCAAATCGCAAATCATTAAACGCATAACCGTCCGATGTCTTCTCAATTAAATACCAGCCACGACAAAGTTTAATCAGCCTTTGCACTATTTCCTCTTTCAATAATGACTTATACTCCTCTCTGTTTTTATGCAATCGATTGAACTTAATTTCCCCTTCGGAGTCTAGAATGGAATAATAGCCAATATAATAACTTGAATCCGCGTCAACATTTGCAGTCCAAAGCACACTATTTAACGGAGTAGGTCGGGTGGAAATTTCATTGTATTCAATTTCCTGTTGGTTCAAACTCTCTTTAAACTTAAAGTAGGTATACCCTTTTAAAACTATTGTTATGAGCATATAACTTGAACTCAAAATAATTCCCAATCGATTCCATGAAACACGCTTTGGGTTGGTTCGTTTATAAAACATGGCAGCGGCTGTGCACACCAAAAAGGGTAAGGTATATAAAGGATCAGCAACAAAAATATTTTGGTACGAAACTTTAATGTCTAACGGCCAGAACAGTTGCGTTCCCCAAGTAGTGTGGGCATCTAATAATGGATGGGTAATAAAACTCCAAAAGAACAACCACGACCATTGTTTCCAATTGGCTTTTTTTGATTTGCGGTACAGTTTGGAAATCATCCAACCAAAAATGGGCGACATAACAATGCTAAACAAAATAGAATGCGTCACTCCCCTATGCATTTCGTTAGCCGAAACTATATCGGTAAATTGTTTTGCGAGTACATCCAAGTCTGGAATTGTGCCAGCAATTGCTCCCCAAAGCATGGCTTTGTTACCAACCTTTTTTCCTAAAGTTACCTCTGCAACTGAGGCACCTAACACAATCTGGGTTAACGAATCCATTAGGCAAAGTTAAAAGCCACCTTAAAAGGATTTCGAATTTCGAATTCGTTTGGTTTGATGGTTGAAATTATTGGCTTTAAAAGCCGATTAGATAATTTACTTCTGAGACGGACATAGAGTTTCATAGAGACTGGTGAAGCACCCCATGTAGACATAAGCTCTTCAGCTGTGCGACCGAAATTTATATTCGATAGATTTTGCTTTACAGCAGCAAAAATCATAGCGTAAAGCATACGCTGATAAACTGCAAATTCTTTAAACCCTTGACTCTTAATATACTTCTTGTGATTTATATCTTGCTCCGGCCAGAAATCTTTAATTAAATAATACAAAACCTCATTGTCCTTTTCATATTCGTCTTTTTTAATGTTGTCGTACAAGAAAGACTTGACGCCAATATCCTCCCTTACATAACCAAATTTCAGATTCACTACCAGTAATTGGTTTTGTAAAACTAGCCTAGGAAGACTATATCAATTGCTTAATAAATGGTAAGAATTAGGTATAAAGGGTGATGTTCGAATTTTATTGGAATCTCGATTCCTGCCCCGCGCTACAAAGGGATAAACTCCGACAGGAATCAACAAAGGAGCACAGCGCAGCTAATCTATTTTAAGACTTTAGATTCCTGCTTTCGTGAGAATGACGGCACTTGAGAATAATAATTAAAACTCTCATTATCCAACAACAACACAAAAAAAAAGCCTGCATAAGCAGGCTTTCATTTAATCAATTTTAAGCTTTTATTATTTGACATTTTCTACCTGTTTAGAACTTCCTCCGGGAACTTCAACGTTAAAAATTCTGGTATTTGCACTTAAGCTCCACAAAAGACTAACCCCAGCTATTATGAGTGCGGACTTAGATAAAGCAAACACCTTGTTTTCCGCTAGACGATATGATTTAACTGTGAATAATGGCATAAATATTATAAGTAACACTGCTAGCCCAGTCCAGAACAACAAGTTTGCTCCAGGCCAGTGCATAAGTTTAAACATTCCACCCATAGACATTGACATAGCCGAAAAATATCCAACCATAGATGTAATAGTGGTTTGAATATCCTCCTTAGCTACCACAGTCATATATGCCAGTAAAGGCAACACGATAAGAGCGATTGAACTAACGCCAACAATAAGTAAAATACCTGCGCCAAGCATGTGATTTACCTTGAATATTACTCCTGCTACGACCATAAGGGAGGCCACTAACCCGACAATTGATGTTACTTTTTTCATTTTATTTAATTTTTGATTTAACAAATACATTGTACTTTCTTGTATGGTTCTAAAGTTCTCTAAACCAAATCGTTCTAGTGCTTCTTCAAGGCATAAAGAAAAGTTTTTATCTTGCTCTATCCCCTCTTCAATTATGCAACAAATATGGTCTAGCAAGTCATTCCGAAGCTCTTCGTAGGTCACCCCTTGATTAACTAGAATATCATTGACTTGGTCAATCTGTCTATCACTAAGCAATTCCATGTTGAGGAGCTGAATTTCCTTCTACAATTATTTTCATAGTTTCCATAAAATCTAAAAACTCCTGAACCATTTCATCGGCCGTAGTTACCCCAGTCTCGGTTAACTTATAGTACTTTCGAACGCGTTTTCCTGTTTTTTCAGTTTGGGTCTCTAACACTCCTTCAGCTTCTAACTTATGCAGCATCGGGTACAATGCACCTTCTGTAAGCATTACTTTATCATTACTAACCTCTTTCACCCGCTGTGTTATTTCATAACCGTACATGCGACCACCGTCTTTTAATAGACTTACAATCACCGTTTTTAGAGTTCCTTTTAATAGTTCTTTTGAATACATAAGGCAATAATACATAATATTCTTATGTATTGTGCTTTTATGCAAAAAAAATACCTCAATAGCTAAATTGAAGTATTTGAAATCAAATAAGAAAGAACATTTACTCAACCATTTTCCACCACTCTTGCTGGGGTTTATCAGTGCCTAAAGCAAAACGTTCTCCGATAACTGGAGTCACGTATTCTTTGTTTAATTCTTTGGCTTTGGCGGTAAACCGAACAATTGGGTCCTGCCAAACATGCGGTGCTAAATCGAATGCTCCCCAATGAATAGGCATAAGTAATTTTCCTTTTACGTCTATTCCTGCTTGAACCGATTGTTCGGGCATCATATGGATAGCCGCCCACTGCTTGTTATATTGACCATTTTCAAGCATCGCAAAATCAAAAGGCCCTAAGCGATCGCCAATATCCTTAAAATGAGAGCCATAACCTCCATCACCACTAAAGTATATGTTTTGATTTTTACCCTTTACGCACCAACTTGCCCACTGAGTTTTATTTCTGTCGTTTATAGCTCGTCCAGAAAAATGACGCGCAGGTGCAGCAGTTATTTTCAATCCTTTATAATTGGCAGACTCCCACCAATCCAACTCGGTGATTTTTTCACCTGCTATGCCCCAGTGCTTTAAGTGCGACCCTACACCAAGTGCTGTGAAAAAGTGACTCGTTTTTGACTTCAGTTTTACAATTGTTTCATAATCTAAATGATCGTAATGGTCGTGAGAAATAATTATCACATCAATCATTGGCAAAGACTCTAACGCGATCGGTTCCTCATACTTGAATCGTTTTGTCATAAAACTTACCGGAGCGCAAGAGGGGCCAAGCATTGGGTCGATAAGAACAGTTTTATTATCTATTTCCAACATGACGGCAGAATGCCCAAACCAGGTTATGTAAGCTATGCTATCAATAGTGGATACATTTCCTTCGCTCCATTTTGTAGGTAAGGGTTTATTCGGGTTTTTTCCGTCAGGTGGGTTTATAAAATCGGCCAGCATGCCCGGCATGCTTGAAATATCAACTTCCATACTTGTCTCTATTAAGTTGACAAATACTCCATTTTGGTAATGTTGAGATTTCTTTAATTTCTCCAAGTCAGCCCCTTCAGGGACACGTCCAAATTGTGGTGCAAGGGAGACAAAAAGAATTACGCCAATTATAAAAACAGCAATCGTTAAACCAATGAGTGCAAATAGGCGTTTTACTGTCTTCATTTTGTAATTATACTGTTCAGTGGTTACACCGCCTCACCAGCAATATCTGCATTAACGTCATAAATGTGATCGCCCAGCTTTTCTGCTGAGGATATTAAATCAACGAAAATTAATCCAGCTTTAATATTGTAATCCCCTTTTTCAATACTCTTTAGGTGCTGTTTTCTAAATTTCGAACGCAATTTGTTGATTTGCTCTTCAACAGCTTTAGCTTCTTCCTTTTGAACATTATCATAGGAGCCTTCTAAATTTCCTTGCATAATAACAATGGCTTGATTCACATTAACAAACAACTCCATTAAATTTTCTCTTTGTTCTGGAGTAAACCAAACCTTCCCATCAATTTTTCGCTCAATAGTTCTGGACATTTGATAAATAACATCTGCTGCACGTTCTAAGTTATTTATCGCACTCAGCATACTTCTTATGGTAATAGAGGTTTTCTCAGTCAACTCAGTTTCAGAAAGCTTCAATAAATATTGACCTACCTCTACTTCTAATTGATCCGAAATATCTTCATACTTCTGAATTTTTTTAAGTTTTTTCTTTATCACTGCCGAATTCTGCTCCGACAGGATAAGGTCCAAATGCCTCATCATTTTTGCTACAACTTTACCAAAGTTCCCAATTTCTTTTTTCGCCTCCAACAACGACAGTTCTACGGAGGCAGTTACTCCAGAACCAATGTACTCTAGTGAGAACTTTTCATCGTCCTCATCTTTTGGTTTAACCAGTTTCTCCGCAATAGCTGCTAGTTTGTGTGCAAATCCAATAAGTACAATTACATTGATAAAGTTGAACAAGGTATGAAATGCAGATAAGCCATAGGTAACAGCAATAACACGCGTTTTCATTTCTTCTTCTGACAGCACAGATAAGTCCATTTTCCTACCCCATTCTAGCGGAGAAGGAAAACCCATTCCCATAGCTACCATTTCAACAAACTCAAGGAAGAATGGGAAAATGAGCAGCATCCAAGTTACTCCGATAATATTGAACATAGAATGGATGCGTGCAGAACGTTTTGCATGCACATTACCGACTATTGAAGCCAATGCAGCAGTAATAGTTGTACCTATATTCTCTCCCATTACCATTGCAGCAGCAACATCGAATGGAATCCAACCTTTGGCTACAAGAATAAGCGTAATGGTCATTGAGGCGCTTGAGGATTGAACCACAATGGTCAAAACGGTACCAATGGCAATGAATATTAGGTATGAAGCATAACCCCAATTTGCAAAGCCTTGCAAGAATTGAAGCATATCTGGATTGTGTTTTATATCGGGTACAGCACCTTTTAAAAAGTCTAACCCCATAAATAACAATGCAAATCCAATTAAAAACTCCGCCCAAAAACGCCAATTACCTTTTCGAATGAACATCATAGGAAATGCCGTCGCGATAATTGGCAATGCCAATGCCGATATTTTTATTTTGAAACCGAGTATGGATACCAACCAAGCGGTAATGGTAGTACCTATGTTGGCTCCCATCATAATACCCGCGGATTGAATCAAAGAGAGTAGTCCCGCATTAACGAAACTCACCGTCATTACTGTGGTAACAGATGAGGATTGTACAAGCGCCGTAATCAAGAATCCTGACAAGACGCCCAAGTATCGGTTTTTGGTCATGGTACCTAGCACTTTTTTCAGTTGGCTGCCTGCAGCCTTCTGAATCCCTTCACTCATGACCTTCATGCCATAAATGAAGAACCCAAGTGCTCCAATTATTTCAATACCATCAACAAGCCCGAATTCCATTCTCTAGATTTTGCGCAAAAATACCTCAGTAAAACCTTGACATTTATCCCCTAATGTTAACTGTATGTTAGTCTTTTTAACAGTTTATCAGAACAAACCGTTTTCCTTGAACACAATTATTACAAGCCTCAATATTCGAATTATCTAATAATCAATACATTGAATTTCGTGTGTATCACACTCCATTTTTCTTTTCAAACATTTCAATCAGCTCTTCATCGGACATGCCTAGTGTTTTAATTGCCACTCGAGCATCTTGAGCCAAATCGTGATTTGGATATTTCTTGATAACTACTCGGTATTTTGCTTCTGCAGTGCCAAGGTTCATCAAGTAGTTGTGATAGATAAAAGCGATCAAATAATCCGTTTCGGCCGCTTTATCGTGTTCTGGAAAACTGCGGTTAAGCTGCTCAAAAATCTCAATACTTTTATTGAATTGGCCCACTCCCATTCGCAACTCACCTGCTTTAAACATAAAGTCAGACGCTTCTTTGTCTTTGAGATTATTTAGCGCAAACGATACGTATAACTTCGAAAGCTTTGTAGCTTTCATAGTATCTATTTTATCATTTTGAACGGCCATCATAGATTTTTCCATGGACATGATTTGGTCATAGGCCTGTTGTTTTAATTCTTCAGGAGTTAGCTTTTTTGCCTTTTCGACTTTTTCTCCTCCGCAAGCTGCCAATACAACAGCTAAAACAAACACTAAACTGTACTTTCTCATTTTACGAATCTCATTTTATATCCCGCATCAATTTTACCTTTCTTTATGTTAGAAAGCTTTCGTTGCATCAATCTTTTTTTAATCGGACTGATTTTATCTGTGAACAGCACGCCTTCAATATGATCGTACTCGTGCTGTATTACTCTTGCAGCAAATCCGTCAAAGCGCTCTTCTTTCAGGTTCCAATCGGCATCGAAATATTCAATAAGCACCTCTTCTTGGCGTTTTACATCAGCTCGAATTTGAGGTATACTCAGGCAGCCCTCTTCAAAAGCCCAATTGTCGCCCGTTTCTTCAACAATTATTGGATTGATAAAAACCTTTTTAAAATCCTTCAAGTTTTCATACTCCTTCTGCTCCTCTGGATCATTAGAATTTTTATAGTCTTCTGCGTAGCGTGTTCCATCTACAATAAATAGCCGAAGATTCAACCCAACCTGAGGTGCCGCTAAACCCACACCACTTGCAGCATACATGGTTTCAAACATGTTTTCAATCACTTGGTGAATGTCCTTATCGTTTTCTTCAATCTCCTCACATTCTTTACGAAGCACCGGGTGCCCGTATGCATAAATTGGTAAAATCATAACTTCTGTTCTTTTGATAAATAGGTCTGCAAAATGATGGTAGCGCTTACCTCATCAAGCAATTCTTTTTTCCTTCTTTCTTTTTTCTTTACACCGCCTTGAATAAGGCTATCTAGAGCCAGACTACTAGTAAAGCGCTCATCTACCCTTTTGATTGACAAATCTGGCAACACCTTCCCCAACTTACTCATAAAGGATTGAATATGCTTTTCAATTTCATTATCCTGATTACTCCAATTTTTCGACTCTCCGATAATGAGTGCCTCCAAGGGTTCCTTGTGCGCGTATTCTTCAATAAAGCGGATTAATTCTTCTGGCTTTATGGTCGTTAAGCCGGTCGCAATAATTTGTAAGGTGTCGGTCACCGCAATTCCAACTCGCTTGGTACCATAATCTATTGCCATTAATCTTGCCATGTCTTAGTCTACAAAGATAATTAGTAAATAAATTGAGCGGTTAAGATTAACAGAGGAAGAACGTAATATTTCATTAAAAGTAAATTGGGTGAAACACTACTCCATTTTTATTGAACTCTACTGCAGGCAATGGAAATTTAATAAGACTAAGACTTTTCAATACGGCATTAAAAAACTTTGATTGAGTTTCAATTTTGTGCAAGTCAACATCAATTGATAAATAAAATTGAGAATACCTGTCCAGCACTGGATAATCATTACCTTCCTTATCGACAAGAGGATTACTATGTCCTCCAATCATACCATGAGCGCCATACCCTGCCGATACACTGAGCCATTTTGGAAATTTTTTAGGGTTTCCCAAAAAACTGTGAATGTTGGCAGACATCCAGTAGGTTTGGCCGTTATAGTCTTTCACCAATTGCTGTTGCCAGTTTTCTCCCATTATTTCGCTTCTAATTGCAGGAAATTCTGTTTTACGGAACGAAAACTTGGGTACAATTCTCTGTTCGGACCAAAAAAATTCTTGACTCGCATACCATACTGTTCCAATTGTATTTGCTGTCATATCTCCCCAAGAAAACCCCCATTGTGCGCTATGCCCGTCTAAGACTTCCATAGCCGTTAGGTATACCAAACCCCAGGTAGCTCCAGAGGCCAATGCAACATTTTTTTTAACTCCAGACCAACGCAGCGCATTGTAACCAACAACTCCTGCATAATAAGAGCTAAACCCATGACCTACTTTATCTACGCCTTGCCATTCCCCCCAATCATTAAAGGTTTGAAAACTGGTTCTAGGATAGTTTTTATACCACAACTCGTTGAGCATTATTACACTCGTGGCAGAAACTGACACTGCACCAGCCACAACACCAAAAAGTCGTTTCTTTTTTAAATCACTTGGATAAATGGAGCTCACCGAGTCGGACTGACCCAAAACTGTCAGTTTTATAGAGATGATAAGGACGAACAGCAGAAACCGTTTCATTTCACGAAAATATAATTATACATAAGGCCCATAGAGTTCGCGAATAGTTACTAAAGAGGCTTTTGTGCAATCAACAAGTAATAATTAAATATCCGCTCTACCTTAATAAGCTCTTGTCCCTTTAACTTGTAGCCAACATCTTCTACCAGCTGTTTATACTCATTCAAATCCATTTGATAGGGGTGTAATACATCTCCTGGAATGATTCGGAACAAGTACTTCAAAACGGCATAATTGTGCGCATCAATACTAAGTAAAAGCCACCCGCCTGGTTTGGTCCATTCGAATATATGGTGCATGGAGGTTTTAATATCTTTTACGTGATTTATAACATTCAAGCAGCAAACGAGGTCAAACTTTTTTGTGGGCGAAAATGTTTCTATCGAATCTTGAAAATATACAGCCCTTGGGTTCTTGTTTTCTACAAAATGTTGTAACTCCCGGTAATTATCCATCAAGGGATCTATTGCGACCACCTCATTTGGCAAAATCATATTTATTCCAGCAGGACCACAGCCGGCGTCTAATGAATGTTGCATGGATTCTAACTCAAAATAAGGTTCCGCATTTTTTATAAAGTTGAGCCAGTAGTTGCTCTTCCAAGAATTATAGGCGCTTGGATTTTTTTTTGCCAAGTAATTTTTCCACCACTGCAATTCCAAGGTTTGTGCAATTTTCCATTTTATGCTTCCCATAAGTGCAAATGAAATGGTTTTGAAGTGAATGGATGTAAAAATAAAGCGGAATCATAGAAATCAATTGGGTCTTAAAATTTGTCAGCATAACGCTCGTGTTCTATTCTAGAACCGACAATAAATCTACTTTTGCAAAAAAGAAAAAGATGCGAACGCTTATAGAAGAAGCTTGGGAAAATAGAGCTTTATTAAAAGAAGATAACTATCAAAAGGCAGTGCGTGATGTAGTTGCTGAGATTGACAACGGCAAACTTAGAGTAGCCGAGCCGCTTACAAGTGGGGAATGGCAAGTCAACGAGTGGGTTAAAAAAGCTGTTGTTATGTATTTTCCGATTCAAAAAATGGAAACCATAGAGGTTGGACCTTTTGAGTTTCACGATAAAATTGGATTAAAAACTAACTACAAAGAAAAAGGTGTTCGAGTTGTTCCTCACGCCATTGCACGATACGGTTCTCATGTTGCAAAAGATGTAATCATGATGCCTTCGTATGTAAACATCGGCGCTTATGTTGACTCGGGAACTATGGTGGACACTTGGGCAACCGTTGGTTCATGTGCTCAAATTGGAAAAAACGTACACCTAAGTGGAGGTGTAGGAATTGGCGGAGTATTGGAACCCTTGCAAGCAGCTCCGGTAATTATCGAAGATAACGCATTTATAGGTTCAAGGTGCATTGTTGTAGAAGGCGTTCGCGTAGAATCTGAAGCTGTTTTAGGTGCCAATGTAGTCCTTACCGCAAGTACCAAAATTATTGATGTTAGTGAAAAACAACCCATTGAATACAAAGGTCGTGTTCCTTCTGGATCGGTTGTTATACCTGGAACTATGCCCAAGAAATTTGCGGCAGGTGAATACCAAGTTCCATGTGCATTAATTATTGGAAAAAGAAAAGCAAGCACCGATAAAAAAACTTCGCTGAATAATGCGTTAAGGGAATACGACGTAGCTGTTTAAATTAACTTGAAGAAGATTTTAGTCATACAGACTGCTTTTATTGGCGACGTGATTTTAGCAACCGGCGTGCTAGAAACGTTGCACCAACATTACCCAAATGCTCGAATTGACTTTTTAGTTCGTAAAGGAAATGAAGGTTTAGTTATCAATCATCCCTTTCTCCATCGCGTGTTAGTTTGGAACAAAAAAGGTGGGAAATATAAAAACCTAATAAAGCTAATTGGACAGATTCGTAAAGAGGGTTACGACTCGGTTTTTAACCTCCAGCGTTTTGCCGCCTCTGGAGTGGTAACTTTCCTTTCTGGTGCTAAATATAAAGCTGGTTTTGATAAAAATCCATTTTCATTCTGCTACCACAATAAGGTGAATCACGAAATTGGAAATGGTAAGCACGAAATAGAAAGAAATCAAGAGGTAATTCTGCCCAAAGTCGCTAACACTGCATTACTACCTAAGCTTTATCCTAGCTCAGAAAATTATAACTCAGTAAGTAAATATAAAAGCCTACCCTACGTCGTTATTGCCCCTGCATCGGTCTGGTTTACCAAACAATTACCCATTGCAAAATGGGTCGAGCTCATTAAGAGCCTTCGAAGCGATTTGAACATTTACCTCATTGGTGGACTAAACGATAAACAATATGCTCAGGATATTATTAAGGAGGTGCTTGATGCACGTTTACATAACCTGTGCGGAGCATTGAATTTCTTAGAATCTGCGGCCCTGATGAAGGATGCTGAAATGAATTATGTAAATGACAGTGCTCCATTGCATATGGCTGGAGCAGTAAATGCGCCGGTTACGGCGTTTTTTTGCAGTACGCTCCCTTCGTTTGGGTTTGGTCCATTCCAAACTCAAGGAAAAACATTCGAAGTAAATGAACCCTTGAACTGTAGGCCTTGTGGTTTGCATGGCAAGCAGTCTTGTCCTAAAGGTCATTTCAAGTGCGCTCTGAATATTGATGTGCAAAAAGCAGCAGTATGATACTGAGTGACACAAGGGAAATTATTGGCGAATTAAGAGCAGGGAAAACTATGCTCTACCCTACCGATACTGTTTGGGGAATTGGTTGCGACTGCACAAATGAATTGGCCTGCCAAAAAATTCTAGAAATAAAAAATCAGAAGCCTATGGAGGGCGTTGTTTGTCTGGTGAGTGATGATGCCATGCTGAATCGATTTATTCCCGAAATACCAGAAATTGCTTGGGATTTAATAGATCAAGCAACATCTTCGCTTACGCTGGTGTTACCGAATGCTCGAGGAGTGTCTAAAGGTATAACTGCACAAGACGGATCTGTCGCATTTAGAATGATAAAAGAAGGTCCTTTACATAAGCTGATATATCAGTTCGGAAAACCAATTGTAAGCACTGCAGCCAATATTTCGGGTATTCCACCAACTTCGGATTTCTCAGAGTTGACTGATAACATTAAATCGAAAGTAGATGTTATAATCGACCAAAATGCTTTTCCAAAAGGGACAAAAAAGCCTTCTTCAATAATAAAAATCGAATTGGGAAGTCAAGTACAAATTATTAGACCTTAATGAATTTAACGCATAAATTACAACATTCCGTTTTTAAAGCACTGGCAAAGGTGGCTGAACTTAATGGTATTCCAACCTTTGTGGTAGGCGGATTTGTTCGCGACCTATTGCTCCAGCGCCCAAATAAAGATATCGATATTGTAGTTGAAGGAAACGGTATTGAATTCGCCAAATTGGTAGCCGCAGAACTTCCCAATGTAAAAGGCCTTTCGGTGTTTAAAAACTTTGGGACGGCAATGATCAAGCTGGAGGACTTGGAGTTGGAGTTTGTGGGCGCAAGAAAAGAATCCTACCGCAGAGAAAGCCGCAAGCCCATTGTAGAGGATGGAACTATTAAAGAAGACCAAGAACGCAGGGACTTTACAATAAATGCTATGAGCATTAGTCTAAATCCAACTGATTTTGGCGAATTGATTGACCCATTTGATGGTCAAAAGCATTTGGAGCAGGGATTAATTATTACACCACTCCCCCCCGATCAAACTTATTCTGACGACCCGCTTAGGATGATGCGTGCTGTGCGGTTTGCGAGTCAATTGCATTTCAAGGTAGATGACGATTCGTTTGAGTCCATAAAACGCAATAAGGACCGATTAGAAATCGTATCTGCCGAGCGGATAAGTATTGAGCTCAATAAAATCATGGAATCTCCACAACCGTCTGTTGGATTGGAGTTGCTTTATCTATCTGGGATTATGAAACTCATTTTACCTGAAGTACACGCACTAAAAGGTGTAGACGAGATAGATGGTCAAACCCACAAAGACAATTTTTACCACACCATTGAGGTGGTGGATAATACGGCAGAAACCAGCAATAATTTATGGTTGCGCTGGGCCGCTTTGCTTCACGACATAGGCAAGCCTCCCACCAAACGTTTCGACCAAGAGATTGGCTGGACTTTTCACGGACATGAAATGAAGGGGGCTAAAATGGTTCCTCGAATATTTAAACGGCTAAAGCTACCCATGAAGGAAACCATGAAATACGTGAAGGAATTGGTTTACCTAAGCTCTAGACCAGCTGCACTTACTAAAACCGATGTTTCGGATAGTGCGGTGCGCAGATTATTGCATGATGCCGGTGACAATATAGACGACCTTATGTTGTTGGTAGAAGCCGACATTACCTCGAAAAACAAAGAGCGGGTTCGCAGGTACAAGAACAATTTTAAAGAAGTTCGCGCCAAGCTCAAACAAATTGAGGAAAAGGATCAAGTAAGAAATTTTCAACCGCCAGTGACGGGAGAAGAAATCATGTCCACCTTTAATCTAAAGCCGTGCAAAGAGATTGGCCTTATTAAATCTGCTATTAAGGAAGCGATTCTTGAAGGAGAGATACCCAATGAACAACAAGCCGCAAGAGAGTACATGCTGAATAAAGGAAAGGAATTGGGTTTAAAAATCGTAGATTAGCTCTATACATCGAAATTGACCGCATGAGAACAGCTTTTAAACTTTTTATTTTTTCCTTAATCCTTTTTATGGTTAATAGCTGTAAAAAGGAAGAATTACAGCAGGAAGGGGGGGAACCTTACTTTTCTTTTCTTAAAAATGGCAATGAATTTACTTATAAAAAATACACGATTACAAATTCTTACTTTGAAGGCAAATCTGATACTACACGTGTAGAATCATTTAAGGTCAAAGTTTCTGAGCTTCTCACCTCAGGAAACTTGTTCGCAGTTAATAATAATTTCCCATTAATAAACATTAGGCTGTTTTACAGAAACAGTAGCATGTTCGGAGTTTCTCCCACGGATAGCATTATCTCAAAGCATTCGGAAATGGATGGTATTTATGTTCAAGGTTTTAAAGATAGAACTAATGCATTCCCTCCTTCTTCACGAGTTTATACTGAAAGTAAGAATTATAATAATAAATCAATTGATGTTTATCACATTGGTTTTTCAGACGGTTCAGACCCTGCACATTACGGTGAAATTGTATTGTCAAAAGATTTCGGTGTAGTATCAGCCAAATATATTACAGACCCTCATATGCCACCAATTAGCCAAATTGAAGCATATGAATTAATAAGTACCAATTTCTAAAACCACCCATCCGGAATCATCCAAATCCGTTTATTTTCAACCAGCTGATCTTTTCTACTATCAACCTCAGCTAACATGAAGGGTTGTTTGTTTTTAAACTCAAGAGCAATTTGATTCGAACCATAAACCTCTTCTGTCGAATAACTGTTCAAGGAGAATAAAAAAGGCTTTTTAAGTATCACATAATCGCCAGCTTGGTGCTTATCCCACTCGGAGAAATACATCCAAATGCCTTTACGGGCAAATGGATTGAACCATTCATTTTGAAATCCACCGATTTGCCGATTAAAGAAGAGCATACCTTTCAACATACCATGGGACTCTGGGCTTTTTACACCAATTTGGGTCAATGTAGCTTTGCCGTTTGCAGTTTCAGATAATTTCAACTGTTGGTTTTTAAGTTTATCTACTTTTTGTTGAAATACATCCTGTAGCTGTGTTCCCGAGCACCCCTTAAGTCCTTTTTCTGGTTTGTGGCATAGGTAAAACTTGCAACTTACCTCCCAATGTTCAAATACTTCTCGCTCTACATTCTCCAAAATAAAATCATACTCACCTTGAGTTTGCCTGTCCTTTTGTACCTGAAGATTAGCTACCTTTAAGGTGTACTGCTCATTAACCTGTATCCAGATTTTCAACAGTTCCTCAAAGTAATACCCCAGCTTTTTTGATTTAAACTCAAATGGGCCAAGCTGAAAAATTCTTTGAATTTGATTTTCAGTTAACGGTTGAATGTCAACCTCATTTAAGTGGCTAACAATTAATAAGGAGGGGGTATTGGCTATCCAATTAATATCGGAAATAATGCTCTCCGATGATACGGCAAAGCTTGGCATTACTCAATGACTTTGGTATCATTCAGTTTACCGTTAACGTATGATTGGGTTTTGATATGCTTGCCCGAGGTATTGTACAGTTTCCAATCATCCATCTTACGATAATCGCCGATCAAGCTAAAAAAATGTACTAGTCCCTCAGAGGCAACTTGACCGTTTTCATAATACTCCTTTTTTTCGTAAGTATGGTCTTTTCGGCTTTCCAATTTCATGGTATTTTGAGGCTTTCCATTTTCGTAGTAGCTGTTTCTGTATTTTACAAATTCAAATTTGTTGTCGAACTTTTCCTCGTATTCCACATTTCCATTTTCGTAGTAATCTACCCATTCCTTTACATTTCCGAAGGTGTACTTCACTTCTGATTTTTCGGCTCCACTTTCATAAAAAACCTGCAATTTGGCGTGATCTTCATCCACTAATCCAAATTTACGTTCCATGTTACCATTAGGGAAATAATTTTTAAAACTCTGCAGTTTTCCGTCGACGTAATATCCTTTGTGTAATAGCTGACCGTTGGTGTAAAAATCTTCTACATGTCCATTACAGGGCTTACCTTCACAAACTCTACTCGAATCCCCAACCAATGCAATTACCATTGTTTCGTAACCCTGAATTCCAAAGTCTGGATCAATAACATCCTCGGGTTTTACTTGTGCTTCTGTATAAGACAGAATACATAGTTGTACACCTAAAAGTAGTAGCATTCGCTTCATATCATTCTTTTGTAGTAGTCGCTTCTTTTTCAGACGCAGCTACAAAGAATCCAAGAGCACCGTTATCCATATTGGTTGGCACATTAGCTGGCGGGCCATCGAAGAGTCCGCCTCTAAATACCGCTTTGCCTAAGGCATCTAAGTACTCGTAGTAGGCTTTTGATATTCCAAATATCTGAAGCCTCACAACACTATTTGGAACAATCTCTTTAGGCTCTATGCGTTCAAAAATTGGCCAACCATCAGCCGGATTGTTTCCATCCACGAACTCATCTGAAGCAAATGACCAATCTTTGTAAGTAGGTGTCATATCTTTATATGCTGTATCTGGTTTTTTTACCTGATACTTCCAAAGATAATAATCTCCCAAACCTTTTGGTTCTTGACCAAACATTACCACGTTGGCATATGGCCTTACCATTCCTTCATCAAAGTCAAAATCATCTTCCTCAAAAGTAATTACGGTATCAATTTCAATCACGCGATTCATAAAATCCGTACCGGTGTACACTACTCCTTCAAAATCTATAGAAAGCGTGTATGCTTTATTTTCTGGGAAAGCCATATCTGGAGTGTAATACTCCCCCGGATTCTCCTCAATACATAAATAACTATTCACGCCATCGCTAACCTCTACGTTAGCGTTTTCAACTACCGGAGCAGCTTCTTGTTCAAAAAAGCTGGTCGTTTTTGTGATTTTAATCAGATGCTTGCGCTTGACGTTGGTAATTTCCCCTTCGACAACAATGCGCTCTTGTTCGGTCTCCGATTCAAAGTCAATATTCTCTCTACAAGCACTCAGCATAATAGCGCTGAGTAAAATCAATATATGCTGTGTAATTTTCATAATCTTAAAATTCAAAGTTCCATGCTACAGATGGAATTATAGAAAACAAATACGTTTTTTCTGCTACCGCTTGGTTGGTTTCAGGGTCCTCAGTAAAGTTTATGGAAAATGCATTTTTTCGTGCATAAACGTTATAGATAGAAAAATTCAATGAACTTTTAAATCGCTTATTCTTCCCTTCGGACAAATCCCAATTCATTCCTATATCTGCTCGGTGATAGTCGGGCATCTTAGAATCGTTACGATCCGAATATACCGGTATTATTTCACCACCGTAGTTCAACCTGCCTGTAGGCGCTGTAATTCTAGCTCCCGTATTGTATACCCACGTGGCAGAAAAATCAATTTTTTTATTTAAGGAGTAAGTACCTACAATACTTATACTGTGTGGGCGATGATAATTGGCAAAGTAGGTGTTTCCATTATTAATTTGGTCTACTGTTCGAGTTGCACGACTTAAGGTATAAGAAACCCAACCGGTTAAATCTCCCTTGTTTTTTCTTACGAAAAACTCAGCACCATAAGACTGGCCGCTTCCTTGCCGTATAACACCTTCTAACTGCTTATTCAACAATATGTTAGCATTATCTGCAAAGTCTATTTGATTTTGCAACTCTTTGTAATACAACTCAACCGAGGTTTCAAACATATTTTTATTCAAATTTCGGAAATATCCAATCGCAACTTGATCCGCCAAGCCGGGCATTGTATTGGTAGAACTGGGCATCCATACATCCAAGGGAGCTCCGCCAGTTGAATTGGATGCCAGATGCAAATATTGAGCGGTTCTGTTGTAAGATGCTTTTACCGAACTCACATCATTTAGGGTATACTTTACAGCAAGTCGAGGTTCCAAATTATTAAAGGTGTTGTATAAATCTCCCGGTTCATAGGCGTTGAAACCTGTATTATTAAACTGCTCATCATAAGTATATACGGTATCTCTACCTATATTTGAGAAGGATGAAAAGCGCAAGCCGTATTGCAAGGTGAACAGTGCTCCAATTTTCTGTTCATTACTCACGTAAACCGCATTTTCTAAAGCAAAGCGATTAAAAAACTCCAAGCGATTGAACGCATCGTTTTCATCACCGGGTTCAATGATTGCAGGAACAAATTGATGGTAGGTGGATTGTAAGCCGAATTTGATGGTGTTGTTGGTGTTTAAATACCAAGTGTAGTCATTTTTGAAACTGTAATTGATGATCTTACTTGTCCAAAGAAACTCATTTGGTCCAGAAGGGACACCCAAGTTGTAATTAAAATTAGAATAAATACCGGTAAAATTTGAGAATATTTTATCACTAAAAATATGATTCCAACGGGTTGTTATGGTTTGGTTTCCCCAGCCCAACTTAAACAAATCAGAAGCCCCCAAAACATCACGGCCCGAGTAGGCAGAAATGAACACTCTATTTTTATCGTTGATACGCCAGTTTACTTTTCCATTTAAATCGTAAAAAAACAATTCGGCCTCTCTGGCGGGGTTGTCCTCTGGAAGCAATCCCAAGAAAATGTCTCCGTAGGTTCTTCGGCCACTAATTACATAGGATACTTTATCCTTGATAAGTGGCCCTTCTACGGTAAGCCTAGAGCTTATAAGACCAATTCCACCACTAACTTTTGTTTCTTTTGTATTTCCTTCTTTCATACGAACATCCAACACACTTGAAAGTCGGCCTCCGTATCGGGCTGGAATTCCCCCCTTGTACAACTCGGCATTTTTTATTGCATCTTGATTGAATACACTAAAGAATCCAAACAAATGCGCAGCATTATAGACGGGGGCCTCATCCAATAAAATCAAATTTTGATCTAAACCACCTCCACGGACAAAAAAGCCTGTACTACCCTCTCCACCGCTTTGAACTCCGGGTAATAATTGAATAGCTCGTATCACATCCACTTCGCCCATCAATGCAGGTATCTTTTTGATGGTCTCCATTTTCATATTCACCGTGCTCATTTGCACTTCTTCTACATTCTGATTCTCTGCGTCTCCAACAACCTCAACCATTTTAAGGCTTTCAGAGTTTTTTGGCAACTCGATATTTAAAGTTTGACTTTCGGTTAAATCAACTTGCTTGGTTACGGTTTCATTACCTAAAAAAGAGAACTCAATGGTATACTTTCCTGGAGCTACTGAAATAGAATAAAACCCGTAAATATTTGCGCTACCACCCACTTTTAATTCTTTTACAAATACGGTAGCACCTATCATTTCTTCGCCAGTTTCTGCATCGCGAATGTATCCGCTTAAGGTTTCATTCTTTTGAGCGAAAACTACTGAGGCCAGTACAAGTGAAATCAGTAATAGTAATGTATTCTTCATCGAGTTGTAATTTTCAAGGCGCAAAAGTAATGGTACTTAAGTCGTTTTGATTTTGATTCAATGTTAATGTTATCTATGGCATTTTTTATCAATGAACGGCTGCACCATTAAATGATCAAAAAGGTATTGGACTGATAAACTAGCAATCAATTTAGATTAACATTACTTATCGATTAGCCTTTTAACCAAAACCCATTTGACCCAGTCGGTATTATATTTGTTAGCCCATACAAAAAGATGATGCACATTAAAAATATTCTAGCTCTAATCGCCCTCCTGTCAACTGGCATTTCTATGAGTGCTCAAAGCGGCACACAGGAAGCAAACCAAAAATTCAATCATTTATTAAATGTAGTTTCTGCCGTCTATGTAGATTCGGTTGATGAAATGAAAATGGTTGACGACGCAATAGTCCGACTGCTTGCAGATTTAGATCCCCATTCTGTATATATCCCTAAAAAAGACAAACAAAAAATGAATGAGCCGCTTCAGGGTAAGTTCGAAGGGGTGGGCATTCAGTTCAATATTTTCTTGGATACTATTCTAGTGGTTTCGCCAATCACTGGCGGTCCTAGTGAAAAATTGGGTATTATGAGTGGTGACAAAATTGTAACCATAGAAGGAGATACGGTTGCTGGAACAGGTATCACCAATAACGATGTAATCAAATCATTGCGCGGCCCAAAGGGAACCGTTGTGAATGTTGGCATAAAACGATCGGGTGAAAAAGAATTGTTGAGCTTTGATATCAAACGAGACAAAATCCCCATTTACAGCGTAGAGGAAGGTTACATGGTGAACAATAAAATTGGATACGTGAAGGTAACCCGTTTTGCCAGAAATACTGTAGCTGAATTCAATGAGCAGTTGAGCGAACTTGAAAAAGAGGGTATGGAAGATTTGATATTGGACTTGCGCGGAAACGGCGGTGGATACCTTAGCACAGCTATCGGCTTAGCCGATCAGTTTTTGGATGCAAAAAAATTAATTGTTTATACCCAAGGTAGAGCCATGAGACGAGATGAAACCTACTCTTCCATGAACGGAACATTCAAAAAGGGTAAGTTGGTAGTTTTAGTAGACGAAGGCTCTGCAAGTGCAAGTGAAATTGTATCAGGAGCCATTCAAGACTGGGATCGAGGTTTGATTGTGGGCCGCAGAAGCTTCGGGAAAGGTTTGGTTCAAAAACCATTTCCATTGCCCGACGGATCGGAGTTTAGATTAACAATTTCAAGATATTACACTCCAGCTGGAAGGTGTATTCAAAAGCCATACGATAAAGGAACTAAAGCATACCGAAACGACATAAACGAACGTTTCGAAAGTGGCGAATTAACGAGTTTAGACAGCATAAATCTTCCAGATTCTTTAAAATTTAAAACCAAAATAAACAGCCGAACGGTATATGGTGGCGGTGGAATTATGCCAGATGTATTTGTTCCGATTGACACGTCCAAAAGAAGCGACTATTACATCAATTTGCTCAGAAAAGGAGTGTTTAACTCTTTTACCTTGACTATGTTGGATAAAAAAAGGAAAAAATTACTTCAGGAATACCCCGATAAATATGAGTTTCAAAAAAGATTTGAGGTAACTGACGAATTGCTGACGGATTTTGTTGAATATGCAGAAAAGAAAAAAGTGGAAAAAGTGGAAGAAGACCTCAATAAATCAGAAAGCCAAATTAAAAACTTGCTAAAAGCCTACGTAGGTAGAGGATTATTCAATGCGGGTTCTTATTATCAAACCATAAATACTGAAGATAATACGTTTAACGAAGCGGTTGAAATACTAACAGACAATAATTTTGATAAACTTAATGTGAAATATAAATAGTAGAAAAATGAACGACTGGAAAGAAATTACTAAAATCGCATTGCTTGCAATTTTAACGGGAACACTGGTTTACGGGACTTTTTTTAAAACTTCAAAACGGAAAGTTCGAACACGTCCTCAGATTGGCAGAACGGCAACTGCTCCTGCACCACAGCAGACTCAGCCAGAAGCTACCCAAAATCAATTTAACGCCGAAACGGCGAAGTTCCCCCCTTCCAATGACGCTTCGGCAAACAAAAGTCAGTTTGCTAACACAGCTGTTCAGTTTGAAACAGAGGAACACGATTTTGGAACCATAAAACAGCATACAGAAAATGACTTTGTATTTTCTTTTACCAACACCGGTAGCGAGCCGCTTTTGATAGAAAATGCTCAAGGTTCATGTGGTTGCACCGTTCCGGATTATCCAAAAGAGCCTATAATGCCTGGTGATAAAGGTGTAATTAAGGTAAAGTACTCGCCCGGAACACAAATGGGAAAGCAAACAAAAACAGTGGCTATTACCTCCAATACCGAGCCGCGTGTTCGGAACTTGTACATTTATGCCGACGTGCAGGAAGCGCCTGACCCAGCTTTGTAAACAAGCAACAAACAAGCTAAAAAAAGCCCTTTTCATTTGAGAAGGGCTTTTTTATTAAGAGGTGCGCTGTATTACTTGACTTTCTGTTGGTTTAGGATTTGATAACTACTAAAGCTGTCTCAATAGCATAACGAATCAATTCTGCTGGTGTTTTAAAATGTAATTTTTTCATAATGTTCTTTCTGTGCGTATTTACCGTATGAACACTTAGATTTAAAGCCTCAGCAATTTGTACAGTAGTTAAGCCATCACAAACCAATTGTACCACTTCCACTTCTCGTTTTGTGAGCACAGTTGGGTCGCAATTGTAGTCAAAGTCGTCTTTTTCTATCAGACTGTCTAAAACTTTATTACAAAAAAAACGTTCGCCTTTTATAGCGCTTTCTACTGCTTCTAAGATTTCCTCTTCACTACAATCCTTTGTAAGGCAGGCATTGATACCATTCTGTAAGGTGGCCAGAATAAAAGGCCGAGAAAGCTCACTGCTAATACTTACCACGCATGCATCCGATTGCATTTGAATGTCCTTAACCCTTCCTATTTTCACATGAACAGGATCAGAAATAATTACATCAAATGCTTTTTCTTGAAGGGCTACTTTAAAGTCGTCATCACAAGAAACTTCATCAAAAATTAATTCGCTGTACTTGTGTCCCAATACAGATTTAACTCCTTCTCTGAACAATACACTTGTGTCTGCAACTAAAACTTTCACTTTCTATTTATTTAGATTAATTCTAAACAACGCAAATATATTACACACTGCTTTATCGGTTACCGTTTTTAAAAGAGTTTTTGTAGAATTTATAAATATGTTTGGTTTTTAATTTTTCTCAATATGCCAGCAAATAAATATGCACTACTCAGATATCGAATTATCGACAAGTGCATTAGAAATAAATACAAGCCCTATCCTTCTAAGGAGGACATACGGCAAGCTTGCGAAGACTTTTTATACAACAGTTTCAAAGAACGTGTCTCTATATCAACCGTTGAGAAGGACCTTTTTGCTATGAGGAACGAAGAAGGACTAGGTTATTTGGCACCCATAAAATTTAGTAGAGATTTTTCAGGGTATTATTACGACGATCCGAGTTATTCCATTGATAAACTTCCACTAAATGAAGACGATATTGAGGCTGTTAAATTTGCAGCACACACATTGTCTCAGTTCAAGAAAATAAATGTGTTTGATCAATTCTCGAGTGCCATAGAAAAGCTCATGGATAGGATTGAACTGTCTGATAACCTTGAAGATGAAAGTATTGAGCAACTTGTGCTGTTCGAGTCGGGTGCCACCACTATAGGTTCTGAATACTTGGGCATTTTATTCAAATCCATAAAAGAGAAAACCACAACGACTATTGAGTATAAAAGTTTTCAAGCGGGAGTGAGCTCATTGCGCAGAATTGACCCCTACCTGCTGAAGCAATATCAAAGCCGATGGTATTTGATTGGTTTAGAAAAGAAATCCAATAAGATTAAAACCTTTGGGCTGGATCGCATTTTAAGCGTGAAAATTGAAACAGAAACATTTGAGTTGATACCAGGCTTTTCACGAAAAGACTTCTTTCGATATGCAATTGGAATCACCGTTGGTGAATTTGAACCGGAAAAGGTAGAACTAAAATTTTCTAACTTTTCAGCAGCATATATAGAAACCAAGCCATTACATCAGTCGCAGAAATTAATTTCTAAAACTGCAGACGGAAAACTTTTTGAATACTTTGTTTATGTGACGCCCGAATTGGTGCAGCAAATATTCGCATGGGGTGATAATGTAGAGGTAATAAAACCACTTAGCCTAAGGCAAGAGATTCAAAAAAGCTTAAAACGAACCTTGGATAAGTACTAGGCGGAAACTTTGGGTTGTTTTCCGGACCAAGCAGGTACTTTTCCTTGTCTGATCAACATTTTGGCTTTCCGAGCATGTTCCTCATAATCTCCAAAACACAACGCGTCCAAGGCATCTTCCTTGGTTTGGATATCATCACCTAGTTGACCTTTAATTTCAGAAAACGCACGTTCAACAAATAGTTCAAAACGTTCTGGAGCCCAGATATATTCTTTTTTGTGCCAGTCCGGTTGAGTGCGATCTATTTGAAATTCTTTTGGCAACTCTCCGTTAATTCTTTTCTTTACGGTTAGGCCATCAAACTTCTTTGGAATCAAACGGTTATCAAACACAAATGGCTTCGACACAGAAATTGCATTCTGACGTCTTGCATGATCCACGACAACCATGCCTTCAATAATTAGCCCCTTCTTTTCAAGGTGTTTATATTTAGCACGGAATCTATCGAGTATCTGAAGCATATAATTTTTTTTGTTTTAAACTATTCAATAATGAAGCTTACAAATTTATTAACATTGTAGAAAAGGTCAAGTAATTTTAGCATAAATATTTAAATTTCAGCTTTTAAGGATAAAACAATGCCATTAATACGTAAAGATGCTTTTGGTAAAATTGTGCTCATCAAGCGATTTCTGATAGTCATATTAGGGCTTATTGGTTATTATCGCTTGGTCATTCGAAATAAAGCCAAAATTTCGGGAATGGCTAACCTAAAAGGATTACCCAAACAAAATGTACTTTTTGTGAGCAACCATCAAACCTACTTTATGGATGTAGTGCTCATGTACATGGCCTTTTGCGCTAATAAAAATGGTTTTAGTAAAACCGTTAAGAATCCATTCTACCTACTCAACCCGCTTACCAACTTTTACTATGTAGCTGCCAAAGAAACCATGGAGAGTAGTGTACTTTCAAAGGTTTTGGCCTACACGGGAGCCGTTACGATAAAAAGAACCTGGAGAGAAAAAGGCAAAAACATAAAACGCACAGTCGACTTAAAAGACTTAAGCAACATTTTTAAAGCACTAGAACACGGCTGGGTGGTTACATTTCCGCAAGGGACAACAACACCTTATGCTAAAGGAAGAAAAGGGATTGGGCACATCGTTAAGCATCACAAACCCATTGTGGTTCCTATTCAGATCGATGGCTTCAGAAAAGCATTTAACAAAAGCGGTATAATTTTAAAAAAACGTGGAACCGACATATCTTTAAAATTTAAAAGCCCAATCACATTTAGCGAAGAGGATACACCAGACGAAATATTGGACCAAATCATGCACAGTATTGGCCAAAGTGAAGAAGATATTCCTCAATTATTTAAAGAAAAATCCGAATCTGTTAAAGCTCCTTTACAAACCTAATTGTATCAAGATTCGTATAGCCTATATATGGAATTTAATCCACCTTTGTCCGAAACGTATCAAAAGAAACATTCATGTCTAAAGAAAGGGTAAAAAGTACTCGCGAAAAAGCGCTAAGAATAAATCTAGACCGAAATATTTACGGTTCATTTGGCGAAATTGGAGCGGGACAAGAAGTAGCCAATCACTTTTATAGAGCAGGTGGGGCATCTGGTACGATTGCCTTCTCGCTATCGGCATACGACATGAAGATTAGTGACTTTATATACGGCGAATCCGACCGATATGTAAGTGAAGATCGATTGAAACAAATGCTGAACTTTGAATATAAGTTGACCACCAGAAAACTGATTTCCAGATCCAAGCATACGCGATTTTTTACATTTTCCAACACAGTAGAAGTACTCAATTTTAGTAAATCAAATCAAGGACACGGTTGGCTAGGCTTGAGGTTTCAACTTGACCCAATGGCCGAGCCAAATGAGTGTATTGTGCACGTAAACATGCACGACAACGATCAAAAATTGCAACAAAATGCTTTGGGTATTTTAGGTGTGAACCTCCTCTACGCCTGTTATTTTTATAGTCACGATCCTAAACTGTTCTTAAAGTCTTTACTGGATAACATAGAAGACAAACGAATTGAGGTGAATATGTTCAGTTTGAAAGGGCCAGACTTCAAACATGTTGATAATAGATTGATGGCGCTCAGGTTAGTTAAATATGGAATGACAGAAGCGACAATCTTTGGGTCGAATGGAGATTTATTGCAGCCCGCCGAATACCTCTACAAAAGGAATGTATTGGTAATGCGCGGAAGATTTAGACCGGTTACGCATGTGAATATTGACATGCTCAACAAAGGCAAGAAAATGTTCCTAAACGAAGAGGATGTTGACCCAGATCGCTCCAAAATTATTTTTGAACTGACATTGAAAGACCTCAGTGCTGAAGGAGCGATTATAGATAAAGATTTTTTGGACCGTGTTGACGTGCTATGTTCACTAGGCCACACCGTAATGATATCCAACTATGTAAAATACTACAAGGTAGTAAACTACCTCTCACAAATTAGTAGGGGAAGGAAAATTGGTGTAATTCTGGGCATTAAAAACCTACAAACCATTTTTGAGGAAAAATACTACGACAA
Organism: Salibacteraceae bacterium; assembly: GCA_965660875.1. GTDB lineage: Bacteria > Bacteroidota > Bacteroidia > Flavobacteriales_G > Salibacteraceae > UBA6770. Next base: position 131,890 of record CBFIBQ010000002.1, on the reverse strand, counting down.
CCTTCAAGGTGGAATCTTAGAGGCGTTTGGTTTGGGTTTTGGCAATAACGTGAAACTTTATGTTTACCCAATTATGGATCCAGAAACCCAAACGCTGCATACTACAGATTCAATCCATGTAGATTCCAAGCTAGCGGGACTGATGAATTACTTGAAGGCATGCAATAAAATATGTGATGTTGAGAATGCTGATACGAGCATCATGAACATTTATTCTGATCAAGTGCTCAAACTCATTAACTCCAATCAGTCGGGTTGGGAAAAAATGGTACCAAAAGCAGTAGCTGAGCGCATTAAAGAGAAAGAACTATTTGAATACGAACAGCCAGTTAGAGAAAAAATATAAATGACGAAAAGACGTAAATACGCATACTACGTTGTTCTCTGTGTTGCTATTAGCTTCGCGTCATTCAAATCGATTTCTTCTCAAGAATTTAAAGTTTTTGGAGATAGTATCCTGCAAGGTAAATGGACTTCTATTGGACCAAAAAATGTAACGGGTGCAATACTTTCAGCGGAATACGATGCAATAGATAGCAGCTATACCATAGCAAGTAAAAGTGGTTATTTTTATTACAAAAAAGAGTCTGAAGTTGACTGGCGCTTACTAAATCTCAAAAGGAAGTTTTATGATTTGGCTGGCTTTACAAGACACACAGCAAACAACACATCCTACATAACCAGTATAAGCAATGATGGGGTGGCTTACCATTCGACAAACAACGGCGGCAAGTGGATAAAATCTCAAGGCTTGACGAACCTAGAAGGCTTTTCTAAGGTTCAAAAAGTCATTAAAGGACCTAACGGAAATGTGTTTGTGTTGCTTGAGGAACGATTGGGACAATTTCAAATTGCACTGTATCAATCCAAGGACTATGGTCGGTCATTTTCAAAAGTCAAAACATTTAATTCACCTATTCCACTCTCTTTAAATAATTATGATATTGCTAATTTACATTATTCCGATAGCGCAATATTAGTGGCCTATGTAGATACTTTATCTCTATATAATTGTCATACCGATAGCTTTAATTATCACTCTAGAATACCTGCATTTACTTTTGGAGAGGCTAGGGTTGCAGGAACTTACCAAAATAATCAACTTCAGCTTTTTTTAATCCGTGGGCAGGCGCTTTACCAGTACAATACAGCTCAAAGTTTTTGGTCAAAAAAATCTAACATTAGCTTTAATACGGCTACGCCTTATAGCTTTTCGGTAGCCCACAATCAATACAACAAACTAGCCATAGGAAGTGACTTATTGCACAAATCGAATGATACGGGAAAAACGTGGACCGTTCAAAACACCTTGACAGATTACTTAAACAATACAGCCAAAAACTTACATTCTGGAATTAATGAAGTTCAATCTGCTCTTACGCCCAACAATCAGGCTTTTAATTATGTGAGTACTGACGGTGGATTTTATATTAGTCAGGACGGTTTTAATTCTGTAATTAACCTAACCAACGAAGATTTAAATAACACGAGTGTCTTTGATATAAAACGGTTAAAGAATAACGACATAACCTCCATTATTGCTTTTGATAATCAAGGCTTACATAAGTATTCAGGTACCACTGTTGACACTCAGTTACTCACCGCACCTCTCGAATGGGGAGATTTTTACAAGGTATCTACTTCGACCGTTGAAAATTCCTTTTGGGTACTCAACTCTAATTCCATCGCTTTTGTATCAGACTTTTCAAATCAATTTTTCAATGCGCGGTGGCGTTTTGGAGATAGTTTAGAAACCGGTGCTGCCATTGGCAGCCTATGTGCACATCCTACCAATGGACGTAAAGCATACGCAAGCGGAATGTATGCTAAGAATGATGGAAACAAAAGCTGTTACGTTTATGAGCTAACTATTTCTGGTAATTCTATTGACGTGAAACGGTTAGACAAGAATTTCAACTTAAATTTTTTTAAAACCGAATTCGTAGAAGACTTTGCTATTGACAAGGTAAATCCCGACAATTGGTATTTAATTACGAACGACGGCAATTTTTACTATACCAACGACAATGGCGTAAACTGGAAACGCAGTGCGTTTTTTAATGGTCTATTAGCCAATGAAAACTTCGGCAGCTGTATTGCTCCTTCCGTGAATACCGAAGGGTTAATATTTGTGGGAGGCAGTGGAAACGGTAACGGCAGTATATATACCTCCAGTAATTATGGAAAAGATTTCAGTTTGCTTGGAGACGGTTTAAAAGAAACGGAGGTCTACGATATTGAGAGTATACAACATGATAGCCTAATTTTCACCGCCACTAAAGATGGTCCCATGGTTTTTTCTAGAGAAAAAAATACCTGGGAATCGCTCTTGATTGAAGAAATACCCAATAAAGATTGGTTGTGCCTCGACATAAACAGCTCGGATAGTTCGATTTGGTTTGGAACTTTTGGACAGGGAGTTTATGCGTTTGATTATCGATTTTTTAAAGATTCTGTAAACTCAGTTGCTTCTTTAGATCATAAGAAATCTGACCTGCGCATTTTCCCTAACCCATCAAGTGATGTTTTGAATATACGCTCAGTAAAAACAATACGCATGATTTCCATTAGTTCTGTAACAGGAAAAGAAATGTACACTGCTCGGGGTATTGAAGGTAAAAGTGTTACCCTAAATGAACAAATGGAACCTGGTATCTATTTTATAAAGGTGCAGCTAACGACCAATGAAACACTGCTAAAAAAGTGGATTAAATACTAATCTAGGTTACTAGATAGTACCACCCACAATATTTCTAAACTCAAGATATTATTTGGCTCCCTATTCATTTTCGATGATTTGTCGCAAGGCTTTAGCGCACAAATCATTTTCCTTAGGAAGACCAATTGTTATTCGCAAACAGTTGGGTAAACCAAAGGCTTTTAGTGGGCGAACGAATACTCCTTTTTTCATCAAAGCATTAAAAAAGAACTGCACCCGCTCTTCTGATTTTAAATCCAGCATTATAAAGTTTCCAAAACTCTTAACGTATTCAATACCAAGCGAGTCAAATAATTCGTAATATTTTTCAATCTCTAGCGTGTTGTTGCTAATTGTTTTGGTTAGATATTCCTCATCACTCAATGCACCAATACCCGCAGCTTGCGCGAGATTGGAAGGTTCAAATGTGAGTTTCACTTTCATTATTGCCTCAATTATTTTGGCGGGACCAATAGCATAACCGATTCTAATGGCTGCTATTCCATACGCTTTGGAGAAGGTACGAAGCGTTAGCACATTGTCATAACTAAAACCTCCACTATTAGGATACTCGGAAGATAAGTCATGAGCAAACTCGTAGTAGGCCTCATCCACAATTACAAGAATATGATCTGGAACCTTTTCTATAAATTCAATCAATTCTTGCTGTGGTATCATCGCGCCCGTTGGGTTATTCGGGTTTGACAAATAAATTGCCTTAGTTTTTTCTGTAATTGAGTCGAGTAAAGCATTCAAATCAAAGCCAAAACCTGCCGTTAAAGGAACGGTATTCACTTTTATATTATTGGCTTTTGCCCAGATATACACCGCAACAAAAGTTCCCTCACAAGTTAACAGCTCCTCCCCTTCAGAAAACAAAGCATTGAACAGGTTATTAAAAATAGACTCGCTACCATTTCCAACTGCAACTTCCTCGTATTTTTTATTCCACTTCTCTGCTAATAAAGTTCTCAGTTCTGTGCATACCGGGTCTGGATACAAATGAGAGTTTTTCAGAGTAAGCTCAACGCTTTCCATGGCTTTGGGAGAAGGCCCTAAATTATTCTCGTTATTCCACAAAACCGCCGTCTCCGTTAAATTTAGCTCTTGTATAATTTGCGCCAAAGGTTTCCCAGGCTTATAACTATTCAGTTCTTCAATGTTTTTTGGAATACTTATCACTAGACTTATTTTGTTCCAAATATAAATTAGAGGCTTTCAACAGCGACAAAAATTTATTAGTAATTAAAAGATTTAATTTGCAGAGAATTTTTCAATGCCCTACATATGTTCTTACGAGTATTTAAAAGCTTTTTTTTAATCATTAATTATAAAACGGTAATTACCTCTGCTATCTCCTTAGCAGCAGCATATTTCTGTAATGTTTATCAAATAAAAGCTGAGTTTCCACTCTACTTAATCAGTATTGCCATAGTATTCCCCATCGTATTTTCTATAGACAGCGCGTATAAACGAAGAGAATATGCGCTGCAACAGTATGCCGATTTAAAAGCGCATGCACTTTCTTTTTACTTTGGAGTTCGGGAATGGGTTCAGCCCAATAAACCGGGAGTTGCGAAAGAAATCAAGTCCGAAATTAACGAGCTCTTCGAGCTAATGAGCGCTAACTTTTTATTGGAACCCGAAGAAGCAAAAAAGTCGGAACACGAAATTTATAAAAGAATGTCTAAGCTTTCCGACTGGGTAGCGCGATTTAAAGAATACGGCTCTGCAGGTAGTGAAAACTCTAGATTGCACCAATATGTAAGTAAAATGCTCATTTCTTACGGTACAATGAAAAATGTTTTTTACTACCGAACTCCAATCACATTGCGGGCTTACAGCAAAATATTTATTTATTTCTTTCCAGTGCTGTATGGACCATACAGTGCAAGTACTTTTGCAGATTACTCTCACGGAATTGCATATATAATCGCTGTATTGTATAGCATTATATTGGTAAGTTTAGATAACTTGCAAGAGCATCTTGAGAACCCTTTTGATCAGGTTGGAGAGGATGATATTAAGTTCGAAGTAGACGAATTGAGAGACTCAATGATTTAAAACCTTTTGCCATGAGCGACCCATTAGAAAAAATCAAATACAACAAAAAATCTTTACTTGCCTTATTTGTGTTGATGTCAAAAACAGACAACGATATTGATGCTAAAGAAGAAGCGTTTATCGAAGAAATGCGAAAAAGGCTAGGCATTACTGAGGGTGAATTAACTCATATTTGGGAAAATGAAAATGAGTACCCCTTAAAGCCGCCAAAATCTGAAAAACATCGAATGACCATTATGTACCATTTACTGTACTTAATTGCGGTAGATGGAATAATCACAGCTGAGGAGCGCTCGCTCATGCACGAACTAGGTAGTAAACTTTCAGTGGAGTCAGCTCTAACAGAAGACCTCATGAATACTATGGAAAATCACTTAGGTGAGGAATTGCCAGCAGAAAAATTAAAGGCTATTATATCCAAGTACAAAGATTAATCGACGAGCAGTGTTACTGTATTTGATTTGATTTTGATGCTTCCTTTTTCTTCTAGCAAAGCCAAACATCGAGTTATGATGCTCTCTGGGTACTGAGACAACGAATTACAGATTTCGGTTAAACTTCTTTTACGCTGTTTAAGTAAATTTTCTATTTGATCAGAAAGTTGTTCAACGTCTGCGTTTTCCATATCCTTTTTATTCTTAATGCACACATCGCACACTCCGCATGGCGCACTATTCAGCTCCCCGAAGTATGCCAATAGCAATTGTGAACGGCAGCTGTTGTCTTGAATAATTTGAAGCATTTTTTCAGCCCTTACCATTGCCCTTTTTTTTAGCATGTCGTACTGCGAGGTCTTAAAGTCAATAGATTTATGGTCTATGCGGGGTTTTAAAACATAAACTTTATCACTACCTTGGGTTTTGTGATATTCCAAAATTGACTTTTTATGCATTAATTCCAGCGTTTCTTTTACTTCAGATAAGGAGCACTCTAATCTTTCGGCCAATTCCGACTCTACTATTGGTGTATTAAAATCATATAAGCCAGAATAAGACCGCAGTAACATATCAAAAGCTTTTGACACTTTGTGCTTGGCAGCTCCAAAATACCTCTGGGTTACTAATAGTTTTACCGTGGATTTAGAAAACACATCATCTGGAATGAAAATTAATGCTTCTTGTTCCAAAATTTTTAAAGCTGATTTCAGCTCCGATCTGCTCAGCTCCGTTCTTTCTTTTAATATGGATAAACTAAACGAATGAATTTCATTTTCTCCTGCACCGATTGCAAGTTTTAAATGGTTCATAAGCGCTGCGTACACAGTTTTTATTATGTCTTTAGGCGGATAGCTCCTCTCCACACGATCGGTTAATGCCGATAAATCGTTCTTATTGTAGAGCAAGACGGCGTAGGCTTTATTTTCATCCCTTCCTGCTCTGCCCGCCTCTTGAAAATAAGATTCTGGGTTTGGGGGAATGTCGAAGTGCACCACCCACCGAACGTCTGGCTTATCAATTCCCATCCCAAATGCATTGGTGGCCACCATTACCTGAATTTCGTTTTTTACCCATTGTCCTTGCACGATGGATCGCTCATGAGCATCCAGTCCAGCATGATAAGCTCTAGCTGATATTCCGCGTTGAATAAGCAATTGAGCATATTCTTCAGATCGTAACCTACTCTGCACATAAACAATTCCTGAACCTCCCGTTTTTTCAATAATCCGCTCAACTCGCTGCAGTTTATCAAACTCGGGCTTCATTATATACGCCAGATTCGAACGTGCAAAACTCTTCTGAATCAGATTAGGCGCCTCAAAGTTTAATTTTTCTTGTATATCTTGAGCTACCTCAACGGTGGCAGTAGCCGTAAGTGCAATAATGGGCACTTTGGGTAGTAACTTTCTTGTTTCTCCAATTAACAGGTACTCTGGTCTAAAATCATACCCCCATTGAGAAATGCAATGCGCTTCATCAACAACTAAAAGATTACAATTAATAGCAGGTAGTCGTGCTTGAAATAAATCCGTTCTCAAGCGTTCGGGAGACACATACAAAAATTTTGTCTTTCCGTATATGCAATTGTCCAGAGCTTGGTCTACGGCAGTTTTTGACATTCCAGAAACGATACAAGTTGCATTTACGCCCCTCTTTTTTAGTTGAGCTACCTGGTCCTTCATTAATGAAATGAGTGGCGATACTACAATTGTGCAGCCACCTAATACTAAACCGGGCAACTGAAAACACAGCGACTTTCCACCGCCAGTAGGCAACAGAGCCAAAGTGTCTTTTCCAGCCAAAACAGAAAGAATTACCTCCTCCTGTTTGCTCCTGAAGCTGTCAAAGCCCCAATACTTTTTTAGTACTTCAAAAATTGTTTTCGACACATTTCAAAAGTAGGGCAATCAAGAGATACTGCATTATGCTGCTTTATTCTGATTTGTTTGGTTCGATAATAATCTATTTAACAGTAAGTGTGCTTTGGGGTGCCCGAGTGCTCTTGCAAACTCTAAATCTTTCACCGCAGTTTTTTCTTCAACTTTAAACTCCATTTTTATTTGTGCGAGCCGGACTAAAGCATCAGCATTATGGGGCTCGATACTCAGAACCTTCTTAAACTGTTTGTAAGCCTTTGGAAACTTACGTTCCTGAAAATAAACATTACCCTTAAGCATTATGCTTTCCAAGTGATTAGGAATAAGGCTTTCCATTCTTTTTATATCTTCTATGGCAAGTTCAATAGTATTCAATGCCAATCGAAGATAGGCTCTCGATTTCAATGCTTCAAAGCTATTTGGGTTGAGCAATAAGGCAAAATTTAAGTCATTAAGTGCACGTTCGTCTTGGTCTAAAGCCGAATACAATTTTGCACGTTGTATGTAAACAGTGATTGATTCGGGCTTAATGTGTACCGCCTCGTTTAGCAAAGAAAGTGCAGCTCTATTTTTGCCTGTTAACATATAGCATTCAGACAGTTTAATTCTTCCACCAACTGAATCCTTATCTAGCATAAGGTGCAATTCCAATTTCTCAATAGCACTTTCAGTTGCGCCATTCTGAATCAGGTTTATTGCCTCTAGAAGCACCTCATTGCTCCAAGTTTTTATGTGACCGTTATTTGCAAATCGAATTAAGGATTTATTGTCCAAGATTAATTTCCCCTCTCCATCCAATAACATTTCGTAAAACTCCTTGCACGATATCATTACATTTCTTTTCACCGATGCACCATTATCGTGTTCTTTCCATAATTCCGCAGCTACTTTTTTCAAAACATTCCAAACACGTGGGTTCATTCCGTTTGGTCTCACTAACTTTACATTTCTATCGTTTTTCATGATGTCTATTTTTTTAATTACAGAGCGAAGAAAAAGGGTGGGAACGTAAAGTATTTACGTAGTGAATAATAATATTTTAAAGTACTGAAAATCAGTATTTAATAGTATAATTTTAGCAAGCTGTTATGATTAAAAAACCTGAAGTATCAGAGTATGGAGCCTATTATGAAGCCTATATTGCGCTTACCAACGAGGACTCGTTGTTAACACAATTGGAAAGCCAAAGAAAGTTGACCGAAACATTGATTGAAGGTTTATCTGAAGCTCAATTAAATTATACCTATGCTACTGGAAAATGGAGTGTTAAAGAGTTATTCCAGCATATTATTGACACCGAAATTGTTTTTTCTTACCGTGCTTTGGCAATAGCTCGTGGTGACCGAAGCAGCTTACCGGGTTACAATCAAGATGAATATGCGGTTTCTGCGTCTATAAACGAATTGTCTGTAAGTGAATTACTGGAAATGTATACCAGTACTCGACAATTTACAATATGCCTTTTCAACTACATTAAAGGTTGTGATTTACAATCAACGGGAACCGCTTCTGGCCAAAAGCTATCTGCTCGGGCTGCTGGGTTTATAGTTTTAGGTCACGAAAAGCATCACCTTAATGTACTCAAACAGCTATACTTTAATCAGTAATTAAAAACCGTTGAACCTTAGCAGCATTTGGACCATTATCGACTCGAAGAAAATAAACACCAGAAGGTAAGTCGGCATCGATTTTCACAATAGAATTACCTTTTTGAACGGCGTATTGTTCTCTATGCACGCGTTTGCCCATAATATCCACAATACTGAGTTTTACATCTAAGTTGTTTTTCGATTCAATCTCTACCATAAAACTTCCACTATTGGGGTTGGGGTAAAGGTTATATGAACTTTCATCAAATGCTTTTGAAAACCCAGTTATCGGTTTCTCATCTTTCGGAAACTGGTGCACGGTATCAATTGCACCTACAGACCATATTCCTCTACCAAATGTTGATGCATATAACCTGCGCTCCTTTGGATGTACTTCCAAATCACTTACAATTACATTAGGAAAAGAATTCATATACAGCTTCCACTCATTCGTGCTATCGTTTGTGTAATATACCCCAACATCACAACCTATGTAAATGCCATTATCGCGTGACTGAACATCTTGCACGATTGTATTGATTGGAATATTTGGTAAATTCATAGATACGTTTATCCAATTTTGACCACCATCAATTGATTTGTATACCTTTTGATTGGCAACAAAGCCTCCGAAAGTTGCCCAAAGTAAACCTGGGTTTCTGTCATCTATAGCTACCGCTGTGCAATACAAGCTATCCGGAAGTCCTTCGGTAATATCTACCCAGTTTTCACCAGAATTAATGGTGTAATAAAGTTTTGTATTCGTGTTGTTAGCAAAATAAGGTCTTTTCGCAGCCATCAAATAGCTTGGAAACTTTCCAGAAACTGCAAATGCGGAAATGGGGTCATTTCCATTACTGGGTAAATTACCAAGAGTTTGACTGCCACCTTGGCCCGAAACCAATACAATATCTTCTAATCCTATGTAATAATTTCCAGCATCAACAGGACTTTGCTCAATGGGTGTTGTCCAACCGCCGTTACCTCCATTAAATACATTCAAATTAAACACAGAAGCACCTCCGCTAAAGAACCGATAGAAACGACCGTATTGCGATGAACTTACTCCTTGTTGAGGGTCTGTACGATGAATTACCGCATCCATACCGTCGCCTCCTGAAATATTCATCCATTTGCCGCTTGAGTCTCTATAGAAGGTTCCATTATCTTGAGCCCCAGATATTATGTATCCTGGTAAACTGTCACTTAAACCCACTCTATAAAGCGAAGTAATTTGCATACCACTCGAAACGTCTTCCCACTTTGTGGGGAACTCATAATTTGGAACGGTCCGCGTATCGGACCATGAACCAATCATTATGGTATCCGTTCTCTTAATTCCTCCGTCGTTACACAGGTAATACTTTTCATCCAGTGGGTTAAAGGTGAGGTAATGTTGGTCGGCATGGGGTGTAAACCCGTAATAGCGCAACCAATAAGAGCATATATTCCAACTCACTCCACCGTCTGCGCTTCCCCACAGGTTAACGCCACCCACAAAAACTTTATTCTTGTCTTTACGGTCTGTATAAATCGTTAAATCATAAGTTCCTTGACCACCAGAACCGCTTCCACCGCTCCACTCCAATATATTCGGCCCTGAAGCTTCGTCAATAGTTTTTGTCCAAGTTGTACCAGCATCTGTACTTACATAAACCCCGTACAAGCCTCTGGCTCTATTGCAAGAAACAGCATATAAGTAATTGGTATCCGCGTATGAAATCGTTATTTCAACGCGTTGCATTTGCTCAGTCGAATTAAACTGTCCAGTTCCAATAGTTTTCCAAGTACTACCAAAATCATGAGATACCATCATTTTTGGTTCGCCTATACCTAGGTTGAAAAGGTAGCCGGAGCTTGCATACAGCGTCTTGGCGTTTTTTGGATTTTGTTCAAAATCCCATATTAATCCATTATAGATTTTATTCCACGAGTCACCACCGTCCAAGGATTTAAGAACTCCTTCTACCCCCGCGCAAATCAATTCTTGGCTATTATCTGGGTTGACAAAAACACGTCTAATTAGGGTGTAATCGAATTCTTGCTGAGCATAAGTCAAACCAGTTGGCGACCAAGTTAAACCGCCATCGTAGCTTTTATAAATTCCTACTCCATAGTGCGTATTTCTTTTTCGGCCGTCCGTTGACAAGGCTACACCTATATACGCATAATCGCATACTGATGCATACAAGGTATCTGGGTGATTGGGGTCGACCGCAATATCACTAATTCTAAGAATAGGCAATCCTTCATTTACTGGAAAATAAGAAGCGCCTCTATTCGTAGTTTTCCATATACCTCCTTGTGATACACCCACCCAATAAGTATTGGTATCTGTGGGGTGAAAAGTAATGGTATTCACTCGCGCCACTCCGTGACTACTAAAAGAATCGTATGCACCCGTTAGCGTATCTGGCCCCTCGGGAATCCAAGTGGAGTCGCTTGCACGCGAACCGTAGTTCGATCCTTTTTTGTAAGCAACCGATGCTGCAGCGCGGAGGTAATCTGTGTTTGAAACAGTTTTTCCATAAGCTCCAGTTCGGGTTTCTGTAAAATTTAACCATCTGTTAAACCATTTGTACCCCTTTGCAGACTGGTTGCCTTGTATCCACTCTTCAAAGTTCTGCCGGTATTCCTGATAATTGTCGGTTGCCTGTTCAGGTAAATAATCTTGCTGCGCAAACGCGCTGAGAAGGGCAAAAACCCCAACCAAAAAAGTGAATAGATATCTCATAATTGCAAATTAACCCAATTAAGCTTTAAAAAGTAACAAACTCCGCTTGGTTTGGTTTTAAAATGAATCAAACGGTTACATTACAAGATACTGCAATTTAATACCTCCGGGGTTCAGTTGGTTCAGCATCGGTATTCTCAGGTGTAGCATTTAACTCATTAAATCCTGGCTCTACATACACAAAAGACTTTGTTTCACTATTGTAATACGCTATTTTATTGTTGGCGGTTAGCCGAATAATGTAGTCGTACAACAACTCAATTTGCTCGTATTTAGGAGCAAAAATCATTTCATTGTTTCGATTAATGAGTCCATAACTTCCCTCTTGCCCTACCAGTAACCAATCGGACTTAAAATCTTGTATACTTGTGTATTCGGCTGGAATAATAAACTTCCCATCGGTATTTATCATACCGTAATTCCCTTTTATCCTGACTTTTGCTAGGCCAAACTCGAAATCACCCGCATATTCGTATTTGTAGTTGATTCGAAGTTTAACTTTTTGATTCGCATAACCCCATTTTCCGTAGCGCATAACGGCCGTTAAACCCGTTGGATTATAATTTCCAACTTGATCAAAAAGATTGGGGTAGATTTTTTCACCTGTGGAATCAATAATTCCAAATAACCCTTTTCTATTTCGAACCGCTTTGTATCCATTTTTAAAACCATTATCTGCTGTAACGATTTGATCAAATGCAAAGTTCATAGGTATTACTTCTTCCCCCGAGGAATCTATAAATCCATATTTATCCGCCTTTGCCACCATTATTTTACCCTCCACCAAGTCTCCAACAAACTGGTAATTTATAGGTAACATTGTATCGCCTTTGAAATGAAGGATGCCAAAGTCATCTGCGACTCTCACCTTTATAAGTGAATCATTTAAAAACCAAAGCCAATCAAATATAGGTTGTAGTACGTAAACACCTGCCTTATTAATGACCCCCTGTTTACCCTCAACAGTAACTCTAGCTATTCCATTTTCAAAATCCGATGCACGATTGAATTTATTGGCTACTGTTATCCTGATTTCTTCATTAAAGTAACCGTATAAACCTTCTCGTTGAACTTTGATACGTCCCTCATGCATTTCCCCTACATCGTCGTAGCGGGCTGGGATAACTAATTGTCCGTGATTGTTTACCAAACCATACTTTTCGTCCTTTTCAACCCATGCAAAACCATTCACAAAACTTCCGGCATCATCATAAGCTATGGGCACCATTACCTCACCCTTTTTGTTGATAAAGCCGCTAAACTTACCTTTTCCAACCATTGCTATTCCTTCAGAAAAAGGTTCAACCCAATCGTATTCAGCCTTAATTTTTATGCTGCCTTTATCGTCTATAAAACCCCATTTTTTATTAAATCGGTAGGGTAAGAAAGTTGCATTTAACAAATCAACATTCAAAAGCATCTCCGATTTAAACGGATAATCGGGGTATTTGCTTAAAAATGCTTGAATATATTGCGGCTCGTTTTTAGTTACTGATAAAACGTAAACCCTTCTCCAAGCCTCTTTTACGTTGCGATTGTTTGGATACTTTTTTATAAAATCGTAATATTCGCTAGCACGCTCCTTCCCCGTCGAACGGGCATATATCTCATCCTGGGCTTCATTTACGTATGGACTCATCGGATATTCTTTTAAAAATAACACGTAGTCCTTTATGTTTCCAGATTTGGTTCTATGCTCGTAATACAAGCGATCGTATTTATGCCGCGCCTCAGCTGCTTGTTTGGCCTCTGGGTAGTTGGTAAAGAAATTTTGGTAACTCTGCCAGGTATCAATTTGAGTCGCTTCCTTAAATGCCGCTCTGTTCCTAAATTCGATAGCCTTTTGCATTTTCTTGTACCATGGATGCGCAGCAATAAACACGTTTAACGCTTGACTGGTATTTTCAGATTTGGCCTGCTTAAAAAAATAATCGCTTACTTTTTCTTTCTGCTCGCGAATCTCCATTGAATCGATACCCAAGGAGAAAAGCTTGGCACGTTCTTTTTGGTCCAATCTAGAAAATGCACCTTCAGATTTTAAAATAAATTTATAGGCCGAATCGGGCTGGTGAAAAGGGTTGTCTTGTCTTAAGTAAATTATACTCAATCCGTAACCTGCTGCTGCCGTATCCTTTTTGTAACTCTTTTCAAACAGTTCTTTTGCCTTAAAGTAATTGTAAATGTGCAACGCTTCGTAGGCTTTTTCAAGCTTACCCGCTAAACAATTTTGTGCCATAACTAGCACCAACACCAAGCCGAATATCTTATGCATAGATCGCCGCAAAATTAGCGTTTACTCACACAAAGCAAGTTTTGGTTTAGCAAATTGTGAACTTTTAAAGTTGAATTAAATTCAACTCTTCCCTAAGTTTTATTTAATTATGATGTCCCACAATTTTAGCGCTAAAGAATAGCTTTCTTTTGCACGCTCAAAATGAAACAACAGCAATCCTTTTACACCTTTCAATTCTGGTTATTGTGCGCTAGCTCTGTCTTGTTTATGGCCAGTTTTAATATGATTATTCCAGAGCTCCCCTCCTATCTGGACTCTATGGGTGGAGAAGATTACAAAGGATTGATTATTGGTCTTTTTGCAGGTACTGCATTGTTATCGAGACCCTTTTCTGGTAAACTCGCCGACACCATTGGAAGGATTCCAGTTATGATTATTGGTCCTTTGGTTTGTGTAATACTTGGATTTTTGTACCCTCTATTCACAACTATTTGGGGGTTTTTGTTTTTAAGAATATTGCATGGGTTTAGTACGGGTTTTAAACCTACAGGTACTACTGCCTATTTAGCAGATATTGTTTCTAGTACCAACCGTGGAGAAGCAATGGGCATTTTGGGAGTTGCGGGAAGTATTGGAATGGCAAGTGGCCCGGCTATCGGTAGTTACATTGCTATGGAGTATTCTATAAACACCATGTTTTATGCTAGTTCATTTACCGCTTTATTGTCTGTTTTGGTTTTGTTTGGTATGAAGGAAACCTTACCAGCTACTACACGGTTTAACCCAAAAATGTTACTGATTCACCCTAGAGATGTGCTGGAACCTCAAGTCTTAGTTCCTTCAACAATTATGCTGTTTACCGTGTATAGTTTTGGAACAATTTTAACCGTAACTCCAGACCTAAGTGATCATCTAAAAATTGGAAACCGCGGTTTATTTTTTACTGTGACCTTAGTAGCTTCCATAATAGTTCGTTTGTTCTCCGGAAAAGCCAGCGATAAATACGGCAGAATTCGGGTGTTGATGGTAGGCGTTAGTTTTCTGCTTACTTCCATGATTGTTTTAGGGTTTGCAACGCAACCTGTTATCATGTATACTGGAGCTGTTCTTTTTGGAATTTCTGCTGGAATTAACTCGCCAACCATTTTCGCATGGACGGTTGATTTAGCCAACGAACAATCTCGCGGAAAAAGTATGTCGACTATGTTTATTGCATTGGAACTGGGAATTATTTTAGGTTCTGTGTTCGGCGCATTTTTTTATGACAATAATCCCAATCAGTTTAAATATGCCTTTTGGTTTGGAGGGTTTTTGGCTTTTATTGCACTGATTTACTTGGTTTATAGAAAAAGGAAACCCTAAAAAGAGGGAACTTTTCAGGGTTTCAACAAACTAAACAAACCACCTATTGTAGGTAATCGTTTGCCACCACAGCAAACTGTTTCAAAAATTGTAATTCATACCAATTCTGAAAATGATGACCATCAAATACAAAAGTGATTTGTATCATTAAAATTTCTAACCCTACATATTTCTTCGATATTGTCCACCAACCTCAAATAAAGCTTCAGTAATTTGGCCCAATGAGCAATACTTTGTTGCTTCCATAAGCAATTCAAAAATGTTCTCATTTTGAATTGCCGCTTGTTGCACCTGATTAATTAGGTCCTCTGCTTTCTCGGAGTTTCCTTTGTGCAGTTCGTCCAACATACTAATTTGATACTCCTTTTCCTCTTTAGTGGCACGAATTACCTCTTGTGGCAATACCGTTGGAGAACCCTTAGAACTTAAGAAGGTATTAACGCCAATAATTGGGAAATCACCGTTGTGTTTTAGAGTTTCGTAATACAACGATTCTTCCTGAATTTTGGAACGTTGATACATGGTTTCCATTGCACCAAGCACACCACCGCGTTCGGTGATTCGCTCAAACTCTTGCAGTACTGCTTCTTCAACCAAATCCGTTAATTCTTCAATAATAAATGAACCTTGCAGTGGGTTTTCGTTTTTGGCTAAACCAAGTTCTTTATTGATGATCAGTTGAATGGCCATTGCTCTACGAACCGATTCTTCAGTAGGAGTTGTAATTGCCTCATCATAAGCATTGGTATGCAGAGAATTACAATTGTCGTAAATGGCGTAAAGCGCTTGCAAAGTAGTACGAATATCATTGAAGTCAATCTCTTGAGCATGCAAAGAACGACCTGAAGTTTGAATGTGATATTTCAACATTTGAGCCCTTGGGTTTGCTCCATACTTTTGTTTCAAGGCTTTTGCCCAGATTCTACGAGCCACTCGACCAATTACAGCATATTCTGGGTCGATACCATTACTGAAGAAGAAAGAAAGGTTTGGACCGAACTTATCGATATCCATTCCTCGGCTTAAATAATATTCAACGTAGGTAAAGCCGTTTGCCAAGGTAAAAGCCAACTGCGTAATTGGGTTGGCGCCAGCCTCGGCAATATGGTAACCAGAGATAGAAACCGAATAAAAGTTTCGAACTCCATTGGTGATAAAATAATCTTGAACATCACCCATGAGTCTTAGCGCGAATTCGGTCGAAAAAATACAAGTGTTTTGAGCTTGATCCTCTTTCAAAATATCCGCTTGAACGGTACCGCGTACTTTAGTTAAAGTATCTGCTTTGATTTTATTGTAGACTTCTTTTGGTAACACTTGATCACCGGTAACCCCCAGAAGCATTAGGCCTAACCCATTATTGCCCGCTGGTAATTCGCCCTGATATTTTGGACGTTGAACACCAGATACTTGATACAGTTCAGCTATCTTCTCCTCTACTTCTTGCTCCAGTCCTTTTTCCTTTATGTACTTCTCACAGTTCTGGTCAATGGCTGCATTCATAAAGAACCCAAGCAACATAGGAGCTGGTCCATTAATCGTCATGGAAACTGAGGTCATTGGGCTGGACAAGTCAAAACCTGAATATAGTTTTTTAGCATCGTCTAAACAGCAAATAGAAACACCAGCATTTCCAATTTTACCATAAATATCTGGTCTAAATGCGGGGTCGTTTCCGTATAGCGTTACTGAATCGAATGCAGTTGACAATCGCTTTGCTGGCATATCCAAACTCACATAGTGAAATCGTTTGTTGGTTCTTTCGGGTCCGCCTTCTCCAGCAAACATTCTGGTAGGGTCCTCTCCTTCCCTTTTAAAAGGAAATAATCCAGCTGTATATGGAAACTCGCCAGGAACATTTTCCTGTAAACTCCATTTCAGAATATCACCCCAACTGCGGTACTTTGGCAATACCACTTTTGGTATTTGCGAGTGCGACAAAGACTCTGAGTGTGTTTTTATTTTGATTTCTTTTTCTCTTACTTTAAAAACATATTCAGGAGCAGCGTAGCGGTCTTTCTTGGCTTCGAACTCCTCAATAATTTTCATGTTTCGGGGGTCTAAATCCAACTTAACCGCCTCGTAGGATTCTTGAAGTTTTTTTACCAATCGATCTTTATCCTCTACCGCAGATTCGCTAATGGTATTAATACTCAAATGAATACCGTACAACTTCTCGGCAATATCTGCTTGACTCGTTACCCAATTATCGTAGGATCTATTGTTCTCGGAAATCTCAGCTAAATATCGTGTACGCTTTGGAGGTATAATGAAAATCTTTTCAGACATTTCATTTGTAATTTCAAAAGAGCTGTTCAATTCGGCGCCTGTTTTCTCAATTAACTGCTCCATAATTTTTTTATAGAGTGTATTCATTCCCGGGTCATTAAACTGGGACGCTATGGTTCCAAAAACGGGCATAGTATCCATATCCTCATGAAATAAATTGTGGTTGCGTTGGTATTGTTTTTTCACATCACGCAAAGCATCTAAAGCTCCCCGCTTATCGAATTTATTTAAGGCGATAATATCCGCAAAATCGAGCATATCGATTTTCTCTAACTGTGTAGCTGCTCCATACTCTGGAGTCATTACATATAAACTCACATCCGAGTGATCTAAAATTTCTGTATCGGATTGACCGATACCAGAAGTTTCCAAGATAATAAGATCAAATTGGGAAGCCTTTATTATTTGAAGTGCCTCGTTTACATGCTTTGATAATGCTAAATTGGATTGACGGGTTGCTAAGGAACGCATGTATACCCGGTCGCTGTTGATGCTGTTCATTCGAATCCTATCGCCTAAAAGAGCGCCGCCAGTTTTTCGTTTGGATGGGTCAACGGATACTACTGCTATGTTCTTGTCCTTAAAGTCAACTAGAAACCTACGAACCAATTCATCAACTAAGGATGATTTTCCAGCACCTCCGGTTCCTGTTATTCCCAATATCGGAGTACTTACCTCTTTTGCAAGTTCGTGAATTTTATCTAAAGTGCTTTTTGATTGTTCGGGAAAGTTTTCAGCTGCAGAAATAAGACGCGCTATCGAACCAGTATCTCTTTCTGAAAGATGCGACAAAGCTCCATTCAAATGCTCTCCAATAGGAAAATCAGCGGTTTGAACCAAATCATTGATCATCCCTTGCAGCCCTAATTCTCTTCCATCATCAGGCGAATAAATTCGAGTTATACCGTATTCGTGTAATTCCTTTATCTCTTCAGGAAGAATAACACCACCACCTCCGCCAAAAAGCTTGATGTGCGTTGCATTTTTTTCTTTGAGCAGATCGTACATGTACTTGAAGTACTCCACATGACCGCCTTGATAGGAAGTCATTGCTATTGCATTGGCATCTTCTTGTATGGCACAATTAACCACTTCCTCAACACTTCTATCGTGACCTAGGTGAATCACCTCAACCCCAGTTGATTGAATAATTCGCCGCATAATATTAATGGCTGCGTCATGTCCGTCAAATAAGGAAGCCGCCGTTACAATTCGAACTTTGTTTATGGGTTTATAAGGTGCAATTTGTTCCATTTTTTTCCGTTTTTAAGGACTGCAAAACTACGCTATTAAAGAGATTGACACAAATAGTAAAGCCGCTCCTATTTGCTTCACAAATCGAAATATGAAATTCATAAAACGTAAGAAGATATACGAACAGTTCTTGGTATTAATTCAAAGTTGAAAGAAACTCGTCGAAATGGAATTCCTATCTTAGCAGCTCATGAAAAGCTTGAAAATATTCGGAGTAGCGGCGTGCTTATTTTGCATTGCATCGTTAAATGCTCAAGTGGAATTACAAGAATCAACGCCTAGTATTGATCTGAATAAAAGAAATATCGAATCAGTTGCAAAAGAAAGCGTGATAGACGTTGTATTGTGTAATGGCGAATCAAAATTTATCGAACTTGGTTTCACTGAACATCAATTGTTATCGGTAAAGCCAACTAAAGAAAGTTTAGTTTTTGAAAACGAGGGAGTTTGGTTAAACGTGAAAGCAGATACAAAGTTTGAATTGGAATACCAGCATTCGAACCAACAAGTAATGAGTGTTAGTATTAATGTGGGCGTTGAAACTATTGAAGCTGCGTTTTCGTTGAGCTCTTCCGAAGGCACCTCACCAATGAACGTTAACCTCAGAAATGAATCTAAAAATGCGCTGGAATATAAGTGGGATATCGGATTTGAAAGTTCGAATTTAGAAAATCCGAGCTTTACATTTTCTGACCCTGGTTTGTATCAAATAAAATTAACTGTGAGAGGTGAAAATGGTTGTTGGAGTTTACCTTTTACCAAGGATGTAGAAGTATTTGCTCAGAGTGAGTTTTTTATTCCAAACGCGTTTACACCGAATTTTGACGGTAGAAATGAAACATTTTTTGTAACACCAAAAAATGTTGAAGCGTTCACCTGTGTATTATTCAACCAACATGGAGATAAAATAGCCACAATTGGCTCAGTAGAAGAATCCTGGGATGGAACTTTTAATGGATATCCTGCTCCCTCCGGAAATTACATTTACAAAATCAGCTATACCAATCTGGCTGGGGAGGCCAAAAAACTAGTTGGTGCTGTTGAATTAAGGAGATAATTCTGCTCCTCTTTTATTTTACTTGTTGTATTGCTGTATTGATTTGTTTAAAGAGTGTTTCGCAACGCGCATTCAAAAGCCGTTCACACGAATAAAGTGTTTGCCAATTAGGAGTTTTGTTGCTTGCACCAACTTCTAACTCGTCTAGCAAAGCCAAAATAGTGTCTGCACCAACAATTTGAACTGGTGATTTAATCTTGTGCGCCAATTCGCTCACCTTTTGTCCATTTTGAAGGAGCATTGCAGCTCTCAAATCAGTTAAATAAATCGGTACTTCCTCAAGAAATGAAATGAAAATTTCTTTGAGAAAATCCTCATCATAATTAGAATATTTGTAAGCATTTTTGACGTCGATTAACATAACATCAGACTCTTCTTCAGCCATTTTATTTAGCGCTGTCAAAATGCTATTGTGTTTTGAAAGTTTAGACATTATTTATATTCAATACAATTATGAATTGTATCGCAATTCTACAACTCATTGATTATAAAAAAGCTTGCACTAAGATACGCTTTAATCCCGTTTTTCACAGCTGATAACTTTGGATCAAAACCTATTACCTTTTACAACCAACTAAAAAAGCAATACTATTCAGCAAAAAACGGTATTGGGTATAGCTTCCGGTGGGTAATTTAATTATTAAATAATAAAAACAAAATGTTAAAATCTATTGACAAAAAGTTAAGTCAAGTTGTAAGGCTATATTACTTTTACGGGTCATGAACTGTGTAGTTGTAGACGACGAAAAACTGTCCAGAGAGGTAGTAGAAAAATTTGTAAAGGACACAAATAAACTCAACCTTGTAGGCTCCTACTCCAACGGAAGCGAGCTAAACAACGCACTGAGTAAGAAAAAAATTGATTTGGTATTATTGGATATCAATATGCCAAAGATTAACGGAATTGATTTGGTTAAAACTATTGAAGATATTCCTCAGGTTATTTTTATCACAAGCCACAAAGATTTTGCGATTGAGGCATTTGAAAATGACGCAACGGACTACTTGGTAAAACCCATTGAGTATTCGCGCTTTTCAAAGGCAATAGACAAAGCTGAAAAAATTCATAACGCATTTGGAAAACAAAACTCAGAAGAGAACTCTATTTACATCAAAAGTGACAGCAGACTAATTCGTGTTGACCTCACCAAAATCACACACATTGAAGCTCTAGGAGACTATGTGCGCATGCACTCAAAAATGGGAAAATATACCGTTTTGAGTACTATGAAAGCAATGGATCAAAAGCTGCCCTCCGATGACTTTATGCGTATTCATAAATCATTTATTGTCCGAATTGACAAAATTCAACGAGTTGTAAAAAATGAAGTGGAGCTTGAAAACTGCTCGGTTCCTGTTTCCAGAAGCTATAAGGACGAATTAAAAAGTCGGTTGCCACAATTGTAGATTGGAACTGCTAATAGTAATTATTTTCGCAGCATGAATTTAAAGCGGTGGGTTCTTGGAATACTGTTGTTGATATTAGTCAGCCTTCCGGTAGTTAGCATTGCTGTTTGGTTTTTTAGTCCGACTTACCCCATCAACTTAATGACTGTGGATAAAACGGTTCTTACTCCAGAAGGAAACGAACACAGAAGCTTGAATTGGATTTTAAAACACAATAAATTCGTAAAACCAAACGGTGACTTTTATGAATTAGATGATTACCGTGGGTTCTTTCCATTAGATAGTCAAAAGTTTTATATCGACGATTTAGACTTGTACAATGAAGAACAACTCGATAGCATAACAGACACCTTAGACATGGTGTATTTTACTGATACTTATGGAATTTACTACAATGAATGGTACAGAAAAAAGAATGAAACGGAGCATTCTGAAATAGTATACGGGCGCACTTCAGAAAACGATTTCGAGCTAATGAAAAAAATGCACGAAAAACAAAAACTGATCATCACCGAGTTCAATACAATTGCATCGCCTACCAATATCAGTGTTAGAAAAAAAATGGAAGACGAGTTTGGCGTCCGATGGTCCGGTTGGGTTGGTCGTTATTTCTTTTCATTGGATACTAATAAAAACCCCGAATTACCAAAATGGGTAGTACGGCTATACAAAGAGCAATATGGAAACGAATGGCCATTTAAAACCAGTGGGATTGTATTTGTTCATGAATCGGAAGAAATTGTGGTTTTAGACAATGCATCAGACCTATTGCATGAAGTTCCTATTATAAATACCGATAGATATTATCAAGATTTTTTTGGCGTTAGCGAATACATCCGCTACCCTTTTTGGTTTGATATTACACATTTAGAATATGATGATTTAATCGTTTCTACTTATAAAATACACACCAACCTTAGAGGAGATTCTATTCTAAAGGCGCATAGCATTCCAAAAGAGTTTCCGGCTGTGCTAGGCGACCATATCATTAATCGATTTTACTATTTCGCGGGCGATTTCTGCGATAACCCAATTGCTTTCTCTGCTGTGTATTCGTCGGGCATTGAATATTTAGATTTTTTCTTATACAATAATCAAGACCTATCGGATAGGAAAAAATTCTTTTGGACCTACTACCGCCCGTTAATGACAAAAATTCTTTACGACTACCACGGTGTGATTAATTTTGATTTCGGGGATGATTACGGTACTGATGAGAATACAGAAAGCATTTCATTTTCAGAACCCGAGTAGCTTTACTGCCTCAATAACCAAGATTCACCATTTACATTCAATCGTATATTGAACAGGTAATCTTTGGCCCTCTTTTCTGTATCAAATACAGCATAAGCAACTCTATAGCGCTCGCCACTTTGCACCACTATTGCTCGGCTGAACCCTTTTTCTTGAAGCTCTCCCCTCAATTGAACGGCATTCTTGTACTCCAGATAACTGCCCGCAATTATGTAATAATCAATTTTTGCAGCCTTCTTTTCTTCTTTTTCTTTAATGGGTTTTTCAGCTGAATTCGATGGCTTATCCGTTTCCTCATTCCTACTTTTATTGTCAGTTGGCAGCGTTTTATCAGTAGTTTCTATTTTTCCAACACCTTGACTTTTATCGTATTCTCCAAATGGAGTTCCGCTATCTGGATCCTTTATCTTATTGGGGCCTCCTTGAACCAGCTCCTGTTCTTTCTTGGATTGTTTGGTTGATTTTAATGCTATTTTGAGTGACCTGGACAATAAGGCACGCTCCTTTTTTATAAGTGTTTCAGAAGGAGTAGGTTTTGGTTGGAACATTTCAACCAACTTTGGACTAAAGGCCAATTGGTTTTTAGTAAGTAATGCGTCCAAGTCCACAATAACGTATAAAATTATAGCCAACCCAGCAACTGCAGCAGCAGCCCATGTAGTAACAGAAGCTTTTACAACCGGTGCCTTTTTTGGAGCCTGTGTCACTTTCTCAACCACTCGAATTCGTTTAGGTCCACCAGTAGCAGATTCTCCAAAACCCTTTCGTGTCATTTCTCCCCAAGATGAATTTCCAAATAAATAATCTAAGTTTCCGAGAATTGCCGAATAGACTACAAATGGATGGTAAATGAAGGGCTCAATTAACCCAGTGCGCAACAAGGCCAGTAAATCTCTTTTTCGTTTATAGTTGTGGTAAGTTATTTCTTCGATCAATAAGGACAAGACTGAGAATGTTACCGTAAAACCAAAGATCAAAAACATCATTAAAAGAAAGAAACTCCAGTTCACAAGCCCTACAATGGCCAGAAGAAAAAACAACATCAGCCCAAAAGCTTCGAGCAAAGGAGCTGCCCATTCAAATACAAACCAATAAGGATAGCTGAGCATTCCCAACAGTTTGTATTTTGGATTAAAAAACATACCTCTATGCTTCCATAAGGTTTCAATTGTTCCCCTAGTCCATCGATTTCTCTGCCTACCCAAAATACTCCATGACTCAGGGCACTCCGTCCAACATAATGGATCGGGGATAAATGCTACCGTATATTTTCGTTTTTGCTCAATCATGTAGCGACGCATGCGCACTACTAACTCCATATCTTCTCCTACGGTGTTGTGATCATATCCACCAACTTCTATCGCGATTTTTCGGTTAAAAACACCAAGTGCTCCGCTTATTAAAATCAGTCCGTCCATTAAGCTCCAAGCCATTCTACCCAGAAGAAATGCACGTATGTATTCCAAAGCTTGAGATCGCGCAACAAAATTGGTCGGCACACGAACCTCGAGCAATCTACCATCTTCAACAACACAACTATTCGCAATACGAATAACTCCTCCAGTTGCAACCACCTCTCGCTCATTCTCATCCATAAAGGGTTTCATGAGTTTTAAAAGAGCGTCTTGTTCGAGCACGCAGTCAACATCAATACACGTAACGTAATCGAACTGTGCGATATTAATTCCAACGTTTAAGGCATCGGACTTACCACCATTCGCTTTATCCACCACAATAAGCTGATTGAAAGCTTCATTTTGTGATTTGTATACGCCGTAAATATCTTTGGTGGGCAATTCCGGATTAATTGCAAAGTCTACTTTAACCAACTGATATTCCTCAATTAACAATTCCAGTGTCTCATCCTTACTGCCATCATTAACCACAACTACTTCAAAGTTTGAATAGTGGATAGAGAGAATGGATCGAACGTTTTCTATAATCGTTGCCGCCTCGTTATATGCGGGAGCCAAAATACTTACCGAGGGAGCAAACTCTGTATTGAGTATATCCTTGTAGTCTACAAAAAAGTTCTTTCTTAGGTACTTTTTTACTGCTAAAAAAGAAATTAGCGATAGGGTAAGATAAGACACCATAATGGACACCGAATAGATGTACAATAAGTTGTAAAATAATTCGACCATAACGTCCCAAAAGGACGTATCTAGGTCATATTCTTTCATCAAGAGCGTGCCTAACAATTTCGTTGTTTTTAGGGAATTTAAGTTCTTTTTTATCTAATATTTTGAGTATTGCTGAGCCTCCTAATTCACGCAGTGCTAATGCAGCGTGCATCGCAACGTCAAAGCTTCCTCGTTCCTCAACCTCGTGTTTAAAGAAATTCAGATCTCCAGTATCTCCTAGTTCTGACAGTGTATCTAGTATTCTTACCTGAACTTGCTCCTCTACCTCTGGGTAAAATTCTCTCAGTTTACTACAACCTCTTTTGAACTGTAACTCTTTTATACACTCTAAACACTTTACTGCAACCAATGGGTTTTTATGCATGACGTGATCCAATACTTTTTCGCCTGAACCAAATTTTTGAAAATGCGCGATTATACGGCTTCCAAATACTACAACGGAATCATTATCAGAAGCCAACCAATGATCAACATTAGGGATATCCTCAGCCATAAACTTCACCAACTTTTCCAATAAGACCAATTGCTGCCACTGCGAAATAGGCGTTTTTAGTTTAGCTACAAAATCTAATGCACCGGGGCCTTTTAGCACAACAGCCGCATACTGCGCTTCTTGTCGCAATATTTTATTGTCGTGGTCCACATATTTGACTATCAGGTCGTATGCGTTTTTTACATTAAACTCAGAAAGTTCTCTAAACCCTCTAGCTTTGTAATACCAAGCGCCTCGCTTTACATCAATTTTTGCATAATGATCCAAGTTAACGTCCACGTAGAAGTCTTGAAGTATGACTGCACTTTCACCAGAAACTCCTTTATGCAGTTCCATCATATTGTCTACCAAGCTACGTCTTACCAACTTGGGCAAGCCCTTGGCATTGTACTTATCTACTAACTTCTTATACTTATCCCCTTTTCTCTCGTAATCTGGTTCAAAAAGAAGTTTTACAAGCAAATTCTGAAACCTATTGTTCCAATAGGCCTGTTTTTTCTCTTTTCTATTGGTCAGTGTTCTGCTGATCAATATTCCAATAAGCAGAATGATTGAAGTCAATAATAAAATGAAGATTATTGCTGCAATAAAACGAAATGCAAAGTCTTGTGCTATGTAAAATTCCCACATATTAAAATCTCCACCAAATGCCCAAATTCAGGCTAAGAATATTAAAATCTGCGATTTGTTGGGGGAAATATTGATCGTAAATCACCCAAGCTTTTCCATGCAACGATCGGGTTAATTTCTGCTGATAACCCAATCCAATATTGAAACTGGTAGACTCTACAGTTTGAGTAAACACTGGATCTAAATATGCGTTATCCGGAGATGAACCAGTTCCAGCATATGCCTCCAAAAATGTTAGCGGGTCTTTAAAAAAGTACCTTGCTTGTAATTGGTACGACTGAAATAAACCGTTGGGTTTAAAAATGAAATAGGGTCGGAAAGAAATCCAAAAATTACCGGGGTAATTCGCAATACTGCCTGTAAAAATAGTTACATCGTCTGTCAGGTACTGCAGAAACCTAAACCCTAAACTGGCTTCAAAATTGGCTGGCAATGAAACAAATGGTTCAAAACCTGCCCTGAACTGCGGAAACAAAAAGTTATTGGATACCCCAACATTAACATAGGCATACATCCAATCCGTAAATACGGGATATGCATCTATTTCAAATTGCACACCAGTGCTGTCAAATCGATTAGCTAGAGTAACCCTACCCAAAAGCACATGTCGTTTAATTCTGCGTTGGTACTCCAATGTCAGCGCAGTTCTGTTCCACGTTGGGTCCAAGGCATTACTCCAAATATCATAGGTTACAAATCCACCGATTTGGTTCAACAGTATTGCCTCAACTTCTTTTCTCAATTCAATCAATTCAGTATTGGCGGAGTCCGCTACTAAGCCCGAATCAATTGTAGCCAAGGCATTGTTCTTTTCATACCTACTTTTTTGAATCCTTGCCTTAATAGCATAAAATCCGGGTTCTTTTGGATGCTGATCTATGAATCGATTGGAAAGCTTTAGCGCATCCGAACTTTGCCTATCCCAAAAATGTAATTTCGTGTACAATATTTTTGAGTTCTCATCAAGCGAATCAATTGGCCTAGGACCTTGTTCAAAAGCTCGAATGGCTTTTTTGTACTTCTTCTTTCCCGTATAAGCTAAAACCCTGAACCGAAGTAACTCTTCATCAGCTGGAAATACTGTATCCAAAGCATTGACTATTGTTAAAACGGAATCAAATTTTTCTTGTTGAAGTTGACTATTCAATACCAACGTCCAGACATCATAGTTCACTGAGTCTTCTTCTAAGAGCACGGCACAAATAGAATCACAGGGTGTTAATGAATCTAATCTCAAGTAGGCCTTTGCCATCAATGTTCTTAGAATTTCATCCTTTGGGTGAAAGACAAGACCTTTATCAGCATGAATTATAGCAGTATCATTAACACCTTTCCAAATCGGTATATTGGTATTTTGATGGTGCAATGCAATACTTGCAGAGTCAATTTGAAATCCAGTATCCAAATCACAATATGCGGTATCAAATTGATTTTGCGCACACCAGTTTTTGGATCTCAACACACGCAAATTAATATTCTCGGGAAAAATTTTGATTAAACTATCCGCTAACTTTTTGGAGCTAATCGTACTATCCATTGAGGTGAGCAATTCAATTTTAAACAGGTTTGCGTTCAATGCATTTTGATTTGCGTTTAAGATAGAATCAGCAAAATCCAGTGCTCCAACTAACTTACCCATAGACTTTAATGTGTTCGCATAGGCTAACATTAATTCAGGGTCCGACTCATGCTTCTCTAGTCCATCACTTAAAACACTTAAGGAAGCGGAGTACTCTTTATTCCAACGTTCTACAGTTCCCCAAACTAAATAGACTGATTTATTATCTGGAAAATCCTCACTTAACGATTTGCATTTTTTTATCGATTGATCAAACTGCTTGTCCCATGAATAAACTCGAGCTTGTAAAATTCTCGCATCAAAATGGTCCGATTTAATCGCAATTATACTATCACACAAATCCAATGCTTGGCGATATTCTCCAGCAAAAGCATGTTTTTGAGCGTTCCCAAACAAAGCCCCCAGATCTTGTGCTTTGCTCGATTTTGACACCACCATCAAGCAAAATAAAATGCTAAGTATATAAAATCGTACTACAGAGTTTTTCACTGACGCGAAATTATAGTTTAACACTGAATGAATCGAGCGATCCATATAAATACTCTTCATTTTCGATAACCAACATATCACTTGGTCAACAAAAAGATAAAATAATTGTCCTTTCGCGTTTTCATAACTTATTTTCGCAGCTCATGAAGGGCATAAAAATATTGGTTGTTGAAGATGAAAAAATGCTTCTAAAAACGATTGAATTTCGATTGAAGAAAGAGGGATTTACAATCGTTACGGCCGAAAATGGTAAAATAGCGCAGGATATGCTTCGGTCCGAGTTACCTGACCTTATAATTAGTGACGTTATGATGCCCTATGTTTCTGGTTTAGAACTAGTAAAGCACGTTAAAGATTTTACTGAAAAAGAAATACCGGTAATACTACTTACCACGCTGAGACAAGAACAAAATGTTATCAAAGCATTTGAGATGGGAGCAGATGAATTTATGACTAAACCATTTAGCCCTAACGAATTGGTAATTAGGGTTAATAGACTGTTGAGGCAAAAAGGAATAGCACAGAATGTATAAACAAACACTTATTGCTGAGAGTGGATCAACCAAAACAGACTGGGTTTTAGTTGATGGAGATACAAAAAAGTATTACTCAACTATCGGACTTAATCCATACATTCTGGGCAGTGAAGAAGTTTTTATCGAACTGAATACACACGAATTCTTCAAAAATTTAAAAACAGCAGAATTAGAAGTATTTTTTTATGGGTCGGGGTGTTCTTCTGATAAACGAAAAGGAATAATTCTCGCCGGACTCAAAAAACTATTTTCAACTGCAACTATCGAAATCTTTCATGATATTGATGCCGCTGTAAATGCCACTTGTGACAACAAGGCTGGAATCGTTGGCATTTTAGGGACTGGGTCGAATTGTGTTTATTTTGATGGTAGTAGTATTCAATACGGGCATCCTTCACCGGGATACTTATTGGGCGATGAAGGAGGTGGCACTCACCTTGGAAAAAGTTTACTTCGAGACATTTTATACAAAGTACCCCCATCCGCTATAATTGATGCATTTTACAAGACATACCAATACAGCCCAGAAGAGTTAATTGACAAAGTGTATTCTGCAAATAAGCCAAATGCATATATAGCCTCCTTTGTAAAGTTTCTGGGAGAGCACGCCAACCATAACTACACCGAAGAATTGGTCCACAAATGCTTCAACAAGTTCGTAAAGTTCCACATTGTACAATTTCCAGAGGCATCTGATGCACCTGTACATTTTGTGGGTTCAGTTGCATTTTATTTTGAAAGTATTCTAAAGGAAGTACTTGATGATTGGAAAATTGAAAAGGGAACTGTTTTAAAGTCGCCATTAGACGGACTCATTGCCTTTCACAGTCCAAGCTAGATTATTTGTTGTAAAAATCCATTTCTAGCCCTTAAGTTTGCAACATGGAAAAATTGAAACAACGTTGGGGAATTAAATCTAACCTTCAAGTTATCTTAATTCTGATTGTTTTTGCCATAAATGGCTCATTTGCAGCATGGGTAGCCAAACCTGTTACAGCATATATAGGCATTTCTCCAGAAGAAAATGGTTGGTTCTTATATGTAGTGCTCCGTATCTTTTTAGTTTTTCCAATCTACCAGTTAACGCTGCCTGTTGTTGGTTTTGTATTTGGGCAATTTAAATTCTTTTGGGATTTTGAAAAGAAAATGCTGAGCCGAATGGGTTTGGGGTTTTTATTCAGGAAATAAACCAATCACTATTTAACAATAATTGTTTGTTTAATTATATCCACCATATTTGCTAATACATTTGTATCAATCTTAACATGTTGCTCAATGAATCATTCTTCAATATATAGTTTCTGTTCTGTATTAGCTTTTGTGTTCTTGTCCCATATTACTTTGAAAGGTCAAAACCCAAATTCTGAGTCAGAAAACAAAAGTCATAATTTCATCAATAACCTGAGCGTTTCTCCAAGTGTTGGGTTTTTGCATTCCTATACCGACTTGGGAATTCAGCCGTCTGCAGCAAGCTTTTTTAGGCCATCTGAAAACAAGTTAGGGTTCGGACTAACAGTAAACTATGATTTCTTGGAAGTACTTAGGCTAAGTGGTGGTGTTTTGGGTGGGAAATTGCGAGCCACCTCTGAAAGCATCAACACTTTGGGAGCCGTAAATGAACCGCGAGATTTAGGTCTTGGAGTTTTTTTTCAAACAAATATTCTCGAGTTAACTTTTCCGAAAATTGATCTGAATTTAACTAAACTAATCTTTAAAGATAAATCAGAACTATTCAACAAGCTATCGGCTCATGTAAATGTAAGCCATGGTCTTATTTTTTTTGACTCCAAGGTTTATGCATTAGAAGACGAGTCCGTTCATCTACTTTATGGCAAGCACAGAGGACAGTCAAGTGAAACCACTGAAGCCATTTCAACTTTTGGCTTTGACTTGTCATATATGATTAACGAAAAATTTGAGGTTAATGCAGGGTCTGCAATAAAGTACATTTGGAATGATAGGTTGGATGCCTGGGAATCTCCAAATAGTGCAAACGATTATATGTCGTATACATCAGTGGGGTGTACCTATTACTTCGGAAAGGGAAAAAGGAAAAATAAAAAGACTTCCTATTCCGAAGAAATCACTCGTACGAACTCTTCTGAAAAAGCTGCTGAAAACCATACACTTGACACGCTCAAACCGAAGCTAATTGTAAATGAGGAGCCGGAAGTGAATGAAGAGGTTGAAGTGGCTGAAAAAGACTCGGAGGTGGTTCAAAAAGAAGTTAATAAAATAGAAGATAAAGTTGACTCAACAACTGCTGAAGTTGAACAAATTAAGGAAGCGATTATTGAAAGAGAGATAGAGCCAGAGGTTTCTGATACGATTATTGACTCAAATAAAATTGTAGAGCCACAACAACCTCCTTCGGAAATTTATAGTGGAAAAGGTAACTTCATAATTGTGGCAGCTTTTCAGACTTTAAGGAGAGCTAAAATCAGTGCCGAGGAATATAAGAAGAAGGGTGAGTTAGCTACTATTGTGCGAAATAGAACAAAGACCATGTATTTGGTTTCTGTTGGAAGATATGATGATAGAGAAGAAGCCATTTCCAAAATGCGAGAAGTAAGAAAAAATGGAATCCAAAAGGACGCATGGGTTTTTTATAGTGTTGTAGAACAGTAAAACCTATTAATTTATAAGTCGCATTTTCTATTAGTCTTTAAGCAACATTAAATTTACTCGATTACATATTTATTCCATGAAAAACTTAACAAATGGGTTTGCTTTCAGTAAAATAATGACCCATAAAATTGTGTTGATTTTTATTGGATTAGGAATGTCTATGTCCTCATGTATTCCGACGAAAAAGATTGTATATCTGGAAGGAGAAAGTTTTGAAAAACCATATACTGTAGATTCTTGGGAATATAAAATAAGACCTGGAGATCGGTTTTATATTAAAATTACAGACCCATCTGAAGGCGTATCATTTGGTGAAGGCATGGAAATGAACAGTCAAACTGATAAAACCGTAAATCTGATTCACCAAGTTCCTTCAGTGCATGATTTTATTGTTCTTGATGATGGCTTTATTGACCTCCCATTATTGGGCAAAATCTTGGCAAAAGACAAAACCATTATGCAGTTAACTCAATCAATTAAGAAAGCTTGCCAAGGCTATATTTCCAATCCATCTGTTAAGCTTTATATGACAAACTATAATGTTACTTTACTTGGAGAATTTAATGCTCCTGGACAATATCAACTAATAACTCACAAACCAACCATATTTGATGCCATAGGTCTCGGTAATGATTTGACTGATTTTGCTAACCGAAAACAAGTGAAATTAATCAGAAAGAATGGAAATAAAGTTTCCATCACGTATTTGGATTTAACCGACCCTAACTTAGTTTCTACCCCTAATTACTTTGTGCAACCCAATGACGTAATTCATGTTATGCCATTAAAAGTTAAGAAGTTTAGTACCGACAATGCGTTACCTTTAGCGTTATCAGCACTATCAACCATTATCCTAATAATTTCTATTACAACAAGATAAGTGAAATTAGAAGAACAAATAGAGCAATCTAACCGACAAGAAACCGCGCAGTTTAAAGCCGGAGTTATTAGGTATTTGAAAAAATGGCCATGGGTTGCAATTTGTGTTATTCTAGCGCTTATAATTACTCATTTTCGTTTAAAATTCGTTGCTAATAAGTATAAAGTTGAGAGCACCATTGAGATAACTAAAAGCGAACAACTTGATAATCCAAATGAAATACTATTTGGTTCCAAATTCAGAAGAAAACTCTCTGACGCTTCGGACGAAGCAATTATTTTCAAATCATTTCCACTTGTAAAGGATGCTCTAAAAGCTCTGAAATTCGAGGTAGTTTACACCGTTGATAACGGCTATTTAAATAAAGAACTGTACGAAAACAGACCTTTCATTTTTGAGTACGATAGATTAAATGATACACTGAGTTTACCAACTGGAGTTAAATTCAATATTCAACTTATTGATGACTCAAAATTTCAAATATCGACTGACTCAGAGCTTTTTGATTTACAGCTAAACCAAACAAGCAATTTTAGCGAGCCCATTAAACTAGGGGATTTTACGTTCAGCATACAGAAATCTAAAAAATTCAATCAACTCGCTAGTTATGAGCAAACATACTCTGTGAAAATACTTAACATTGAAAGTATCACCTACGCCTACCGCAATAAACTGAAAGTAGAAGAACGCGAAACCTTTTCAAAGATTTTGAAGATGTCGATGGTTACGGCTAACCCTCAAAAAACCATTGATTTTATGAATACGCTCATTGATAAATATATCGACCAAAATTTAGTACACAAAAACGAGGCAGCCAGAAAGACATTAGCCTTTATTGATAAGCAGCTGGCAAGTATCTCAGACTCATTATCAAAAAGAGAGAAAAATTTGGAGACGTTTAAATCTTCAGAAAAAATGTCGGATTTAAGTGTTGAGGGCAAATTGCTCATTGAAAAGTACAACACCATAGAATCCAAAAAAGCACAATATGAGGTAGTTCAGCGTTATTACGACTATTTGCAATCCAATATCAAAAAAGGTGGTGAAAGTAATTTAAATAGCCTAATTGCCCCGTCTGCCTTTGGTATTCAAGATCTAATCATAAATGATTTGGTAAAAACATTGCTTGAGTTAAATATGGCCGAAAAGAATTTAATTCAAGCTGGAAATACCAAAAGCCCGATGTTGAGCCAAATAAAAAGTCGTAAGAAAGAAGTCATTTCTGCGCTAGAAGTCAGCATTGAAAATCTATCAAAGGCCAATAAGATTATTCTTGATGATTTAAACAAACAAGCGGAAGAAGCAAGTATCAGTGCCAGAAAACTACCAAATACAGAAAGACAATTAGTAAACTTAAATAGGCTGTTAAAGCTGAACGAAAACATTTACCTCTTTTTAATGCAAAAAAGGTCTTCAGCAGCAATTTCAATGTCTTCAAACACACCCGATTGCAAGGTTATTGAACCTGCCATGCTGAACTCACTAAGCCCTATCTCTCCTAAAAAAAGAATGGTTTATCTTATTGCAATCATTCTTGGAATTATCATTCCTTCCGTAGTTATTGTGGGTGTTGACTTTTTAAACGACACAATAAATAGTAAAGGAGATATTGAAGCCGGTACAAATACTCCGATTATGGGACTTATTCCGAAAGGGAAAGCAGATGGGACTCAATTTGTAGCGATAGAAAAGCCTAAGTCTGTATTAGCTGAATCATTCAGGATTATAAGAACCAACTTGTCCTTCTTTCAAAAAAACAAGCATCCTTTTGTTATAATGCTTACTTCGACAATAGCTAAAGAAGGAAAAACATTCTGTGCCATTAATCTGGCTTCAATTTTGGCCGCCTCTGGTAAAAAAACGGTACTGTTAGGTTTTGATTTACGAAAACCAAAGATTCACAACTACTTGAGCATGGAAAATTCTCAAGGTATTAGTAATTACCTCACTGAACGTGCAGAGCTTAAAGATATTCTAACACCAACAAAACAAGATGGGCTGTTTTTAATCAATTCAGGAAATATCCCTCCAAACCCTGCAGAGTTAATTATCGGTAAACGTACTGGGGAATTAATTGCTGAGCTTAAAGCATCTTTCGACTACATAATATTGGATACTCCTCCCCTAGGAATTGTAGCCGACGCATTAATTCTAAAAGAACATTCAGATTTAAACCTATACGTGGTAAGACAAGGTTACTCAAAACGTGATTTCTTAAGTAGAATTAATGAACTTGTGGAAGGTGGAAATATGGAACATCTTAGTATTTTAGTGAATGATGCTGACAAAGCAACCAAATATGGTTCAGGTTATTACGAATTAGAAAAAGACCGTTCTTTCATAAGTAGATTTTTTGGTTCTAGAAAGGCTTAAACCAATACCACATGAGCCTAAAGCAGATATTTAGTATTAAAAACCTAGAGCTTAAACTCCTATTTAAAAACTCCTCTTGGGTCTTAAGCGGGAATTTGATAAGAGCGGTTATTGTCTTTGTTAAAGGGATTATTGTAGCTCGTGGGCTTGGAGTCGAACTCTTTGGAACATTCAACATTATTGCTGCATTTGCTGGGTTGGTTCACCAGTTTTTTTCCTTGCCTTTAAGCTCTACGATTATAAAATACGGTGCCGATTATTTAACTACCAAACAGTTTGATAAACTCACAGCACTCATCAAAAGTGGTTTTGTTATCTCTTTTGTATTGGCGTGTTTGTCGACCCTAGTGATCATTTTACTCACTCTACTGGTTTATGATGTTTTTTTAGAAGACCCAGACCTAGAAACCTATGTAGCGGTATATGCTGTTGTGGCTGCAACCTCTTTTATTGATGGCATAAGTAGCACGCTGCTTCGTTTGTTTTATAAGTTCAAAGAAAACTCGTTTGTGGTTATTGCAAGTGCAGCCGTAGAGCTGTTGATTGTTGGACTCGTGGTCTATTTCAACCCGAAAGATTTTATGGCCTTTTTCATCGCTTATTTCGCTAGTAAATTAATCGCCAGTGCACTACTCAATGGAGTATCTTTTCGTTTGCTGAATCAGGTGGTAAAACCATTTTGGAATTCTCCTATAGGTGTTCTAGATTCCGACAAGAAGAAGTTAATTAATTACACCCTAGCTAATTCTGGAAGCAGAGCTTTGCGAACATTTATTAATAATGGTGACGTGCTTTTACTTGGAGCCATGCTGGGACCTATTCCAGTAGCGTTCTATAATATTGCAAAAAAGCTAGCTCAAGCTGTGCTAATTGTTATAGACCCAATTACCCACACGCTATTTCCACAGCTTTCACTTCTTATCTCAGAACGACAGTACGACAAAGTGGAAGTAATGATTAAAAGAATGACAAGCATGATTTTGTTGCCAGCGGTTTTGGGTGTATTTACCCTCTATATATTGCGAGCAGAAATAATCTATTATACCTATGGAAGTGAATATTTGGAGGCAGTAGAGCCTTTTCTCTACCTTGCTATAAATGCTATTTTGGGTGCTGTTCTTTTCTGGCATTTACCATTAATTTTAAGCTTGGGCATGGTTAAATTTCGGTTTTATATAAACGCTATCGCTCTAGTGTTGGGAGGAGTTTTTGCTTACTTTACAGTTGAAACTTGGGGTGCTAGTGCGGTAGCCATTGGCCTTTTGATTGGTAACGGCACGGCTACTATTATTTTTAGTCTCACCTCTTTCTTTAAAATCAAGAAAAAAGAACCTGTTTCACTCTAATGGGATTTTTAAGCGCACATGAGATTTTAATAAGGTACTTAAATTCCTCTGGGTTAAATGCAAAAGACCAAGTACTATCCCTGTTCTTCCCCTCACAAATACTCAATAAAACTGCGAAAGCGGTAAGCCGTACTTTCAATAGTCAGACACTTAAAAATGAACCAAAAAACAAAAAACAACAGATTGATATTCCTGAGTATCAAGGCAAAAACTCTGCTGTTTTGCAATTGGCAAAAAGCCTAAAATCAATTCCAGTTCAAGATATATTCGGGGCGTACATACACGGAAGTTTGGCAACGCAAGAGGAAATAAAATACAGCGACATGGATGTTTTGCTTATCCTCAATGATGAGGCAATTCATTCTCCAAAAAGGCTTCACAAATTAGCGCAGGATCTACAAAAAATTCAGCAGATTTTATTTCAATTCGACCCATTGCAACATCATGGTTGGTTTGTACTCACTAAAAGTATGCTGCTCAATTATCCGAACACCTATTTCCCACCAAGTTTATTTACATACACTAGGTCGTTACTCGGTGAACAAGGAGCTAGCTTCGACCTAATTATTAGTGATTCCTCAGATTTTGAG
The DNA here is from genome assembly GCA_965660875.1 of Salibacteraceae bacterium. Classification (GTDB taxonomy): domain Bacteria; phylum Bacteroidota; class Bacteroidia; order Flavobacteriales_G; family Salibacteraceae; genus UBA6770. Next base: position 95,947 of record CBFIBQ010000002.1, on the reverse strand, counting down.
CAACCATTTTTGCAATTAGCAAGTCACCTAATCCAACAAATTGAAAAGTCTAAAGCAATCAGCAACATGTTTTATCTCAAAAGCTTTTTGAGCGAGTTTATGCTTTTACCGGCTTTGTACGTACAAGCAAGGGATAAAAAAGGTGTGTATAAAAAAGATAGCTTTGATTTGGCGGGGGCAGATTTCCCTCAAGAAAGTTGGCAAATAATGAATCAAATCTCTCAAATTCGAAAAGATTGGAATTACGATATTAACGGGTTTCAAAACTGGTTGCTTACTTCCAAAAGACCTATAATTCGGAAAGTGGCTAGAAAAATTGCTCCAACAATTCCAGAACATATTAATGTCCAGCTAAATCCAGATTTTTATAGCAAAGCAAGAGTTTTAATTGATTTAATGATTGAAAAAAGAAAACGAGCGCAGTGACCTACCGATTTATTGATATTCCGCATCATGTTCCTCCTGAACAGTATGAAATAACTATCTCAAAATTGGTTGAATTAATTCAACGTGAGACAGCGGTTATTTCGATTTACAGGTTAGGAAACGTCAATCACCCAGGAATATCCGATATCGATTTGCTGGTCGTTTTTAAAAATGGGTCTAAATGCAGTTTAAATGTCATTGAGCACTTAAACCAAGAGGATAAGTACCTGCTCACACACAGTTTATTTGGAATTTCTGAACAACGATTTGAAGAGCTAGTTCATTACGGTTTTTGGGATAATCTGAAATGTATTTATGGTACAACTCATGAGTTTAAAGTTGCACCTTTTTCGGATGAGCAAAAAGCATACTACCACACGCAGATTGCATTGGAGTTCATGTTCAAAAACTACATTGACCTAAGCACTCAAATTAAATATGGAGCTATAAAGCTTAGAAGCATAATTCAAGAAATTAAGGGAGTTCGGTACGATTTGGAGTTTCTCAGTATAGAAGGCAAACCCATTAATCAATTGATGCAACAATTTTTGAATCGATTGGATCATTGGTTTGAAAACCCTTTTGAAGCCAAGGAGTTTAGCCTATGGTTAGACCAATACTTCAATGCTCTTCAGGGCTCATTAATTGATGCTATTAATCAAGGAAAAAAAATGTGGGTCCCACAAAACAACCTACATTACGGACGGAACGTAAAGTTGACTTCAAGACCGTCATTAAAACTATACACTTCTGGAATTTTCCTCCCACCCATGTTTTTTGCTCATAACCGGAAATTATTTAATGCACATCAACGGTTAAATCAGTTTGAAGTCAGCTTTCCATTTTTTCATGAAGACCCCAATGGTTGGCATCAGGAGCGTTTCAAAAAATTTAAACATTACAAGCTGGAGAATCAACAGAACTATCCGCATTTTGGCTCTTTAATGAGCAGTCTATTGTATCAATTCATTTAAGAAGTTAGGTGGCAGTTAAAGTTTTACATGTTATTTGGAACGCCAAGTTTGGAGGAATTGAAAGGCTAGTTTACGACCTGGCAACGGCTCAAAACGAATCTCCTCAAGTTGAGGCGCACGTGATGATTGCCAAAAAAGAGGGTGAGTTATTAGAACAATTTGAACAATCCACTTTCCAAATTAATTGCTTCAATATTAAAGGTGGCAGCGATTTGAATTTTCAGGAATACAATAAAATTCGAGCGAGCTTCAAAGCGTATGACATTCTTCACTTTCACTTTTTTAATCCCTTGTTATCCGCAGCTGCTTTTGGACTTGGCTGTAAAATTGTATACACCGAACACGGAAATTTCGGTTTAGGAAGAGTCCAAAAAGTATCAGACATCATTCTAAAAGTCTTGAAAACCTTCTTCCTCAAAAACCTAGTTTCATGGACTACCTACAATTCTCATTTTACACGTAAAACTGCCGAAGATTTGTATGGAATAAAAAACTTGAGTAACACGTCTGTGGTTTACAATGGAATTCATTTCCCTGAAAATAACGAAGAGCCACAATTCGATGAATTAAAAGCACTGACTGATAAATTAGCAGGAAAGTTTGTTGTAGGTACTAGTTCACGTTTTGTTGCATTTAAAAGGATAGACCGTTTAATCACAGCGTTCTCAAAACTTAAAAATTTAGAAGAAAGTGTACTGTTGTTGGTCGGAGACGGGGTTTTAATGCCTAAGCTAAAGGCCCAAGTTGAACAACTTGGTTTAGTTAACCATGTTGTTTTTTCTGGATATGTTGGAAACGTGCGGCACTATCAAAAACTCATGGACGTATGTGTCTTTCCCTCACAAAAAGAGCCATTTGGCTTAGTTGCAATAGAAACATTGGCCTTCAACAAACCCACAGTCGTATTTTCTGATGGTGGCGGAATTAAAGAGATTATTGAAAAGATTGCCATAGAGGATATTGTTTCTAGCGAAGCAGAGTTAACGGAACGTTTAAATCAGTATCAAAATAGTTCCGCAGGAGAAATAAAATCAGAAGTATCAAGGGTAGATTATGCAAAGACCTATAATATTGAAGCGACGAGTAAACAATTTGCTGAAATCTACCTTCAGCTATTATGAAGAATACCAAAGAAATAGAGAAAGACTTTAATGCGAAGCGCGATACTTACTTTCGCGACAATTATGTTCGCGAAACTAAGTTGAACTATTTACGTCGGTATAGAAATGAGCTAATTTGCAACGAAGTCGATAAACTCAATAACCTCACAAAAGTGTTGGATGTAGGTTGTGGACCAGCGATACTCTACCCAAAATTACTTGAGAAATGTGGAGAATATCATGCACTGGATTTAATTGAATCCAATCTTCAACAAATTCTAGCTCAAAATCATTCAGATAAAATTAGAACCATTCACTCCGACTTAGACAACTTTGAATCTAAAGAAGAACAGTACGACCTTATCATTAGCTCTGGTTCCATTGAATATGCCACCAATCATGAGCAAATCATCCAAGCACTAATTGGATCCCTAAAACCAAATGGAACTTTAATTATTTCTTTTCCAAATAAGAGAAGCCCATACCGAATTTGGGGAGAGTATGTCTACAAGTATATTAAGAGAATTAAGACTTTTTGTACGTCAAAGCAGGCTCCGAAGTACAAACGAGAACTCTTTAAGGAATCTTTTATTCGAAAGCAATTTCCAACGGAAAAAACTGCTAATTTGACGGTTAAATATTTTGGTCTCAAAATGATACCCCAACCCTTTGATGCACTTTTTATCGGATTAGATTATCAATTGCTCAAATATTTTAGAAAGCACCCACCCAAATATTTTAACCAACTTGCTCAGGAGTTTTTAATAATCTATAATCACCATAAATAATTATTAATATGCCCTGCAAGAAGTTGGTTTTTATTACCAATATTCCAAATCATTACAGAATACCACTGTTTAATGAATTGCAGCGTAAACTAGCAGAACATAACTGGGAATTGCATGTGATTTTTGGAGCAATGGGTTATCAAGGAAGACTGACAGATGTTAATTTGTCTGAATGTCAGTTTAACTACTCTGTGCTAAATTCTGGAGTATTTCATTCAATAGAAAGAAAAACAGGGTTCCTATTCTATGTAGGGTTACTAAGTCAACTGAAAAAGCTTCACCCTACTCAGGTATTTGTTGCGGGTTTTTCGCTTTCCACCATAAAGCTGGCGATGTTTAAACCCTTTTTCGGCTATTCGTATCATATCGTATCAGGCTCTCTTAAAGCTAAAGGGGCTTTTAGGACATGGCTAAGAAAAGCGCTACTAAAAAGAGCGGAAGGTGCTGTAGCCTATGGTTCGTTGGCTAAAGCTTATTTCGAGGGTTTGGGGGCTAATCCGCAACAAGTGGTAAAAATGGGAAACACCGTGGATACTGACTTTTTTGCATCAGAAACAAAAAAATTAAAAGGTGCTTTGGCCAAAAGCAACCCTAAACATCTGACCTATGTTGGTTATTTAAACGCACGAAAAAATGTTGGTGAATTAATCCACGTATTAAAAGAACTTATCACCTTACGGCAAGATGTTGTACTTGATATTATTGGGGCAGGAGATAACCTAACACAAATCAAGAACCTAGTTGACGAAAATGGTCTCAATCAGTTTGTTAAGTTTCATGGTTTTAAGCAAAAAGAAGAACTGCCTAAGTACTTGTGTACAACCGATGTTTTTTTATTTCAAACCGATGCAGATATATGGGGGTTAGTACTAAACGAGGCAATGGCGGCTGGCATTCCTTGCATTGCTTCTGTAAATGCAGGTGCAACCTCAGATTTAATTGAAGAAGGGGTTACCGGTTTTAGTGCAGACTTTACTAACCATAACGCAGTAGCACAACAAATAGATTGGATGTTAAGCCATCCAAAAGAAATGAACGAACTTGGAGCCAGAGCGAGTAGTTTTATCGAGAAAAATTATTCGTTAGAAGCTTGCGCAAATAGGCTAATATCGGCATTAAGAATATGACCTTTAAAAATTGGAGAATATGGATGAAACAATTGCCCTTTTCACTAAGGTGGTTTGTTGTGCTTATTCTGCTCAGACCAATAATTGATGTGTTCTATTTTTTGAAAGAGCTATCCCCCGCCTTATCTCCCTTATATATTGCTGGAATACTAACCCCAATTTTAATTGGAGTGAGTTATGTATCACGAAGCTTTCCAAAGAAATACCCATCATTGCTGGTAGATACCAATTTTGGAATTTGGTCAGCTTTGGTATTGTTTAATATCATACTACTCGTCACTATTGAGGAGGGGGTTCAATTGATGGGGAACGTCTTACGCTATTCTTCCCCAATTCTACTGTTTTTCTATTTGCGCCATTTCGTTAAATCAAAAACTGATTTAATCGGTTTACTACAAACTTTTTATTACTCGGCACTAATTCCAGCAGCGATTTTATGTTACGAGTTGGTCTATGACCCAATTAATACAGAACTCCTCTCTGCTAGTAGAGGTGGTGAAGAAAGAATGCAGGGTGCATACGCAGACATTATGAATTACGCCATTTATGCAATTGCCGCGCTTATAATTAAGTGCTATTTTTTCCTTAGAAAAGTAAGGGTAAAACAAGTACGAATAAAAGATAGAATGAACTTAGCACTAGTTATTCTCTTTTGCTATGCCGCTCTAGTTGCAATTAAGCAATCGTCTAGTTGGGGAGTAGCAATAGCAATAAGTGTTTTGTTCATATTATTCAATTTGAGCAGCATAAAAGGGATGATTATAGTAATTCTGTTAACTCCATTGTTGCTCTTTGCCGGTCAACGAGTTTTTGAGAACAGGATAGAACCGCTTATCGAAAAAGAAGTCAAGGTTATTGAAGGTGAAAAAGAAGTGGATAGGTCATTTAACGGTAGGATGGCAAGGTGGAAAAAATACTTTGATATATGGTCTGATATGTCCATTTCCAGCAACCTTATTGGTACGCCGCTTTCGGGAGAAAAAACGGCTTCAATAATGGTAAGTGGTGGTATGCACAGCGACTATGTTAGGGTCTTGTTTTTTACTGGAATTCTTGGGTTAATAGCCTACCTGTTCTTCTTTGTTAATATGGTTCGGAAAATTCGGTTTATGAAGGCACCCGAATCATTTCTGATTCTATCAGTTTGTGGAACGGTTTTGCTGTTTTCTATCAGCACTACTCCATTACTTTATGTTCCGCTTTCCTATTTTATTTTTCCGGTATTTGCCTACGCTACTCTACCAAAACCAGTTTTGAAACGCTCCAATGCCTAAACCTAAAGTTGTTATTCTAGGCAAACTTCCGCCACCCTATATCGGTCCTGCAATTGCAACCGATATAATATTAAACTCAGCTTTAAACTCCTCGTTTGAACTGATTCATGTTGATACCTCTATTAATAAATCAGTTAAGGAGTTCGGTAAAAAAGATTTTAGTAAGTTGGGCAAAAGCATAATTGTATATAAAACGCTTTTTAAAACTCTTAAAACCAATTCAATTGATTTGGTTCATATTCCCATTAGCCAAACAACTCTGGGCTTTTTAAAAGACTCCATATTTATTCTAATTGCAGCGCTATTTAAAACCAAAGTTGTAATTCAATTACGCGGTGGAAATTTTAAAAATTGGTTAAACACCTCCTCACCCATTACTCGTTATTACCTAAGATTTTGTTTGGCAAGAACCCAGGGAGTAATGGTTCTTGGCAACAATTTAAAACACCTATTCGAAAACTATTTTCAAGAGACACAAATTCATGTGGTTCCAAACGGATGTGATTTAGCCATTCAAAAGCCTGCCAAACAAGATAACAACACGACTGTGCAACTGCTCTATTTCTCGAATTTGCTAGAATCAAAGGGAATCAAAGAAATTCTGAATTCATTGATTATCCTGAAAAACAAAGGCTTGACCAATTTCAGCTTAACCGCCGTAGGAGCATGGTACGACACAGATTTCAGAGATAAATGTTTGGGGTTGGTAAATCAAAACAAACTATCCGTTACGTTTCATAAACCCTGCTCGGGGAGCTTAAAATGGAAGTTTTTTTCAGATGCCGATATTTTTGTATTTACTCCAAACCAACCCGAAGGTCATCCTTGGTCAATAATTGAAGCGCTTGCTGCTCGACTGCCAATTATTTCTACAAATCAAGGCGCAATTGTCGAATCGGTAATTGATGGTAAAAACGGGTACATTGTAGATAACAAATCGCCAAAACAAATTGCCGAGAAACTTGAAAAGCTGATTTTTGACGAAGCATTGAGAAACAAAATGGGGAGTGAAAGCTTAATCCATTATCGAGAGAATTTTACAGAAAAATGCATGGTTAAAAACTTAACTAAAACGTATACCCAGCTTATCAGATAGCGCGATATTTGGGTTGAAATAGTAATGAAAACAGAAGCAATCGAGAAAATAAAAGACTATTGGGAGGACACTCTTTGCGGCGCTCATTTCGTGAAAGATGAAAAACTAACCAAAGCCTTTTTTGAAAATTACACCACCTATCGTTATCAAAAAGAACATCACCTTTTGAATATTGTTGATTGGAAATCTGCTAAAGGAAAAGATGTGCTTGAAATTGGTTTAGGAATTGGTGCTGACAGCGTTCGTTGGGGACGACACGCCAAAACCTATACTGGTATCGACTTAACCCATGAAGCTGCTAAAACTACCAATGCGCATTTCGAAATTATGGGGCTTAATGGAAATATTCTTCAGGGAAATGCCGAGCAATTGCCCTTTGACGATAACTCCTTCGATATCGTATACTCCCATGGTGTATTGCATCATACCGAAAACATTGACAATACATTTGAACAAATCAGCAGAGTGCTAAGACCAAACGGGAAGTTCATAATCATGCTTTACACTAAAGATTCATTCAATTACTGGGTACGCATTCAGTTTTACTTTAGAGTGCGATTTTTACTTGAGCTTCTTAAGCAAAACTTAGGGCTCAAAAACAATAAAACATGGAGCGAGCACATCGCCAACTTTAAAAAAATGGGCTGGAAATATCTTTCGTGGAATGAATTCCCGCATCATTGCACCGACGGCCCGAACTGCACTACAGCCTACATTTATTACAAAAAAGAAATTATTGAAAAGCTTGCCAAACACGGGTTAAAGGTCAATTCTTCTAGTAAGACTCATTTTCCTGTATGGGGTGGTAAGCGTTTGGTTAAATTGGAAACTGCTCTAGCTAAAAGGCTTGGATTCTTTCGCTTTTATTTTGGAACTAACACGTAACAAGAGATGTGTGGCATTGCGGGATATATTTCTAATGAAGATTGGAATGGCAACCAAATGCTGGAAACCCTTAATCACCGTGGACCAAATAATACCGGTGATTATAACACCACGTTAAAAAACAAAAAGGTATTTATAGGTCATAAACGATTGAGTATTCTCGATTTGAGTTCTAATGGCAACCAACCCATGAAGAACAGTTCTGAAACTATCATCATTTCTTACAATGGGGAGGTTTATAATTTTCAGGAATTAAAATTTAAGTATCTAAAAGGGCATAACTTTCAATCCAACACCGATACAGAAGTCCTTCTAAAACTCTATGAACTAAAAGGTATTGAGTTTTTAAATGAGCTAAATGGAGATTTTGCTATTTCTATTCTTGACAAGAGCAAAGAAAAGTTCTATTTGATTCGCGACCGAATGGGCGTTAAACCACTTTACTTCCATTCTAGTAACCAAGATTTGTTTTTTGCTTCAGAAATTAAAAGTCTGTTGGCTGTCGGTATAAAAGCAGAGCTAAACAAAGAAGCTCTTCAGCAGTATTTTACTTTCAAATACGTTCCCGAAAATAACACCCTTTTCAAAAACACATACCGCCTCCCCCCTGCTCATTATTTGTGCTACGACTTTAATAATCAAGCCTTTGAAATAGAAAAGTACTGGGAACCAAAACCCAACCCAGATTATGAAAGGTTGAATTATAACGACGCAAAAAAAGAAACCTACCGACTTATTGAGGACGCTTGTAAGCTGCGATTAGTATCCGATGTTCCAGTGGGAACATTCTTTTCTGGCGGTCTTGACTCTTCCATTATTGCTCATTTTCTAAAAGGAAATCAAAGTATAAGTCACTATTGTGCTGGCAAAGAGGACAAAGATTTAAAAAAAGAAGGAACTACGTCAGACGGTCATTATGCGCAAAAACTAGCTGAAGAATGGGGTCTTAATCTGGATATGATTTCTATTGGTGGAAAACAATTGTCAACCGAACTGATTAGAAAAACGGTGGGTTTTAATGATGATATTATCGCCGATGGTTCACAAATCCCATCCTTTTTAATCACCGAAAAAGCGGCCAATAAGAGTAAGGTTATTCTATCGGGCATGGGTGCCGATGAGCTATTTCTGGGTTATGCTGGGCACCAACTACTGTTACTTGACCAGAAGGTAAATACAATTCCCAATTTTATCGCAAAGCCGCTCCTTAATTTGTTTGCAGGCTTAAACCCTGGAATTGGTTCATTTAAAGCTTACAAGCGATACCTACAAAAATTGGGTAACTACCAGAAGTTTGACTCCGCTCGATTTGGTCTGTACAATATTGTAGGAGATTTTGAAAGTTCAACCTCGATTTTTAAAACAAAAGCCGAGAATGAAAGCGAAATGATTTCATTTCTAAGTTCCTATTTCCCTTCAGACCAAAATCCATTTGATAATCTCAGAAAGTTTGAATGGAGTAATTTTCTGATAAAAAATCTACACTACACCGACCGAATGAGCATGGCAAATTCCGTTGAGACCAGAGTTCCTTTTCTTGACCATAGAATTGTTGAGTTGGCCTACAATATTCCCAGAAACTATAAATTGAGTAATACTGGCAAACCAAAACGTATTCTTAAAGATGCCTTTGCGCAACACTTACCAAGTTACGTTGTCCAAAGAAGAAAGGCAGGCTTTGGAATGCCGTTGAGAAGTCTACTTAGCGAACGTCAGCAGCTAAACAAACTACTCGATTTGGACTTTTTCAGTAGTTTTGAGTACTTCGAAATGGAAGGGATTCAAAAAAGTATAAACCTCCATCTAACTGGAGCTAAAGATAACTCTGCTCTTATTTATGCCTTGATAACTTATCAGGAGTGGTACAAAATGTATATCGGATAAATGGAACAACTGATACAAAGTCTTAAAGACGGTAATATGCAATTAATGGAGGTGCCTTTTCCCGCCTTGCTGCCTGGGCACCTCTTAGTGCGTAACCACTACTCCATTATTAGCCCCGGAACTGAGGGAAAAACGGTTAAGGATGCTCGATTGAGTTACTTAGGTAAAGCACAAGCCCGAAAAGAAGAGGTTAAAAAAGTTATTACCTCAGCGAAAACTCATGGTGTAATTAAGACCTATAACATGGTGATGAATAAGCTCGAAGCCTATTCTCCTCTTGGTTATAGTTGCGCGGGAGAGGTTATTGCAATGGCCGACGATGTCAGTGGGTTTCAAATTGGAGATTATGTGGCATGTGGCGGAAACACTGCTGGACATAGCGAAGTAGTTAGCGTTGGCTCTAATCTATGTGTTAAAGTCAACAAGAGTGTTTCCTTAAAAAATGCGGCCTTTACGACTATGGGTGCTATTGCTCTGCAAGGCGTGCGTCAATCGGAATTAAAACTTGGTGAATCGTGCCTAGTAATTGGCCTGGGAATAATTGGTCAATTAACCATTCAATTGTTGGATGCCGCAGGAGTTAAAACCATTGGAATTGATATTGATGAAAACCAAGTCAAGAACACGAAAAGAAAGGAAACGGATTTAGTTTTTAATAGAAACCAATCAAATTTAAAAGAAATAATTTCTGAAGAAACGAATGGTTTCGGAGTTGATTCAGTGATTATAACCGCGAGTACTTCTTCACTTGACCCAATTGAATTCGCAGGTGAAGTTTGTCGAAAAAAAGGTAAGGTGGTTATCGTGGGAGCGGTACCCACTGGGTTTTCCAGAAAAAATTACTTCAAAAAAGAATTGGATTTGCGTATGTCCTCATCATACGGTCCGGGCAGGTATGAAAGCAATTACGAAGAAAAAGGTTTAGACTACCCTATTGGCTTTGTGCGCTGGACTGAAAATAGAAACATGCAAGCATTTGTGGACTTGTTAGAGACTAAAAAAATTGATATGTCTCCGCTAATCTCGCATGAGTTTGAGTATAGAAATGCGCCAGAAGCCTATCAACTCATTTTAGACAAAACCGAAGTGGTTAGCGGCTTGGTTTTAAAATACGATACCAAAAAGGAACTAAAGCGCACGGTTGCTACACGTAAAAAAGCAAGTTCTGAAGAAAAGGTAAAAGTGGGGATGATTGGAGCGGGTTCTTTTGCTCAAAATTTCCTGCTACCAGCATTAAAAAACAAGGTGGACTTGGTTGGGATTTCAACGGCAAGGCCCACCAATTCTAAATACATTGCCGACAAGTACCAATTTGAATTTTGTGCTGATAATCCTATCGAGTTGACCGAAAGTGAAAAGATAAATACACTTGTAATTGCCACTCGCCATAACACGCATGCGCAATATGTAATTGCTGGACTTAACGCAAGTAAAAATGTCTTTGTTGAAAAACCGCTTTGCCTTACTGAAGAGGAGTTGCTCGAAGTAAAGACTGCACACGATAAAAGTTCGGGACTATTAATGGTTGGATACAACCGTCGGTTTGCACCCCTAACCAATCAATTAATTGACTTTATTGGCGACGAATTTCCCGTTTCCATCAACTATAGAATAAATGCGGGGAAACTACCAGCAGACCATTGGGTACATGACCCAAAAGTTGGTGGTGGACGAATTATTGGAGAGGCTTGTCACTTCATTGATTTGGTTCAGTATATTGGCAGAAGTAATTTAAAAAGCGTGATGGCCAATGCCCTTTCTAACAGCCACAACCAGTACGAAACGGTTACCATAAATTTAGAATTAGAAAATGGGGGAATAGCAAATATCTCCTACTTTTCTAATGGAAGCAAATCCGTTTCAAAAGAGTATTTGGAGGTATTTGGCGGCGGAAGAACAGCCGTAATAGACGATTTTACTAGCCTTACATTAGCCGATAAAAAGTTGAAAACCTCAGGCTCAACTCAGGACAAGGGATACAGTAATGAAATTCTAGCTTTTTCGAATGCAATAAAAAATGGCACCGTTTCACCAATTGGATTTGAGCAACTCTACCTTTCTAGTTTGGCGTCCTTTAAGGTAATCGAATCCATAAAGAAAGGTGGAGAAAAGATTTATCTGTCGGGTTTATAAATGTCAAATTCTGAAAACCAAGACATAGCGAACTATCAAAAAGTTTCGAATCAATTACAATTGTACATTGAATCGGAACAGTTTAAAGGTTATGACCCTTACGATACCTTAAACTCTTGGATTCCCTTTCATTGGTTGGGAAAATGGGGAGGGCCAATTGCCATTCAAATTCAGAAAAGAAACCCTATAAATGTTCGACCCTTCATTGGTATAAAAAAAGAATACAACCCAAAAGCCTTAGGATTGCTTTTGCACGCATACACAATACAGTACCAGCGGAATGCCACTGAAGAAACAAAAAATCACATTGACTTCCTTTTCCAATGGTTATTGAATAATCCTTCCAAAGGATTTAAACACTATTGTTGGGGCTATAATTTCGATTGGGCAAGTTCTGTGAAGGTTCTTAAGGCCTATTCACCCACAATAGTTGTAAGTGGTTTTATTGCGAAAGCGATAATTGAATACTACCAAACATTCCATGACGATAAAGCACTAGAAGTTCTAAAAAGTATCGGGAATTTCATTCGAGAAGAACTTCCAATTTCAACCGACCATTCTGGAATCTGTTTCAGCTACAGTACTATTGAAACGGATTGTTGCTATAATGCGAGTATGCTCGGAAGTGAATTATTTGCTTTTCTATTTAGTGTAACAAAGGACGAGGTTTATAAAAAACTAGCTGTTGACTCTACCAATTTTGTAGTTGATAAACAAAAAGCAGATGGAAAATGGGACTACAGCATTGATTTAAAAACAGGAAAAGAAAGAACTCAAATTGATTTTCACCAAGGCTACGTGATCGATAGCCTAGCCAATGTGATAAAATATATCCCCGAAAGCAAAAGTGAATTTGAATCTACCTTAAACAAAGGATTGCAGTATTATAGAACACAGTTTTTAGAAAATGGCCAATCTTATTACAGGGTTCCTGCAAAATGGCCGGTTGACATTCACAATCAAGCTCAGGGAATAGTCACTTTTTCTCGCTTAGCTCATTTGAATGAAGATTACCTTACCATCGCACAACAAATTGCGGATTACACCATTAAAAATATACGCTCTTCAAAAGGTTACTTTTACTACAAAAAGTATCCTTGGATTGCGATTAAAACACCGTTCATGCGTTGGAGTCAGGCTTGGATGTTTTTAGCACTAGCAGAGATAATTATGAAAATTGAAACCAATAATTCAATTTGATAGGATGAAAATATTCTTTTACATGGGACATCCAGCCCACTTCCACCTCTTTAAAGAGTCAATAAATAATCTAGAAAAGAAAGGAGTAAAATGCGTGATTCTAATAAAATCAAAAGACGTATTAGAAGACCTACTCAAGTCAAGTGGTTTTGACTACATCAACGTTTTTAAATCAGAACGAAAGAGCGGTTTTATCCCTTTACTAAGTTCATTTGCGGCTAAACTTTTCAAGCTTTCTCGAATTGTAATTAAAGAAAGACCAGACTTGCTAATTGCCTCAGCAGCAGAGTTCGCAATCATCGGAAAAATACTGAGTATACCGTCGTACATTTTATTTGAAGACGACTTTGAGGCAATACCTCAATTTGCCAAATTGGTTGGTCCATTTGCTACTCAATTGATTTGTCCTAAGTCTTGCAGTTCGGGCAGATGGCAACATAAAACAATAAACTACCAAGGCTATCACGAGCTGGCGTATTTAGCTCCCAAGTATTTTACCCCCAACCGCTCAGGATTAGACCATTTGCTCAATAAAAATGGTAAAAACTACTTGCTGCGTTTTTCAAAACTAACCGCGTACCACGACACCGGAATAAATGGAATTCAGGATGAATTGGCTTTCAAGCTAGTGGAGCTTCTTGAGGCTAAAGGGAAAGTATTCATTACTTCTGAAAGACCCTTACAACCCAAATTAGAAAAACATCGCGTGCAAATTGATGCAAAGCAGATGCACGATTTTTTAGCACACATGGACTTGTTGGTTTGTGATAGTCAAACAATGACTGCTGAGGCAGCAGTTTTAGGCGTGCCTTCAATTCGTTTTAATGGCTTTGTGGGAAGGCTCGGATACTTAGAAGAACTAGAACATAAATACCAATTAACTAAGGGTGTAAAAGTGGAGAACCCTGACACACTCATTGAAGAAGTAAAATCGGCGCTTCAAGATGTTAATCTACAGGCGAAATGTGAGGAAGGGCGAAAAAAAATGCTCAACGAAAGCATAGATGTTACCCAGTTTTTAACCGATTTAGTTCTGAAATCTTCCGGCAAAATTTCAGGAAATCAAATGAAGGAGAATGTTTAATTTTCCAACTGCATGCAAGTACTCTATAAACCGCACATAAACGTTAAAGAAGAGGAGTTTTCAATAAAAGGAATTAAAAATGAAACGCTGCTCAATTTTGTGCATGACCACACCCAGGAAAGCACTGCCTCAAACCAAATTATTCTTGCAGTAGACAATAAGTTTTCAATTGACAACCTCCCAAATCCAGATCATTCTAGAGCTAACTATTCGAGTATTGTGAACCTTCGAAAGCTAAATGATATTCGAGAAATAACTAATTTCTTTTGTGCGGTAAACAATCGGTTAGAAAATAAAGGGAAGTTAATTACCTGCGTTGAAACATCGGGATACAGAAAGGAGCGACTGCTCAATAAATATCCTTCTATAATTAATTATATCTATTATTCGCTAGATTATTTAGCCAAACGAGTAGTTCCAAAACTACCCGTTCTAAGTAGTATTTACTTTTTTGTTACCGCTGGAAGAAATAGGGTGTTGACCTCTGTTGAGGTTATGGGGCGTTTGGTGTATTGCGGGTTCAATATACTTGAGACTAAAAGGATTGACAACCTCCTCTATATTTCTTCCGAAAAAGTAGATTCGAAAATTAAATTGAAGCCAAAGACATACGGGTTTTTCTTTAAAATGAACAGAACTGGAATGAACGGGAAGCCCATCACGGTTTATAAAATCAGAACCATGCACGCTTATGCTGAATACTTGCAAGATTACATCTACAGCAATAATAGCTTGGATAAAGGCGGAAAGTTCAAAAATGATTACAGAGTAAATTTGGTCGGGAAGCTAGTCCGAAAATTTTGGTTAGACGAACTTCCAATGCTCTACAACTTGATAAAGGGCGATGTTAAATTGGTCGGTGTACGCCCATTAAGTAACCAATACCTTAAATTGTACACACCAAAGTTAGTTGCCAGGCGTCAAGGTTTTAAACCTGGATTAGTTCCACCCTACTACGCAGATTTACCCGAAACTATTGAAGAAATTATGAAATCCGAAATGGACTATTTCGATGCTTATGAAAAAAATGCATTTAAAACAGATGTCCGATATTTTTTTCAGGCATTGAATAATATCATTTTTAAAAAAGCTAGAAGTAAGTAAGCTCTATTGAAGAATATAATGCGTTGGTTCTCTATTACATTAATCCTAATTTGCTGTTCCACTTCCGGTTTTACACAAGTGGTCTATCAGGACGTAAATAAAACCAGTATTTACATTTTTCTTGATGAAATGGCCAACCAGCAGTTCATCGAACTCAATACCTTCTCAAAACCCTACTCAAGAGAATTAATTGCTAGAAAACTGGCAGAGATTGACACAACTAACCTCAATGAAAGGCAGAAAAAGGAACTATCATTTTTTCTGAAAGATTTTAATAAAGAACTCAAATCCGACAAGCAGTTTGACAAACGATATGACCTCTTTTATTACAAAGATTCATTATTCAGTATAACGGTGAACCCTGCGTTAGGAGGAGAATATAAGGTTAACGAAAATCGGTTTAATTGGCGACGTTGGTATGGTGCAGAAGTATTTGGGACCATAGGTAAAAATGTTGGGTATTATGTAAACCTGAGAGATTATACCCAAGATTCCATATCGCAGAATGAAAATTTCTTGAACACAAATCGCGGAGCAAATCATAAAAGTAATGGTGATTTCAGTGACCTCAGAGGTGGGTTATTCTACAATTGGAACTGGGGAGCTATTGGAATTCTTAAGGACAATTTCACCTGGGGAAATAACAATTATGGTGCGAATATTTACGCCAACAAGGCACCTTCTTTTGCTCGAATAGAACTCAATGTTAAGCCAGTTAAATGGTTAGACTTTAAATATTTTCATGGTTGGCTTGCTTCAGAAGTTAGAGATAGTAGCCGGAGCTATTTGGCTGGTGCCAGAAAAAGGAATGTAGATGTAAGAAAATACATTGCATCTAATGCATTGACCATTAGACCTATAAAGAGGTTGAACATTACCGTAGGGAATTCAATTATTTATAGCGACAATCTCCAACCGGGGTTCTTCATCCCATTTATGTTCTTTAAAGCCATAGACCATTCAGTTTACGCAGGAAGTGGTAATTTCGGTGGTGCAAACACACAATTATTTCTAGATATCAGTTCGAGAAATATTAAAAATATACACCTGTACTCTACCCTGTTTGTTGATGAAATTTCCTTCTCCCGACTTACTGACCCGAATCAGCATTCCAATTTTGTGAGCGGAAAGTTTGGAGCGCAGTGGTCAAATATCTTCAACCAAAACCTTGAACTAACAGCTGAATACACCGCAACTAATCCAGTAACGTACGACCACTTTGTAAACACCACCACCTTTGAGAGTAACAACTACAACCTTGGTCATTATTTACGCGGAAATGCACAGGAAATAGGGTTTAGAGTAAGGTTTAAACCTATCTCGCAATTGCGCATTGAAGCCGAATACATTCTTGCCGAAAAAGGACGTGAATATAGATATACTGGAACCGGCACTGCAATTTGGGGGTTGCCCTTTATGAGCGAAACTCGATGGGCAAGTAGTTCGTTTTCAACCGGGGTAATTTATGAAGCGTTTAACGATGTGAATTTATTTGCTAATTATACCTATTCGGATGTCAATGGCAAAGACTTACCGGGTTACACTGCAAAAATGTTTCATGGAATAACCAATACAATTATGGTTGGTGCTAATATTGGATTTTAATAAACCTCTGAATCAAAAAATTGAATAGCCCCAAGAAAATAGCGATAGTAGTTGGTACACGACCTAACTTTATTAAAATCACGCAATTCGAAAAGGAGTTCAACAGGTATCCAGGAGCTTTTGAATATATTTTAATTCATACAGGACAACATTTTGATAGTTCCATGTCCGACTCCTTTTTCAACCAACTGAATATAAAACAGCCCGATTACCATTTAGGTGTTTTATCAGAAAATCGAGAAGAAAAAATTGCTAAAACCATTGCCAAACTTGAGGAGGTTCTTGAACACGAAAAACCTGACTTGGTAATTGTTCCAGGCGATGTAGATTCTACCTATGCTGGAGCAATAGCCGCCAAAAATTTGGGATTAAAGCTGGCGCATTTAGAAAGCGGGCTAAGAAGCTTTGATTCCAGCATGCCGGAAGAAAAGAATAGAGTCGCTGTTGACGAAATATCGGATTTGTATTTTGTTACGGAAGAAAGTGGAATCACCAACCTAAAAAACGAAGGAACAGAACAGCAGCATATTCATTTTGTAGGCAATACTATGATTGATACGTTGGTCGTCTTTGATGAACAAATTCGTTCTAATAATACTACCGAAAAACTCGGTTTAAACAAACAAGGTTATGTTTTAATGACCATCCACCGCCCTAAAAACGTGGATAATAAGGTCAATTTAAGTCAATTAGTTGATACCATTTGTGCCTTATCCCAAAATTATAAAGTCGTGTTGCCTGTTCATCCAAGAACAGCTCGAACACTCAATTCTTTTGGTCTGAAAGAAAAACTCCAAAACAACTCAAATATCATTTTACTCGAACCACTCGATTATTTTTCATTCCAGAATTTGATTTTAAATGCCAACTTAGTGGTAACGGACAGCGGAGGAATTCAGGAAGAAACAACTTTTAGAAATGTGCCTTGCCTCACTATACGACCTAACACCGAACGACCAAGTACGATTGAATTGGGCACCAATGAATTATTGCCTCTAAACTCGGGCGTAATACTAAAACGGGTAAATGAAGTTTGCAAAAAGGAAATAAAGAAGGGTATCATACCTATGTTATGGGATGGAAAATCGACTTATCGAATCGTTGAAATACTTAAAGAGTTGTTATGACCAGTATCGGTATTATTATTTGTACTGAAAGTGGAAAACTTGAAAAAAAATCTAGACTTTTTGTCAAAAGCCTTAGAGAGTTTGGTGGTAGTCTGTCTTCCGCAAATATTTACAGTATCAGCCCGCGTAAACGAAAAACTGATTTAAGCAAAAAAACTATCGATTGTTTCAAACAGTTTAAGGTGAACCATTTGGCTGTAGGGGTCAATCAATCTCATGCTAATTACAATATGGCCAATAAAATATACGCTGCAGCTTATTATGAATCACAGTTGAATGAAAAAACCCTAATATTTTGTGATAGTGACCTTCTTGTTTTGGGTAACCTTGACAGACTTCTAATTTCAAAAGAATATGATGCCGCCCTAAGAGTGGTGGCTAGAAAGAATACTGGCACTAACGGCGAAGATGAAAATGCAAGCTATTGGCACAAATTATATGAGGTTTTTGGGGTAAAGCAGAGAGCATTCATACATACTGCCCTGGGAGAAAAAATATATCCATACTATGATGGCGGTCTTATAGCGGTTAAAAGAGAATTGGGTTTTTTTGGGCAATGGAGGAAAAACTTCGAATATGCAATGTCTATAGGAATTCATCCTCCCAAAGGGCTGTATTTTCTGGAGCAAACACTGATTGCAGTTACGTTAATGCAAATGCAGTTGAAGGTTAAGGAGCTACCTTTATCTTATAACTATCCTATCTTTCGGCATTCAGATTTGCGCGAAAGGAAGCAAGAACTCTCCTTGAATCAAATTAAAATATTACACTATCACAAGGCTTTTGACCAACCTTTAAACCTAAGTTTAGGAAAGGAGCTTAAAGGATTGGGAAGTCCCAGAATCAAATGGATTGAGGAACAATTACAACTAGAAGAAATCAATCCTAATCCTTTTGTTCATGACGCTCACTATGATTTCTTTTGTAATCCTTCAGCGTTAATCAACAGAATGAAAAAATAATGCATTCAGCTAGTTTTGATTAAATCAAAACCCCATCCATCTGATGCCGAGTAGTTTCTGGTTGCAAGTGATAATCCAGACACTCAAAAATCAAGTGAACCCTATTCGTCTGTCCGTGATTGATTACAGTATGTTTCAAACCATTGTTTACTTCATATGCACTTCCCAATTCGAAGTGATATTTTCGATCCTCTAAAAAAAAGAATGCCTCATTATTGGTTATGATTGGAAGGTGAATTTTGTGAGGCACATAACCGCTACTATCTCCATCTATGTGAGGGGGAATGAAGCTGCCAGATGGTAGGTTTGCGAGCATTACTTTAGGAAAAACAGCTTTTTGGTATCCGTATTCAGCTACAATTTCGTTCATGAGCGGTAGCAGCAAATCTTTCCATGAGTGCCATCGATCACTCTGCAAATATTCGTACGGATTTTTTCTTCTATTTATAAATCTAAGCGTAAGATGTTTTACCTGCTCAAGAGCCTTACCAGATTTATTGTAATTGAGTTTAAAATCTTCATCCTGATTCCAATCAGAATCCTTTAGCGCTTGCACCCGGTTAATTAATGGGGCGTATGAAAATGTGCCCAAGATTCTCAAGGAATCTGTTTTTTGACGATTTAATTCGTGAATAGAGCTCAGGTTCACTTTACCTCGATTAATTCTTTCCAATTTGAAGGCAAGCTGAAACCAATGCTCCACCTCAATCCCTTTTCAACTAAAATGCTATGCCAAAATGGTTGATCAGTTCTAATGCTGAAGAAATTAAAACTGAAATTTTTCTCTTTGATTCTCACAAGCTCATTCGTTTCGGGGTCCATGAACTGAAAATAGCTTTCGGCCTCCTCAGATTGAAGCACAATAAACATAGCCCAACCGGTTAAGTCATATTTGTTGGTATGCCAAGACCTAAACCCTTTCAGCGGGTAAAGAAAGTCTCCTGTACATTCAGTGTTAAAATTGAAAACTTCCTGTACTCTTTGTTGAATTAGTTGATGTCGATTATCATTCGCTGGCCAAGAAATATAGCCCTTACGAATTGCCCAGCCTTTATCAAACTCATTTTGACGTTCAGCATCTTTTTGTGTAAGGCGAGCTAAATCTTTCTGCATTCGCTCTCTTGCTTCCTCGTTGAGGGAAATTTTTTCGTCTGGCGCAGCATACAACGTTTTTCTTAATTCCTGTATACTGTGATTATCAGAAAGATCTTTAAAAAAATCAACAGAAAATGATGGAGGAACAGTTTTTAAGCGCTCCAAGTGATTTTTGATATCATTTAACTGCGGCAGCTCTTGAATTTCAAATGAGTAAAAAAGATCTTTATACTGTTCCATCTCTTTACGAATTGCTCTTAATCAGTACCGAATTTATTACTTCTAGCATAGCGTCCATTTCAAAATTGGCAGCATTTCTAACAATCAAATAAGCAGGTATTGCTTTTGCAATTTTAGTGAAGTACTCAAAATACAACTTTTCTAATTGGAGATCTTCTACAAATCCCGATTTGTACATATTTCCCTTCAAATACATTAAGGTCTCAACAGGTTCGAGTTCGACAAGATTGATTTCTTCAGTTTGATTGGTATTAATTTGTAAAAAAAACATTTTATCGATTTGATATTGCCCAATTTCCGCAATAAACTCTGGTTTTGTTCTCGTTTTTTGATCAAACTGAAAACCTTCCGCTCCAATATTTTTTAATCCAAGCTTGTATGCCCATTCTCCCAAAAGCTTGTTTTTAATGGTACCGATGTTCAATGTTGGATGGTCTAATTCGGGATCGATAGCAACCAGATCATCAGATATTAGCTTTGCAGATTTTGATGAAAGAGTATAGGCAATACTGGACTTTCCAAGACCAGAATCAGCCATAAATATAGCTGCCTTATCACCTAAAAAATTTATTGCACTTGCGTGCATAATAATCTTCTTCCGTTGATTAAGAGCTGCGGTAAAAAGTGACCCATAAACAAAATTTTTCCACTTTTCGGTTTCTTCGGTTAATGGCTCTACTACAATTTTGTTACCATCAGTAACTTGAGCGTTCAAAACATCTTTGATAGAATACAGAATTTTATTTTCTATGACATGACGAATTAAAAAGTCATTCTTCAAAGGAATTCCTTCAACGTTTACGTCACCTATTTCAATGGTTAAATAATTTTTTGAACTTAAAGCCGATATTGACTTAAACGATTCTAGTTCGATTTCAGAGGCAACCTCAATACCAAATGCTGAATAATAATAGATATTTTTTGTTTTTGAGTGTATGACAAAAATGCTACTTTCAATTATCGAAATAGTAAATTAATTTCCTAAAAAATAAATTGGATAAATAGTTTGTCAACTGCTGTAGTTATATGTACCGAACCTGGCGTCTTAGAAAAACGTTCAATGCTTTTAGTTAATAGTTTAAGGCAATGTGGAGGAATGTATAAAGACATCCCGATTTATAGCTTTTCGCCAAGAAATCATCAACTATCTAAGACAACGTTAAGTTTTTTTGAAAAACACAAGGTTCACCACAAGACGTTGAGTTTAAACCAAAATTATCCGGAATATGCACTAGCAAATAAAATTTATACCTGTGCTTATTTTGAGGCTAATTCCAAATTTGATGCAATTGTATTTCTTGATAGTGATCAAGTCTTTTTTCAGGAACCAAAAGCATTCGAGTTATTGGAAAACGAGCATCTCAAATTGAGTTACGTTGCAATGAAAGGCATTGGGTCTAATGGAAACGACAAAAATTCGGGCTACTGGAAAAAGCTCTACCAAATACTGGAAGTAGAATTTCCAAGCACAATAAAAGTATGCGATGAAAAAATATTTCCTTACTATAATTCAGGTATTATCATATCGCGAAGAAGTAATGGATTGTTTTCAAAATGGAAAACTAATTTTGAGGTGTTAAAATCTGCTGGTATTTCTCCGGCGAGTGATCCATTTTTTCTTGAACAGAGCTGCTTTTCGGCAACCGTCAGCCAGATGAAGTTGAATGTAACCTTATTGCCGAGATCGTATAATTATCACTTGTTAGAACATCCTGATTACCAAAATAGTAATAAAGAAAATTTTGATTCGTTGACCAGTATTCATTATCACAATAGTTTTAACTCTTTGGAAGATTTATCTAACTCCTCACACAAACATTTGTTTAACGGAAGTAGATGGAGTTGGCTCAAAGATCAATTTGAAGCGTTGTCTTTTTTTGATGACTTTAGCAAATACAAAATACGATGAGCCGATACCCATTTTTAATTGAAATTGAAAAACAGATTCGTAAAAAACTATCTGATGATCAATCTAACGAGCAACTCATAACCAGATTGGCCGAAAACTACCTACAACAAGGGAGGTTAGAAGAGGCAAGGAAGCTTTTCAAACAGCTATCAAAAACTGGAAGCTACCCACTTTCTAGTCTTTACACTGGGGAGCTTAAAAATTACCAGTTGGACGAGTTTCTAATTCCTCAAGTACGACTTGTTCCTGACTTCTTAAACGAAACAGAATTAGCCGAAATTTGGAATGAAGTTTTTTCATTAGAGCAGTTCTTTAGTCCGGCTAGGGTACATGACAAAGTTGATGAAAACCTGCGCTCTGCAAAGGTGATTTTTGAAAAAAAAATCCCTCAATCCTCAAAAATTTTAAAGAGAAAACTCAACGAACTAATTACCAAAAACAAAGACTACAAAAACCTACTAAAACTTGATGTTTTTAATTCACAGCTTCATCTTTCTAGGCATCTCAATCAGGATTTTCTCTCAAAACATAGAGACAATGACGGAAATTCAACCGAATCCAAGCGTGAGTGGACTTACATCTATTACTTTTTTAAAGAACCCAAAGCTTTTACAGGAGGAGAACTATTAATTTACCACACCAACCCTATTAACCACAATTTTGTTCAATCATTCACTCGGATTATTCCAAAAAACAACCTACTTATTTTATTTCCTAGTGACTTTTTTCATGAAGTCAATCAGATAAAAATGGAATCAGAAACACCTATAAAAGGCAGGTACACCTTAAATGGTTGGTTAAGTCCCTAGCGCAAAGTGCTGCGATAGAAATAGAACTGCGGGATAAAAGCTAAGGAATGTGAAGAAAAAATGCCATAAACCCATTCTAACCGCTAAGTAGGTATGGAATAGAACACCAATCCCGACAAAGAAATACGCCAATTGGGCGCACCAAATCGTACTAAAAAAACAAAGTTCCCAAGCTATAACTCCGAAGGAAAGTATTTGCCAACTAGCCTTTTTCGACAAATGGGATACGTCGCTGCTGATATAGATTTTCGCAAAAAGTTGAAGAGATTCTCCATTCAACCAATGCTTATCCTTTAGCTTTTGAAATGCAGAGAAAAAATAGCTCAATGATAAAAATGCATATTGAGCAAAAAGCATAGAATGAGAAAGGGTTTCATTTTCAAAATACAAATGGACAAACAGAGAAAATAAAAGAACTCGTTTTAACGGAGTATTAGCACTAGCAAACTGACGTTGCCTGAGGTAAGTCAGTAACTCCACTACTAATAAGGCTAATACAGTTATAGCATTAACCTGAAGATTTAGAGCTTGAATTAGAAGTAATAAGCTAAGACCTAAATTGATTGAGTTTAAGATTATATTTCCAGGATAATCGAAGGACCAACTGAATGCTCGTGCAAGCTTGTTGTGAACCAATTGACCAGAAAAATTTGATTTGTACAAAGCAGGTGCTCTTTTATAAAGAAGCAGTGATACAATTTGCTGATGAATTACGGATAGAGCAGTGAAGAAAGCTGCCGCATTAAAAACAAACTGGATATCAAGTTCCATACAGACTTATGGGGTTTGAATGTTAGTATTCTCCACCACTTCAATTTTAAAAATGGTATTGGCATGGAGCTTATAGTACTCTATTATTGATTCACACAAATAGTGATAACTCGTCTGGTCGTTGTAGGCCACACCTTTTTTGTCTGCTTTCACTACAAATTTCAACCTATTTTGAACGAAGAACCGAAATTGTCTATCTAATGAAAAAATATTAAAAGGTTCCTTACGGAATACTGGCAGCCATTCCTTTGATTCTTTTTCTTTATAGAGAAGAATATAATTGGTAGATTTTTCAGAAAAACGAGTGAACATACTCCACTCATTAACCAAACCAGCACCTTTTAGAGGTTTTCGATATTTCCCCAAAAGCTTTTTATCTAATCCATAGACTAGGCTTACAGCAAACCAAGTAATTAAAAACAAGTACACAAGAACTGAGGGTAAATCAATCATGGGTAACAAAAGTAGCACTGTATTTTAGTACGGCAATTAGCTAATTTTGACAACCCTATGAGTGGACACCGAAAAAAGCAAATACTAATATTAATTATTATCGCTTTATTGGCATTTAGCTTTTGGACTGGCTCTCGTTATCCACAACTTAATGATAAAGCCATGATGGCTGGAGACGCTGATATTTTAGGGTTAAGTTTTGATATTGTTTTTTATCCAAACCCAGAAGATGGTTTATTAAAACAAATTCTTGCCAACACCATAAACTGGTTGGATACTAACAAAAAAGGAATGGGGTTTGGGCTACTTTTTGCACCCGCCATCATGCTACTTTTTGCAGTATTGGATACTTCTAAATGGAAAAATCGTTTTGCAAATTCGCTATCGGGTTTATTTCTTGGAGCACCGCTTGGCGTATGTGTAAACTGCGCGACCCCTATCGCTAAAGGTCTTTACGATACGGATAAAAACACAGAACGAGCTCTTTCTGCTTTATTAAGCTCTCCAACTCTCAATATTGTGGTTTTGAGCATGCTGTTTTCATTATTACCGGTGTATTTAGGGGTACTGAAGCTCAGCTTTTCTCTTATTATTATTTTACTTGGAATTCCTTTGCTTAGCAAATGGCTAAATCCAGCCGCGATTCCTCAAATAGACGCCAATTCCATTTCTTCAAAAAAGCAATGGTTTGTTTTTACACTTAGTGCGGATAACCTTTTGGTTAAAAATGATTGGCTATCAGCTGTAAAATGGACGTTAATAAACTATACCAAGGGTTTATTCTTTATTCTCCTGACCACACTACCACTTATGTTATTGGCAGGTTTATTAGGTAACGTACTTGTTTCCTTATTTCCTCAGAACGAATTGATTCAGATAATTGGGAGTGGTTACGGTATGCTGGGCGGGCTTTTAATGTTAAGTATCGTTTCAATTATTGGGACTTTTCTACCAGTTCCAATCGCCTTTGACATCATTGTTGTTGTGATATTAAGTACACTTGGGTTACCCGTACAGTATACAATGGTTTTGTTATTTACTCTTGGAATCTATAGCATTTATCCATTTTTGGTAGTGTACCGTTTTATTTCAAAAAAGATGGCAATTGGATTAGGTAGCTTAGTAATACTTGTTGGAATTCTTACAGGAGTTTTGGCATACGTTATAGACGGTTATCAAGAGCAAGAACGAGCTGAACATTTGAGTAAACTTGTAAGTAAAAGCTCATTTCTTTCAAATGAAAAGGTGAGTGAAAATCAAGGAAGATTGACTCCAAAAGAATTGGTAAATACACATAGAGTACAACAAAAAACAGTTGAAAAAATATACAGCAATGAGTCTGTTTCAATTACCGCATTTGAATTCAATAAGCGAACTGGGCGTATCGGGAAGTTTAAAAGCAAACTTGGAAAAACACTTGGAATAGCTGCACCAATATCTTATTCTCCAATAGACTTCATACCACCCTATGCGCATGGAAGAAGTATTGCAAGCGGCGATTTAAATCACGATTTTTATCCCGATTTAGTCATCTGTTCAGATAAAAACTTAATTCTTTCAATTAACCAGCAAAATGGTCATTTTGAATCCTTACAATTGGCATTTGAGCATATACAAGTACTAAATGCTGCCATAGTCGATTTAAATCAAGATGGATGGAATGACCTATTTATCGCCCCGTATAAGTCACCAAACTTTATCATGTGGAATAGAAGGGGAAAGTTTTCAATACATGATACAATGATGCTGGCTACAAATTCTTCCAAAGTGTTATCAAACTCGATTGCGTTTGCCGATTTCAACTATGATGGAAAAACAGATATATTTTGCGGAAATTGGTCGACAGGAACCTTGCTTGCAAGATATTCACAACCAACCTCTACAAATTATCTTTACCTACAAACTGAGAAGGGATTTAATCAAAAAACATTGGGAAAAGTAAACGGTGAAACTTTAAGCTCACTAGCATCCGATATTAATGGTGACGGATTTATTGATTTAATTGTCGCAAATGATTTTAGTGCTCCGGATTATTATTATCTAAACAATGGCAAAGGAGCATTTCAGGCTTTAGAAAAAGATAACCATCTAATTCCAAAATCGGCCTATAATACAATGTCCGTTAGTGCTGCTGATTTAAATAATGATTTAAGAATGGAGTATTATCTTGACCAAATTGATCGAAACCTCGATAGAAAATATATTGCCAATACACCATCAAAAATTTGTTCCCAAATTAATGATTCCTCTGAAAGAAACGAGTGTGAAGAGATTATGAGAATCCAGCAACAATGTAGAAAGGTTGCTCGACAAAAGAACTTCAATGATTGTCCACCAGAATATCGCTTCGAGTGTTTGGCTTATTTCTTTATTAACGACCAACTCTCAACTGTAAATCGCAAGAACCATAAGCACCAAAAGATTCAGAACTTATCTAAGGAACCTGAATGGGCAGACTACTATTATTTCTTAGATTACTACAATAATAACCATTCAATGTTATCGGATTTTGAGACTGATAATGGTGTAAAACAGCAAGGAGGAAATGCTATATTACTCTCCTATGATAAAGCAACGGAAACCTACCAGGATCAAGCTCAGAAATTTGGAATTACCTCTACAGGTTGGGCTTGGAATGCTCAGTTTGCTGATTTAAATAACGATACATGGCAAGATTTATATATTGCAAATGGCTTTCTATTTAAAGGTAAACAGGAAACTAATTTTTACTACCAAAATCAAGATGGTAAAACGTTCACAAATCGTACAAATGAATTAGGTTTAACCAATTATCTACCTTCTAGTTCTTTCACTTATGCAGACTTTGACCTTGATGGGGATTTAGATATTCTTTTAGCACCGTCGATTGGATCAATTTATCTGTATGAAAATCAACTTGGGAATAATCACTCAATAGGATTCTCACTGAGCACCGAAGACACTGCAATTAATCTAATTGGCACTCAAATTATTATCGAATATGGAAACGGTAGTAAACAGGTTAGGACGTTAACTTTGAGTGGTGGCTTTAAGTCTTTTAATGATCAAACATTGTACTTTGGATTAGGAGATTTTATCCAAACCGAAAAAGTCATAGTTCAATGGAATAATGGTAAAATTGATATTATCAATAAACCTTTAAAAAGTAACAGGATATACCAAATAGTAAAATCAAATAAAAATGAAATTAACACTTGAGAGTACAGTCAGTAAATCAGAGGAATTAATACAAGCTTCTTTAGAGGAATCAATTGCGCTAATGTCAATTGAAAATGGCCGTTATTATGGGTTAGAGAATGTGGCAAAAAATATTTGGCTACAACTTGAGACTCCGAAACAGATTCAAGATATAGTCAAAGAATTACAGCAGCAATACGAGGTAGAAAAGGATTTATGTCAATCCGAAACCCTACAATTTTTAGAGACACTTTGGGGTAAGAAGATGATAGAGGTCGTTGATTAAAAGCCCTAGCTACGATAATCAGAAATAAATCCTCCTCCGTCAAATGTGGAAGGGCCCTGTGTGTTGCCTTTCGTGCCACGTTCAATGTCTAATTCCAATAAAATAGGAGTTGTCCATTTTTTCTTAGTTGAATTCAAGTTTTTTTTAGTTTTCGTTGTGTTGTTATTTGATTTTTTCATTACCACATTCATTACAATGTAAGCAAAGGTAGCCAATTAAGTTTATTACAAATACTTCATTTTTGTTTAGCTTTTTTAATTGCTTTGCTTTTGATTTCAGCGCTAAAAACTCGCCCTCTAAAACGTCCAGATTAATCCATTTTAAAAAGTCATCTGGAGTTTTATTTTTTATTTCGTCAAAGTCGATTTGATTTAAAAGTGATTTTATTTCAGTCTCCTTATGAAAAAAGCCCCCTTTGCTGGTTCTGTTGTATATAAATGAAGGTAAAATATCCTTTAAACTGTTCCTAAATAACCCTCGCTCCTGCTCTGGGTAAAATAAATCAAGCGGGTGTAGCTTAATGATGAACTGAATTAACCTTACATCAGCAAATGGCGAAAGTAACTGAAATGGCTCCTCTCTGGTGAATGATTGATCGGTAGTAAAAAGCCGTGGAAAATTCACAATCGTAAGGTTTTCTTTCCATTTCTTTTTGAAGGGATGCTCTAATTTATGTTTAGAAGGTTCCGTTTCAACTAAAAAGTTTTCATAAAAAAGTTGGGGCATATTAAGACCAACAGGTTTATATGTTCTTTTAGCAAAGATTTTTTTTCTAATTCCGGTCTTTTTATTGGAATTTTTGCTTCTGAGCAGAGTAAAAGTTTTTATCGATGATGCCCACCCCTTCACTGAAATCAGTTCACTTACACTTAACTTGTATTTAGCCGAAATAAAATGGTCTCCATACCAACCAGTGAATACTGTTTTACACTTGTTTTTAGAAAAGTATTTTTCTAGCTCTATTTCTTTTCCTAACGCTAAGTGTCTTCTCAATTTAATTGAGTACAACAAACTTTTTCTGATTTGAGGAGCTCGTTCTTCACTTACCGAATAAAATGACATGTCAGAATGTATCTTCTTCAGTTTCTCAATCCACGGAGACTCATCATTAGGGCTGTTCTTATATTCCTCGGGCGCCAATGCAGAGGCACAATACAATACTTTCTGTGGATAATTTTTTCTCAGAATGCTAAAAATGGCTGTGGAATCAAGTCCACCACTCAGTTTTATCCCAATAGGATAATCCGTATAAGTTCTGCTTTTTACAGCATCTAAAATTTTTTCACGAAGCATTTCCTCAATGTTTGGCAACTGCTTCAAGTTTGTGGTAAAATCCCACTCGAAGAAACAAGTTGCTTTAAAAGAACCTTTTTCACAAACCACGTATTGAGCCCGAGGCACTTGTTTAATATTCTTGAACGGGGTGGCTAAAGGTGTTGTTTTTGCTCCAAAAAATTGGTTTTGATAGAATTCCTTAGAAGGCTCCTTTGAAACGTTGCTAAGCTTTCTTATACCCTCTATGCTGGTGGAAAAAAGCAGCGAGTTCTCATCTTGATAAAAAAATAGTGGACGCAAGCCAATTGGGTCTCGGGCAAGAATAACTTCTTCTGTATCCCATTTGTGAACAACAAATACCCAATCTCCTTCTAAATATTGAGTGCACTTTATGCCCCACTTTTTGTATGCTTCCAGCACGAGTTCAGAGTCACTTAGTAAATCAGTAGCCGAATCTGTAGTGTTTAAGCGTTCTATTAAATCTTTCCGATAATCAAGTCTGGCATCAGCAACTAATGTGAATTGTAATAATTTGTTCTCATGGATTTGATTCTGTGAGTAAGGTGGTTTTCTTAATTCAACATCAAGCAAGCCTATCGAAGAATTGTCACGAATTCTTTCGTACTTATTGTCATAAGGGTACTTTAGTATATCCTTTGTTAAGCTTTCAAAGCTGGAAGAAGGTACAGTATTCCAACATATTTCTCCCCAAATAAAACTCATGGTAAGTATCCTAATTTATCCATTATTTCCCCATGGTTCTGAACTATTGAGTTAATCTGAGAAGAATTCAAATCTTCTTGCCAGCCTTGGGCTTTACCCCTTCTAAAAAATGAATTGACTCGAAGCGGAGCTTCTTTAAATCCTTTTTGTTCCTCTTGTTTTTTTAATGTCTTAAAATCTGAATTTTTAATTGCACTTAACAACCGTGTTTCATCCACCTCTGTGTCTATGTTCTCAATTATGCTTTTAAAAGTTTTATGAGGATTCTCTATTAAATCTTCATACTTAACGATCAGTAGGTTGAACTTTTTCTCCTGAGACCATGAAGTGAAATGTTCTGACCAGCTTTTTAGTTGAGGGTTAGCTATAGTGCTTTGTTGAACTCTCATATCTTTATAATTAAGAAAAGCAGAAGAGTTTAAGCGGTAAACACTTTGATCAATTGTCTCAGAAAAATGGTTTGCTAAGGAGCTAACCACATCCAAAGGATTTCTCACAACGTAAATCCCTAGTTTGGTCACCTCAGCAGGAATTAGGAATTGATTTTCTGTCACTTTTAAATTGGCGGCGTGTGTTTTTACAATTACGTCTTTTGATAATGATTTACCAAAAGCCGTTATGTAATGTCGCCTATATAAATTGGTTTCTTCAAGGTTTAAATCCGCACTATCGAAACCCAAGAATTGATTAAATAAATTTCGTTCCAATAATGGCCTTAATCTACCAATTTCAAGGTTATTAATATCAACCCTACCACCTTGTTGATATAAATAACTTTCTAAAAACATTCTCACCCAAGTGTTCCCTGATTTTGGGTAGGAAGCCAACCAAATAATATGTTTCATTTGGGTAAGTTTTTGCGAATAAAGGAAACCAATTTGTTTGGATTCATCATGGAGCTGGGTCTTGATACCTTGTAAGATTCTAGACGCGATAAAGAAACTAGTCTGTTAAATTTACTGGAATTCAATGAAGTTGGGATATCTAAATAACTAGTGTTAGATAACGCAGTTAGCTTTTCCAAATCACTCAATTCTTCCAATTTATAATCAACAGTTAAGACGGGGTGTATCGCTAAAAAAAATATCCCCGCCAATTCCACGGAAGTATTCTTCTTCGGTGTAACGTCAATGTAATATTTGTTTAAACTACTCCTAACTTGGCAAGATGATACATCTGAAATTTCCAGTTTCTGTATGGCATCTTCCCACAATTTCAGTTTTTGAAAGGAAGGGGCTACATGCCATTTTTTACCAATAACCTTTAACGAAGAATAGTGATCAGCTAAAACATCATACCCTTCATTACCTAGTCCTGCTAAAACACTCGATTTTCCCACACCAGGGGGGCCTAACACTAGGTAAGCTTTTTTACGATGAACAAATGACCCACCTTGAAATAGTAGGAGTCCTTTTTGTAAGAGTATTCTACCAATAACGCTTGACAATAAAAATATTTGCCAATCTTTAGGGTCAGAACACAACGGATGAACTGTTATTTTAGACCAATGTTCTACTTTAAAAATGGCAAAATCCGCTACACCAAATACGAATCCAGAGTGTGTCTCAAGTATTGTTTTGAATTGGCCTTCGCCAAATGAAACATCAGGGACTTTTCCGTAGTTAATTTCAACATCACATTGTATGGGTTCAGGAGCAGGCATAAGCTGATAAATCAGAAATTCCGATTTAACTGTTAAACCACCTGTGGAGTAAAAATAACCCATAAGTCAAAAGTAAGTTTTAGACTTAATTTGAAGCTTGGTGCGTGTACTTTAACCAGTTAATTTTACCAACTATAATGAAAACGCTCGAACATTTCTTTAATAAATCGAAATTGGTTCTAGGTAATTCGATGCCTCCGAATGCATTGAGAAACCATTACGCTAAGGAAATTCCAAAAGCCATTGTGATTGAAAAACTTAAACTTGCTTATGTTCCAATCCCAAAAGCCGCAAACAGATCTATAAAAACAGCACTAGCCAATTCAATAAATTTAAAATTTGAGGTAAGTGCTCATAGAGCGAATTGGAAAACAATTGCAGTCGAAAAGTTGCCATTAACTGGTTACTTTGTTTTCACCACTGTAAGAAACCCAATAGATAGATTGGTTTCATGTTATAAACAGAAATTCCTTCATCCAAATCGTGACCCCAATCGAGTTTTTTGGAAATATGGAAGAGCCATTAAGGCCGATTTCTCGTTTGAGGATTTTGCTGAATTTGTGATACAAACACCAAATAAATATTCAGACAGACACTTTCAATCGCAATGCACGTTACTTGGAAATAACTTAGCGATTTACGATAAGATTATAAGGTTCGAAAATCTAGAAAAAGAATGGGAAGTAATGCAGCAGAACCACAAACTTGGTAGCTTACCTCGCACCAACGCATCAAAACACCTTGGTGAATCATTTGAGGTTAGTGAAGAGTTAAAGGAAAGACTGTTTTTAAGGTATAAAAATGATTTTGAGGCCTTTAATTTCAATCTTGAGTAAATATTTGAATTAAGAAGTGATTCTTAAGTTATTCAGATCTTACACTTTAGGTATTGCCAAAACTCTTAACAGTAGTAAAACGCTCCATACCTTTTTCTCCTGTGAGGGTAACTCCCTTGTACATGCACCAGGCATGAGCAAGCAGGTGGTCTTCGGGTTTATTTAACCCAAAAAATATTTGAGAACTTATTCCTCTTCTTCTAAGTAGCATTTGAGTACAAAGTGCTTGCTCAAAACAATACGCTCTGAAGGGTACTTTTTTACTTAAACTCCTCACCACTTGAGAAACCTCAACTGCTTCAGTATAATGTCGTTCTTCTATTTTGGTTGATTGAAGAGGTTTAACTGGCTTACTCATGATCTCTGCCAATCGTTTAAAAGGAAAAAACAGAATTAATAGTCTTGCAAAACAAAGGGTAAACATCACCTCCAAGTAAAGCGGCTTAAATAATTTACGCCATTTGGAAGAGTTACTGTGCTTTTTAAAAGAATTTGAGTGTGGATAAGGAATCTGTGGTGTTTCTCTATCTAAAAATCCTTTTAAAAGTACCCATTTGTTTTTGCTCTCCAGGGGCAGAACAAGTAAACTATCTTTTTTACCTCTAAAAAAGGAAACAACTTCCTGATTGTGCTGCCTATATACATCGAGGTATTGCTCTTGGTTATTTACAATGCGCTCTTCTCCGTAGATTAATCCTCTGAATTTACTCCTGGATTTGCCAAAATAATTTTGGGCACTGCTCAACCAATCATCTTCATTTCTGGTTGTTAGGATAAACTTGGCATTTGGATATTTGTTATAAAGTTCACGGTACAATAGTGGCCACGGGTTATCTACAAAGGCATCAAACTTTTGAGTTATTTCAACTATTGGTTCATAGTTTTTAGAATTAATAGCTTCTATAAGGTCTAAATTGGGAAAATGCTTTTGAAAGATTTTTAGTCTTCTACCAACGTGAAACCCCATTAATTCAAGTGCTTTTGCCAAACTGCTTGTTCCTGTTTTTCCAAGCCCAATACAAAACACTTTTTGCTCCATTTTACAAAGATATTCTGATTGTATTTCCTGTATAATTTTTTGAAAGATATCTATTTAACCGCAGGATTTGGCAACATTTGCATGCGCACTAATTAGGGTAGAATAATTTTGAAACAACAAATAGAAAGTTCCGCAGTAACTACTTTGCTGAGTATATGCAGGGCCTCCCTGATATCCAAAACTAACAAGCCCATAACTAACATAAGTGAAAAGTTAGTTCAACTGGCTATGCACCACCGAATTTCACGAGTTGTTGGGCACGAGCTAATGAAAAATAAAGAGGCCAAGACCAGCACCACGGTCAATCAACTAAAATCCTACAACAAAAAAAGAGCACTAAAAATGCTCAGTTTTAGCTCAGAACTCAGCAAAATAGGGGCGGAGTTCACGTCCCAGGCCATCCCTTATATCCCACTGAAAGGACCTGTTGTTGCCTTTCAAGTTTTCGGTGATTTAACGGCGAAAAACTCTCGTGACTTAGATTTCCTAATTCAGGAAGAGCAATTGGATCAAACCATAGAAGTACTCTCAAAAAATGGGTACACGCTAACCCTACCCTACGATCAATACTCGCCCAAACAAAAAAGTTATTTCCGTAAAGCAAATAATCAATTGACTTTGTTCAATCAGCAAAAAAAAATCCCACTTGAAATTCACTGGAGGTTGTTTGCGAACCCATTGTTGCTGCCTCTTTCCTTAAATGAATTATTGAAATCGAGTACCAAAATGATGATTGGAAACGTTGCTGTACCAGCTTTATCTAGCGAACACCTGCTGTTCTACCTCACGGTACATGGTGCAAAACACCAATGGGCCTTACTGTACTGGCTTCATGAATTGGCAACATTGATTCAAAAGGAATCCTTCGAATGGAATTCTATTCTAGCTAAAGCCACCAAATTATCCATAGAACGACCTTTGGTTCAAGGAGTCATGCTGATTGAATCCCTCTTTAAAATTGAAGCTCCCAAGGAGATCAAAACCTATCACCAATCGCATCCAACAATCCAGGATCTTGTTGATATGGCAACAGCTACAATCAAGGCAGAACAAACCAATTTACACAAGAAGTCTATATCCAATTATTGGGGAATTCTTGGGTATAAATGGAAGCTCAGAAAAGGTTGGAAATATAAACTTGCTTATATCCAAGGTATATCTATAAAAGACTTTGAACTGATAAAGCTTCCTGACACACTGTTCTTCTGCTACTTTTGGTTGAGACCATTTTTTTGGTTTTGGAGGTATATTATTTCCCCACAGAATAAAAATGGGTAGATTCATCAAAATTATTCGAGATCTTAGGCTTTTACTCAAAGAGGTAAAGCAAAATGCCTCTGCCGCTTTGGTAATACTATTATTCAAAGGACTTACCGAAGGTGTTGGTTTACTCTTTGTTCTCCCATTATTAGCAATTGCCGGAGTATCCGAATTGGACACATCCAATAGTCAACTGATCAAATTCATTCAACAGAATTTTGAAACAATGGGGCTTTCCATATCTGTAACCACCGTATTAATCATTTACTTTCTCATTATGTGTTTTTATGCCATACTGAGTTATAGTCAGGGCCTAATCACGGTACAGATAAACAAACGAGTTGTCGACAGATGGCGCAATATACTTTTCGAACGAATCACGTATGCTTCTTGGTCGTCTCTACAAAGGATAAAAGGAAGTGACTTACAGGCTTTGCTGACGAGCGATGTAAGACGGTTTGCTTCCATATCTAACCAAACGATACAGTTGGTTGGAACCCTCATCTTAATGACCATCTATCTGTTTTTGTCCTTTACCCTTTCCATTCAATTAACCTTAATGTCTTTTATTCCGATTGGTATTTTGGTATTCTTAAGCGGACCAATAAATAAGAAAACCTTTAAGGTTGGAGAGGATTCCGTGAAACACAATAAATCGATGCAGTCCTCCATAGTTGAGCATTTGGCGTCAATAAAACTGGTGAAAAGTTATCAGAAGGAACACGAACATCTTGTGGAGTTTCAGGAAAATAGTCTGGCAACCGAGAAGCAAGCTGTTGCTTTTGTAAAGGCAAGTGGTCGGACCAAACTATTGTTCGATGTACTGGCGTCTTTCGTGATAGTAGTTTACATATTTATTGCATTCAATACCGTAAGTCTGCCTATTTCAGAGTTGCTATTGCTCATTTTCATCTTTGCTCGAATAATACCCCGAGTGAGCAAACTAGCCAGAGCGTATCAGCAAATTTTGAATAACCTTCCCTCGTTTGAGGCTACACAACAAGCTATCCATATCCTAAGTCAAGAAAAAGAACCAACTGGTACCCTATCGAGTTCAGTATTTAAAAAAGAATTGAAATTTGAAAATGTTTCATTCTCTTAT
The DNA here is from genome assembly GCA_965660875.1 of Salibacteraceae bacterium. Classification (GTDB taxonomy): domain Bacteria; phylum Bacteroidota; class Bacteroidia; order Flavobacteriales_G; family Salibacteraceae; genus UBA6770. Next base: position 60,540 of record CBFIBQ010000002.1, on the reverse strand, counting down.
GGATCAAAGGAGGTACTGCGCAATTTCAACTGTTCTATTCCAGCCAATAAAACCACAATAATTCTAGGCTCCTCAGGTGCAGGAAAAAGTACTTTAATTGATTTACTAATGGGGTTCCTAAAAGTAGAAAGTGGATCAATCTTAGTTGACAATACTTCGCTTAGCGAATTAGATCCTGCAAGCTGGAAGTCCGGTATTGCCTATGTTCCACAAGATGCTTTTCTCTTTCATAAATCCATTCGGGAAAACTTAAGGTGGGTTGATTCTACGGTTGATGAATCAGCGTTGTGGAATGCGTTGGAACAAGCAGGAGGACAGGAATTTGTACAACTTTTACCTAATGGTTTAGATACAGTTGTAGGAGATAGAGGTATGCAAATCTCTGGAGGAGAAAGGCAGCGTATTGCTTTAGCCAGAGCGCTACTAAGAAAGCCTCAATTGCTGATTTTAGATGAGGCAACGAATGCTATCGATGATAAGAATGAAGAGCTTATCTATAATGCATTGGAACACCTTAAAAATGAAATGACCATTCTTATTGTGGCGCATAGATCCTCCCTTGTAAAGTTGGCGGAAAAGGTTATTCGGTTATAGTTATTGCAAAAAAAAACGTGGTATTGTAGAATAATGTGGGAACCCCGTCATTCCAGCGCAGGCAGGAATCTATTTTCAGACCTTAGATTCCCGATTTCGCGAGAATGACGGCACTTGAGAAATATTTTTTAAAACCCACATTATCCCAAAACATCCCCAAAAAAAAAGCCCACTGAAATCAGTAGGCCTTGTTTTAGACTATTTTCTCTAGTTAAGATCTCGATGGATACAGCCCATCTGTACACAGAATATAATTCATGACCGTAGTAGGTTGAATGTTATTGATATCACGACCACTACCGGTATTTCCTACTTCAATCGAACTTGGGTTTAAGGTTTTACCAGAAGTTGGCGTTGCAGAATACACTGAAGTTGATGCATCTCCACCTAAAAAGTTATCCACTGCGGACCGCTTAGTCCCATCTCCTGAGAACACATTTACAACAGCGTCATGATTATGCGGAGGTAATTGACTTACTTGAAGTACATTATTTTCTGTACCAAACTTTTGGCCAAATTCTCTTGGAGTTAACCCTGGTCCGTTTCCCGCTCCCATTGATACTCTTCCTCTAAAATCAGGCAATCCAAATGTAACTCTACCATCACCACCGTATCGGGCCCCAAGTATTGAAAAAAGCGCTGTATTGCTGTTAATCTCTAATAGCTGACCTTCACAAAATGCCCATTGCCTCGGTGCAAAATTCCCAGCAAACATTCTAATTTCTCCAATAGTTCCGTCCATAATAAATAAGTTTTATAAGTGAATATTTTAACGCTCTCTCGTTTTGATTAAGCTTCCCAAAGGTTACTCAAGAACTGCAAGAAGTAAATGGGGGTTTTCCCCCATTTTGGAGGAAATCTGAAAGTGCACAAATCGGTTGAAAACGAAAAAAGCCCTGTCTGTTTTACCAGCAGGGCTTTTGTACTTCTTCAAAGCTTGCAATTATTTCCTTATCAGGGTCACTTTCCAGATTTTTCCTGTTGAACCCGAAAAGCCTTTTCCATAACCCGGTCGTGCTATGGTATCTGTCTTTGTTTCTACCAATTTACCCGGACTAGCAATAAACGCCTCTATACCACCATAAATGTAGCCAACCTGCACAGAATCGCCTTGCCACACTGTGTTTCTAGCGTCAATAATGGGTGAAGATTGATTATTAACTTCCACGTATTGAACATTAGTGCTTGTTGCAGGAACAAACACAGCTTCCGCTCCATAATAGTTCGAATCAGCTCCAAAAATGTTCTCCTTTATAAAGTTGGGTTTACTGGTTTTGTTATTTACATTCAATACGGCATGCACCGCGGTGTTGGTAAATGCAGAGAGGTTGCCATCAGATTTCCCATTACCTATACCTCCGGGTAAAAAGGTGTACATCTTCTCCGACACACTGTCGTACATTCCAAAATCTGGACAAGAATATACGTTCAAATTCTTTTGCTGATAAGCAGTGTCCCTTTTGATTTGACTTAGAGTATTTCCTGCAGAAGAACCATAAATATATACCGCATCGTTCCAAGCCGCAAGTGGCGGTGAACTTAACTTTCCACTCTTGTTTCGAACTGGTTTAAAAACGCCACCATAATAGGCTATGCCTTGAGAAAGCCCACTACCATTTTTGAATAAAACAGGCACGATTGGGCCATCTCTACGTCTTAAATAGGAAATGGTATCGGCCGAATACTTGAATACATCGCTTTTGTATGGTATATCGGTGATGGTGTCGAGTATGGTTACTTGAACTAATGCCGAACCCGCGCTGGTATCATCGGTTAAGGTAAACGGATAAACCGCATCAAGGTACTTTTGGTTGTGATTAAGACCCGCTACATCATTGTAGGCAAAGTTGTGTCCGCCACACAAATAAAGCACGTCGCCTATTTTTAGCAATTCGCCCCCAGTGGCTTGCAAACGAGGATTAAAACCAATCCTAAAAAACTTATTCCAAGTTACATTTTGCGCTTCGCCTTTAATGGCGCTGATCATAGAAGGCACATGTATTTTAGCAACACTTGGGAAAGTTTGATAAGACGCCGCAGTATTTGTTCCCATACCACGTGGTGTACCGTAACCGCCCACCACATAAACGAACTCACCTTCTTGCACCACTTGCGCGTTGGTACTTCTAAAGGTTTGGTAAATGCAAGACAGTGCCGTGTCTTTTAATAAGGATAAGCATACATTTTTAGCTTCTCCAGAAAGAGACGTACTCCATTGCTCAAGCTGCTGAACAAACCCTTTATAGTCTATTTGAGCCACTACTTTATCTTGATTTAGATCATAGACAAAAGCAGTTTCGTTAAATGACGGAGGTGGAAAACCGTGATTAGCATAATTGAGCCCACTACCCGACTTACTGTGAATACCGTGCAAGCCTCCATTTTTAGTTGCACCTGGATTGTATCTACCGCCAAAGAGTAGCCACTCACTGCTTTCGTATGCTTGCGCAAAGGATTGCAATTCTGGTGCGTTGGCATTTTCCGTTAATGCTATAGACATAGCGTAGGTATACTCGGCTGGACCGTTGGTGCTAGCATCTAGCTTTGACTCGCTCGGTTCTGAACAAGCAGAAAAAAGCAAAGTTAGGAGGGCCATCGCCCAAAAAGATAATGAGGTACTTTTCATAGTGTTGTGAGATTTATAATAAGGTGTTAAATAAATTTTCGCTGAACAATTTAATAAAATGTTGGCTTGGTAGAAGTTTAAATCGTTCGTGTGTTTTATCTGGGGCAATCTCGGCTATAGCTGCTTCCGTTCAAATTAATTTGCCGGCTAGCCCAATTAACACATCAACTCCTTTGCTGATGTTTTTTATGGCTTTGGCCTTATCAACATTTGACTTGCTCGCATCTTTTACTTCCTTCAACACATTTGCAAGGTCTTGTTGGCTGATGCCCGTTTCATGAATTAGGTCTTCAATCTCTTGGTCATTGAGTCTGGTTAAACTAGACATTTGATTTTTAAAGTGCTCATCAGTAGATTCACCCGCTTCGCTGGCTATTTCGTTCCAATTTATAGGCATACCGTTTATTTTTTTAAGAGTGCGTTAATAGAATTATTGAGTGCATTAATATTTCCACCGAGGTCGCCAGATTTTAGAATAAACCCGTCAAGTTCAGTTTCTATTTGGTTCAAATCAATGTTGTTTTGGCTAAGGGTTTTGACCTGTTGAAATGCTTTTTGGCGCTCTTCATTTACTTTAATATTCGACTCAATTAAGTTTCTTAATTCCATTGAGCTGGATTTATATACCGCATAATCTGCATTCAGCTTTTCCATTATTTTAATGCGTTGGTCTTCTAAGGCACTTTGCATTCGGTCTCTTCGGGAGGTTATTTCTGGAAGGATGCTTTGCAATATGTTTGGCAACTCCTCTTCGTAGTTCACATCACTGGGTATGCGTTTTTTGAACTCTTCTAGATATTTAGGTAGGTATTCGTTTTTAATAAACCCATCGATTTTTGCTCGTTTGTCCTCAAACATTTTGTTTAAAAGGCTCTGATTAAGTTGGTGCATCCGGTCTCCTTCCTGAATTAGGGCATCGGTTAAGCTCAGCGTTTGAACGGGTAATTTGGCGCAGGACCCCAATAGTACGAGGAGCATTAAATATGCGATATTTTTCATGTTGTTGTTTTTTAATTTTTGTCGACGTTCAATGTATGGTGTCGTAGCTATCCCACAGGGTGCTTTGCACTAGACACTTTGTTATGCCTTGTTTTTTATTGTCTTTTTCTTTTTCGCATATCACCTAAATAATCTCCTAAAACATTAATATCAGCTTCGATTTCATCAGAGTAAGGCATAGTTTCAATTAGAGCACCAGAGGAATCATGCCCCCTCATATATGTCGAACATTTTTTCATGTTTTCCTCAATCAGATTATAGTCGTTATTTGTTAGGTCTGTGAGCACTTTAATCCTTAAAGTTTGAATTTCTCTTCCAAATCTTTGAACAACCTTATTTAATAAAACTTCCTCAATAAACCTTTCCCATGTTTCTCTTAGTTTACCATAAAATGGTTTTGCATGTTCTCTGTAAACCTCTTCGGTTTCATTTTTTTCAATTGACTTTAATCTAACTAGATCATTTTTCAAGACTCCAAGACGCTTTTTAACCGAAAGAGTATCCCAAGGTGGGTTCGTTGCAATTATTCCAGTCTCAGTTTTTTTCCGAGTCAGACTTTTTACGTCTAAGTCACAATTTAGCTTTGAACAATGCTCCTCTATCATTAGTAAAAAAGTAATATCGTGAGTAAATACAATAACCTGTCTTTCTAATGCTTCTTCTGTAATTCTTTTAGATATTTTATTTCTCCACTTGTGGTCAAGTGAAGATACAGGGTCATCAAAAATTATTGCGCTTTTGTGTTCCGAAATTGACAATTCAGATAAAAAAGTAGATAAAGAGATACACCTATGTTCTCCTTCACTTAGGACATCTTTTAATGCGATTCCCTTTGTGTTATTTTCGTCAAGTCTAAGGTAGTGATATTGCTTACCTCTTTGCCCTTTAGTTTCAGTTTCAATCTTGATATTTTTAAAACCTAATTTTTTAAGTTCCGTTTGAAAATTCTGTTTGAGATTTTGATTTATGTATTTAGTTGTTAACTCATTACTTAGAATTGTAATTGTTCGAGTATTACATCTACTTAGGCATTGATTTAGTAGCTTAACCTTTTTTTGTCGATAAATTTCACGACCCAGTTTTGGTTTGTAATCAAAAATCTTTTTTTCTCCTTTTAGCTGATCAAATTCCTTGACAAGTGGTTTTAAATCCTCATCTATGGATTGAACCTTTAATTTCTCGTTAACTGCTTCTAACCCTTTAATGAGTTCTTGAATCAAAGTTTTAGGGGTGTAAGCAATCTCAACAGGGTCAATACTTTCAACTGTTTTCTTTGAGTTGAAAAGATTCTTTATGTAATCTTTCTGATCTGAAAGTATTTTTAAGTATTCAGCTTGTTTCTTAGAGTACTTTTCATCGATTTCGTCTAATTCTAGGGCTATTGGTTCTTGCTCGCTAAAATTGAAATCAAGTCTGTCTAAATTATCAATTACTAAATCATATTTTTCTAGTGCCTCATCATAAGATTTTTGAATATCATTCTTTATAAATTCTTCGAACGAAGTGAACCTATTTTTTGCTTGTTCACCTAAATCTTGTAGACAGAGAGGACAGCCACTATTTTCAGTAACTTCTGGAAAATTATTAGTTTGAGTACTTTCATTGTAAAATCTTCTAGCACTTTCCCATAGTAGTTTCCAAGAACTATTCCCAACTCCATTCAATGGTAAATCTGAAAAAGCTTTTTCTGAAGAGTCCGCAAGTGCTTTTTTCGTTTGCGAAAAACTATTTAGTATTTGCTTAAAGTTAACTAATGCCTGCCCTGTCAAGTTGTTCTCTAAAGCTTGAAATTTATTTAGTAAAACACTAAAGCGTTTTATTTTTTCTTCATTTGATTTTAAACTTTTTTGGGGGTCAGAGGCCCTTAGTTTATCTATTTCTTTAGTCAGGGTTTCTACTCTTGTACTTTTTGCATTATTCCATATAGATTCCGCTCTTAACTCGTCAAGTGTTGTTTCTGAACTTAAACTATCGAGAAATACTTTTGCTGTTGTACCCTCAGCAACTTCCAAAAGCTCAAAATCAAACTTGTCTAAACTGGGATTTGATAGCTCAACGTCTAGTTGGGATTCAACTTTGTTAACCGATTCTGCTAGTTTTTCCACGATTGATAATCCATGCGGGATAAAAGCAATCTCATCCTCACCTTCAATGTAATGATTGGCACTAAAAGTGTCGAAGACATCAATTTTTTTTAGAGTACTATCATTTACACTTTCATTGATAAGATTAACAATTGAAAAGCTTGTTCCATCAGTAGTATATTCTACATCTGCTTTTTTATCATTTCCAAAACAAGCTGGGTCATACAAATTGTCATTTATTTTTGGCTTATATCCTCGGGTGTTACAAGTATGTTTTAGAATGCTGATATAGCTTGATTTACCCGAACCATTATCACCATAAATCAATGTTAGTCCATTAGAAGCAAATTCTAATTCACTTGTTTTAGAAAGGGCATTTACATTATCTACATTGGTGATTTTTGAGAGCCTTACATTTTCATTGCTTGCTGAGTTATCGGCAAATTCTTTTAAATCATCAAAGTCAACTGCATCAAATTCGAATTCAGAAATTCCAAAATCAACTTTGCAAATTTCTGTAAGTTCTGCAATGTCGCTATCTGTTAGTTGATTGTTTCGGATTAATCTATCAATAGCTTCTTGCCAAAATGAAGGCTTATTTTCAACCCAGTCAATTATATCGTTCAATATTGCCATTCTTTCAAAATATTGGTTTTTATTCGATTACAATTGTCTCCATTCTATGCCTTTCTTTTGTTCCAACTATTGGAAATGAATGCCAATACCTTTCATCGATATTTTCACAAACTCTGTGTAGGATATTTGAAATGAAGTATGAAAAAGATAAGTCATGTAGTCTATATGTATTAAAAAAATCATTATTCACAATCAATGGCTCTTCAAAACTCGAGGCTTCTTCTCTATTCCAAAACCGAATAAATACTTGTTCATTTAGAGATATGTGATTGACGATTTTCTTAGAGTTTTTAAGAGTATCCTTTATTACGTGTCCAGAACTAATAGAATAATTAGCGCCATTAGGTTTTTTAAAATTGAAAGAAAAAATTCCAATGAACTTTGAATTATAGTCATCAAAAATGTCTTCAAGCGAGTTTTCAAGCTTTTGAAATGTTTCTCGAAAAAGAGTAGGATTGACATTTGACTTGACTTCAATAACCCCATGTGTATTCATGGGGGTTGTAACAATGAAATTTCCGTATTTCATAATCAAGGGGTACCTATTGTCATAAATAATTATGTCATGCTGCTTTGATAATATTTGCTCTCCATCCCTTTCTCGTAAAATAAATCCTGTTCCACAGGAAATATGATTAGGTAATTGGTTTTCGATAGATTTTGATAAAATGGCTTCTTTATATCTACCTTCTTCAGGCCAATTTGCAGAGCCAATAAGGTCTCGAACTCTATTTTTGATTACCTCAAGCTCTTTCGTTATAGATTTTTGAAAATCAATAGATCCTGGCATAAGTATTCTTTTTTTAATGAAGCATAGCTTGAAATATCAACAATTGATGATATTCAGTTGGATGTAACAACTAATGTTTTTATTTCCAACTTCATACTAATTCACATTCGGCGGAACACCCAAGGTATCTGGTGCTGAAATCACGCCATTGCCGAGTAAAAAGCTAAAGTCGTTTCCACTTACTTGAGCATTGCCGTGGCAGCCCTTGCAACCACCCATAGAATATACTTTTCCCATTTTATTGATGTTATGGGCATCCAATAAAATCCCTGTAGGGTTTGCGAAAGCCCCTGTAAATCGGCGTAGGGTGTAATCGGTTTCAATGACGTCGTTCGCTAAGTAATAGGAGTCATCTGTATCGGCATTTTTCAGGTCTACTGGCGTCGCTTGTACACCCAACAATTCGTAATACTGCCAAACCGAGTTGCTGCTTTCAGTTTTAATACGGTTTTGTACTGCCATATTAAAAGAATCTAATTCCGAAGGAATTTTATGCACCTCGTTTTGCGTTTTCACCGCAATGTTGCCCGTTTGAATGTACTTGTGCGTTGGGTCGTAGGTCGTGTCTGGAATTTGTTTGCCCGTAGCGTCCTTTTTGTAATACTGGTAAAAAGGTGGGGTCTGACCTTCCAGAGCTATACTGTTGTTGTAGTATATACCCGATTTTATGTTGTCTACATGGTTAAACGTGGTAAAGATAAACGTTGGGTAATTCTTAGTTTTTCTAATGATGTGAAGTCCAATTAAACCATACGCTTGGTTGGTGTATTTACGGGTGTTTCCGTCGTTTTTATACACCAATACGTTTTGTACATAATATCGACTCAGATCGTCATTTCCATTTAGCTTTCTCCAAGCTGCTTTAATTTCTATAGCCCCTTGCTGCGTACCATCAGCACAAGGAAAACAAATAACCTCCTGCGCTGCAGCCTCTTCGCTTAAGCAAGTACCACCAAATTGGTTGAGGTACTTTACAGTAGAGTCTGCCCAATTCGTTGCCGTGGTTTTATTTTGCAGGTTGTACTTGCGTAGGTAGTTGTATTCTGCTTCATTTATTTTAGCCTCGTACAGTACTTGATTTCCTCCTGAATTATTTCCTAGCCCAGCTCCACCAAAAACTACGGCTTCACCTATTTCATTGTTCTCATCTAGGTTATTAAATAAATCGAATTTATCGCCACTGTTTAGCGGAGTTGGTTGCGTTTTATACTGGTAAACAGGTTTTCCTAAGGTGCTCCATGCCGGTAAACTACCGGTTTGAAAATTGAATACCTCTGCCTTGCTCGCATAGGTTGACCACACCACGCGCGGTAAAACCGAAGGAGTTACTTTTAAGAATGTAGAGTCTGAATTGGAATTTGGGTTTGCTCGATTTCCTGTAATGTTGGACTTTACGGGCCAATTCAAGGCAATGAACTGTTGCCACGCCAATGCATAAAGCTCCTTTTTTGATGCATCTGCTTGTGGGCCTTCAGGAACCTTGCTACTATTTAAATTAATAGCCTTTTTTACATATTCACCCACCTTATCAACTTGCGGACTTTGTTCGGCAATATTTTTTTCAGGAGAACTAGTACAAGAAATGATACTCATTACTAGAGAAAGTGCTACTAATTTTGTTTTCATGATGTTGTTTTTTAGCGTTTTATAGAGTGCACTAAGCTATTGCCATCATTCGCTAAACGCAATGGGGGTTTACCCCCATTTTTGATTGGAAATCCCATATCGCTACTATTTTGGGTTAGCTTCGAATGCTTAATTTGATAACAGAATTATGAGCAGTCGAACGTGTATCTTGAAATGGGTTTCCCAAAAATTGTCCTTAAAATTGATTGCAGCTGCACTGTCACTAGGTCTGTATACCATTGACGGAATTGCTCAAAACAACTATGTTCCAAAGGTTTTTGGAACGGTGAACTTTAGCCTCGGGTCTCCCACATTAAAACCCGCACACAAGCAAACTGTTTCGCTATACGGTTGCAATACTCGGATAACCATTGATGGAACCCATTGGAGCGCCTCTGACAGCTTGGAATGGGGAATGCCCGATCAGATACTGAATAGCATTCCTTTTGGGCCTAATTACGACACGGCATCAAAAAAAACATTTTATGTATCGAAATACTACATCGCGGCGCCACCGGTAATTGAAAAGCCACGCTTTAATATTGGTAAGGTAATTCCCGATCGTTTTACAATGGATGTTGAAAACCAAAGGCAGCATATATATTTTGATTACAACCGTTTAATACTGACGCAATTGAAATTTGTGAAGGTTTATTATGATCAATCATTTAAAAATACAGGCATAAAAATATTGCCCATTAACATTGAATGCGATGATTTTCCCTGGCTCGATTCTACTGCAGCACATCATATTGGAGCTTCTGGAATTGGAGATTTGCAGCGTGATTCTTCAGCAAATTTTTCAGGGTTAATACTGCCGTACTATTACAACGACTCAACAAAAACCGATTCTACCTTCTTGAATTGTACGATTACCATATTGGAAGATATAATTCCTTATCACCAAGTTTATTTTGAGGTAAAGGGAGACAGCACTTTTACCACTACTAAATTAAATCTGACTGAGTTTAAGGATAAGTCTATTTCACTAATAAGCACGGGTTCTAAAGCTTCGTTGCCTTGTGGTTGTCTAAAACCGAGAAAAACCAAGCCCTGCGAGTAGGGTTCAATGAAAACAATTTTCGGGATAATACAGGTCAATTTTCGTTTTACAATGGGGGAATACCCCCATTGATAATGACATAAGGTTTGTAGAGATTTGAAGCCTTGTCAAGAACTAATATTTAAGTCGAGAGCGTAAGTCCTAACCATACCGCTCCTAATAGGTTACTATTATGGAGTTCAGTATACAAATAAAAAAACTGAGTAGTCTTTGGCTATTTGGTTTTTTTATGGTGCTGGTCTGCTTCGCTCACTGTAATTGAATCAACCAGGAAACTCAAAGCAACGGGCACTCTAAGCCACTCATAAATATCCAGTAAATTTTTCTTAGCCGGTAATTGACGTTTTGCGTGTTACTCTGTAGCCATTTGTTGCAACAGAACTTGTGCTAAAACTGATTTATGGTGGTCACTTAATTCTTGTTCATCTTCTGAATTCGAATTGTCCGGGTTGGATTTTTTAGTGGCCTGTTTCAACTTTTCCAGGTATTTTTTGGCGTCTTTATTATCCTCGGACGGGTTGCAAGTTGTGTCTTTCATAGCTCAATAATTTCAGTTCTTGAACTAAAACTAGGTCACTCGAATGAATAAATTGCACTTTGGAGTTAAAAATGGGGGAATACCCTCATTCAATAAATTCCTTTTCTACCAATTGGTATTTCAGAGCGAAAAGCACCAAGCCCACCACATTTTTGCACTTTGTTTTTTCAAAAATATTGGACCTATGCCGCTCTACCGTTTTGGTAGAAATAAAGAGCTTTTCCCCGATGTCATAGGTAGTATATTGTTCGCAAATGAGCTTTAGTACTTCCATTTCCCTTTCAGACAAACCATGGTACAACAGCTCTTGCCGCTCTTTATCTGACAAATTTTGACTTTGCAGTCCTTTCAATCTAAAATCTTCAAAATAAAATCCCTCCTCATACACCTTTCTTAAAGTTTTAACAAGGCGTTCAATTCCCACGTTTTTGGGTAAATAGGCTGATGCACCCAATTGCATCATTTTAAATATGAGGGTTTTGGTGTAATGAGAGCTTAAGCCAATTACCCGTATATTGTGTTCCGTTTCCATAACTAAATTGGTCAGTCGAACCCCATCAATATCAGGCATATTCATATCCATAAGCACAATATCGTAAAATAACTCTCCTCGTTTCCAGTCTTGCAAAAAATGTGTGGAGCTATTGTAGCATTTTATTACTTCAATACCTGCTTGATTTTCAAGAACTCCTCTTACTCCGTCGAGAAAAAGCTGTTCATCATCAACCATTACTATGGAAATCATTGCAGCGTAGATTTAAATTGGATTTCAAATAGTAGACCGGGGCTTGCATCTTTAATTTCTAGTGCACCATCCAGAACGCTTAATCGCGAATTAATATTCTTAAACCCCATTCCTTTTGAGTCTTTTATTTTCTTAGCCTCTCCAACTCCGTTATCGGAGTACGATAAATATCCTTGATTGCCTTCTAAAGAGAGACTCAAAGCTATTTCTGAACAGTGCGCATATTTCACCGAATTGTTAAACAATTCTTGAACTATGCGATAAATATGCACCGCCACCTCTGGCGCAAATGATTGGTCGGTGATTGAAGTTTCCAGTTTTACACGAACTTTCTTGTTTGAATTTAAATCTCGCAACTCTTCCAATGCCGTGAGCAATCCAAATTTTTCAAGAATTACTGGGAACAAATCGTAGGCAATTCTTCTCGAATCGACTATGCCTGATTTTACAACTTCATGAAGGGGTTCAATTTTAGCACGCAGCTCGGGTTTTACTTCCTTCTCTAAGGACTCTAAATGAATGTGAATAATATTAAGCTTAGAAGTAATGTCATCATGAATTTCGGCAGCTAAGCGGTCGCGTTCCTTTTCTTGGGTAATAATAGCGTGAGCCATCAACTCTTTTTTATGGTTGGTTTTGAGCTCTTCTTGCTGCAATTTTTCCTTTAAGATTTTCTTGCTAGAAAGCTGCATAATTATAACAGCGAGCCCTAATAATAGTAGCATCCCAAAGGCGACTAAATAAATAATGGATGTTAGCTCGTCAATTTCCATTTATTCTCATTCAAAATTTCAATACCATAAAGCAAAAGTGCCACTGAATAGACCATGGCATTGAAAATCCAAATTCCGATTTGAGATTCACTGCTATATTGACTAAGGATATTCAAAAATGAAAGAATTGCTACATTTACAGAGGAGTTTAACAAAAGACCAACATTAATCCAAAAGCACCTATTTCCACCTTCCATTTTGTGATAGAACAGTTCTCTTAAACTGAAGAGGATAATAAAAAACTTAAAGGCAAAGAACCCAATAACATTAAATTCATGTATGTCATAAATATAGAACCCTGAAAAAAGATTAATTGCAGCGACCGTTGTCGCCAGACCTAAAATTAGCTTTCTTCTTTTTCCTAAAGCAAAACGCAAGTAGAATAGTGTCAAAACAACTAACTCCACCATATTAAATAATTGAGTAATAAGCAAATTATTTTGACCTTGAACCCACATCCACTTGCTAATTAAATCTCCTATGAGTAAAAAAAGAAGATAGGCAAAGAATAACTTAACCCATCTTTTATTTTTCTTGTAGTTCAAGCCATAGAGAACCGTTAAGCCCAATATTAGCAGTGTTGAAACTACTCCAAGAACTTTGAACGAATCCATCTAGCAATACGTATCTATGAAAGTGGGCTTCCATTATCACATGTTGAAGGGCAAGGAAAAGTATTGTTATAAACATACTGCCCTTCGTCGTAATGAATCATATCATTTCCATTGGCATCAACACCAACTAGTAACAACGTTTTTTCGTCTGAAGATGATTTGCCTAAATATGCTCGAATACCCACTGCACCAGAACCTTGTATTTGTTCAAAGTTTTCCATCGGAACCGTAAATGCGTATATGGTATCCTCTGGAGCGAGTTTCTGGTCAGCTAATTCTCTCCAATTTGTTGTTTGTTCAACTGCCTCGTCTAAAGGTATTTCGTTCGCCATAATACTTGATTTTTAGTGTGTAAATTATTTTATCAATACTAAATAATATTATTAATTCCAGCTAGTGTTCATTCAAAACAAATTTTATTGAAATAGAACTCCTTCTTTAAGTCCCAGTTCTGATAGCCTGCTATTGCTGAAATAACCCATCTGCTCCTCATAAGCGATGTTGATGTCGAGGTATTTATTGTCCTTTGAACTGACTGCTAGTCGTTGCGTTTCTTTAATGCAAACAAGGGTTCCAGGTGCTTCATTTTTACCAGTGTATGGAAGTACAGTTAACTCGACGAGTTTAATTCCCACACGATTAAATACAGTCATTGCACCCTTATTCCATGGATTGCACGCACGGCAGAGTCTTTCAATTTCTATAGCCGTCATTGTTTGCCAATTGATGGTTATATCCTCAAGTTTGGGCTTCGGATAATATTTAGCGTCCGAGTTAAACTGCTTTTTTAAACCATTTTTCCACGATTGCAGGTTTATTTTTTCAGCAATCAACCGAATCACCTTAGTGTTCAATACGGCAACATTGTTCAAATAGGAATTATGTGTTTCAAAGTCGGAGAGCTGGTAAGGCTCAGCGTGCAGTAATTGCCCGCCATCTATTTTTTTAGTAACGACATGAACGGATATACCACCCTTTTTCTCACCGTTTTTTATTAACCAGAAAGTAGGCTGTGCTCCCCTATATTTTGGCAATGGGGCAAAATGAAAATTGAGAATGTCAATATTTATTGCATCCAATAATCTCGAAGATAAAATGTACGGAAATGTAATTATGAATATAACCGTAATATTATGCTGCTTTTTCCAATCCACCAGCTCTTGATCTAATTCTTCCTTTTTAAATTTTGACAGCGAAAGACCAAAATGATGGGCAAATTGTTCAATTTCAAAATGGTCATCCACTCTCTTTTCAGGCAAGACGATACTTACCTTGTGTCTTAATTGAACAAGTACTTGCAGCGACGGAATACAAAGTCTACTGTTACAAAGAACTCCTACATTCATTTTCTTTTAATTTCAGGTTTAAACTCTATGAACAAATTCAAAACCTTGTTACCAATGCCAAATTAGACATTTGAATGAATCTGGATAAAATCTTCATAATACAATTGAAAAAAGTCTACCTTTTTCTTTAAGAATAGTCTCTACTTTTGGTTTGTGTCTAATTAGCTATGTTCATGCTTAGAATAACTATTTTTCACGCCGCATGTAAGATAAAACTGTGAACACTCTAAATACCCAATACCATTCATGTGTTATATGGCTTACAGGACTTTCGGGTTCTGGTAAATCAACAATTGCTGAAGCACTTTCAGCAATTCTCTCCAAAAAGGGTATTCATGCCTATACTCTCGATGGGGATAAAGTACGCTCAGGTTTGAACACTGACCTTGGTTTTTCGGTTGAAGATCGTTTCGAAAATAACCGAAGAGTTGCTGAAGTTGCAAAATTGATGATGGATGCAGGAATGGTGGTAATTGCCACTTTTATTTCACCAACACAAAAAATGCGAGATGAAGTAGCAAAAATTATAGGCTCAAACTATTATGAGGTTTTTGTATCAACCCCGCTGGAGGAATGCATAAAAAGGGACGTTAAAGGGCTTTATGCTAGGGCGAAAAACGGAGAAATTGAAAACATGACGGGTATATCAGCGCCTTACGAACCCCCGTTACATCCCTTTATGGAAATTGACACTACTAACGAATCGGTAGCGCATTCTGCAGAAAAACTGTACAATTACCTTATAGAGAAGAACATTCTAACCAATGAATAAGTACTACCTCAGCCATATAGATGAACTAGAAAGTGAGGCGATTTTTGTTTTGCGTGAAGTAATATCGCAATTTAAAAAACCGGTCATATTGTTTTCTGGAGGAAAGGATTCCATTGTCGTTACTCACTTAGCTAAAAAAGCATTTTATCCCAGTAACATTCCATTCCAGTTGCTCCACATAGATACTGGTCACAATTTCACTGAAACCATTGATTTTCGTGACGAATTGGTAAAACACATGGAAGTAAAATTACTTATAGGTTCTGTTGAAGAAGCTATAAGTACAGGGTTAGTAGATGAGGAAAAAGGGAAGTCTGCTACTCGGAATGCCCTGCAAACAAAAACCCTGTTGGAAGCAGTTCGAAAAAACAACATTGACTGCGCAATTGGAGGCGGAAGACGTGATGAAGAGAAATCGAGGGCTAAAGAGCGGTTTTTCTCACATAGAAATACTAACGGTGAGTGGACCCCTGAAAATCAGCGACCTGAGTTATGGAATTTGTTTAATGGAAAACATAAAGAAGGTGAACACTTTAGAGTGTTTCCACTGAGTAATTGGACTGAACTTGATATTTGGACGTACATCGAACGAGAAAATATAGAAATTCCGTCTCTTTATCTAGCTCATGTGCGAGATGTGGTTTGGCGCAACAATTCATGGATTCCTTATTCTAAATTTTTGACCTTAGATGAGAATGAAAAGGTGGTAAGTAAAAAAGTACGGTTTAGAACCTTAGGAGACATTACCATAACCGGTGGAATAGAATCTGAGGCCGATACCGTTGAGAAAATCCAAGAGGAATTAAGTATTTTAAGAAGTTCGGAAAGGGGCAACAGAAGCGACGATAAACGTTCGGACACCGCTATGGAAGACCGAAAACGACTTGGTTATTTCTAAAATAATGGATAATTAATGGATCAGGAAAGTCAATTACTTCGGTTTACCACAGCAGGTAGTGTAGACGACGGAAAAAGCACCTTAATTGGGCGATTGCTTTTTGATTCTAAATCAATTTTACAAGACCAATTACAGGCAGTAGAAAAAGCAAGTACTATCAAAGGTTCGCACAACCTTGATTTAGCCATGTTTACCGACGGGTTAAGAGAGGAACGGGAACTGGGAATTACGATAGACGTGGCTTACCGCTATTTTTTTACTCGTAAAAGAAAGTTCATTATCGCCGATGCGCCTGGGCATTTCGAATACACGAGAAATTTAGTGACAGCTGCCTCCACTTCCAATGTAATGGTATTGCTCATTGATGCTACAAAAGGTGTGGTGGAACAAACCAAAAGACATTGCTTTATTGCCTCCCTACTCCAAATTCCTCATGTGATTGTTTGCGTCAACAAGATGGATTTAATTGGATTTTCAGAAGATGTATTTGCAAAAATAAAGGCAGAATTTGAAAACTTCTCTTCCAAGTTATTGATAAAGGATATTCGTTTCATTCCAATTAGCGCTTTAATAGGAGATAATATTGTTGAGCGTTCTGAGAAAATGAATTGGTATCAAGGTGCACCATTACTAAGCACCTTAGAATCTATAACCATTAGCAGTGATATAAATAAAGTCGATGCACGATTTCCAGTTCAAACACTGATTGACTCCAATGATAGCGACGAACAGTTAATCGCTGGTCGTTTATCCAGCGGTGTTCTCAGAGTCGGTGATAAAGTTGTTACACTACCCCATGGTTATTCAAGCGTAATAAAAAGCATCCATAAATACAATTCGGAAATCGATGAGGCTTTTGCGCCTATGTCTATCTCCTTAAGACTTTCCAATTCCCCCGAGATCTCAAGGGGTGATATGATAGTTCGATCTAATAATCAAGCCCAGGTTTGCAGTGACTTTGAAGTGATGTTGTGCTGGTTAAATAAAAGACCAGTCAAGGTAAACTCAAGTTATTTGTTCAGGCACACATCCAACGAGCAAGCTGGGGTTATATCTGATATCGTATACACAATTGATATTCATACTTTAGACCGTATAACCGATAAGAACTTTATGGGAATGAACGATATTGGAAGAGTAAAAGTGCAGCTCAAACAACCACTAATAATCGATTCCTATAGAACCAATAAAAGCACAGGCAGCCTAATTCTTATTGATTGTGAAACCAACGAGACCGTTGCGGCCGGAATGATTATTTAAAATACTCCTCCCGTTCCTTATTCTCAAACATTTTAGCAACTCAATAGCAAGAATACATACCTCATTCGCCTTCTTTTGTTCAAGCAAGCTTGACAACGAAGTGATGTTTTTTTGCGAGAGTGCCTCCGGTCTTCTCGCCTTTCCCGTGAAGTGGGTAAAAACGGTCACGCTGCGCGTACCTAACTTTTTTATTCCCCCTGCTTACGATCAAGCAAGCTTGGCGACGAAGTATTTATTCTGCGAGAGTGCCTGCGGCCAACTCGCCTAACCCGTGAAGTGGATAAAAACAGCCTCGTTACACGAGTCTCACTTTTTTATTCCCCCTGCTTACGCTCAAGCAAGCTTGGCGACGCAGTGGAAATAAAAAAGCACCCCGCCTTGCGAGGTGCTTTTATCATCAAGTGGAGCCGGCGAGATTCGAACTCGCGTCCAAACATGGAACAATCAGGATTTCTACATGCTTAGCTTATCGTTAGTTTTCGACCTAAACCCGGTAACAAGCAACCAAGTTTAAGCTTATCTTCTAAATTTCGCATACAATTCGAAGCGCATTGCACACTAGCCTTCCTTATCGAACCCCCAAGTTCCCCAAAGCGTTCGGCGAGCTCCAAGGTGGGAGTACTTGTCGATACACCTTGTGTACCGATTAAGCCATCCTACTATTATTCGGATTAAGCTGCAAGTGCGTAGTTGTTTTCGCCAACTAAAAACGTTGCAACACTTATTACGGATAGTCTTGCAAAACCCGACATGCTTACATAACTCTTCATCATGCTGTCAAAACCAGTCGGCCCCATTTTTAAAAGAACATTTGTTCAGACCGCAAAAATACTGCAATCTTTCTACTTTTACCGGCCCTTAAAATCGTGCTATGTTAAAGATTGGAATCATTAAAGAACGTAAAACTCCACCAGACGAAAGAGTGCCCTTGTCGCCTCAACAAGTCGCACAATTGAACGCCGCTCATGGCAATGAAATTCGAATCGTTGTGGAGTCGAGTGACATCAGACGCTTTAAGGATGCTGAATATTCCAGCCTTGGAATTGAGGTGGTGAATGATGTCAGCGATTGCGATATTCTGATGGGGGTAAAAGAGGTTCCTAAAAGCGCTTTAATACCAGGTAAAACTTACTTCTTCTTTTCACATACCATAAAAATGCAGCCTTACAATAAAGAGTTGCTTCAAACCATTTTAAAAAAGAATATTCGTTTGATCGATTACGAATGTTTGACAGACAAAAAAGGAGCGCGAATTATTGGATTTGGCAGATACGCTGGAATAGTCGGTGCATACAATGCATTTTTAGCCTTAGGAAAAAGAACACACTCTTTTGATTTAAAGCCTGCATATCTCTGCGATGATCGCGTTGAAATGGAATCCGAATTATCTAAAGTAAAATTTGACAACTCCGGCTGTAAAATAGCACTAACCGGAAACGGTCGTGTGGCACATGGCGCTATGGAGATTTTGAATTTGATGAACATCAAAAAACTGAATGTTCAAGATTATCTTTCCTATTCGGGAACAGAACCGGTTTATTGCCAACTTAAAGTGACTGATTACAACAAGAAAGCGGACGGAACTGAAGGTTCAATCGGAGAGTTTTTTAAGGAACCCGATCTGTACGTAAATGATTTTGAGCGATTTTCATCTACTTCTGATATGTATATCGCTTGTCACTTTTGGGGAGATGGTTCACCGTTTATTTTTACTCGAGAACAAGCCAAGTCCCCTGAATTTAAGTTGAAAGTTGTTGCGGATATCAGTTGTGATATTGATGGCCCGGTGGCTTCCACTATACGTCCTTCTACCATTCAAGATCCGCTCTATGGTTATCATGCACCATCAGAGTCAGAAGTTGCTTACGATAGAGAAGATGCTATAACCGTAATGGCGGTAGATAATCTGCCTTGCGAATTACCAAAAGATGCTTCTACGGATTTTGGAGCGGAGTTTATCAAAAACATTTTCCCTGCATTACTTAATGGAGACAAAGACGAGATTCTACAACGTGCTTCAATTGCTCAAGATGGTGACTTAACCGAGCGCTACGAGTATTTAAGGGGTTATGTGAGTTGACCAATTTCGAAATCGTCATTCCGTAAGATTAGCTAAGTTGATTTTCATTAAAAAAATCATCACGAAGCTTCTGTACGGAATCTCAATCTTGATTTTTTAATACAGTCATTCTGAATTTATTTCAGAATCTAAACATTACTAAATTGTGAGATGCTGAAACAAGTTCAGCATGACGTACCTGTAACTCAATTGACTAGTTCTCTGGCGAATAATACTTCATTGCCTCTGGCATGAGCGCCTCTAAATCCCTAACTCTCGTTTCGCTTGCAGGGTGAGTTGACAAAAACTCTGGTGGAGCTTGTCCTCCAGACAGGGCAGCCATTCGCTCCCAGAAGCTAGTTGCCGCCTGAGGATTATAGCCGGCCTTGGCCATCAGAATCAAACCAATGTGATCTGCCTCGGATTCGTTTGATCTGGAAAACTTTAACACTCCCAATTGGGTACCCATACCTATCGACTGTAACAGTAATTGTCGCGTTAAAGACGGGTTTTCACCCATAGCAGCACCTAAGGTACTCATACCCATTTGCGCCACCATTCCTTGACTCATGCGCTCACCACCGTGGTTAGCTAAGGCATGTGCAATTTCATGACCCATAACCACCGCTACGCCCGTTTCGTCTTCACATATCGGCAGTATTCCGGTATAAAAAGCAACCTTTCCACCTGGCATACACCAAGCATTTACTTGTTCGGATACTATCAGGTTGTATTCCCAATCGTAACCGTTTAATTCTTTTTCTAGGTTGTGGTTTTTATAATATTCTTCGGCAGCTTTTTGTATGCGCTCCCCTACTCTTTTAATCATGGCCACCTGATCGGCATCTGAGCTCAATTCACTTTCTGACAATACCTGTTGGTATTGATCGAAGCTCATGGGCAGAAGCTGGCTATTCGGCACTAACTTTAATTGTTTTCTTCCAGTAATTGGAACGGTATTACAGGCAACAAAAACCAATAAAAATACCCAGTAGAACGTCTTATTCATTTTTCTCATAATGTGCTGCAATTAGCTAAATCTTGAATCGTTTGTTCGGGGTTATTCGATTTGAACACAAAACTACCCGCCACCAACACATCTGCACCAGCATGTACTAAGCGTTTGCCTATTTCTGTATTCACTCCTCCGTCAATTTCAATTTTTGCCGAACTGTTTTTCTGTAGAATCAAATCCTTTAATCGGGCAACTTTACCAATTGTGTTTTCAATAAATTTTTGGCCGCCAAATCCAGGGTTTACCGACATCAATAACACCACATCCACATCTTGAATGATGTCTTCCAGCAAAGAAACAGGTGTATGTGGATTTAACGAAACTCCAGCTTGCATATCTGCAGCTTTTATTGCCTGAACCGTTCTATGCAAATGCGTGCACGCTTCGTAATGAACCGTTAAGTTGTGGGTACCCGCATCTTTGTAATCTTGAATGTATCGGTCTGGGTTTACAATCATCAAATGGGTATCGATAAACTTATCGGTATAGCTCGCCATTTTTTTAATTATTGCTGGACCATAAGATATGTTTGGAACGAAAACTCCGTCCATTACATCCATATGAAACCACTCTGCAACAGAGCGATTTACCATTTCTACATCGCGCTGTAAGTTTCCGAAATCGGCAGCTAACATTGAGGGGGCAATAATAGGATTCATAACTGCAAATTTAGGATTAGATTAGAAAGCAAGAGGAAGGTATTCGCTATTTTGAAGCATAAATATCCACATTACCAAATAGACATTACCCATTGAAGTTACGGGTTGAATGAATTAGTTTAGTAGGGATTTTAATAATGGGTAAATACCGCCTTGTAAATAATTACAAACGTTGCAAAAAGAAAGGTGTGTTTAACACCTAATTGTGACTAAGTTAAATCAACCGTATGGAAAAGCAGAAGCTAAATAAGAATGTTGACGAAAGTAACTTAGAACACACTTTTAAGAATATTCTATTACTTGAAAAACTATTTATTTCACAAATAAAAAAGATTTACGAAATTGAAAGTGGAATATCTGAAATAAACCACTACATAATGTCAATAACAAATAGAGCGATTTCTTTAAATAGAGGTTTTGTTACTCTTGCGGAATCTAATAATTATCAAACGGCAATTTCTTTGATGAGATTGCAAATAGATAATTGTTTAAGATTATATGCTTTGAGTTTGTACCCTAATTCGAGTGAATTTTATAAAAAAGTTTTAAACGGAGAACACATTAGGAATTTAAAAGACAGACATGGAAACAAAATGACAGACAATTATTTAGTCACAAAAATTGATAAGATTTTTCCTCAATTTAAATCTTTGTACGAAAAACTTAGTGGACATATTCATTTTTCATCTGAACATTTCTATTTCAATAACAAGGTCGAAAACGAAACGTTATCAGTGTCGGTAGGAAATATTGAAAATTTGACGATTGCTGAGAAAGTAGATTATACATTTAATATGTTTTTGCTTGGAAAAGACCTTTTGTCAATAATCGCTGAATATAGAAAGGAAATTACAAACTGAAAAAAACCTACTCACAACACCGTATAAAATTAATGGCTAGTTCTTGCTTACTTACGAAAATCCTCACGGATTTTCTATTTGGCTTGTATTTGCTAAATTAAGTGCTTAATCACTCCACCAATCTTATACATAAACGTTAGGCTTAATAAGAAAATGGAACATACAACAAATAAGTTCGGTGCAATAATTCCGAAATACATTACAAAATCTTATATCAAATTTGCTTCTGAAATTCATCAGTCAGAACTATTTATTATGTTAATTTTCATTGGTGGAGATTATATCACCGATAATAAAAAGGAAGTTAGAGAAACAATAATCGAATTTTATAGTGACCCAGGAAATGAAACCGCTGAAAAAATGGTAGCATTAATTGAAACTGGTCAAGTTGACAATCATTTGGATTTAGAAACTTATGAATTGTTTTACGGACAAATGTGCTATGCAAGAACAATAGACAATGTTCTGACATATTTCAAAGAAATTCTTAGCGAAGTAATTGTAAAAACACCGAACGTGTTAAAGTCTAAAGAAACAGAAAGATTGGACTTCATATTGAATTATGATACAATAGAAGAACTTAGAATTGCTTTATCCGAAAAGAAAATTGAAGCACTATTTTACGCTGGAATTGATAAAATTGAAACCTATTTTAAAGAAAGACTTGGAGTTGAACTTTTCAAGAGCGAAGAAACCAAATTGGAATTTAATCAAGCGATAAAAAATAGAAATTTAATAGTTCATAATAGAGGCGTTATAAGTAAAGAATACCTAAAGGAATTTCCTAAATGCTCTCTCGTAGAAGGAGATATTATTAAATTTGGTTATGAAGATATTTCTCGAGTTAATTTGATTCTGTTGAATTTCAGTGCGTATTTAGACAATGAATTATCGGAAAAATTCAAGCTTGAGTTAAAAGAAAATAACTAAGCCTACCAATGTATAAAAACAATTGTCGTTTATTGCTAAAACAAAGGTAGTTACGTGTTTACTGCGTCTGATTTTCCTTCGGAAAATCCTCGCACGCAATCCCTTACCAAATCATATACTAGACCGTTAATCACAACTCGCTAAAAACAAAAGCCCCGTCTCAATTCAATGAAACGGGGCTTTTTGTATTGTAATATTTAAGTATCTGCTTACTTAGCAGTCTCTGGCTTTGGTAACAAAACTTTTCTTGAAAGTTTCATTTTTCCAGTTTTGCTGTCAATGTCAACCAATTTAACTTCAACGATTTCACCTTCTTTTAGGTATTCGTTTACGTCGTTTACTCGTTTCCAATCGATTTCAGAAACGTGCAATAATCCGTCTTTTCCTGGCAGTACTTCAACGAATGCACCGTAAGACTGAATGGACTTCACTTTTCCCTTGTAAATCTCACCAATTTCTGGCTGAGCAACGATTCCTTTGATTCTTGCTAACGCAGCATCAATTCCATCTTTGTTTGCAGACGAAATGTCGATAACACCTTTCTTATCGATTTCTTCGATAGTAATGGTAGTTTCCGTTTCAGCTTGAATTTCTTGGATAATTTTACCGCCTGGTCCGATAACTGCACCAATGAATTCTCCAGGAATAGTCATTTGAACCATTCTTGGTACGTGTGGCTTGTAATCTTCTCTAGGCTCAGAAATGGTTTTATTCATTTCTCCTAATATGTGCAGACGACCTTCTTTAGACTGCTCTAAAGCGTTCTTCATGATTTCATGAGAAAGTCCACCTACTTTAATGTCCATTTGACAAGCCGTGATACCATCTTTAGTACCGGCTACTTTAAAATCCATATCACCTAAGTGATCTTCATCGCCTAAGATATCAGAAAGAACTGCGTAGTTATCGCCATCAGTAATTAAGCCCATTGCAATTCCCGATACTGCTTTCGGAACTTTAATTCCTGTATCCATCAATGCCATTGAACCTGCACAAACCGTTGCCATAGAACTAGAACCGTTAGATTCTAAGATATCTGACATGATACGGATAGTATAAGGATTGTCTTGACCTGAAGGAATCATTGGTTTCAATGCTCTTAACGCCAAGTTTCCGTGTCCTACTTCTCTTCTTGAAGTTCCTCTCATTGGACGCGCTTCACCCGTTGAAAACGGTGGGAAGTTGTAATGTAGAATGAATTTCTCAGAACCTTTGAACATAGCCCCATCAATACTTTGCTCGTCTAACTTAGTTCCTAAAGTAACTGAAGTTAACGATTGAGTTTCACCTCTGGTGAACAATGCAGAACCGTGAGTTGAAGGCAAGTAATCAACTTCTGACCATATTGGACGAACTTCATCCAATTTACGGCCATCCAAACGCTGACTGTCATCCAAAATCATTTTACGCATCGCTACTTTCTCCACATCGTGGTAGTAAGTATTGATTAAGCTTCCTTTTTCTGCTAATTCTTCTTCTGAGAAAGTCGCTTTGTATGCTTCTTTAATAGCTGCGAAACCTTCGCCTCTTTCTTTCTTAGAAGTTCCTTTTTTAGCAAACTCGTAACACTTGTCTAAACACGCTGCAAAAACAGCCTCTTTTAATTCAGCATCATGTGTTTCGTGAGAGTATTCTCTTTTTGCTGGAGCTGAAATCATTTCAGCTAATTTCAATTGTGCATCACACTGAACTTTAAGCGCTTCGTGTGCAATTGAGATTGCTTCTAACATTTCTTCTTCAGAAACTTCTTTCATTTCACCTTCTACCATTACGATGCTTTTTGCCGTAGCAGCAACCATAATGTCTAAGTCTTGATTTTCATCTTCTAACTCAGATTTCGTAGGGTTAATTTTCCATTCTCCGTTAATTCGAGCAACTCTACATTCAGAGATTGGCTCTTGGAAAGGGATATCAGATAATGCAATTGCAGCTGAAGCTGCGAAACATGCAAATGCATCTGGTAACGTTTCTCCATCAGAAGAAACTAAAGATACTAATACTTGAGTATCGGCATGAAAATCCTCTGGAAACAAAGGTCTCAATGCTCTATCGATAAGTCGAGAAGTAAGAATTTCATAATCTGAAGGTCTCGCTTCACGCTTTAAAAATCCGCCAGGGAATCTTCCTGCAGCAGAAAATTTCTCTCGGTAATCTACCGTAAGTGGCATAAAATCCACTCCTTCTTTTGCGTTTGGGTTTGCAACTGCTGTTGCTAATAACATCATTCCGCCGCATCTTAATACGACTGAACCATCGGCTTGTGTAGCCAGCTTACCTGTTTCTAAGGTAACCTCTTGTCCTTGATATTCGAACGAATACGTTTTTCCTGTTTGACTCATAAAATTGTGTATATAAAAATTTGTGTGGTTGGTATTGGTTATTTGTGTTAAACCAAAAAAGGCATCCCTATTGGAATGCCTTTTTCAATAAAATTATTTTCTGATTCCGAGTTCCTTAATTAGCTCTCGATATCTTACAATATCTTTTCTTTTTAGGTAATCAAGAAGCGACCTTCTCTTTCCTACTAGAGCAATTAAAGACTTTTGTGTGTTGTAGTCTTTGTGGTTCGTTTTTAAATGACCAGTTAAGTGGGTAATTCTTTTTGTAAATAAAGCGATTTGACCTTCAGTGCTACCTGTGTTGGTATCTGCACCACCAAATTGCTTAAATAGTTCTTTTTTGTTTTCTGACGTTAAAATCATATCAATCAATAAATTATAGCCTCGTTTTTGAAGCCTGCAAATTTAGGTAATTATCATTATAAACCAATAAATAAATAGGGCTTATTTTTTAAGCATTAAAAGCATGCTCGCAAGGTTTTCTTTCAAGTCTTTTCTATCTACTATGTAATCCAGAAAACCGTGCTCCAAGAGGAATTCCGAAGTTTGAAATCCTTCAGGCAAATCTTTTCCAATCGTTTCTTTCACCACTCGAGGTCCAGCAAATCCAATCAATGCTCCGGGCTCGGCGATATTAATATCTCCCAGCATCGCAAATGAAGCCGTAACTCCGCCCGTAGTTGGATCTGTTAAAATCGAGATAAAGGGAAGTTTCTCCTTTGCCAACAGTGCAAGTTTTGCACTCGTTTTTGCCATCTGCATCAAGGAAAAAGCCGCTTCCATCATACGAGCTCCGCCTGACTTAGAAATCATAATAAAGGGCACCTTCTTCTTAATGGCCTCATCAATTCCACGCGCAATTTTTTCTCCAACCACAGAACCCATTGAACCACCAATGAAATTAAAGTCCATACAACCAATAACCACGGCATTTCCGCCTAGTTTTCCGTGCGCTGTTCTGATAGCATCTACTAATCCTGTTTTTTGTTTAGAAGAAGCCAGTCGATCTACATACTTTTTGGTATCCTCAAACTCTAAGGGGTCACCCGAAGATAGATTTCTATTGATTTCAGTAAATTTATTTTCGTCAAATAAAATTCTAAAATACTCTATTGAGCCAATTCGCTCGTGAAAACCACAAGAATCACATACCCAATAATTGGCCGCGTGATCTTCTGAGGTCATAACGCTTTTACAAGACCGGCACTTATACCAAAGTCCTTCGGGCGTTTCTTTTTTTTCTTTTGTTGGAGTATGTACTCCTTGTTTTGCTCTCTTAAACCAACTCATCTGTTAGGGTTTTAAGATTAAACTTTTTAAGCTAAATCAATCTTCGAATCAAGATACACGTCTTGAACCGTTTGAATCAATTTAACGCCTTCATCAACTGGTTTTTGAAAAGCTTTACGTCCCATAATCAATCCCTGACCGCCTGCTCTTTTGTTTACAACCGCTGTAGTAACTGCATCTTGCAAATCAGAATCTCCTGCCGAAGCACCTCCCGAGTTAATCAAACCAATTTTACCCATGTAACAATTTGCTACTTGGTAACGTGCCAAATCAATGGGGTGATCTGTAGACAATTTAGAATAAACGTCTGGGTGTGTTTTACCAAATCCGATAGCATTATAACCACCATTATTTGTAGGAAGTTTTTGTTTTATGATATCTGCTTGAATGGTAACTCCTATGTGGTTCGCCTGACCAGTTAAGTCAGCAGCCGTGTGATAATCAACGCCGTCTTTTTTGAAGCTAGAATTTCTTAAATAACACCAAAGGATAGTTGCCATTCCTAATTCGTGAGCTCTTTCGAATGCAGCAGCAACTTCTTGTATTTGTCTTTCCGATTCTTCTGAACCGAAATAGATAGTTGCACCAACTGCAGCAGCACCCATTTCCCATGCATCTTCAACCGAACCAAACATGATTTGATTGAAGGTATTAGGGTAAGTCAAAAATTCGTTGTGATTCAACTTTACGATGAAAGGAATCTTGTGTGCGTATTTTCTTGAACATTGAGCGAGTACTCCGTAGGTTGACGCGACACCGTTACAGCCCGCTTCCATTGCCAATTCAACAATATTTGCTGGGTCAAAATACCTTGGATTCGGTGCAAATGATGCGGCAGCGCTATGCTCAATACCTTGATCTACTGGTAAAATTGAAACATATCCCGTACCTCCTAACCTTCCGTGATTGTACAATCTAGCAAGGTTATTCAACACTTGATTACTGCGGTTTGAACCAATAAAATGATCGGTTACAAATTCGCCACCTGGGGCTGCAATGCTATCTTTGGAAATAGTATTGGAAGTATGTCCTAAGTAATACTCGGCTTTATCACCGAGTAAATTTTCGATTTGAGATAAATTGCTCATTTCAAGAAGTGTGTTATTCTAGTTTATTTTAAGGCCGCAAAAGTATGAAATATTGAAGCGGCTTTAAAGGCAAAAGAAAAGGTCGGTTTTAACACCGACCTTTTTAATCCATCTTTTTTCAATTCCTAGCTTAAGCCAGATATTTTACCATCATTATCTATGTCCATATGCTCTGAGGCAGGCACAGCAGGAAGACCTGGCATACGCATCATTGCGCCAGTAATTGGAATTACGAATCCGGCACCGGCCGCAAATTCAAATTCACGCACAGTAACTCTAAATCCAGTTGGACGACCAATTAACTTGTCATTATCGGAAAACGACTTTTGCGTTTTCGCCATACAAATTGGCAGTTTATCTAATCCAAGTGTTTTGATTCTTTTTAAATCCAACAATGCTTTTCCTTGATAATCGACTCCATCGGCGCCGTATACCTTTTTTGCAATGATTTCTACCTTCTCTTCTACCGATAGGTTCCAATCGTAAAGCGCTTCAAAATCATTTCCGGCATGCTCAATATTTTCTACTACCGCAGCTGCCAAATCCTGGGTTCCTTCGCCTCCATTTGCCCAGCCTTTGCTCACAATAGCTTTTACACCCATTTTAGCACAAGCCTCTTGAACAAATTTGATTTCGTCTTCGCCATCACCTGTTCTGTGGTTTATGGCTACTACAGGAGTAATTCCGAATTGTTTTGCATTCTCTATGTGCTTTTCGAGATTTGGAAATCCTTTTTGAACGCGTTCAACGCTTACGTCTCCATACTCTTCTTGAGCAGCGCCTCCATGGTGACGCAGTGCACGAATAGTAGCGACTAATACAATCGTTTTCGGCTTTAACCCTGCATAACCGCATTTAATATCCAAGAATTTTTCAGCGCCTAAGTCAGAGCCAAAACCAGCTTCAGTTACCACATAGTCACTTAAACTCAAGCCCATTTTAGTAGCAATAATGGTGTTTGTACCCTGTGCAATATTTGCAAATGGTCCGCCATGAATAATTGCTGGATTTCCTTCTAAGGTCTGCACTAAATTTGGCTTTACCGCATCTTTCAGCAAGATGGCCATGGCATTTTCAGCATTTAAATCCCTTGCGTAAATGGGTTTTCTATCGTAGGTAAAGCCCACAAAAATATCACCCAATCTTTTCTTTAAATCCTCTCTGTCGTTGCTCATACAGAGAATGGCCATAACCTCAGAAGCTGGAGTAATATTAAATCCATCTTGACGTGGAATTCCGTTTCCAATTCCTCCTAGACCAATAGTAATATCGCGCAAGGCTCTATCGTTCATATCCATTACTCGCTTCCAGTAAATTCTCCGAGGATCAAGTCCTAAGTTTCTGGTTTTGCTTTGAAGGTTGTTATCGATTAGAGCAGAAAGCAAATTATTCGCTTTTTCGATAGCAGAAAAATCACCCGTAAAATGCAAATTTATGTCCTCCATAGGAACTACTTGAGAATAGCCTCCACCTGCAGCTCCACCTTTAATACCGAATACAGGACCTAAAGAAGGTTCGCGGAGTACAACCGTAGCTTGCTTACCTATTTTATTTAGTCCTTCTGTAAGTCCTATGGATACGGTGGTTTTACCTTCTCCTGCAGGAGTTGGAGTAAGTGCAGTAACTAAGATAAGATTGTTTTCTTTCGCTTTGTTTTCATCAATTAAGTTCAACGGCAATTTGGCTTTGTACTTTCCATAATGCTCCAAATCGTCAACACCAATGTTCAACTTTGCTGCAATGTCGTTGATGTGCTGCATTTTGGCAGCTTGCGCTATGTCTATATCCGATCCTACTTTCTTTTCTGTACTCATAGTTTTATTTTTTAGGTTGTTACAATAATAGGAAATCTAGCTTAGTAATATTTCCTCCACGTTGGCCTTTATTTTTGAGCTTAAGTTATCAGTTGGCAGGTCGTTCTCGTCGGAACCAAAAGGGTCTTCTATTTCCTCCGCAATAAGCTCTGTACTTACCAACAAATAAAATAATACACAAGTTATGGGTATGGTCCAATAATGTGTGATACTCATAATTCCAAAAGGAAGTGTTATGGAATACAAGAAAATAAACTTCTTGATGTACATATTGTATGAATAAGGAATGGGAGTATTTTTTATTCGCTCACATGCACCAATTATATCCATAAGTTCTTTCAACTCACCATCTATTATCCAGAACTGTTCTTGGCTAATTTTATTTTCAATTCTCAAGGCATTTAACTTTCCATACATTAAATTTACTATGTATGCTGGCTGATGATTTTTCTTCGCTAGGGTTGTTTTAAAGCCTTCTTCCCACTCTTGAATTTCCTCCTGCTTTACACCGTCTCTGAGATGCTCTTTCATTGCAAAAACAAAATTTGAAATCATTTTTGCATAGAATTCTTTGTCACTGGTCGATCCAGTTGGTAAACATGTATTTACTTTAATTGCAATATTTCGCGAGCAATTTACCAAAGCTCCCCAGTGCTTTCTTCCCTCCCACCAACGATCGTAAGCAGTATTGGTTCTAAACACCAAGAACAAACCGAGAACGATTCCTAGCAAAGAGTGAATCGCAGTACCTCCAGGGTAATGGAAATTAAAAAAGTGATTAAAAATGACTACAACCGCAGTTGTGTATACCAAAAGCATCAGCATGGGTGGCCAAAGCTGTCTGAATATAGCTTTACTGTCGTTGTTAAAAATGAGTTTTACCCAACTGTGCGGATCGTATTCTATCATATTATTTTGCTGCTGTTAACCACAAAAAACACTAATACTAATCTTTACTAAGATACGTAGTGTTCAATTACTTCGCCTCCAGTGTTGCGCGTGTAGTAGGTGGTTGAACGGTTATTTCTGGAGTCTAAATAGTTTTCATAAAGCGAAGAAAATTCAACGCGTTCTTCTATACACTTTATGAAGTTGCCATTTATATTCATGAGCATTTCACAAGCCTCCCTCACGCCGTGTTTTTCACCTGAAAATGCGGTGATATAGTCGGCAAGCTGCTGGTTTTGTACGTATTCTGAAAACGCAACCTTAGCTTCACTTTTTATAAAGATGTTGACCCCTACTTTTTTAGCAATAGAAACGTCTAAAATATCGTCGTAAAAAAAAGCAATTTCCTCTGGCTTCAAATTGCCCTGTTCCAACAAGTGATCTAGCGCTTTATTCTTGTCCGATATTCCGTAGTATACTTTTTCAAAATGCTCACGAGCCGCAAAATCAATGGCCACTTCGTTACTGGCTCCGGTTACAATAGCACTTAAAGGAAGTTTTTGTTGATTCTTTAGCCAGATAGAGAACCGCAACATATTCGTACCCATGCTATCTATTTCTGAAAAGCCTGAGTGCCTGCTGCCTCCTTTATTGCCGCCATTAAAAACCCCATCCCAATCAAATAAAATTGCTTTGATGTTTTGCATCTTTTCCATTAAAACAAAAGGCGGGGTAATAAATACTCCGCCTTTTGTTTCAAAAATGTGTTGTGTGTGTTCTAAGGAATTCTCCACGCTTTGTTCTTTTACTTAGCCAAATCTTGAATATCCAGCATACCTATCGGCTTGTCATCCTCTAGCACCAATAAAGTATCTACTTGTGTGGATTTAAAAATTTGGTTGGCTTCATTTAACAAAGCTCCTGCATCTACAGACTTTGGAGCTGCGTATTCTAAATCCGCCAAGTTCATATTCATTACTGCATCCCCTTTAGAGCCGATTAAACGTCTTAAATCTCCGTCTGTAAAAACACCTTTCAACTTTCCATCAGCATTTAAAACAGTAACGCAACCAAAACCGTATTCCGTCATTTTGAGAATGGCTTCTGGCATACTCAAAGATTCCGAAACGATAGGGTTTACAGGCCGTAAAGCAGACTTTACATTATTGGTCATGAGCTTGGTGTGCTCAAAAAACTGATCGGTACCTACGGTAGTAAAGTTGTTCTCTGTCAGTTGCTTCATTACTTTCCAAGGAACTGTACATACATGCACTCCAGCGTTGAGGGCATTTCTAATGTGCTCTGGGTAACGTACCGAAGAGAACATGATTTTAGTATCGTATCCGTAGTAGTTTACTGCATCTACGCATTGGCTTACCAACTCCAAGGCATCGTGCCCTTGATCTTGCAAACGACCAACAAGTGGACATACATAAGTTGCTCCCGCTTCCATTGCCATATATGCTTGTTGAAGCGTATACACCAAGTGAACGTTCACCATAATATCTTGGTCAGTGAGAATCTTACATGCCTTTACGCCTTCTAAAGAAACTGGAATTTTGAAAACCGAACGGTCTTTCTTTAATCCCATTTCTAACTGACGATGTGCTTCGGCAACGATTTCTTCCGCAGTTTGACCCAACGCTTCTACTTGAAGAATAGGAACCATATCTGCCAACTTAAGAATTAAGCCATCAATATCGGTAACACCATCGCGGTGCATAAATGTTGGGGTTGTTGTAAGTCCGGTAAGAAAGCCCAGTTTAAAGGCGTCCTCAATCTCTGTAATGTTTGCCGAATCTAAATATAATTCCATTTTTAGGGTATTGTATTTTATGTACTAATTGTTATCTGTATTGAACTTCTAAATTATGTATTTCAATCAAAGGTTTTAAAAACTCCTCTAAATCATATACACACAATTGACTAGCAGCATCGCACAAGGCTCTTTCTGGCTCAGGGTGGGTTTCTATAAAAACACCATCGACTCCAGCAGCTACTCCTGCTCTTGCAATGGTTGGTAAAAACTCTCTGTTTCCGCCTTTTGGGTCAGCACTCGGAATGCCGTATTTACGAATCGAATGTGTAATATCAAATACTACTGGATAACCCGGTTGTCTTAAATGATAAAAACTTCGCGGGTCGACCACTAAATCGTTGTAGCCAAAAGTGTAGCCTCTTTCGGTAAGAATAATTTGGTCGTTACCCGATTCCACACATTTTTCTACCGGCTTAATCATGTTCTCAGGCGCTAAAAACTGACCGTGTTTTATGTTCACGACTTTGCCTGTTTTAGCAGACTCTTCCAACAATTCTGATTGCATGCATAGGTATGCTGGTATTTGAATAATATCCAATACCTCGCCCGCTGGCGCAGCTTGTGCTGGGTTGTGAATGTCTGAAACTAAAGTAAAACCAAATTCATCTTTGATTTTTTGAAGCAATTTCAATCCTTCATCCAGTCCTGGACCTCGGTAAAATTTCAAAGAAGAACGGTTGTCTTTGGTGAATGAAGATTTGTACACGATTTTAATGTCCATACGCTCCGAAACATCTTTCAGTTTTTCAGCGGTTTTCATCATGGTAGTTTCGTCTTCAATTACACATGGCCCCGATATCAAAAACAGCTCATCAGAACCGCAATTTATATCGCCAACTTTTACAATTTTTTCCGACATGCTTTTGTTTTGATTTACAATGCAAAAATATGTTTTTGAACGAGTGTTACGTATTTGGTTTGGTGAATACTGAATTGGTTTTTTTTCTGAATTCAGAAACAAGTTCCGCAGTACGTTCGAGTGATTCGACGAAGGAGAATTGTATCGAGCACTATTTAAAACGTCAAATTTTTATCGACCAGTTAGCAAAGCGGTTCTCGATACAAATTTTACTCATTATCAATCGTAAAATCCACTCGAACGGACAGTAGTGCTATCGTCATCATTACCTACCCCCCCCCTACAAAGGACATTTCGAAATTGAAGGCCAAGGTAAGTCTTTGAAAAATCTCCTCACTTAAGCAACCATTTTAGACAGGCTTTCTGTCCAAAACCAATTTGAAAGCGTAAGCAAGATTTTCCAATTTACAGGTACAGTGCCGAATAATTCAAATTAAAAAGCGAAACCATTCTGAGAAAAAAGACCAAAAAAAAATCACAAGGACCGAAACCCTTGTGATTTAAACTATGCTTGTGCCCGTAATTAAGAAATGTGATTAACGAAAATTTTCTTCAATATGCATTTGAAGTCTCTTAAAATCTTTCTCAATATTTGGATTTTTCATGACATCATAACAAGCGAATGTAGGAACAGGCTTCATCCCGAAAAACTTAAAATTCATATGCTGTGGAAAGAATAAGTCATCAATGGATTTACCTGCAAAAAGAAACTCCTTTTCATCATTAAAAGCTTCTTCTGGAGCATTTAATGTTAAAGATAACATGTATCGAGTATTCTGCATCAATCCGCCACCTCCATAATTCTTTTTTGGTGATTCTGATGTCCTGCCATCATTTTGGCTCATTTTACCAAACATTCCAGCCGTGTACACCTCATCCATATATTTCTTGCAGCTCCATGGCATTCCCATCCAGTTCGTTGGAGACTGCAAAATGACCACATCTGCCCAAGTATGTTTATCGACCTCTTCATCGGCAACCCAATCATCTTTCATAGTCGTAGTTTTTATTGCATAACCAAAACTTTTAAGCTGCTCTCCAATCCTTTTGGCGATTTCTTTATTCAAAGCGCCTTTAGCAAAAGGATATTCCTGGTGCCCATTTATAATTAACGCGTTCTTCATTAATTATGGTTTTAAAATCCAAACATTCCATTTTCATTGGCTAAACCCTCGGTAGGAATAGGCTGAATAACGTCCCAATGTTCTACTGCTTTACCGTTTTCAAAACGCAGCAAATCGTAAAAGACATTATTGGTTCCATTCCACTGGCCTTCACTAATGGTCAACACAAAATTTCCTTCACCTAATACTTTATGAATTTTAGTGTACTGGAACATGTTGTTTTTTGAAATTAGATATTCAACTGCTTCTGAAATTCCTTTAAGCCCATCCTTAATCCCCGGATTGTGCTGATCATACTGCTCAGTACTTATATAGTCGGTAATTTTATCGGGATTTTTACCCATCAAAATATCCTCAACCATAGACTTGGCCAAAGCTTTATTAGCCTCCGTTTTGTCTAAATCCGTTGATGTTGTTGGACCATCGGTTTGCGTACGTCCACTTGCGGTTTCTTTTACCAACGGTGTCATAGCATCCCAATGCTCGGCTACCTTTCCATTTTTATCTACTCGAATAACATCAAACGATACCATTTCATCTGCTCCAAAAGGTTTAGCATTTCGCCATATGTTGTGCATAAACACATAATCGCCATCTTGAAACATTCGAATATTTTCAGCTGTAGTTCCATTATCTTGAAGAATAGGAAGCATTCCAATAAAGGGCTCTAATCCTGTCGGAATATATGGATTGTGTTGAATGTAATTGGTATTTGCAACTGCCCGCATTCCATCAGGGTCGTTCTTCATTACGGCACCAAGAAAAGTACCTACGGTTTCTTTTTTACTCATTTTCGTTTTTTTAGTTTTTGTTACCTCTTTTGTTTTATCGGTGTTCGAATTTGCTGTAGTTGAATTACAGCCGGTAAATACACCCGCTACCATTAATGTGAGAATTACTTTTTTCATGAATTAATATTTATTACTTGTTTTATGCAAGCAAAAATATTTAAATACTTTTGTTTTGCAAGTAATAATTGAATTTAATTGCTTTTTGCAAGCAAAATTTTTAATTCATTATCTTTGTCGGGCTTAATCCGTAGTATAAAATGGAAACAAAATTTAGATGCAATTGCCCTTTTACATCTGCCCTTGATGTTCTGGGCGATAAATGGATACTGGTAATCATCAAGCAGATGCTTATTGAGGACAAGCATACGTTTAAAGATTTTACAGATAGCGATGAGGCCATTGCCACCAACATATTGAGCACGAAACTTAAACAGCTTGAGGAGTACGGTATTGTATTAAAAACTAAACTGCCCAACAATAAAAAGTCCAACATTTATCTTTTAACCGACAAAGGGCTGGCTCTAACTCCGTTGATTGTAGAGTTGGGAGTTTGGAGCGACAGTCATTTAAGAGAATTGCACCCGACCATCACAGAAGGTCAAGGCATGGAATTATTAAGAAAAGACAAGGTTAAATTTGGAAGCGTGATGGTTGAAAATTATAAGGAAAAAGTCGCTAAACTGCACAAACAATAGGCGCTCCAACAGACTTGCCCTTACTTAGTTTTTGATTTGGTGACTACTGAATTGTTTTTTTCTGATTTTGGAAACAAGTTGACTTGTACGTTCGAGTGATTCGACAAAGGAGAATTGTATCGAGCACTATTTAAGGCGTCAAATTCTTAACGATCTTTTAGTAGAGCGGTTCTCGATACAAATTTTACTCATTATCAATCGTAAAATCCACTCGAACGGACAGAGTTATAACTGTCAGTGGATAGCCAAATCACGCCTAAAAAGGACAGTAAAACCAAAAAACGTCCCTTCAAAAGGACAAAAAGTAAATTAAAATGTCCATTACAAAGGGCATTTTTGTAAATTTGAGGCGTAACAAACTGAAAATGGACGAGTTAACACACTATTCAGAGCAACGTTTAAGTAAAACGGGAACGAACTTCAATCGATACATTATTAACGAAATCGACTGGAGCGATAACCTATTTTCTATCGAGGGCGCTAGAGGTTCAGGGAAAACTACCTTTCTATTACAGTACCTCAAACAACAACTAAAACCCGCACAACGGCTCTACCTTTCTCTGGACCACATGTATTTCCAGAGCAACAACCTCTATTCTGTTTTGGAATGGGCAGCAACTAACAACATCAAAACTGTTGTAATCGACGAGGTACACAAATACCCAAATTGGTCGGTAGAAATAAAAAACATACACGACCTTTATGATGAGTTGCAAATCATATTCACGGGTTCTGCTTTGCTTGAAATACAAAAAGCCAAAGCCGACCTCAGCCGAAGAGCGGTAAATTATCGACTAGATACTATGTCGTTTCGAGAGTTTCTGGAATTCGACCAAAACATCAAAATTGAGCCGCTCTCCCTAGAGAATATTCTCAACGACCACAGCGACATTGCTCAAGAAA
Source organism: Salibacteraceae bacterium (assembly GCA_965660875.1). Lineage (GTDB taxonomy): Bacteria > Bacteroidota > Bacteroidia > Flavobacteriales_G > Salibacteraceae > UBA6770. Next base: position 24,043 of record CBFIBQ010000002.1, on the reverse strand, counting down.
TTAAGAAACAGACCGAAGTACCACTTGTGCATTTCAAACGCTATTTGAAATTTGGTGCATACCCCTATTACAAAATCAACGAAAACAACTACCACCATAGGCTCATGAATACCTTCAATTTGGTTTTGGAAACTGATGTTCCGGCGGTTGAAAACATAACCTATACGTCGATACAAAAAATGAAACGACTATTGGCCTTCATTGCGCAATCGGTTCCGTTCAAGCCCAATATTGCCAAATTGGCTGAGCTAACCTCCTCAAAAAGAGATACGGTTTTGCAGCATTTGCTCATCTCGGAAAGAGCCCGAGTACTCAATCTGCTGCGCCCTGCAGACTCTATGCCTACGCATTTAAAAAAGCCCGATAAAATCTACCTCGAAAACCCAAATATCGCGTGGGCACTCACCTTTGACCGCGACCCTGATATTGGCAACCTCCGAGAGAGTTTTTTCTATAGTCAACTAACGCACCAACACAGCGTGCATGTATCTAAAGCACACGACTTTCTGATTGATAAAAAGTACGACTTCGAAATTGGAGGCCAAGGCAAATCTTTGAAAAACCTCAACGCCAAAAACGAATTTTACGCCTTAGACAATATTGAAATAGGTACTAGAAATCGCATACCGTTGTATTTGTTTGGATTGATGTATTAGAAGTGTGATTTGAGTTAGTAAGAAATAAGGTAAGTAAAAGGATTAAATTTGAGACAAACAAATGGAGATACTTTTCGATCTAGAAAGACTAAATCATATAACGGAATATCAACAATGTTGATACATCAAGTCAGCCCTTCCGCTTCAACAACTCCCGCACCTTTTTCAAGTCGTCAATCGTGTCAACTGGAATGGTATCGTGGTAAGTAAGCTCTACATGAATCGCATTTCCGTTTTCAATCCAGCGGTTTTGTTCTAAAGACTCCATGCGCTCCAACTTGGTCGCTTCCAAATGGGCAAACTCCTTAAGCGCTTCATATTTATAAGCATACAACCCCACATGTTTATAAAAGGTATGGTGTTCCAACCAATGCGTTTTGTGAATACCGCGCACATGCGGAATTACGGCTCTGCTGAAATACAAGGCTTTTTTGTGTTGGTCAAATACCACAAATACCTCACTTTCATTGAATAAATCTTGTGCAGATTGCACGGGGCTAACCAAGGTAGAAAAACGCACGCCATCCCTCTTAAAAGGTTGCACCAATTCGTTCAGCTGATCCGGTTCCAGCATTGGTTCGTCCCCTTGCACATTTACAATTATATCGAACTGTTTACCCAGTTTTTCAACTATGCGCTCATAAGCCTCTAAGCAACGTGTAGTTCCGTTTTCATGATCTACAGAGGTCATGATTACATTTCCACCGAACTCAATTACCGTCTGTTTTATACGTTCATCATCAGTGGCTACAAAAGCATCGGGAATTGCTTTAATGGTTTGCTCATAAACCCGCTGAATCATCGATTTACCCAGTATGTCCACCAAGGGTTTCCCTTCCAGTCTTGAACTTCCAAATCGAGCGGGGATTATTGCTATTGCATTCATGAACAGTAATATTTTGCAACAAAGATAGACGAAAGATTATCCTACTTTTGTTTACCTTAAATACACAATAAAATAAAGGAATAAAATGCCGGGATTAGAGCTTTTTGGAGACGAGGAAAGAAAGGAAGTAATGGACGTTTTGGATTCAAAGTGTTTATTTCGTTATAACCACGAACATTTAAGAAACGGGCATTGGAAAGCCAAAGAACTGGAAGCTGAAGTAAAGAACTTTACGGGAGCAAAATTCGCTCACGCTGTTTCTAGTGGCTCTACCGCTGTAGCTTGCGCTATGGCGAGTGCGGGCATCGGTTTTGGAGACCACGTCATCGTGCCTCCGTTCACCTATATAGCAACGGTAGAAGGTGTTATTTTTGGCGGTGGTGTTCCTGTTTTTGCCGAAATCGACGAAAACTTGTGTTTATCTGCTGCTGGGATCGAAGCAGCAATTACCCCAGAAACCAAAGCAGTTTGTTTGGTGCACATGTGCGGTGCGGCAGCCAACATGGACGAGATTATGGAAGTGTGTAACAAACATAACCTAACACTTATCGAAGATGCGGGTCAGGCATTGGGTGCTTTTTACAAAGGAACCTCAGCTGGCTTGTTTGGTAAAACAGGCGCTTATTCTTTCGACTTTTTCAAAATTACCACTGCTGGCGAAGGTGGCTTATACGTAACAAATGACGAAGCTTGCTATCGATTAGCTGATTCTTTTTCTGATCACGGACACGACCATATTGGAGCAAACAGAGGCATGGAACAACACCCAATTTTGGGTTTCAATTACCGCATCAGTGAATTGCACGCGGCAGTTGGTTTGGCTCAAATGCGAAAAATCAATACCATTCGCGACACCAACAAAAAGAACAAAACGTATTTAAAAACTTTATTAGAAGGGACCGAAGGACTTACTTTCCGACCAATTCCAGATGAAGAAGGCGATAGCGGAACATTCCTCAACTTCTTCTTACCGGATACGGAAACGGCTCAGAAAGTAATGGCTGAATTCGGTAAAATGGGTATTGGTGGATTCAACTATTGGTACACCAACATGTACCACTTCATCAACCAGTGGGATCATCTGAAAAATCTAAAATCTGCTGCTCCGTTGCACTTGCACAAAATGGATTTACCTCAAGACTACAACAACTTGGATTTACCAAAATCTCAAAAAGTAGTTGGTCGTTTAATCTCTTTAGGCATCAGCACGCAATGGACGGAAGAGCAAATGAATGAATTGGCTGCGAATATGAAAACGGCAATTGCTAACGCAATTTAAAAGGATTCAAGATTCAAGAAATAAGAATCAAGTAGAATCTGCTCAGTAATAAATGTCTTACAAGAATTTGAAAATATGGGAAGAAGCTAGAGACCTTCATATTGAAGTCCATAAAATGACTTTAGCGCAACTCCCATCATTTGAAAAATTTGAAACAGGTTCTCAACTTCGCCGTTCAATTAAATCCGTTAGAAGCAATATTGTAGAAGGATACGGCAGAAGGCGATATAAAGCAGAATTTATACGATTTCTTATTTTCTCCGAAGCTTCATTAGATGAATCAAAAGACCATATTGAAGGTTTGTTTGAAACAAATAGTTTAAAAGACGAAGAACTATTCAAAACACTGATAGATAGAGCCGAAAATTTAGGTAAACAACTTAGACGATTTATAGAGGCAGTAGAACGTCAACATAATACCACAAAATCTTGAATACAGTGACTTACATCTTGCAACTTAAATCCTGTATCTTGAATCCTGTATCTTGAATCCTGTATCTTCAATCCTAAAAAACAAAACATGCAACACATCAATTTCAACAACATAGGCAAAATTTGCTACGGACCCGGTTCATTTAATCAGTTGGGCGAAATCATTGCTCCACGCAGAGTTGATAACCAAGGCTATATGGTTTTTGTAGTCGACGATTATTTTGAAGGTAAAGCACTCGCTGGTCAGATACCCAAGGAGGCCAACGATAGGGTCTATTTTATTGATGCGAGTCACGACGAGCCTAAGACATCTCAAATTGACGAATTGAGGGACGAATTATTAGCCGACCAAGGTTTGCCTGCGGGCATTATCGGAATCGGTGGTGGAAGCATTATGGATATTGCTAAAGCCTTGTCTTTAATGGTGACTAACGAAGGTTCTTCGGTTTTGTACCAAGGGTTGAATTTAATTAAAAAACCAGGGATTTATCACTGTGGCGTTCCTACCATTTCTGGAACTGGCGCCGAGTGTTCTATGACGGCAGTACTTTCTGGACCAGAAAAAAAACTAGGTCTAAAGTGCGAATGGACGGTTTTTAATCAAGTGGTTTTAGACCCGACCTTAACGGCTTCTGTGCCTAAAGACCAATGGTTTTATACCGGCATGGACACGTTTATTCATTGCATAGAAAGTGCCACGGGCATCAAATACAACACCTTTTCAAAGGCTTATGGTGATCAATCTATTGAATTGTGTAAAGAGGTTTTCTTAGGCGAAAATGCTGGTCAGAATCCAGAAAACGACGAGAAATTGATGCTAGCCTCCCTTTTTGGTGGTTTGAGTTTGACCTACTCTGAAGTTGGGGTTTGTCACGCGCTTTCTTACGGATTGAGTTTCGTTTTTGGAACACGACACGGTTACGCAAACTGCCTAGCATTTAATCATTTGAAAGACGTTTACGGAGAAGCCGTTGATCAGTTTCACGGTATGTTGGAGCGTTTTGAGGTAAAGCTACCTCAGAATTTATCTGCCGACTGGACAGACGAAGAAATAACGGCTATGGCTGAAATTGCTATTCGATTGGAACACATGTGGAATCACGCTTTTGGACCAGATTGGAAAAATAAAGTGAACATGGAGTATATTGAAGGTTTGTACCGACGCATGTAAATCTGACATCCGCTATCCGCTATCGGACATCGGATGTTGGATGTCGCGCCAAGGTGCTATCAACCTTCTCATTTCCTTAATTCCAATTTAACCTTCCAGTAGCATTTATGGTCGTGTTTTACAGATTATAAAATCGAAGAAGAATGAAAACAATATACATAGCCCGACACGCAAAATCTAGCTGGAGAAACAGCCACATTCACGACATTGACAGACCACTAAAATCTAGTGGAATAATAGCCCTCCAACGAGTTGCCGAGCGCCTGAATGATTCCCAACCCGAGTTGGACAATATATTTACCAGTCCAGCAGCACGTGCCGCCCATACTGCATTAATTTATGCCCGCTTACTTGAGCTACCCGAATCAAGAATTGAAATTCGCAGTTCCATTTACAAACAAGGGGTTGAAGGAATTTACGATTTAATAAAATCGGTAGACAACCATCTGAATACGATAATGATTGTGGGCCACGACCCTACGCTAACCAATTTTGTAAATAATTTCACATCAATTCCGCTCGAAAAAATGCAAACTTCCTCCATTATGAAAATAGAGTTGGATGTGAATAGCTGGAGTCAAATTCGATTTGCTGATGTAACGCAATTACACTACTTTAACCGCGAAGAAACAAAGGAGTTAAAGTATGCCAAGAAAGGGAGTTGAGCGATTTGTAAATAGAGAAATAAGTTGGCTAAGTTTCAACGAGCGCGTGCTTCAAGAAGCTGCAGACGAAAAAAACCCATTAATAGAAAGGCTGCGATTTTTAGGGATCTTCTCGAATAATAGAGACGAATTTTTTAGAGTACGTGTAGCTACCGTTAAACGGCGTATTTTACTTGAAAAAAAGAATTTTGACCCTATTGAGGGCGACCCTACGGGCCTCTTAAAAAAAATACAATCCACCACTATAAAACAACAACGCAGATTTTACAGAATATACGACGATATCATTAAACGATTGGGAAACCAACATATATTTCTGTTGAATGAAAAGGAGCTCAACGATCGCCATAAAGAATTTGTAGAAGAGTATTTTACAAAAAATGTATACCCAGAGCTCATTCCCATAATGATTTCGAATACGCGGAAGTTTCCACCGCTAAACGATAAATCCGTCTATTTCGCTTTGCACATGGAGCGCAAAGAAACCAAGAAAGGAAAATACGCCATTGTAGAATTGCCCTCATCGCTGCCGCGATTTGTTGAACTGCCTTCCGAAGGTCGAAACCGATTTGTAATCATCCTAGATGATTTAATTCGTCACAACTTGGATTACCTATTTGGCATGTACGGCTATCACAAAGTGGAAGCATATACCATTAAACTGACTCGAGATGCTGAAATCGACTTAGATGCTGATGTATCAAAAAGTTTTTTGGAGGCCATGCAAGAAGGGGTTTCCGACCGTAAAAAAGGACAACCTGTTCGTTTTGTTTACGACGAAAAAATTTCGGATTCACTGCTGGAATATTTGCGCAAACGATTAAAACTAGGAAATGCAGACAATATGATTGCCGGTGGACGGTATCATAACTTCAAGGACTTTATGGGCTTTCCAAATATTGGAGGCAGACTATTAGAGTTTAAAAAAGCGCCTCCTGTTAGGCACAAAGATTTACCTCCTTTTCATTCGGTGATACAAGCGGTTCGAAAAAAAGACATTTTGCTGCACTACCCTTATCAAACCTTTGATCATATCATTGACTTTTTGAGGGAAGCGGCCATTGACCCTAAAGTGCGCTCTATAAAAATAACACTGTATCGAGTGGCGCAAAACTCGAGAATCATAAATGCATTGATTAATGCGGCACAAAACGGAAAGGATGTTACGGTATTAGTAGAATTACAAGCACGCTTCGACGAGGAAAACAACATTAAGTTCGCCAATGTACTTTCCGACCAAGGGATAAAAGTACTTTTTGGTTACCGAGGATTAAAAGTGCACTCCAAAGTTTGCTACATCAGCCGGAAAGAAGAAAACAAACTGGTGGGGTATGCCCATGTCGGTACTGGAAATTTTCACGAATCTACCGCAAAAATATACGGCGACTTATCCCTTCTGACTCGAAACCCCGATATTACAGACGAGATTCGTCGAATGTTTGAATTACTAGAAGGTAACTTCACGCCCTACTACTACAAACACTTGCTTGTTAGTCCACTCAATATGCGCAACCGCACGGTTCGAATGATTAATCAAGAGATTCGAAATGCACAAGCGGGCAAAAACGCCTACATTCACCTGAAATTGAATAACTTAATCGATCCTGATTTGATGGAAAAACTGTACGCTGCCTCAAAAGCAGGAGTTAAAATCAAATTGAATGTGCGCGGTATTTGTGGCGTACGTCCTGGTCTCAAGAATATAAGCGAAAACATTGAAGGCATTAGTATTTTAGGTCGGTACTTAGAACATACGCGCATTATGATTTTTTGCAACAATGATGCGCCCAAATATTTTATTGGCTCTGCAGATTGGATGGAGCGAAACTTAGACAGAAGAATTGAAGTTACCTGCCCTATTTACGACAGTGCCATTCAAGAGGAATTGCGTTTTATCTTTGACCTTCAGTGGCGCGATAACGTCAAAGCCAGAGTATTGGACTCAAAGCTAAAAAATGAATACCGCAAAACAGGTAAAAAATTAAACACGCGGTCACAACAAGAATTTTATAAATACTACTCAGAAAACGCTTAAACTTTGGATAGAAAAAAATACGGAGCCATCGATATAGGCTCCAATGCAGTGCGGCTGTTACTCGTAAATGTTTACACAGAAGGTGAAGAAAGTTCTTTCAAAAAAGTATCGCTTACCCGAGTTCCTTTAAGGCTTGGTGCCGATGTATTCGTCGATGGCCGTATTTCTAAGGAAAAAGCTATTGATTTTGAACGCACTATGATAGCATTTGAACAATTGATGAAAGTGCACAAAGTAGATGAATACAGAGCTTGCGCAACCAGTGCCATGCGAGACGCTTCAAATGGCCCAGCCATTGTTGAAGGCGTTAAAGAACGTACGGGCATAGAAATAGAGATTATTTCAGGAGACATGGAGGCTCAAATAATACGAAGCACACACATCGAGGAACGACTGACCAAACAGCAAGATTTTCTGTATGTTGACGTTGGGGGTGGGTCTACGGAAATAAGCTTATTCGTAAAAGGAGATATTGTTGCGAGTCGCTCCTTTAATATCGGAACCATTCGTTTGCTCAATAATCAAGTGGACGAAGCCATGTGGAAAGCTTTGCAAGATTGGATTACCTCCATTATTGCCAATCACCCCCAATTAGATATTATCGGTTCAGGGGGTAATATCAATAAAATCTATAAAATCTTGGGCAAAAGCGATTGGCAAGCTATCAACTACTCTGAATTAAAAGAAGTGGTTGGACACCTCAACCAGCTGACCTATGAGGAACGTATGATGCACTATAAGTTACACCCCGACCGTGCTGATGTTATCATTCATGCCGGTAAAATATTCCAACAAGTAATGAAATGGTCCAAAAGTGCTGGGATTCATGTTCCAAAATTAGGTTTGGCGGATGGGCTGGTAAAGTCCATGCACAAAGGCTTGTCTTTTAAGAATTACTAATGCGCAAACAGCTCGCTGCCTGTAAGATTTTTAGCAGCTGTCCTAATGTTTATCTTCGTTGAATGGTCGACTCAAAGCTGAAGCCGATTCACTTGGACCTAAAAGTAATTTGTATAAACTGGCTAGGTATGTAGAACCATAAATAGCCTAGTATATTTACTCTTGGGAGCAGTCCATTGCGCATCATACGCGGTGGAAGCAGTTGTTGCGGTTTCTCGTTGAACAATCATCTGATCAACCCAAAACCTTAACGTATGACTCATTTAATAACCGATCGCAGTTACCAAACGAACATATGTCATAAAATAAAATGCTCTTCTAACCTAATTTGGTAGCACGAAGTGCAACATGCGTAGCGCTTTAAAAAATTAAATGGAATCTATGGGTTTTACTAAAGAGCATCTAACATCTGCTAAAACACGCAAGGACTTGTTAGCAATTGCCGAACAAGAAAATATTTCGGTAAAAAAAGTAATAAAAAAGTTAGAGTACGAGGCCGAGTTACATGAACTCCAATCTGAATTGGTAACCCTACAAAAGTGGGTAGTAAAAAATAAAATGCGCGTTGCTGTAATTTTTGAAGGCAGAGACGCAGCGGGAAAAGGCGGTTCAATAAAGCGGTTTAAAGAGCACTTAAACCCGAGAAGCTCCAGAGTAGTTGCACTTACAAAACCTACTGAAGTAGAACAAGGTCAGTGGTATTTTAGAAGATACATTCAAAAATTACCCAACCCAGGAGAAATTGTGTTTTTTGACCGAAGTTGGTACAATCGCGCTGTGGTGGAGCCGGTAATGGGTTTTTGCACAAAGGAGCAGTACGACCAATTTATGGTTCAGGTTCCAGAGTTTGAGCACTTGCTTTATGAAGATAATGTGAAAATTATCAAGTTCTGGTTTTCCATTTCAAAGGACGAACAGAAAAAACGCTTTGACTCCAGAATGGAAAATCCTTTAAAAGTCTGGAAGTTTAGTCCGGTAGATATGGAGGGACAAAAATTATGGGACAAATACACACATTACAAGGAACAAATGTTTAGTAAAACCCACACCAATTTTAGCCCGTGGATTATTGTAAAAACCAATAGCAAGAAAGAGGCTCGACTGGAGAGTATGCGGCACGTGTTAGCGCAATTTGATTACGACGGAAAAGGCAGCTCAAAAGCGACACTAATGCCGGACCCAAATGTTATCATGCGTTACCATAGAAGCGCCGTACAAATTGACATTTAACAAAAGTATTATGAGTAAAATAGCATTATCTGAAGAAGCGGTTAAATTGCTGAATACGAAAGTTGGCCTACACGCCTTGCTTAAAAGCAAGAAAGTAAACTTGAAAAAAGCAATTCAGACAGCCACATATATTGAAGAACTGAAAAAGAAGCAAGAGGAGTTGATTAAGCTGCAGAATTGGGCCATTGAAAACGACAAGAAAATAGTGGTTGTTTTTGAAGGTAGAGACGCTGCTGGAAAAGGGGGCGCAATTCGCAGAATAACCGAATACATAAACCCTAGGCAGTATCGCATAATAGCCTTAGACATACCCACCTCTGACGAAAAAAAGCAGTGGTTTTTTCAGCGTTACATCAACGAACTGCCCAAGCCTGGTGAAATTGTGTTCTTTGATAGAAGCTGGTACAACCGTGCGGTGGTAGAGCCCGTTCACGAGTTTTGTACCCAAAAGGAATACGAAGTTTTTATGGATCAAGTCAACGCATTTGAAAAAATGCTTATTGATTCGGACACCTACCTGATTAAACTCTATTTCTCTATCAAAAAAGAGGAACAAAAGCGGCGATTTGACGAAATAAAAAATAGCCCGTTGAAACGCTGGAAAATAACGCCGGTAGATGAACGTGCTCAAGAACTATGGGACGAATACAGTAGTTACAAGGAGCGCATGTTTGAACATACCCATACAGATCATGCTCCCTGGAAAATCATCGATGCCAATCAAAAATCGAACGCTCGAATTGAGGCAATATCCTATATTCTAGATCAGATTCCTTTTGAGTAATGGAATCAACACCTTTACCCAAAAAACACCTATAAAAAAAGGGCTAATAATTACTTATTAGCCCTTTGTCTTGCACCGTGCAATTTTATAAAGGGAGGTTAATTTCTAGCCTCTTCTCTCATTTCTCGCTTCGCAGTGAATGCGTTAAAATCAATGATTTGTTTTCCTGCCAAGTTGTAATCAAATACCCACTTACAAATTAGACCAAGATTCATCACACTTACGGCATACCATAAATGTGTTAACGATTTGTCCAATTCCAAAATTCCTGCAACACCAAATGCTATTGCTAAAAAAAAGGTGACTATTAATTTCAACTTCATAACGAAAAACTTTTATTGTCCTTGACCTAAGGAGTAACCTTTCTTACCGTCGAACTCATACAAGTTCTCTGTTTTTATTACGTCAACTCCATTTTCAACTGCATTACTCAGCAACTGCACAACATCTGCTTTGGATATTGTACCGCCATTTTTAGGCATAAATCTGCATCTCCAATGGTTCGTACAGTAGGTTTCTTCAAAACCATTTGGCCAAACCTTCACGCCTCTGTTGGTAATCATCAACAATTCAATGTCCTTGTGTTCCAAGGTTTGAATTCTTTTGGCTACCTCATCTGGGTTTTTATCTGCGTCATCAGCAAACACATCCACACCTACCAACACTTTTTCAGCTCTTGGTCTCTCTGCCAACTTGGGCAATTTGAATGCTTCTTTTGCTGACGCCTCGTTTACCTTTAGCTGAGTAGGTTCTTGACCCAAATTAGCGATTACCGCATCGGCAAATTCTCTGGTACCTACTTTTTGCTTGCTTGAACCTTCTCGATAAATATCTGGCGTATGTGTACCGTCTTCAATCGTTTTGTACCAAGCTTTTTCAATTTTTGCTGCTGCTTCACCTTCTCCGATGTGGTTGAGCATAATAATAGCTCCCCTCAAAAGACCTGAAGGATTCGCTATGTTTTTCCCGGCAATGTCAGGAGCAGATCCGTGAATAGCCTCAAACATAGCTGAACTCTCCCCAATATTTGAAGATCCTGCTAAACCAACAGAACCCGTTATTTGTGCCGCTACGTCAGATAAAATGTCACCGTAAAGGTTTTGCATTACAATCACATCAAATGCCTCTGGAGTATCCGCCAATTTAGCAGCGCCTATATCCACAATCCAGTGCTCGTTTTCAATATCTGAATATTCTTTAGCTACCTCGTTGAATATGCTGTGAAACAAGCCATCGGTTTGTTTCATGATATTGTCCTTTGAAAAACAGGTAACTTTTTTTCTTCCAAAATGACGTGCGTACTCAAACGCGTATCGAATGATTTTTTCAGAACCTGGTCGACTGATCAACTTTAAACACTGCACCACATCATCAGTTTGTTGATGCTCAATGCCAGCGTATAAGTCCTCTTCGTTTTCTCGTACAATTACCACATCCATTTTTGGGTGTTTGGTTTGTACAAAAGGGTGTAAACTGATACAAGGTCTTACGTTTGCATAAAGCCCTAAGGTCTTACGCATGGTTACATTTAAACTTTTGTATCCCCCACCTTGTGGAGTAGTGATGGGCGCTTTTAAAAACACTTTGTTTTTTCTAATGCTTTCCCATGCTTCATCTGTAATTCCTGAAGTGTTACCGTCAAGATATACTTGTTCTCCGATTTGTATTTCGTCGAACTCAACGTTTGCTCCAGACGCTTTAATGATACGCAATGTAGCGTCCATTATTTCTGGTCCTATTCCGTCTCCGTGTGCTACTGTAACTGTCTTCATTCCTTCTAAAATTTGATGCGAAAATGTGATGATTTTTTCATTTGAAATTATTTATATTATTTATCCTATTCATAACCAAAAGTTATGAATCACCAAAGTTATAAAAGACCATAAATTTGAGGCATGGATTTTCGTATTGCATCTAAAAATGATATCCACTGTATTATTGACCTTGCGCAATATTCCATTCGAAATATAAGTAGTGCACATTACAGCCAAGAACAAATCGAAGCTTGGTCGAATCGAATAAACCGCCCCAAGAGAATACAAGAAGCAATTGCAAATCAACACTTTATTCTTGCCGTAAATGAAGAAAAACTCCTTGGCTTTGCCTCCTTATTGGACGGAACATATATTGACTTCCTGTTTGTGCACCCCAATTACGCGCGCACAGGCATTGCGTCTGAAATGTATGCACGCTTAAAAAAAAAGGCCAATACTCTTAGGCAGGAGAACATGTACACCCTATCCAGTGTCACCGCCAAACCCTTTTTTGAGTCAAAAGGTTTTAAGACTGTCGAAAAATTACAGCAGAATATAGGAAACTGCACGCTGGTAAATTATAGGATGGAAATCAGGTTGACATCAACTAAGCAAGCGCTTTAACACCTTGAAGGCTGTCTCAGCCATTTTATTTCCTTTATTATCCAATAGCGGGTTTATTTCAACAAACTCAATACAAGCGGTTTTATCCAGGCTCAAAAAATGTTGGAGAATGGTAAAGGCTTCTTCCTCATCCAATCCTTTCTGAACCGGTGTTCCAGTGCCATAAGAAACTAAATCACAATCCATACTATCTACATCAAAACTGATGTATATGATATCGCAATGGCTCAAGCTTTCTTCTGCTTCCTTAAGGCATACATCAATTCCACGGTAGCGTATTTCCTCTACTTTATAGTTTTTAATGCCCTGTTCTATCGCTAAATTATCTTCTGGCGCTTCGGTATCTCTAACCGCAAAAAACACCACATCTTTAGGTTCAATTTTTGGCTGAATGCCCCCCAATTTTTTTAGCTCATTCCAAATCGTTTTTTCTTTTTCTGATATGTCGTTGATCTGGTTTTTAAGGTTGTCTGCCCCTAAAGAAATCGCTACGGGCATACCGTGCATGTTTCCAGACGGTGTGGTATATGGAGTATGCAAATCCCCGTGTGCATCCACCCAAATCACCCCTACCCTTTTGTCTGGGTTGGCGGCTTTAACACCAGCAATGGTTCCTGCTGCATTGGAATGATCGCCCGAGAGTACAATAGGAAACTTTCCTTTCTCAAGCTGAGATTTAACGCCGTTCATCAGCGTTTCCAAGACTTTTTTCAATCCTTCAATTCGAATGGCATTGGGTGTGTCGATAGGCTCGTGCAGTAGGTGGTTTTGATCCTCCAAGTGTACGGATTCCACCTCCTTAAACAAGGTGTTTTTATCGTTTATAGCTGCAATTTCCATTGCCTCAACGCCGAGGCTAGCCCCACGAGTTCCCGCAGCAATCTCGGACTTTATCTTCACAAAAACCTTTTCCTTTTTCATAGCTACACAAGTTATATCCGCGAAGTTAAGCCTTTCTTTTTGGACCACTAGAACCCAGCACTTGATTTACCTTTGGGATTATGGATACGAATAAAAAAATCATAGAAAACTTATACGCCTATTTTAAGGAAGGCGAAGGTGAAAAAATTGCGGAACTTTTTCACCCCGATATTGAGTGGCAACAAATGGAAGGGTTTCCAAATGGTGGCAAATACGTTGGAACTGCATCGGTTTTTAAAAACGTATTTGGCCAATTCCCGAAACATTGGAAGGGCTGGGGTGCCGTACCCCAAGAGTTTATTGCAGTGGACAATCGAGTATTTGTACTGGGGTACTACAAAGGAAAAAGTAGAGCGGCCGAAAAGTATATGGAAGCTCCACTTGTACACATATACACCTTAAATGAAGGGCGCATTACCCATTTTAGGCAATACACCGATACGCATGTTGTACAAGAGGCTTTAGTGAAATGATACTCGAATTTAAAAATGAAATTATTGGTCGAATGCAGGAGAGTTTGACCAAAATAGAAAGTTGTCTTGCACTGCTTTCTGAAGATGAGGTATGGGTAAAACACCATAGCGTTACCAACTCTGTTGGGGTGTTGCTGCTGCATTTGAGCGGAAACATTCGACAATACGCCATTGCTGGACTTACGGAATCTGCAGACCAGCGCAACCGAGCAGAAGAGTTCACCGCAGACCATACGCACAATTCAACCGAGTTGTTTAATATAATTTCGGATACAATCAAAGAAACTGAAATTGTCATAAAAAACCTATCCGAAGACCAGCTCCGGAGAGTGTACCGGATTCAAGGATTTGAATTAACCGGTGTATCGGTTTGTGTGCACGTCACCGAACATTTGAGTTATCACGTAGGCCAAATTGCGCTGCTCACAAAACTCTTGACTCAAAAAGATTTGGGCTTTTATGCCGATTTGGATGCAGACAGTAGCAACTGAACCTCAAAAAAACCTAATATTCAAGCAGAATTCTTGCTGTTATCGGATATTTCAATATATTCGCTTGTATAGACAATGAACTATTGTATTTAACTAAAAGAAAAAGAGATTAATTGTTATGGGAAGACCTCCTACAAAACCGAAAAGCCTCAAAGATGGCTGGTATTTAGAAGTAAGAAATAAAGGTTCAAAATCGGGTATTAAAATCCGAAGAGATACCGAAAAAGATATGAAGGCTGCAATTGAAGAATACACCAGAACGAAAGAAGTAATTATTCTTGGAGAGTGTGTAAAAACAAAATTTGTATCGCCCGCAAAAGAAGCAAAAAGCAAAGCGAAATAAGCTTTGTGAAACAGATAGTTAAGGCTCTCAGCAATGAGGGCCTTTTTTATGCGATATACTTTAAGCAAAAACTATGGAAGTAATAAATCTAAAGGAAAAGCTATCAACATTCAAAGAGCATTGGTCTCCAAAACTCATAGGCGAACTCAACGGCCAAAAGGTGCTGTTGGCCAAACTGAAAGGTGCATTTGTTTGGCACCAACACGAGCACGAAGACGAATTGTTTCAAGTGATTTCAGGTCAATTGAAAATTGAGCTTGAAGGTAAAACCTTATCGCTGGGACCAGGTGAGATCGCCATTATTCCGAAAGGAACCCTGCACAAACCGGTGGCGGAAGAAGAAGTGGAAGTGCTGCTGTTTGAGCCCATAGCAACGGTAAACACGGGCAATGCCAGCGATTCAGACTTTACCAAAACCAGTAACCCAAGAATTTAATACCGCTGTGCTCCGTTTAGTTTTACACAAAGTCTAACTTTATGGCGCAAAACAGCGCGGCAGGAGCAGTTGGGCTGATGTATTTTTAAATAGTTGTATCCATTTATAAACGGAAAAGTGCTTATAGCCAATAGTTGGCGGTAATTAAAACAAAAAGACATGAAAAAAGAATATTCATTTGAAGTTTTGATAATTGACCCAAATGGAAAAAGTGAAATTCTTTCACCTAAGAGTTTGGTTTACGGACTGATGTCAACAGAGAAGCTTTGGGATGATGCCAAAGAAGATAACAAACAAGACGAATACTCAATTTCAGATGGTGATTTGAAACTAAGAATTAAACCAATTGACACTTCTTCCACTCTTTATGATTTGATTGAAGCAGGTTTTCTTATTAAAGCCAAATCGAAAGACTTTTCTAAAATCGAAAGATTCAGATATCCTTTTATTATTCACCTTAGAAATAGACTTGCATTCGAACATATAAGAATTCTGACTGATGATGTGTCAACAGAAATTTCAAATCAAGCATACCCTTTAATTAATGAATTAGAGAATTTGTTGAGAAGGTATATCTCCAAATTTTTTACACAAAAAATTGGTCTTGATTGGTGGAAAAAGGCCGTACCAGATAAAGTAATTGACAAGACCAAAATTCGAAATGGAAATGAGACAGTTTTTTCCAACATTGTCCAAACTGACCTAACTCTAATTGATTTTGACGATTTAGGCGAGATAATATATAAACACAAACTAGGTTTTAATAGACCTCAGAATCTTGCTGAAAGTCTAGTTGAGATCAATACACTCGAAGAGTTAGAAAAATTGAAAGGGGATTTGGACAGTAATTATAATCGGTTTTTCAAGGAGAACTTTAAAGATAAAGATTTCGACAAAAAATGGAAGCAGCTATTCAAAATCCGTAACAAGGTTGCTCACAACAACTTATTTGTTCAAGAAGATTTGGACGCTACGAACAAATTACACAAAGAACTAAAGGAGACCATACTTAATGCCGAATCTAAGATTGATGATTTCAAGTTCTCAATAGAAGAGCAAGTTGCAATAAGAGAGAATATCCGAGAAGAAAAATCTTCAGAATCTGAAACAGATTCACCCGGTGTTAAGGTGGTTGGGAAAATCGACCTAGAAGGGTATGAAAAGGAGTATGATAATTTTGACGTAATCTCAGAAGAACAATTTTTAAATGAACTTGAAAGAGCGGAAAACTCCATAAAACATAAACCAAACATGAATTATGTCGGCCTTAAATCATTTATAACAGTGATTCTAGGAAATAAAGGGTATGGATATGGCCCCAGTTATGCGTTGGCAAATATCTTGAAAGAACAAGGTGTAGTTGAGATATACGATGTTGACGACCCTAGGTCATATTGGCCTGCCAAAGCGATAAGAATTAAAAAATAACTACCGCCAACAATGGCTAAGAAAACATAGGGGTTGCAGTGCAGCCCGAAACAGTGGATTTCCTTACTTTGTTCTTGTATCGGTCGTTATAACGCAGCTCGAAATCCCCTACGTTTCTTAGCCGGAACGTTAACAGTGACTTAAAAAGTAAACCGTAAAACAAAGCATATGAAGACAATTATTAAACTCAGCATGGCAGTATGGATTATTTCAATTTGTTCTGCTTTTACAAGCTTAAAGCACAATGGATTTAACGTGACCTATGGTGTTGCTGAAAACGATCCCGCTCAAATTGAACTTAGGCTAAACAAGGACTACACATTTACCTATCAGGATTTATCCATCAGTTCTGAGGTAATAAAAGTTAGCGGAACCTACCAAATCGAGAATAACAAGATCCGGTTAATTTCAAATGAAGGTGAGGTTGAGTTTCATGACATATGGAAAATCTCAAACGACAATAAGACTGCTAAGTCTAGAAAGGGGCTTACTTTCTATACCTTGTATATTAAATAAAACCAAGGACGGACATAGGAAGCCTTGATTGCATTGAAAAGTAGTTTAGCCAAAACGTTGGGGTGCATTCGAAAAAAGAAAAACTTATGAAAAATAATACAACGATAATTTTGGATATATCCATTTGATTATTCTATTGGCTTGTGCTGTAATTTTTAGCTTGTGGTTTTATCATGATTTATCTAATCGTATATTTGGACACGGCAGTGATTTCGCGCTCTCATTATTTTTAACATTTTCCTGTTTTTTAGGATTGTTATCTGGATTCTATTACCTAACTAAAACCAAATTCTGGAAATCAAAGCCAGACCAACTGCGCGTAATAGGATATTAAAATGAGGTTTTAAAAAAGGAAATTGAACAAAAAGAACTTTTAAAGAAATTAGGAAAAACCAAAATAGATTCAGAAAAATGAAATCAGATATAATTAAATCACTCTCCAACACATTCGAAGACCATTCACAGACAACTGAAAACGGAATTGAATTTTGGTTTGCGAGAGACATTCAGCATTTATTAGGATATTCTGAATGGCGTAATTTCCAAAAAGTAATTGTTAAAGCCAAAACTTCTTGTGAAGCCACTGATAATAGCATATCGGACCATTTTGTTGACGTCAACAAAATGGTCAAACTTGGTTCAGGAAGTGAAAGAGAGATTGAGGATATTATGTTGACAAGATACGCTTGTTATCTAATTGCTCAAAATGGAGACCCACGAAAGGAACCAATAGCCTTTGCACAAAATTATTTTGCCGTGCAGACAAGGAAGCTTGAAGTAATTGAACAGAGAATTAAAGATTGGGAGAGACTTCAAGCAAGACAAAAATTGACTTTGTCAGAAAAGGAGCTTTCAGAATTGATTTATGAACAAACGGGAAATGACAAAAATTTTGGTCTGATAAGAAGTAAAGGCGACCGTGCTCTTTTTGGGAAATCTACCCAGCAAATGAAAAATTTACTTGGAGTACCAAAAGGCAGGGCTCTAGCTGACTTCTTGCCAACAATTACAATAAAAGCAAAAGACTTTGCCACAGAGATTACTGTGTTTAATACAAAGGAAAAGGGTTTGCGTTCTGAAAGACAAATTTCGGCCGAGCACATAACCAACAATAGAGGTGTTAGAGACATTTTATTAAAAAGAGGGATTAAACCAGAAGAACTACCAGCAGAAGAGGATATTAAAAAGTTGGAGAGACGTATATCTTCCGAACCAAAGAAACTTGGAAAAAATCCTGATAAAATGAAATAAAAAACGTCACGAACTTAGGAAACCTAAACTGCATTAAAAAGTAGTTTTGCTGGACCGTTAGAATCCATAAAAGCATGTAGTTATGAATAAAAAAACCGCACTATCTATACTCTTTGTCCTGCTAGGAATAGTGCTCGTGTTTCACTTATTGATTTTTACCGAGTGCATTCCTTACGATAAAGTATGGGCAGGAAAGCTAAACTCTGTTGAGGAAATGAAAACATTTGAAGCATTTTCAATACTGATGAACGCTTTTATTCTGTCTGTTTTGGCAGTAAAATACAGACAGCTTAAAAAAGGAATAAAAAACAGATTCGTAAATGTCCTTATTTGGGTTTTTGCAGTTTTTTTTGCCTTGAATACCGTAGGTAACCTATTTGCAGAAAGTACTATAGAACTGATTCTTGGAACTGCCTTTACTTTGGTTTCATCGGTGCTCTGTTTTATTGTTGTAATAAAGGAAAAAACGCAAACACAAAAAAATATACAGTAGATGCCAAAAGGCTGCCATCGTGCATAGGTGGCTAGCACGAACATCAAATACCGAATGAAGAAAATACTCCTAACCCTTGCTACCCTTGGAATTTTAGCGCTGCTGGTGTATTGGGGCACTGGTATGTACCCGTTTGCAAAAGGGCTTCAACATGAAGATCTTCCAACGGAGCATTCCAAGCTGGGAAATCAACTTAAAAATGGAGACATAATTTTTCAGACCTCCACCTCTAACCAAAGTAAAGCGATACAACTGGCAACGGGCTCAAAATACAGCCATATGGGCATCATTTACGAAAATGATGGACAGTTTTTCGTTTATGAGGCAGTTCAGCCGGTAAAATTGACGCCTCTTAAAAATTGGATCCAACGAGGTAAAGACGGACACTACGTAATTAAGAGACTGAAAAACGCTGATCAGGTACTTACTCCTGATAACTTGACCAAAATGAAACAAATTGGAGAACAGTTTAAAGGAAAACCCTACGACATTCACTTTGAGTGGTCGGACGAGAAGATCTATTGCTCTGAATTGGTTTGGAAAATGTACAAACAAGCTACCAACATCGAAATTGGACAACTGGAGCGCCTTGCTGACTTTGACTTGAGCCATGAACGGGTGCAAACTATAATGAAAGCGCGTTATGGAAACACCATTCCCATGGACGAAAAAGTCATCTCTCCTGCAGCAATGTACCACTCAGACAAATTGGTTACCGTAGTATCAATTAAAAAATAACTTCGGCTTTATCTGGATTAGCGCACAACTAAAACTAAGAGAACAACCCGACCACTTCCCCAATACTCCCAAACAAAAAGCCCCACTCAACAAATTTGAGCAGGGCTTTTCAACACAATTAAAAATCAATTTATTAAACGTCGATATTCGCATATTTGGCGTTCTTTTCAATAAACTCTCTACGCGGTGGCACTTCGTCTCCCATAAGCATGGAGAATACTCGATCTGCTTCAGCAGCAGATTCTATCGATACTTGACGTAAGGTTCTGAAATCGGGGTTCATAGTGGTATCCCACAATTGAACCGCGTTCATTTCTCCAAGACCTTTGTAACGCTGCACTTTTACAGAGCTTTCGTTACCCGCACCTTTGAACTCGCCAATCATTTTGTCGCGCTCATCATCACTCCAGCAGTATTGCTCTTTTGCTCCCTTCTTCACCAAGTAAAGCGGCGGAGTTGCAATGTAGATATATCCATTTTCAACCAATGGCTTCATAAAACGGAAAAAGAAGGTTAGAATCAATGTAGCGATATGCGAACCATCAACGTCGGCATCACACATGATAATGATCTTGTGGTAACGCAAACCTTCTAGGTTCAATGCACGCTCATCTTCTTCGGTTCCAACTTTTACTCCGAGTGCGGTGTAAATATTTTTAATCTCTTCATTTTCAAAGATTTTGTGTGGCATGGCTTTCTCCACGTTCAAAATCTTACCTCTTAGGGGCATGATAGCCTGAAAAACTCGATCTCTACCCTGCTTGGCTGTTCCACCCGCCGAATCTCCCTCTACTAGGTATATTTCGCATTTCTCTGGGTCGCGTTCTGAGCAATCCGCCAATTTACCAGGCAAGCTGTTCGAACCTAAAACGGTTTTACGCTGCACCATTTCACGCGCTTTTTTGGCTGCGTTACGTGCTTGCGCTGCCAAAATAATTTTCTGAACAATTGTTCGAGCATCTTTTGGGTGCTCCTCCAAATAGTTCTGAAGCATTTCGCTAACCGACTGCGAAACGGGAGCCGTTACTTCACGGTTACCCAATTTGGTTTTTGTCTGACCCTCGAATTGTGGCTCTTGCACTTTTACCGAAACCACGGCTGTAAGTCCTTCTCTAAAATCGTCACCGCTAATCTCAAACTTCAATTTTTGAAGCATTCCAGATTCGTCAGCAAACTTCTTCAAGGTATTTGTAAGCCCTCTTCTAAAACCAGCCAAGTGCGTTCCGCCCTCGTGCGTGTTGATGTTGTTTACGTAGGCGTGGATATTCTCCGAGTAGGTATCGTTATACACCATAGCCACCTCTACCGGAATACCCGACTTCTCGCCGTCCATGTAGATTACATCGTCGATGATTTGGTTTCTTGTTCCGTCTAAGAAAGTGACAAACTCTTTAAGTCCACCCTCTGAGTGAAAATTGTCACCCAATGGGTTTCCGTCTTCATCCAAGTTGCGTTTATCCGATATAGAAATGTTGATTCCTTTATTCAAGTACGCCAACTCGCGCATTCTATTTGCCAGCGTTTCATAGTTGTAAACAATGGTCTCAAATATGGAGGTATCTGGCCAGAAGGTAACTATTGTACCACGTTTATCTGTTGGTCCAACCTCCTCTACCGGAGCTTTTGGAATACCCGTTGAATATTCCTGAATGTATTTTTTACCATCACGGTGCACTTCAGCAATCAATTTGATAGAAAGTGCGTTCACACAAGAAACCCCAACACCGTGCAATCCACCAGAAACCTTATAGGTATCTTTATCGAACTTACCACCGGCGTGGAGCACGGTCATTACCACTTCAAGTGCAGATTTTTGCTCTTTCTCGTGATAGTCAACCGGTATACCTCTACCATCATCTTTTACAGAAATGGAGTTGTCTTCGTTTATCCAAACATCAATGTTATTACAATGCCCAGCAAGCGCCTCATCAATTGAGTTATCTACCACCTCATAAACCAAATGGTGCAAACCGCGCACACCCACATCACCGATGTACATCGCAGGTCTTTTTCGTACCGCTTCTAGTCCTTCAAGCACCTGAATATTTCCGGCGCCGTAATCGTTCTTTTTCTCACTCATAAATAAGCTAAATATCTTTGGTATAAAAACGTGCTGTACATCCAGTATTTATAGGGATTTCAGCCACTTTACACAAAGATATTTTTTAAGGGTGTTGGAATGCGGCTTTGCAGGACAAAATACCCCGTATTTATCAACATTAAATTAACAGGAAAAGGATGGTTTACTGAGCGAAGTTTTGATTCAGTTTAAAACACAAAAAATTTGCTACTGCTTCACAAACTTAAGCACCTCACTACCCGAACTAGACTCTACCTCTACTATATAGACCCCTGCCTCAAACATGCTAATGTCTACTATATTACTGTTAAGCTCAGCCTGCTGAGTATGTACTATTTGGCCATTTAAATTGTGTAAGGTAATGGTGGCTTTTTGCTGGTGCGAGAGCAACACGTTGATTTTATCGGTTGCAGGGTTTGGGAATACCTTTACTACCAATGGTTTTGGTGACTGTTCACTAACCCCAACATTAAAATCTTTGCAGTCGCAAATAATATCGGTGTTGTAAACTAAGCCGAGTGAGTCGGTTTTGAATATTCCGACCTTAAATTGATACCATTCCGCAGGTCGGCCGTAAAATATCAATCCACCATCTATTGTAGATTGTCTAGCTACATATTGAAAAGCTGTTTTAAACTCATATCGACATTCCCTAACTTTATCGCCTTTAAAATTGTAAAAGATCATTGCTTCATCCTTCCATTTATAAGAAGAATCTTTATGTGTACTATGGAAGCAAAAATTTCTACCAATTGACGTAAGGCCTCCATTATTCAAGTAATTAACCTCCCCGCTATCTGAGTTAAAAACCCATTTTGTCTCTAAATCCCAATCCAAAAAATTAATCTTGTATCTAGGGTAGGCTGTGCTTCCTACTTTTTCATCATGCGTAATACCTGATTGTGTTGGTAAAAAATAATTTAGGTTATTTATTCTTTGTTCTGCTACCAATTGAAAGCCTTTATTAAATATGGCAATTTTATTATATTCAAAAGAGCTTCTATTTACTAAATGAAATATGTATTTGTCATTAAACAACTTAATACCCATAACCAAAGAGGTGGCAGGTCCTGTATCTAATAGAATCTGTTGATATAAATCATTAAAAGGTTTGGCCCAAGTAATGTGCCCTTCCCTATTAATTCTAACCAAATTACTTCCACTAACTACGTTTCCTGTATCTTTAGACGAATGCAACTGAGCAAAATAATTGGTTTCCGTTTCTTCATAAATAATATTGATGGTCATTGAATCATTAAACGACCATTGCACTGCTCCCGTACTATCAAAACAATAACTAAATCGTCGGTTTCCGTTAGCGGTTTCCCCCACACCACTTACAAATACTTGTTTATTTTTAAATGCTTGCGTAAACCCAATTTGCGGATTACCGTATGGTAAACTGGGGAAAAACTTTTTTACAAAATTCCCATTTTCATTAAAGTACTCATAAGCTAGCCTTTTCTGTGTGCGATAGTCCACCTGATAGCCAGAAACGAAACCTCCTTCTGGAAATTCATGCAAAAATTCATGAAATATTTTATCACCACCAAAATCGTTTTGGTTTTGAGTAAAGAAGGTAACAGACTGCCCTAACAATGAATACGAACAAAGAACTATAGCAAGAAAAACTGACCACCTCATTGTTTCACAAACTTAAGCACCTCACTACCCGAACTAGACTCTATCTCTACTATATAGACCCCAGCCTCGAGGGTGCTAATATCTACTATATTACTGTTAAGTGCTGCCTGCTGAATATGCACAACTTGACCGTTTAAATTACGCAATGTTATACTGGCTTTTTGCTGGTGCGAAAGCAGCACATTTATTTTGTCATTAGCTGGGTTTGGAAACAACTTTACTGCCAATGGTTTTGGTTTCGGTTCACTAACCCCAACGTTAAAGTCTTTGCAATCGCAAATAATGTCGGTGTTGTAGACTAAGCCGAGTGAGTCGGTTTTTACGAACTCGCCAGCAATGCCGTCCTTGCCTGGGTGTGATACTTTCATTAACACTCCAGCATCATTTGTTGGCCTATTAGGTAATAAATAAAAACCAGGATTCAAAGAATAACGACATTCTCTTACTTTAATTCCTGAATAATTATAAATTAATATTGCCTCATCAAGCCATTTATAATTTGAGTCAATGTGATGAGAAAAGAAACAAAAGTTTGAACCAATTGATATAATCCCTCTTTGCCGAATTGAAGTAACCTCGCCTGAATCCCCAGAAACATTCCATAGAGGTTTAAAGTCCCAACCTAATTGCTGGAGTTGGTATCTAGGGTATATTCGAGTTCCTATATCTGTGTTATAGATTATTCCTTTATCATTTGCATGAATAATTGAAATGTGCTTATCCCGTTTTTCTCCAATGAGTTTGAAGTCTTTATCAAAAGCAGCAATACGACATTGGTCACTATTCCTGTAATCATTTAAACTAAACACATAA
>CBFIBQ010000001.1:0-233896 GCA_965660875.1 Salibacteraceae bacterium | reverse complement strand
GAATAATATCGCCAAAATGGATAGATATGTCCGCGGCACTAGCCGTTTTAGCTGATAATGGTTACGAGGTTTCCGGTATCACTACTTTTAAAGATTTTAAAAACTTTATCTTGATTAACGAGATCGACCACGAACTCATTCACCCTTTTATTGGAAGTTCTAAAATCTATTTTGTTGCTTCTCGGTACCTGTTGCCAGCCAGTTTAATATTACTTACGCTCAGCATAAATTTGAAAGAGGTATTTAAACTTGGCCCCAAGGCGTTGATTATGTTTTTTACGGGAACCATTGGGGTGGTAATTGGCGGTCCTTTAGCCATTTTGTTGTTTTCTGCAATAGCTCCAGATGTCGTTGGTGGGGCAGAGCCGAGTGAGGTTTGGAGAGGCATGACAACTGTTGCCGGTAGCTGGATTGGTGGCGGCGCAAATCAAGCTGCGATGTTTGAAATCTTTAAAGAGGGCGATAAGAATTTGATTTCGGGAAGTATGTATTCCATGATGATAACGGTGGACATTATTGTGGCAGAAGTCTGGATGTTCTTTTTGCTCCTTGGAGTTGGTAAATCAAAAAAGATTGATGCCTTTTTTAAAGCAGACGCCAGCTCTGTAGAAACGCTTAAAAATCACATGCACGAGTTCAGTCAAAAAATAGCGCGTATTCCGTCTTTTACTGACCTAATAGTTATTCTAGGTATAGGATTGGGATTCACTGGGTTGGCGCACATGTTGTCTAATATTATTGCGCCGCTAATAAAGGAAAATGCCCCGTATTTGGCGGAAACTTTTAGTTTGGGTTCGGGTTTTTTCTGGCTGATTGTCCTTGCAACAACTTTTGGGATTGTAATGAGTTTTACAAAAGCAAGAAATTATGAGGGCGCTGGTGCATCTAAGATTGGTTCGGTATTTATTTATATCCTGGTGGCCAGTATTGGCATGAAAATGAATGTAATGGCCATTTTTGACAACCCAGCCATATTTTTAGTGGGCTTAACTTGGATGTTGGTGCATGTAATTCTGCTAGTTGCTGTTGCAAAAATTATAAAGGCACCTTTCTTCTTTTTGGCGGTGGGTTCAAAAGCGAATATTGGTGGTGCGGCAAGCGCTCCGGTTGTAGCAGCAGCATTCCATCCATCATTAGCTCCTGTTGGTGTGTTACTAGCAGTATTGGGTTATGCATTTGGAACCTATGGCGCATTAATTTGTGGTTACTTGATGCAAGCAGCAGCCCCTATTTAAATCGAAAACATTATGAATTGGATAACTAGAATTCTCATTTCTTCAGTAGCAGTTGTATTGGGTTCCTACCTTTTACCAGGTGTTCATATTGACGCATTTTTAACCGCCTTGGTGGTAGCTGTGGTCTTGTCAGTTTTTAATACGGTGTTAAAACCGTTATTGATTGTGCTTACCATCCCTGCAACGATATTGACCTTTGGTTTGTTTCTGTTTGCAATTAATGCTTCGATATTGCTGCTAGCCGATTGGGCGGTGGATGGTTTTGAAATTGACGGCTTTTGGTGGGCATTGTTATTGAGTTTTATTTTATCTCTAATAAACAGTTTGGCTGGCGGTAATAAATCAAATAATAAAAGCTTAGAATGAAAAAGGTTATTATTCTCTTACTAATTCTTTATGCAAATGTGCCTTTAAAAGCGCAGGATACGCTTTGTTATTTAGACGACGTCAATCGTTTTCCGAGGGAGCGATTCGTCGATTTTCAAGAAATGAATTTGCAATTAAGTTTTGTACCAGATTCTGGAAAGGTTATCGGAACAGTCATTCATACCTTTAAAGCCCTGCGCAGCAATGTGGATAGTCTGTATTTGGATGGGATTAATTTAACGATTGTCGATGCTGTTTTTCAGGGCCAACCCGCCAACTTTACCGCCAAAAAAGCTGGAATAGTTTTTCGCTTTGATTCTACTTTAGCATTAGGATCCACATATACTCTAACGATAGAGTACACAGCAACCCCAAGAAAAGGAATCTACTTTATTGGCTGGGACGATCCGACCGGCCGGTGCAGAAAACAGATTTGGACACAAGGGCAGGGCATAGACAACAGACACTGGGTGCCCATGTTTGATGATATGTCGGATAAAATATCAACTACAGTTGCGGTTACTTTCGATAAGGATTATGAAGTGTTGTCCAATGGGTTTTTGGAAGGAGCTGCAAGTACAAGCGAAACTGAAAAAACATGGATATATCGAATGGCCAGACCGCATGCTCCTTATTTAATGATGTTGGGCATTGGCAAGTATGCCATTAATCGGGAGCGCTCCAGTTCTGGGGTATTGTTAAATCAATACTATTATCCAGATCAAAAAGAAACCTTAGAACCTACCTATAGGTACTCCAAGCAAATCTTTGATTTTTTAGAAAATGAAATTGGAATACCCTACCCATGGGGCGGCAAGTACAGTCAAATACCCGTGCAAGATTTTCCGTACGGCGCTATGGAAAACACCACTGCAACTGTTTTTGGGGATTTCTTTTGCGTTGATGAAAAATCATTCAATGACGCGAATTACGTTTACGTAAATGGGCATGAGTTGGCCCATCAATGGTTTGGTGACCTAGTTACTAGTAGAAGTCCTACGCACCATTGGTTGCATGAAAGCTTTGCCACCTATTATCACTGTTTGGTAACGGGCGATGTATTTGGAACTGACGAGTTTCAAAAAATGATGCACGATAACAAAATGGCTGCTTTGGCAGCAGGCTTAAAAGATTATCGAGGTGTGGGACACTCTCAAGCAAATAGCAGCCGGCACTACTTGAAGGGGAGTTGGGTGTTAAAAATGTTGCGTTACGTGGTTGGCGATCAAGAATATCGATTAGGGATACAGAAGTATTTGAAAGATCATAAATATGGTAGCGTGAATACACAAGATTTAATAGATGCTTTTCACGATACCACGGGACAAGAAATTGGTTGGTTTATCGATCAATGGGTGAGTAGAGGAGGGGAGCCTTACTTAACTGTTGATTATAAAATCGAAAAAAAGAGTGACCAGATGGTGTTTTACGTGGAGCAACTTCAAGATACCACACCGTTAGTTTCAACTTTTAAAATGCCGATTTGGATAGAAGTGTATTATGAGTCGGGAAGTAAATCTAAACAGCAGTTTTGGTTGGAGCAGCGCATGGATACCTTTAGGTTAGATATATTGGGAAAAGAAAAAATAGATTACGTATTGTTTGACCCAAATCAAGAAGTGCTAAAAAAGTTGTTTTTTAAGCGTCCGACAGATTGGTTGCTAAATCAAGCCTTAAAAGCTCCAAATATGATCGATCGCTATCAAGCGCTATTGGAGCTCCGCAATGTGGATATAAAGAAAAAAGACGAGGTGTTGCGCGATTGCTTTAAACAAGAGAATTTTTACTTAACCCAGGGTGAAGCCCTAATTCAGTTAATAAACGGCAATAAAGGGGTGGAAAAAGAGGTCAATTATTTAGTTGAGAAGGGGTCGCCTCAATTACAAAAAGCAGTGCTGAGTAAGTGGTCCGCTATTGATCGAAAATATGAAAAGCAATTGATCAAATTGATGGATGCAGCCTCATACGACGTGATACAATTAGCCTTGGCGAGGGCGGTAACTAATTTTCCGGAGAATACGTCCTATTACTTAGAGCAAACTGAAAATATTACAGGTACAAGAGGTAAAAATGTACGTATACAGTGGTTGGAAATAAAAGCTGCATCAAAGGATACTAATGCGTTAATTGAATTGGTGGATTATACATCAAACAGTTTTGATTTTTTGACCCGCCAAAATGCTATTCGTGCTTTAAAACGTCTCAATTACTGCGACGAACAATTGGTTTCTAATTTATTCTGGGGAGTCCAAAAGTCGAATTGGAAGTTATCTAAAAGCTGCGGACTATTATTGCGCCATTTCTACAACTCTGATTTTCAAAATGTGGTTGAACAAACTGTAGGTAGCGTGAAGTGCACAGCAGCTCAGCGTGCTCGAGTTGAACGCTATTTAAAAAAGAAATAGCATGTTAGAGATTAATAAAATTCATTTAGAGTCGTGCTTGCAAGGTTTGGCTAAAATTGACGATGAAAGTGTGGATTTGTTATTCACCGACCCACCGTATTACCAATTTCGTGCGCAAAACGTAACGGCTCTAAAAAACCATAAAGATGTGGTTACAGAGTTTGAATTTGATGGTTACGCATCAGAGGAAGAGTATTTGCAGTTTCTCGAAGCGGTTTTAGCGGAATGCTATCGAGTTGTTAAGCCTGGCGGTGCAGGTTATTTCTTTTGCGGTGATGATTTTGTGTCGTATATCAATCGACTGGTTGAAAAAGTGGGTTTTAATTTCAGGAAAGTAATTCATTGGCATAAAACGAATCCTTTTCCAGCAATTTACACAAGAAAGATGTTTGCAAATTCAATGGAAATGATGGTTCATTTTAGTAAAGGAACCCCAAAGACGTGGAATCACAAACACGTGAATGAAATGCACAATTTTATTCAATCGCCAATATGCATGGGGAAGGAGCGCACTAAACACAAGACTCAAAAACCATTAAAGGTTTGTGTTCCCTATATTGAAATCAGCTCTAATGAAGGAGATTTAATTCTAGACCCTTTTATGGGGTCAGGTACCACAGCAGTTGCTGCAAAAATGCTTAATCGTGATTATATCGGTTTTGAATTAAACCCTACCTATATAGGCTTTGCAGAACAGCGCTTAGAGGCAATTAAATAGGATAAACCTTGTAGTTGCAATCTAGCTTATCCAACAAGTGAAATGGAACACTAACGCCTAGGGTATTCCATTCTTTTACTTTGGTTTTGTTAAAAGCATTGATATAGTAGCAGTCAAAGCTTTCTCCTTTAATGTTAATCGCTGCTTTGACTTTGGTACTTTTTTTTGGCGAGTTGTTGACTAGCTGTGCTAGAGACTTTTCATTTATTTGAGGTTGGATGAATTGGTTAAAACAAGTAATAAGTTCTTTTTTGTTTAGCCATATCATACGCTTTGGGAAAAAATAGGCGAGGTGTGTAGCTTCGCTTTGCTCCATCCACCCTGGAACATTTGGGTACATGCTGTACAATTCTAGGTACAAGTCGTTAAAATCGTGAT
The DNA here is from genome assembly GCA_965660875.1 of Salibacteraceae bacterium. Lineage (GTDB taxonomy): Bacteria > Bacteroidota > Bacteroidia > Flavobacteriales_G > Salibacteraceae > UBA6770. The sequence goes on along the minus strand of CBFIBQ010000001.1, from coordinate 228,794 downwards.
CACGAAACTTTTCAGAAACATTTGCATGTCTGCCCCAAGCATTCAGTTGAACGTCAATATCCATGCGCTGAAACTCCATATCGCGAGCCGAACCAGAATTAAAACGTGTTATGGATTCTACACCAAAAGTGGAATAATAGAATGCATCTGCAAGTAGGGATTTATCTTGCTCTATTTTTAAGCTGTTCCAGAAGTTATGGGGAGTTTGTTGCGACAAACTGGTGCATTATTTTTGAGCAATCATTCGCTTTTTGCCCGCTTTTAGTGCTTCCAATTCACGCTCGTACACATCATCATCAATGCGCTTTCCGTTTTTATAATGGAAATAGAAAATCCACCAGCTTTGTTCTCGCACATACTCAACGACTTTTCTGTTTTGATATACCCAATCTCTTTTTACTTTATACACTCCAAAACCTTCATCAACATGTTTCATTCGGTAGGTATGGTTAATGTCAAATATACTGTCTGTAGATACTGGCGGAATATTAGTTCTTTTGAAACCCAAAGCTTCAGCAACCACTTGGTTCAGCATTTGTCTGGTTTCTAGTGCTTTTACCATGTTTTCGTTAACTTTTTGCTCGGGTGGTTTAGCTACCGTGTATCCAGTATTTAAGATACGCTCCATATCCAAATTCACATCACGCATGCTTCTAGCTTTTTGAACTCGAACACCTTGCATCATGTTATGGAAGTCGCCCATAATTTTACTCTTAGCGGCTAGGTTTCTATTTGTCTTTTGTTGCTTTTGTCGCTCAATTCCTGCAGTTGTAGTTGCCGGTGCTTGATTTTCATTAGAGACCCTTTCGGCTATATTTTGCTTAGCGTCAATTTTTTCAACAACCAACTGAATGTCTTTGTTGTTCTTGCTCTCTTCCTCTTCCTCAGGCTCTTCCTCTTTGGTTTTAGGCTCGATAAATAAATTAGCTAAGAACTCAGTTTGTACGGCGTCTACTTCCACAAACTCGTCCTTATCTGCATCAAATTTTACACGGGCAAATGGTTTAAGAAATGCCATTGGGTTGACTTTGGCTTCTTTTCTGTTCACTATAACAAGATCCAACCCTTTAATTTTTTTGTCTACTAAACGTTCATTGTTCACTTTAGTTTTTGTGCTTACTGCTGCATAAGAACGGTAAAAGTTTTTGTCTTCCATAACTACGCGATAGTCCTTTTGGTAGGGCAGCAATAACTCGTAATTACCTCTATTATCAGACCGAACAGAATCGATTAGTGATGCTCCTTCATACACCATGATTAATGCATTTGGAACGGACTTTCCTTTTGCGTCTTCTGTTTTTCCTTCTACCAATACTTTTTGGTTATCTGGCACAACGGCAAGTGCTTTTTTAAATGAGGATTCTACCTTCTCATCTACATCAAAGTTACCACTAGAAGTGTTTAAAACGTAGCGTTTGCTTTTCAGTGCAAAAGCTGCTGGGTTAGCATTTAAATTGTCTTCAGCATACATGGTGATGGGGTCGATAGCTATTGTTTTGTTTTTTAAACTCTCAGTTTCCTCGGCCTTAGTGTTGATTTCAATGGTTTCGGTATGGTAATCCTTTTTACTCAATTCTGCCGTTAGGTTTTTATTTAGAGGCAAGGTCACCGCAAACTTTCCTTGTTCATCAGTCTTTATACTTTCTATCTTTTTACCGTCATCAAAAAAGTCCATGCTTAATCCATCTAATGGAATCTTTGCAGCGTTAAGCACAAGGCCGTTTATATCTACATTCGTTACAAGTACGGGTTTGTCGACGGTATCTTTGGGTGGCTTAGGAACGTCAGGTGTTGGTGGCACATAGTTTCGAACATCTTCCATAAAAGCTTCATATACGGTCATGTCTTCAATAAACAAATCGTCCTCTTCACTGAAATAATATGCCGTTACTTCTCTATCTTCAATGAGGCTAGGTGGAATGGGTTTTCCAAATATTTCATTTTCTTTATGCACAATTGGTGCTCTTAACCCACCTTGAGTGATATCCGTATTTTCTTTTCCTTCAGGTACTTGTGTGTTGAATTTAACAGTAGTGGGGTAGTAATTATCTTTTTCGAACTCGAGATAATATATTTTGTTCAATCCTAACTGTGCAGAGAATCTTCCTTTTTTGTCCGTAGTAATGGAGGAAACCACTGCTTTATTTTCATTTAAAATTCGAACCCTTCCTTCCTCAATTTTATCGTTAGTTGCTGGGTCAAATACCCGTGCTTCCAAATTCAAGAAACCAGTAGAAACTGCAGTATCAACTATTAAGCCATCATCAGATTTTAATTTATCTTCAAACTCGGAAAGCGCTGCAGTGTCCGGCTTAAATGTTCCATTATCGTTATCGTAGTAGAATTTTTTCGCGGGCAAATCAAAGGCGTCTGGGTTGATATCCGTATTGTCTTTTGAAGTTAAACTGACTGGAACATCAAACTGTTTTATACTGTCCATCTGATTAAAATCCATGTTGGTATTCAGGCTTACAAATACTGGATGGTAGCCTTTGGCTTTGAAGTTAACTCGAACAATTGACTGGTAAGGCAATTCAGCTTTGTATTGTGTTTTTTTGACTTCGTATTCATTGTAAAGCGCGTCTCCATCAAGTACTTCAACGTTTAATGGACTGATGGTATCTCCGTTTTCATTTCTTACAATACCTGTAAGGACCAACCTTCTCTTAGTCACCTCAACAGCGTATTCGAATTCCTCTCTCACTGCATCAACTTCACCAAATTGTTTGCTTGAATCGCTGTAAATGATTTTATCTTGAGGGATTTCAGTTACAGCACTGGAAATTTTTTCAGTTTTAGGAATGGCTATAAAGTCGTGTTTCATAGAAAAGAAATCTTCCTTATTGCCTTCCGGAACAAAACCTTCTACTGTGGTAAATGAAGGGTGGTGGTTTTCACTTAAAAGTGAAAGCTTGGTTTTATTCATTAATGGAACCTCAATGCTGTAGTTTCCTTCTGCATCCGTTTTGGTTTCCGAAAGCAGTCGACCGAGAGAATCTAACACTTCAATTTTAAAGTCCAGAGAATCAGAGGTAGAGTCTACCACTGCTCCTGTCAATTTTAGTTTACCAATATTTGGCTCCGTTACTTGATCTAAGAAAGCGAAGGTATGATCGATATCCTCAATGAAAATCTCGTATCCTGAGTTATAAGCCACTTTTAAAAATGGCTCAACTTTAGCCGCTTGTTTGTTAAATGCAGCGGAGTCGCTCAGCAGCGCAATTGCTGCCTCATAGTAAAGAGTTTTGTATGTTTTTGTACTTGGAACTTTTGTATCAAAAGAGGCAAACATTTCAACATAACCTTCTTTCTGAAAGTATACCCGAACTTTTTGGTTGTAATCCAGTCCAAACCTAAACTTACCTTTTGAATCGGTATAGTATTCATGTAATACCTTTCTACCAGAGCTATCTTTTACAAGTATTCTTGCACTGTCTAGGTTTTTTTTATTCTCGTTTCGTATACGCCCTGCAACATCCAGTTTTCCTTCCTCTACACCAACAGGTTGCTTGGTAATAAAAACCGTACTGCTAAAAAGAACGATTAACGAGAGTAGGAGTGTATTTTGGAGAAGCTTTGAAAGCATAGTGCAAGTACCTTTTTTAGGTCATGTCAAAAATATAAATTTCAACGAGCTGGTAACTTGTTAAATACAGATTCTTACTCTTTGTTTTTGGGGTCAAAATTCCAGTCCCAAATTTTGATTTCTTCTTTGGCGTTGGACTCGAACAATTGCTTAAAGGTACGCTCTATTCCTCCGCCAGGGCTAAAGGCTGGGGATTGGATGAGCTTTCCGTTTGGATCAATTAGGTAGTAAAGTGGAATTAAGACTACATCATAGTCATTTTTTATTTTTTCATCACTACCCGCATATAAAATGGTCCATGGATAGGTATTAGACTCTAGGTACCGCTCAAAGCGTCTTTTCCTATCGTCAATGTTAATACTAATAAACTCAACGTGTTCTCTATATTTAGGATAAAGCTGACGCATCACTTGCATGGATTTAAGGCAGGGCTTGCACCATGTTGCCCAAAAATCCAAGTAAACATACTTACCTCGATAGTCGGACAATTTAACAGTTGAGTTTACCAGGTTCATTAGCTCAAAATCTGGAGCCAAAGCTCCTATTCCTAACTTCCTTAGTCGACCTAAATAATAACTAGCGATTGCTTTATTTTCTTTTGTAATGGCCTTGTCGCTCAATTCTGAAAGTAGTTTATCTACAGCAAGAGGATTGGTTGAGTTGTCGTTTACTGCCAAACGAAACAGTTCTTTAACCATGATAATCTCTCTGATGGTATCATTTTTAAGAAAGTCATTGGTCTTTAAGAGTAAATGAACAGAATCTAAATTTGAGCTAGAAATTGAGTTTTTTAAAGGAATGTTTTGTTCAGTTAAATTGTATCGGTTCATCCACTTGTTGTAAAAATCATCAAGCAAGTTAACAAAGGCTATATTTTGGTAGTTGACTCGGTTTCGGATGCTCTGCTCATATATTTCTTTGTTCGGAAACTGGGCTTTATACATTAAGGATCCAGACAAAGCATCTACGTATTGGGTGTAGAATGCATTGGAATCGTACAATTCGTGCAATTTTAATTCCGATATAAAGTCAGTAACATAGGGCTTTGCTTTTTTCTGTAAAAAGGCCAAATAGTGTTTTTGTTCAAAGGAGTCTAGTTTTACATTCAATAGCCCAATTGCCCTGTTGATTTCCTGATTGTCCTGCTGTAAAATCCTAGCGGGTAAATATTTGTCTTTGCTTAGTGGTGGAGCAGAAAGCTCGTCAAAAGCACTTAATTCAACCTTGTAATCGGCATTAGGAGTTACGTAAAAATTGCTTCTGTAATCTTTTATTTTTAGAGCAACTAGTCTGGTTTGCGACAATTCATAGGTAAATTTAAATGCTCCATTTTCATCAATCTGCTGTTCACTAACAAATATGGGGAGGCGGCTAAATTGATCGGTATAGAAAATGAGTTTTATGGACGTATTCGCATAGTCTTTTGCGAACCCAGAAATGGTCTCACCATATGCGCTTATTCCCAATAAGCACATGAGAAAAAGAGAGACTAACCTCATAGCAGCGGAAAGTTTTTCGGAACAAAATCAGCTACGTTTCCTTTGTTTTTTATGATTTCCCGAACTACAGTTGAACTAATTGCAGAATACTTTGGTTCACTGATTAAAAAAACAGTTTCGATTTCTGGAGCCATTTGGTGATTCATATTGGCTATTACCCTTTCAAAATCAAAGTCTGCGGCTGTTCTCAATCCTCGCAAAATATGCGTAGCCTCAATAGATTTACAGTATTCAATGGTGAGTCCTTCATAGGGTTGAACGCTTATTTTGTCAATACCTTTAAAGCAGGTATTTAGAGCTGCAATTCTATCGTTTAGCGAGAAAAGATAATTTTTGGTACTGTTCACACCAATTCCTAAAACGATTTCATCAAACAGCGGCAGTGCACGTTTTATTATGGCTTCGTGACCAACTGTAATGGGATCGAAACTACCTGGAAAAACAGCTCTTTTCATAGGACAAAGTTATTTATTCCGCACTGCGGCAGAAAAAACTGAAATTGACATGTCCAAATTTTCGTGAAAATTGAAAATTGTTTTCCTTTTCAAAGTTGTTTTCTTTTCCATGTTCAACTATCAGCCAACCTTCTGGAGCTAACCAGTTTTTACTAAAAATTAAATTCGGAATATTCTTTAATTTATCGGATTGATAAGGAGGGTCTGCGAAAATAATATCGAAAGGTTCTGTGTTTTCTTTCAGTAGAAACTTAAATACATTTTGTTTGGAAACACGAACATTTGCTTCTAAATTGAGCGCAGTTTTGATTATAAATGACGCACACACTCTATTCTGTTCAACGGACAACACATAATCTGCACCTCTACTAGCAAATTCAAAACTGATACTTCCCGTGCCGCTAAATAAGTCCATTATTCTTAGTCCAGAAATATCGAGTCGGTGCTCCAGGATATTAAAAAGTCCTTCTTTGGCAAAACTGGTTGTGGGTCTTGTTGGAATATTCTTGGGCGCAACAAGGTTTCTACCTTTATATATTCCTTTGATTATATGCATTTGAGCATTAATAAAGGTATTTGTGGGACTATCTTATTGATTTCTTGCTGTTCGCGAAAGTAGTCTGCACTGAATGGTAGAAATCGCTGTATAAGATCCACATCAAACGACGGGTCTTCAATTTTGCCATACATTGAGCAGTAAATTTGTTCTCTTTTTAGTTTGAGTTGCTCTAAAGTATAGGTCGTGTAATAGACGATATCTTCTGCAGTGGCAAAGTCAAAAATATTTTGAAATACCAGTTTCCCGTGTTGTTGGATTCCAAGTTCAAAACATTGTTCATGTACCTGAATATAGAGGGCGTTTTCATTGGTCTGGTTATTCAGCTGGGTTAATAGTAGCTCCCTACTGTCGAATACCTCCGCGGTCTTGAATTGTTTTAAGACCCAATCCAAACCTTCTTTGGGCAGAATGGTGGCTACTTTTATGTTTGGGTTACTTTTTATTCTTAAATCAATACATGCTGTTTTATCAAGCCCATGTTCGAAAGAAAAAAGTGATTCTATTTCGGCGTTATCAAACTGAACGGGATAGAAAGAGCAGTTGTGTGAAACAAAACAAACTCGAACTTCTTGAAAGTCTATGTTTTTATAGGGTTGACCTTTCCAAAATGTATCGCAACTGGAAGCTAAACTCTTTTCATTGGCTAAAGAAACTTCATGATGGCTAAGAAACGAGTCACTTAAATTAGAATAAACACTGAAGCTGACCCATTTATCTGAAAAAAAAATCGTGAGAGTCAACTGCAACTGAGTTGACCAGTCTATATCGTCAGTTGTCCAATTTTGTGAATGAGCTGAAGTTGCTATAACGCTTCGTTTACTCGCCCCAATTTCCAGAGGTACTAGGGTCTTTCATTGATCCCACTTGCAGTACGTCGTATTGATCAAAAGGAGCCGCGTCAACCACTAAAAATACGGGCACTTTAACACGACCTCTTTCTACAAAACCTGCCTGAATTTCGAAAGCCATATTTGTAAATGGTACGTAGGGTAGTGAGTCTAACTTAAATGGAACTTTGCGCTCAGCTAAGTATTCATCATTGAACACGGACTCGTCAACTGGAACATAAGTGGTGTCTCTTTTAATAAAACCCTGCTCCAATGCTTGGGCTTCATTCAAACTGTCTGGCGCAGTTCCGATTGATTTTATAACCAATAAGGAGTCTGATTTTATGAATTGCATGAGGGTATCAAAGCTGCCAGTAAATTTTCCGTACTTGCTTTTGTATTTCATCTCAACCTCACGAATGTCTTTGAGGTTCTGGATTACATGTGCGTATCGTCTGTTTTTCTCGGCTTGAAAATCAAGTGGGTCTTTTATCGCTTTATAGTCAACGTACACAAGAACCAATGCAATTACACCCAATGCTATTAAAATGATGTTGCGAATGGATTTGCTAAAAAAGTCCATTGCACTTAATGTTGCAATAACACCAGAAACAAGTATTACGGTTCCTCCTAAGTTGAATAAACCCGTTTGATTATTGGTTAGGCCAAAGATCAAAATTATCAATCCAGCTAAAGCTAAAACTATTGGCGCTACGGCATTTTTCAGTTGCATAAATTTGTTTTGTAATTCCAGTAAAAGCCACAAACTTACAATTTTTTTTAAACGATACTTTACACTTTAAAAAACCTTTAAACTCCCGTAATCATTGACTTTATGAGATACTTTAAGAATGTTTTTAGGCTATTTTTGGCTTGTGGAAGTAGTGGATATTCGCAATCATATTTTAAAGCACTTAAACTTAACACCAACTCAGGATCAATTTAGGTTCATAAAAAAGTTTTCTGTTTTCTTGTCCGAGGAATCCTTGCTGAGCGTATTCATACTGCGTGGATATGCGGGAACTGGAAAGACCACGATGGTGAATACCTTGGTTAAATCTTTGCCCGGACTTAAACTCGGTTCTGTTCTAATGGCTCCTACCGGCAGGGCAGCAAAAGTACTTTCCATGTATACCGGAAAAAGAGCTTTTACGATTCACAGGAGAATTTATCAAACGATTGACAGGGGAGGAGGTGCCATTGGTTTTAAGCTGGCTCAAAATAATTTGAAAAATACTGTCTTTTTTATTGATGAAGCCAGTATGATAAATGGAAAAGGCAACAGCTCAAGTGCTGGCTTTGAACCTATGCAATTATTAGCAGACTTAATGGAATATGTTGCCAGTGGTGAGAATTGCTACGCCGTATTTATTGGTGATGTGGCACAACTGCCTCCGGTGAATGAAAAAGTTAGTCCAGCCTTAAGTAAATCCTTACTGCGCAGTCAGTTTGGTTTGGATAGCGAAATGATTGAGATAAGAGAGGTATTGCGTCAGGCACAAGACTCTGGAGTATTGTACAATGCCACTAAGCTAAGGGACCAATTATTCGAAGGAGAGTATACGCCACAATTTGAGTTGGATAACTTTGATGATATTGTGCGTATTACGGGTAATGAATTGTCTGAGTTTTTGGAAGATTCATACGGTCGATCGGGAATCGAACAGACATTGCTACTGGTGCGCTCCAACAAGTCCGCAAACGCGTTTAATCAAGAAATTAGGCAACGCATATTATTTAGGGAGCAACGAATAGAGGCGGGCGATATGCTTATGGTAGTTAAAAATAACTACTTCTGGATAGAAGCAAGCAGCAAACCGGGTTTTATAGCCAATGGTGATGCCTTAGAAATCTTGAGTGTAGGTAAATTAGAAAATAAGTATGGGTTTGAGTTTGCAGATTGTGAAGTGCGCTTGGTGGATTACCCCAATGAAAAACCGGTAAACATCAAAATAATGCTGGATGCCATTTCTGTAGAAAGTTCCTCTTTGTCGCATAAGGACTTGGATAAACTTTACAATGAACTGATGCTGGAATACAGTCATCTTAAAAACAAAAAAGTCATTCATTTTAAGATAAAGGAGAATCCTTATTACAACGCCTTGCAAGTGAAATTTGCCTACGCTGTAACTTGTCATAAGGCTCAAGGAGGGCAATGGAAAGAAGTCTATATTGATCAAGGCTATCTCAACCCAGATCATTTGGGTGTAGAATACATAAGGTGGTTGTATACTGCTATCACTCGGGCCACAGAAAAAGTATTTTTGGTCAACTTTACGCCTACTTTTTTTAGCGATTATGAATAATCAATTTTGGGAGATTCACGAAAACGTCGTTCCCGATTCTAAGGAGGTATTTGATGCATTAATGCAAGAAGTAAACTGGCAGAACAGAAAAATCAAGCTCTTTGGTAAAACTTTTGATCAACCGAGATTAATTGCTTGGCAAGGCGAGAGAGACTACAAATACTCTGGCGGCATTTGGAAGGCAGAAGCATATTCGCCGACGGTACAACGCTTGAAAAAACACATAGAAGATAGACTGCAAGAAAATTTTAATGGAGTGTTGTTGAATCAGTATCGGACAGGCGCCGATAGCATGGGATGGCATTCGGATAACGAAAAAGAGCTGGGCTTAAGGCCTAGGGTATGCTCTCTTTCCTTTGGAGAAACACGGAGGTTTAAAATTCGTGAAATAAAAAATAAAAGAAACGGTTTTAGCATACACTTAACCGATAATACATTATTATTGATGCATGCTGGTTTTCAGGAGTATTACGAACACTGTATCCCTAAAACGGCTAAAAAAGTTGGAGTAAGAATAAACCTCACGTTCAGAAAATTATTGGATTAAATCAAAAAAATAATATTATGTATAAAATATTAGTTGTTAGTGTTTTACTTGCTTTTTCAGTAGCGCTTTCGGGTCAAAACAAGTCAATAAAGTTCGTAAACAATTCATTTGAAAAGGCTAAAACAGAAGCCGAAAAGACGGGTAAATTGATTTTTGTTGATGCCTACACCACGTGGTGTGGACCCTGTAAGTGGATGGCGGCAAATATGTTTACTGAACCCTCAGTTGCAGCTTATTACAATTCGAATTTTGTGAATTTGAAGTTGGACATGGAAAAAGGTGAGGGAAAAGAATTCGCTGAAAAATATTCTGTGAGAGCTTACCCTACCTTGTTGTTTATTGATGCTACTGGTGCACTGCAACATAGAAAAGTGGGTACGGTACAGCAAGCTGAGGCTATGATTAACTTAGGAAAGCTTGCTCAAGATGCTGAGAATAATCTCGCTGGTATGAGAAAGAAATATGAAGGTGGAGAGCAAGGAGCCGAGTTTATGATGAAGTATTTAAAAGTGATTAAAGAGGCAGGGCAACAATCAAAAGAAGTGTTGAATACATATTACGAATCACTTGACCCCATGCAATTTGAAGAGGAAGATGTTTTTGAATTGATCACCTCTTATGATAGGTCGATAGACTCCAAGGCTATGAAGTACATTTCTGAAAATCGAGAAAAGTTCTCGGCACTCTATGCAGAGCAACTGGATGATTTGTTGCACGACAATTACCTGTATTGGGTAATGGAAAAAGCATCAGGAAAACATGCGGATAGAAAGGAAATGGAAAAGCGCATGATTAAGGTAAAGAAGCTGAATATTCCAGAGTGGGAAAAAATTATTTTGATTGTCGATTTGTCGGAATTAAAGAAAGAAAAACGAATGGATGAATATGTGGATATTGCTGTTGCTGATGTTGGAGAGTATTTTTCTGATGAACCCTATTCCTTGAATTCGTTTGCGTGGACCGTTTTTGAACATTCATCGGATAAGCAGCAATTAGAGGAGGCCTTAAATTGGGCCAACACTGCGCTTGAATCAGCAAACACCCACATGATATTGGATACAAAAGCAAATATTTTGTACAAACTAGAGCGCACCGATGAGGCTATTGAAACTCAAAAGAAAGCGATTGAGTCGGCAAAAGAAGCGGGCGCATCGGATGATGAAATAAAATCGTACACCAAAACACTGAAATCATTTAAATAGTAGCTGTTATTTCTAAACTACAAGAGCAATATTTAGCAAAAAGCAACTGGAGGGGGCATCTAGTTGCTTTTTTTATTATGCTTTATCCTTTGTTTCAATTGAGTGCACAGGATACACTCGTTCTGGGCAACTCTAAGCAAATTGCGCTAATTGAACAAATAGGGCTTTACAGTCCCGATCTCATACTAGGGACAGAACATCAATTTAGGGGAAATGTTCTTGTAGAGTCGGATAGTACAGTGGTAAAATGTATCGATTGCGTGTATTTTTTTCAGACCGGTGAAATTGCAATAGAGCTGGCGCAAGTTGATGTTGAAATACACACGAACAGTAATAAAGCGCAGATCTTTTTTAGAAAAAGTTATACCGAAACCTTGATTATTCCGAACAAATTAAAGGTTCAAATAATTGAGATGGTTTTTGACGTAACGAATAACCAACCTGCACTTATGAACCCGAAGGTAACGGAAGAGTTTATGACATTTGAACGCAGTCAACTGATATACTACAATACTCCCAGCGATAGTACTTCTTGGCTTGCTGAAAAGGTCAAGGTTGATTTAAAAAGTGGTGATATAATTTTTGAAGGCGTTGAAGTGTTTAAACCCTATGGTTGTGAAATCATCCCTCAAAACTTTGAACTAAAATTGGATAAAAAAGGAAATTTTTACCCTCTAAAAAATGCAACTATGCGTTTTGAGCGTTATGGAGATATGCACGACATAGAGGCAGATAAGATCAAGTTTAAAAAGCAATCGTCGTGGTTTAAAGCCAAGGGGTACATAGAAGGTAAAGGAGAAATGCACCGCATTACCAAAATAAGACCCGAAAAAGTTGGTGGTATTTACCAGATTACCGGAAAAGTAAAAGGGATAAACTAAGCCTTCACTCCAAAAGCAAAATCAATTGGGCTTTTTTCTGGATTAAAGCCTCTTGCAGGTGAGTATTCTCGGCCATAAAAAATAATCTGCAAATGCAGTTTGTTCCAGAGCTCTTTTGGAAACAAGCGCTTAGCGTCTTTTTCGGTTTGCTCTACAGATTTTCCGTTGGTGAGTTTCCAGCGCTTCATCAATCTATGAATGTGCGTGTCTACAGGAAAAGCCGGCACGCTAAAGGCCTGCGACATAACCACTGATGCTGTTTTATGGCCAACACCAGGCAGTTTTTCCAATTCTTCAAAAGATTGCGGTACCTCGCCGTTGTGCTTGTCGATCAAGATTTTAGAAAGGCTTACTATGGCTTTTGACTTGGTAGGAGAGAGGCCACAGGGTTTTATGATTTCTCGTACCACTTCTGCATCTTGTGTAGCCATGTCAGCGGGGTTATTGGCTAACTCAAATAAGCTGGGCGTTACTGTATTTACCCGCGCATCAGTGCATTGCGCAGAAAGCAATACCGCCACCAATAAGGTGTATGGGTCTGAATGGTCTAAGGGAACAGGCGTTTCTGGATACAAACGCTCTAAGGTGTCAATTACAAACTGAACTTTCTCTGCTTTTTTCATGCTGCTAAACTAAGGGTAGTTGCTAGAAAGCTAATCTGTAAAAGCAAATTTCCCTCTTAACTTTTTGATAATACTGTGGTTATTAACATCTGTAATTATTTTTTCTATTTTCGGAGGAATCTTAAAATCAATAAGTTATGACTACCCAGCACCTGCATGATTAACTTCGTTGAGCTCGCAAGCTCGGCTGTATCGAGTGGCCAAGTCAGCTGAGGAGCAGCAGAAAATAAGTTTAATGTTAGAATTAAAAGAAAAGTTAGAATTTCAATTTTTACATGGTCTAACGCGATGTAATCGCGCACGAGCGGGGGATGTAATCGCGCACGAGCGGGGGGTAAGATGTTGGAAGAACGACTTTCTCTCCAAAATATTCGTAAAATTGAATTCAATGTTTCAACGTATTCCTCGGCAACGTATGTTTTATCTGTAGAATTTAAAGATGGTACCAGTGACTCAAAAAGAATTATTATCCAGCGTTAAAGCCGTTCAGCTTCTTGCTTGTATTGGAGTTTTATTGATTCTTGTAGGTTGCAATAGAATTAAAGAAGTTGAGGTGCAGGTTATTGATGTAGAATCCATGGCTGGTATTGCTAACATAAATGTATTTTATAATGACAAACAATACGTAACGGATAATTACGGAAAAGTTACAATTGAAGGAAAAAACATGAAGGGAACTGTGGTTTCTATTAATAGGGACATTAGAGGTTATACGACTCCGGGTTTCTACCAAAACTGTACTTTTCAGCAAGTTTACCCAATTGAATCAGAAGTATTAATTATTGGCTTAGAAAGGTTTCAGATTTTAAAGTTGAAGTTTTCATTACCAGATAGTCTAGATTCAAAGCAAGGTTGCATAGTCCTTGATGATTTAAAAAATTGTGATGGGCAAATCACGTTGTACTTTGATTTGAGGGAAGAAGGTTTTGAGTTTCCTGATAACCCTAGTGTGTCAGGTAATGAGTTTACAAGTTATATGAGTAAGTCTAACACCCCATGGGAATTATCATTGTACTTTGATACTTACTGTGAATTCGATAAATCATTAAGAAACCCTGACCAAGTAGAAAATATTTCAATGAACACAGACCAAGATACAACCTATTATACTGTGAAGATTCCTTGAAATTAGGTATCTGCGGTAGAATTTAAAGATGGTACAAGTGATTCCAAAAGAATTATTATCCAACGTTAAGTTCCTAAACTTAATTACTTGCTTAGCGGTTTTATTCCTTGTTTCAAGTTGCAATAGAATAAAGGAAGTCGAAATTCAGGTATTTGATTCTGTTACGAAACAAGGAATTCCAAATATCCCCCGCTACCCCCCCGCTACCGCACGATTGCATCGTGTGGCCAAATCAGCTGATTAATAGCTGAAAATTAATACCTTAGCAATGATGAGCCGCAACTACAAATTCCATAACCCAGAAGGTATCTATTTTGTAAGCTTTGCAGTAGTAGAATGGATTGATGTATTTACAAGAGCTGAATACAAAAATATATTGTTAGACAGTTTAACTTTTTGCCAAAAGAATAAGGGTATGGAAATAATGGCATGGTGCATTATGACTAATCATGTGCATTTGGTTTACCGAATAGTAGGAGAGGGCAAGCCTGAAAATGTTCTTGGAGATTTTAAAAGATTTACCAGCAAAGCAATTATTCAAGCAATTAAGGAAAACTTAAAAGAAAGTAGGAGTGGATGGTTATTGGAGCAATTTTCAAAAGCTGCCAAGAAGACTTCAAACGTTACTAATTTTCAATTTTGGAGGCATGATAATAGGCCAATAGAATTATGGTCGAATCATGTCATTGATGAGAAGATAAACTATGTTCATGAGAATCCGGTTAAAGAGGGATTAGTTTTTAAAGCCGAAGATTATCTTTATAGCAGTGCTAAAGATTATGCTGGTGAAAAAGGACTGTTGGAGAATGTGCTTGTCGTTAGTTAAGGTTTTATTAGGTCGAACGCGATATAATCGCGCACGAGCGGGGATTAGTTTTTAAAGCCGAAGATTATCCTTATAGCAGTGCTAAAGATTATGCTGGTGAAAAAGGATTGTTGGAGAATGTGCTTGTCGTTAGTTAAGGTTTTATTAGGTCGAACGGATATAATCGCGCACGAGCGGGGTGAGCGGGGGGTTGGGTAACGTACAATATGAACAGGGAATAGAAATTGAAAAGAAGGAAATTACAATAGATATATCTGACTTTTCTGTAGGAACTTACTTTGTTGAAATAAAATCGAAAGATGAATACTTGGGTTGGAAAAAACTGGTTGTACAGCATTAGAATAATTTGTTTGACTTTATTAATATCATTTGTAATTCTCTCGTGTAAGAAGAGAATTAAAGAGGTAGAAGTAACTATATATGATGTTCAATCCAAAAAAGGAATTGAGGGAATAAGTATTTATCATAATGATTCGGAATATCAGAGCGATGCAAATGGTCAGGTTTTCCTTCCAAAAAAATGGAACTATAGAGGAGAAGAGGTATTTACAAACTTTGGATTCAACAAATATTTTAATCCAGAATATAATGAAACTTGTGAGTTAAAGAATGAATATGAAATAGAAAATGAGTTTGTTAATATTCCAGTTTCCGTTTCTAAAGTAGTTAAACTCGTGTTTACACTAGGAGGTGATTCAATTGTTCGTTCAGGTTGTTTTGTTCTAGATGATTTGCCAAATTGCCAAGGGGATTTTCGTAAAGAATTTTCTAGGTCAGTTGAGTTTCTAGATGTTCCAGGCATTCCAGGATGGGACAATAAAAGGGACTATCTTACATTTTACACGATTCAATCGTCCTCACCAGCGACTTTAAGCGTTTATTATGATTGCAAAGAAGGTTGGGATAATAATGCAATTGAACCTGATATCTATGAAGAAATTGAATTAGATAGAGCTGCAGACACGACTTATTATACCTTAGTTTTAAAATAAACCAAGAACTCACGGTAACCGACTACTACCTCCAAAACCGAACCTTTGATAAAGACCGAGATATTGAGTGTGGCCCCAGCTCCCGCACAATTAGCTGGGCTGAGCTCGCAAGCTCGATTGTGTCGTGTGGAATAATCAGTTGAGAAACAACCGAAAAGTACAGTTTTATTGAACTTAGAATTTGAAAGGAATCTGTTGTTTTTGAAAGTAGAACGCGAAAGGATTCGCTTACGAGCAGGATGTACTAATGTGTCTATGCCCTTTCTTTAAATACCCACCCATTTAGCTAATTTTAGCTAGCTACCCATAGCATAAAAATTACTTTTGCTGCATGGAGAGTGAGTGTATCAACTACAGCGAGATTGATTTTTTACCTAAAATCATGCAAGATTACCTTAACCAATCTCCACATTCCAAATCATTTTATTCAGAAGAACCCAATGTAGAAGGCTTTAAAAAGGTTCTAGAAAACAGGTCCTATTCTGCTGCTAATAGAAAGATTTTAGCAGATACTTTAACCCAACAATACAAGGGTGTGCAAGATAAAGTAGCCCAAACTCAATTAATAAGCTTGCTGCAAAAAGAAAGCACCTTTACCGTTACCACGGGCCACCAGTTGGCTTTAGCTACTGGACCTTTGTATTTTATTTATAAGATTTTGTCGGTGGTAAAACTGGCTAAGACCTTAAAGGAAGCCTATCCAGAAAACGATTTTGTACCCGTATACTGGATGGCAACTGAGGATCACGATTTTCTAGAAATCAATCACTTTAATACCTCATCAAACCGCTATACTTGGGAAGGTCAAAATGATATTGCCGTAGGTTGGAAGAAGCCAAAAGTTAATGAATTGCTCGACGAATTAGCCAACGAATTGCCCAACAGTGATTACGCCAAACATTTGTTGGGTAGCCTCCAAAAGGCTTATTCTGAGAAAGATTTGGCTAAAGCAACGCGTATTTTAGTGCACAAACTTTTGGGTAAATACGGAGTGCTAATTGTTGATGGTGACGACAAAAACCTAAAAAAACTCTTTGCAGAACACATGCTTGCTGAGGTGAAAAACCAAGTTGCAGAAAAGGAGGTGAGCAATACGGTGAAGCAATTGAATGAACTAGGCTATAAAGAACAAGTTACTCCAAGGGATATCAACTTATTTTATCTTGGTGATAAATTACGCGAACGCATTACTAAAACTGAAACGGGTTTTGCATCTGCCGAAACTAACAGAACTTGGACAGCTATAGAATTGGAAGAAGAGCTAAAAACCAAACCTGAACGGTTCAGTCCTAATGTTTTGCTCAGACCGCTATATCAAGAAGTTATTCTGCCCAATTTGTCCTATTCCGGCGGAGCAGGAGAGATGAGTTATTGGTTTGAGCTCAAAGCTATGTTTAAGGCTTTTGAGGTTGATTTTCCGATTTTATTGATGCGAAATTCAGCCATATTGGTATCCAAAAGAGATGCCGAACGATTAGAAAAGTTGAAATTGAAATGGTCGGATCTGTTTAAAACGTCAGCTGCGGTAGAAAAACAATTGGTTGAAACACACGGCTCTAATACTACCGAACTGTCGGATTATAAGAAACAAATAACGGCCATGTATAGGGAATTAGCAGAAGTGGCAAAAAAAGTTGATAATACACTGGTGCCCAGTGCAGAGGTGTCTGAAGTCCGATCCTTAAAAGCTTTAGACCGCTTGCAAAAAAAATTGGTAAAAGGCGAAAAACTCAATATTGAGTTGAAATTAGAAATGTATTACCGATTAATGGAAAGTGTTTTTCCTGGAGGAACTTTTCAAGAACGCAAACTCAATATAGCCTCATTTTATGCAGAATTGGGCGACGCGTTATTTGAAGAGCTGCTGGATAAATTTGAACCCTTACAACCTGATATCACTTTATTGAAGTATTGAGGTATCGTGGATGTTGAATTGCAGTAAGAAAGACAAGGTCGGTATAATTACCAAGAAATTTTCATCTGTTTATGATTCGAATTGCTCCCTCTAAGTCGGACAATAAAAATACCTCTATTGGGCATGTTGGGCTTAAGCACCACCTTGTCTTTACTAGCTCGAATTAATTCGTAAGCAACGTTTTGACCACTTAAACTTAGGATGTCAATGTCATAACTTTTTACGCTTTTCCCTTCAATTACAAGTGATTGGTTTTGCCGTTGTATTTTTATGTTTGGTAGATTATCGCTTAAATCGTATTCATTCACTGGCACACTTATTACTGGGAATACTTCTTCTTTGCCGTCAAAATCAACTTGCTTCAGTCGATAATAATTGCTACCTGGTCTTGCTTCCTTATCTACATGCTGGTAAAATGCCGATTGATTGCTTGTGCCTGCACCGGTATATTGAGCAATTTGTTCAACTTCACCTTTTTCAGTAATACGTTCAAGGATAAAGTAATCGCAATTTATTTCAGCAGCCGTACTCCAGTTTAAAAGCACTTTTTTTCTAGCGAGCAATTGACCTGTAAATGAGTTTAATACAACAGGCAGAGGCCTTCCATTACCAGCGCCACCAAAGATACTAAAGGAGGTAAGCCCAGTCCAAGTCAATTTGTTCTGTGCAGTATCTATAGCACCTCGCCCAGAGGTATCCACATTATTGTTGGCTATTTCATAAGGAGCGGTCCAGGCTCCTCCCGAGTATTTTACGGGTAGTATTGAAGCTTCCGTACCCACAACATCATCACTGGCATAATCCAACTCCAGATTATAGTTCGCACTGGAAATATCGCTGGAAGCTATGGTCCAATTCCGATCTATGTAGGAACTGACATAACCACTGAAATTAGGGTGTTTAGCGGAGTCAACGGACACCTCCAAATAAGCGCCAGAGGCCAGTGTAGAGCTGGTGAAGTCTATGTTTACTGGTGAGTATTCCGTAGCATCTGAACCTATCGGAAAATTATAGGTATTCGTTGCATTATTTACAAAACATTTAATGGTACCACTATGAATAAAGGAACTACTCGAACCGCCGGAAAGGGCAATGTCATTTGAGCTCGTTCCTAATTCCAAGCTATTATTATTTACATTCAAAAACCCATTGGTTAAGTTCAAGTTATTGGTTACCGTGATGCTTTCAGTAGCTGAAATTTCATCTGATTCAATATCCATAATTACAGCAGCGTAAGAGCCCGATAAAGTACCGTTGATTGTCCTCGTTGTAGTGCTATCCTTGGCAATAAATGAAATGTTATCCAGGGCAATTTCATCCCGTGAACCTGAACCCGACGCATCATCAAAGCTAAACCGTACATAATAAAACTCGTCAGCCGCCCATGTTAAGCCCGTCACTGTTTTTGAAACCTTACTTTTAACCCAAGAAGGACTTCCAGCGGCAACTTCCGTGCTTGTGATAGCAACACCATTCACAAGGTTGTATGTGGTATCATTTGTTGAGGTGTACAAGTTGCAGCTTGTCGCCATGCTCTGATCGTTGTATTCATACACATCGTAGGTAATTACCAGTTTTTTGGCTGTTTTTCCCGTGTTGTTTTTTAGTCTAAAATCAAAACTTCCAGGGGTGAAATCACCAGCAGTCGATTGATGACCTATAGCGAAATCGCCAGAGCTAACTTCAAATGCATATACACCACCAGTGCCAACGCCGCCTGAAGAAATACCCCTACCGAAATCTCCAGTAGTGTTTGTACTGTCAAAATCCACCGAGCCATCGCTAAATCCTCTAATTGCAATTCCATGGGAATTTAATTGTCCATTACTGGGCGTACTCGAAATACCAGAACCATTGAACGGCCCATTATTTGCCCCCACTACAGTTGCGTCAAAAGTTAAACTAACAGCAGTACCCATACTATCTAACGTAATAGCTTCAACCGAAGTTGTAGGACTCCCTTTTACAGTTACATTATCTATTCGGTGCTTTTCAGTATCCGCACCATTCACTGCGTAGACTATCACAAATAGTTCGGAGCCAGTTCCAGAGAGCGCGGTGTCTGTCAGGATATAACTCACGAAATCATCAGCGATAACTTTAAGTTCAAGCTCGGGACCATTATCAATTTTATAGTACAACATTATAGAGTCGGAGCTTTCCATAGCGCCTACTTCTAAAAGATCGATAGATAGAGTAAGAGAGTCAAACCCTGCTATGTCAATAGCTGGGGAACTCCACTTCGCTTTTCCCTCTGTATCGCGAAATTCGATTCGCTCTGAAACTACTTGTATATAATCGTTGGCATCTTGCAAATTGACTGCGCTGGTATCCACTGACCAACTTACGCCACTGGTATCGATAATAATTCCCGAAGCACTGCCTGAGGCACCTTTATTATTCTGTCCAGTGAAAGTTTCTGAATACAACGTGGTTTGCCCAATTACTACATTTACTGAGCACAGAAAAAGCAACTGAACCAAACAATATATTTTGGTGAATGGATGCGTTTTTGAAGTCACAGAATGAAATTAGCATTAATAAACCGTTTTTAGCGCAACTTTGTTAGCTTTTTTGTTAGCAAAAGTCAATAATAACAGTGCCATAACAATTAGGCTGCATATACTTTTGTTTGATGCAAGAAACGATACTAATTCTAGACTTTGGTTCGCAATACACTCAGCTCATTGCGAGACGAGTCAGAGAGCTCAATGTATATTGTGAAATTCATCCTTACAATGATTTTCCAACTATCGATGAAAATGTAAAAGGTGTAATCCTTTCGGGTTCTCCTTTTTCGGTGAGAGATAGTGAGGCTCCGGTTCCAGATTTATCCAGTTTTAAAGGTAGAATTCCACTTTTAGGAGTTTGTTATGGAGCTCAATTTTTAGCGCATAATTTTGGTGGAGAAGTTGTTGCATCAGCTCACAGGGAATATGGCAGAGCGCATATGACCTTTATTGATTCAACTTGCACCTTATTGGATAGTATCTTTGAAGGGTCTCAAGTTTGGATGAGTCATGGGGATACCATTAAATCGCTACCGGATAACTTTAAGCTTACCGGCAGTTCTAAGGACGTAAAAAATGCAGCTTTCTCTATTGAAGGAGAAAAAACTTTTGGTATTCAATTTCACCCAGAGGTTTATCATTCCACGGATGGTCTGACTTTGCTGAGGAACTTTGTGGTGGGTATTGCCGGTTGCACTCAGGATTGGACACCAGCTTCCTACATTGAGACAACTGTTGCAGAATTAAAAGAACAAATTGGGACCGATAAAGTAATTTTAGGTCTGTCTGGCGGGGTCGACTCTACCGTTGCAGCAACCCTGTTGAGTAAAGCCATTGGTGATAGTTTGTATTGCATTTTTGTGGATAACGGATTGCTGAGAAAAAATGAATTTGAAGGCGTCTTAAAACAGTATGAGCACTTAGGTTTGAATGTAAAGGGCGTAGATGCTAAATCAAGATTTTACAAAGAATTAGCTAATGAGTCTGACCCAGAGACGAAAAGAAAAATAATAGGAAGAGTATTTGTTGAAGTATTTGACGAGGAATCTCACTTGGTGGAAGATGCCAAATGGTTGGGCCAGGGAACCATCTATCCCGACGTAATTGAATCACTTTCTGTAAAAGGACCATCAGCAACTATTAAGTCACATCACAATGTAGGTGGCTTGCCCGATTACATGAAGCTAAAAGTTGTGGAACCTCTGCGTGCTCTGTTTAAAGACGAAGTAAGAAGGGTAGGAAAGGCCTTGGGTTTGGCTCCAGAACTGCTTGGAAGGCACCCGTTTCCAGGCCCTGGTTTAGCTATTAGAATTTTAGGAGATATTACTCCAGAAAAAGTAGCTACTTTGCAGGAGGTAGATCATATTTTTATTCAAGGACTTAAAGATGAAGGTTTGTATGATGAAGTTTGGCAGGCAGGAGCCATATTGCTTCCAGTACAATCGGTAGGTGTAATGGGAGATGAAAGGACTTATGAAAATGCAATAGCATTAAGAGCCGTTTCTTCTACGGATGGAATGACGGCAGACTGGTGTCATTTGCCCTATGAATTTTTGGCACGCATTTCGTCAGAGGTTATCAATAAAGTAAAAGGTATTAACCGGGTAGTTTACGATATAAGCTCTAAACCACCTGCAACAATTGAATGGGAATAATTTGGTAAAAGGAATTCAAATACTGCTCTTACTGGGGGTTGTTTTATTGGGGCTGGGCGCGACCGCTCAAAATTTCAATGAAAAAAAGGTACAACTCATCGACGGTAAAACTTATTATTTACATAAGATTGAGAAGGGAAATACCTTGTATTCGTTGAGCAAGATGTATTCCGTTAAAATTAAAGACCTTCTATCAGAAAACCCGCAGTTGGAAGAGGGGTTAAAAGTTGACCAAGTAGTAAGAATACCGATAAAAAAAGTAGATACGAAGGCTGCGGCTAAGAACCCACCAAAAGCAGAAGGGGAGTATTTAGTGCATACGGTATTGCCAAAAGAAACCTTGTATGCATTGTCTAAAAAATATGAAGTAAGTACCGATGAGTTATTGAATGCAAATCCTGCTTTAGATTCAGGATTAAAAGTAGACATGCAAATTCGAATTCCCGTTCGAGCTATAGAGGAAGAGTTGGATAAAGTTGAAATAGCACCAGCAGTTGAAGATAGCTTTGAATTGCATTTTGTTGAGCCAAAAGAAACGCTGTTTTCTCTGGCTAAAGATTACGATGTGAACATCGACAGTATACGCATTGTGAATAACGGACTAAAAGATGGTTTAAAGGTCGGAACCACTATTCGTTTGCCTATTTTAAAGAAAAAGTCGCCAGCTGCTGTTCTGAATCAAGTACAAACAGTGATACCCATGGTATTGGACTCTGGCTCAAAAAAGGAGGTCTATCAAATTGCACTTTTACTCCCATTTTATTTTGATTTGAATGATACCCTCGAGGCAAATCGAAAAGAGTTTGAAGCAGAGAAGTTATACCCCGGTTCTAAGGTAGCGTTCGGAATCTATTCCGGATTAAAAGTAGCTTTAGACAGCCTGCGAGCGCAAGGCTATAAGTTTAAGTTGCTGGTATACGATACCAAGTACGACCGTAGAAATAGAAATACTGCAGTAGTTGAGGAAATTTTGCAAGACCAAGAGTTGTACAATACCGATTTATTTATTGGCCCCTTATTTCGCCCAAACTTTGAGGCAGTTCAACGTTATGCTGAGCCACTAGGAATACCGGCCGTATCACCCGTGCCACAGAGCAACTCCTTACTCGATAGTAACCTAAACACCTTAAAGTTAAATTCGGGCCACAAAGCTCAGGTCGAGTTCCTTAGAAAAATGGCGTTGGCTAAAAAAGCGAAAAGCAACTTAATTATTGTGGAAAATAATGAGTTGAAGGATGTATTGCTTGCCGAACATTTTTGGGGTATTTCAAATGGTGACACGAACCAACCTTTGTTTTCTGAGGTACAATCCAATTTCAAACGGATGAAAATATGGGACTTTGACACTGCAAAAATCAAATATCAACTTAAAGATTCTGTGCCAAACGTGCTGGTAATGCCACTAAACAGTAAGAGCTTTGTTGCGCGTATGCTCAATGCGCTGAATCGTTATTCCAAAGATTATGATATCACTGTTTTTGGAATGGACTCATGGAGCACTTTTGGTTACTTAGATATTAAATACTTGAACAACCTGAAAGTACACTTAGCCTACAATCAATTCATAGATTACCATCACAGTATAACGGATAATTTTATAGGAAAGTACCGAGCTAGCTATTACACAGATCCTGACGATTGGGCATTTTTGGGATACGACATGGGTATGTACTTTTTAAGTAGTCTTCAAAGAGAAGGGACTAAGTTTTACAATACACCCAGCAAGTCAACATATAAAGGAGTAAGCAAAAATATTTTCTTCGAAAGATTAGGGCCGGGTAAAGGCTTTGAAAACAAAGCACTTAAAATGGTTAAAATTGAGAACTATTTTTACGTAGAAGTGGAGTAGATGAGCTATCAACAAAAAGTAATTGAATGGTATAAAGCATTGCAAGACTCCATATGTAAAGGGCTTGAAGAGGCTGATGCGTCGGCGAAGTTCATGGAAGACAATTGGACGAGAGCAGAAGGAGGTGGCGGACGATCGCGCGTGATACAAAACGGCAGCGTATTCGAAAAGGGAGGCGTTAATTTTTCTGCAGTTGAAGGAAAACTACCCGGGAATATTAAAGCTGCTTTAGGGGTTAAATCTTCTGAGTTCTTTGCCTCGGGAATATCCATCGTTTTGCATCCAAAAAACCCACACGTACCTATTATTCACATGAATACTCGTTTTTTTGAAATTGAAGGTGAGACTTGGTGGTTTGGAGGCGGTATTGATTTAACTCCCATCTATATTAACTCAAAAGAAGCTGCCTTTTTTCACAATCAGTTAAAGTCTACTTGCGATAGGTTCGATAAAACATATTACGATGAATATAAGAAATGGGCGGATGACTATTTCTACATAAAGCATCGAGAAGAGACTAGGGGAGTGGGAGGCATTTTTTACGATCGATTGAACAACAAGAGCTGGGACGAAGTTTTTGAATTTAATAAATCCGTTGGAAGCACCTTTTTACAAGCCTATTTACCAATAGTGGAATCCAACGCTAAGAGACCATACACCGACGAACAAAAAAACTGGCAACTCATTCGTCGCGGTCGCTATGTAGAGTTTAATCTGGTATATGACAAAGGCACTAAATTTGGTTTGGAAACGAATGGTCGAATAGAGTCTATTTTGATGTCGCTACCAACGCATGCCAGTTGGCCCTATAACTACCAACCTAAAGTAGGCTCGGAAGAGTTCAATACATTAAGCTTACTGAAAAAGGGAGTGAACTGGGTGGAACAATAGATTTGCTTAACGCAAATCTATTTCTTCAACGCCCTCTGGAGTTTTAAACTCAAATTTGCTGTTTGGATATTCTTTGTTCCCTGTAAAATCCTTAATGGTGTAGGTGAAGTTGTTTCCATCTTTAGATTTAATTTCAATGCTTTGAATTTGCGTGTTGTTTTTGTCAACGTTCAAGATAACCGTATGAAAAGGTTTTTCACCGGGTTTTAGAGGATACATTCTAATTACGTGCACTGGAGTTCCATCAATAGTCTTGTCTTCAGCTTTTACATATTTAAACCCTTTTTCGTAAATAGTGAAAATGGTTTTAGGATTAAACATTGAAGCATCATCATCTTCATCAACTTCTGATATTTGTACTTCTTCCACATCTTCTAAATACGTCCAAACTACTGTTCCATTGCTTATGATTTGCTGTTCTCCGATATCCACAATGTATCGATCACCTTTAACGATTAAAGACCCCGACTGTGTGTCGTTTAAACCTTCAGCATCATTTTTTAGATTAAAATCAAAATTTGCAGTGATTGACGAATAAGCTTTTGTTTTAGCCGAAAGTTTATCCAATATCTTTTTTGCTTCAGGATCTTTAGGCACCAACTCACTGCTTTGACCAAAAATTGCAAAACTTAGGAGGAGTGCTACTATTGTGCTCGATAAATGTTTCATTTTTTCTGTGTTTTATAATTCTTCTTTTCCCTGATTCAATAACTGTTCCAAAGATATTTCATCTGGTATGAGCACCTCTCGTGCTTTTGAACCTTTAAAAGGGCCAATAATTCCCGCTGACTCCAGTTGATCAATGATTCTTCCCGCTCGATTGTAACCAAGCTTTAGTTTACGTTGCAACAAAGAGGCGGAGCCTTGCTGATGCATTACAATCACTTTGGCTGCATCTTCAAAAAGAGCGTCTCTATCTTCATCATCCAGAGGAGATTGGTTTGTGTCGCTATCGCCAACAAACTCTGGTAGGATAAATGCATCCGGATAGCCTTGCTGATTGCCAATAAAGTCAGTGATTTCTTCAACTTCAGGTGTATCTACAAAGGCACACTGCACGCGCAAAAGGTCGTTACCATTACTAAATAACATATCCCCTCTACCAATCAATTGATCTGCTCCGCCTGCATCTAGAATTGTTCTTGAGTCAATTTTTGCTGTCACACGAAAGGCAATACGACTCGGGAAATTGGCTTTAATTGTACCAGTAATAATATTTACTGAAGGTCGTTGAGTCGCAATAATTAAATGTATTCCGATGGCACGGGCAAGTTGAGCCAATCGGGCTATAGGCGTTTCTACTTCTTTACCCGCTGTCATAATTAGATCTGCAAATTCATCAACTACAACAACTATATAGGGTAAGAATTTGTGCCCATTTTCCGGATTAAGTTTTCGCTCTTTGAATTTCTTATTGTACTCTTTAAGGTTTCGACACTGAGCCTCTTTGAGCATCTCATAGCGATTATCCATTTCTATGCAGAGACTATTCAAAGTAGCCACAACCTTGGAGGTGTCCGTGATAATTGCTTCTTCCTCGCCGGGTAGCTTTGCCAGAAAATGACGCTCAATTTTATTGAAGAGGGTCAGTTCAACTTTTTTCGGGTCAACCAGTACAAATTTTACCTGTGACGGATGTTTTTTGTAGAGTATAGAGACCAATATCGCGTTCAGTCCTACAGATTTACCTTGACCAGTTGCTCCGGCCATTAGTAAGTGCGGCATTTTGGTTAAGTCGGTTACAAAAGTTTCGTTGCTAATCGTTTTTCCTAAGGCTAGCGGTAATTCCATTTTGGAATTTTGGAACTTATCACTGGCTATTACCGCCTTCATGCTTACTATTCCCGGATTCTGATTCGGCACCTCAATTCCAATAGTTCCTCTTCCCGGAATGGGGGCAATGATTCGAATTCCAAGAGCCGCTAAACTCAAGGCAATGTCATCCTCTAGGTTTTTGATTTTTGAAATCCGCACACCAGGAGCAGGTACAATCTCATAGAGTGTTACGGTTGGTCCAATGGTAGCACTAATCTTGTCAATTTCAATTTTATAGTTGCTTAAGGTGGTAACAATGTTGTTCTTATTGACTTCTAGTTCTTCCCGGTTTACTTCAATTTCGCCACCTCCATGATTTTCAAGTAAGCCAATTTCTGGAAACTCATATTTAGATAAGTCTAAAGTAGGGTCGTATTCACCAAAATCTTTAACGAGTTTGTTTACATCCTTATCGCTTAAAATCTCCTCTTTGCTTTCGGCAACAGCGACTTCCATGCCCAAATCTTCTTCTGCTCCATCAATTTTAACAGATACGTTCTCCTCTGTTTCCGAGTTTTTGCCCTCAGCATCTAACTCAACTTCTTTTGTTTGATTCTCTGCTGTGGCAGTCGCTTCAGTAATTTCTCCAGCTTCCTTTACTTCAATTTCAGTTGCAGCTTTCGCTGTATCGGTTTCCGCTTTTTCGTTATAAAAGAGGTCTTTGCTGCTATTTTCTAATTCCTTTTCTAAATTCTCAGGATTAATGTTTTCAAACTCGTCTTTTACCGCGGTAAGTTCTTGTTCAGTGGAAAGTTCATTTTCCTCTCCCCGATTCTTTGGTAATAATTTTAAGAAGATCCCTTTGATAAATACAAACGAAGCGCGCAACGAAAAATTAAAGGAAATAATGAAGTAGACCAATAGCGTAAAAAGCAAGAAAAGTAAAGTGCCAATCGATCCAAAAACACTTTGCAGCCACGCATTCATATGGAAACCTGTAGCTCCACCCGCAAATAAATAATCGGAATCAATGAAGAAAGCTATGGCTGCGCTTAACCACACGATAACAAAAAGCGCATTTTTAATGGTTCTAGCAAGTGGCATTAAGCTAATATTCAACCAAACTTTTACCCCAGTAAGGAAAAGAATAGGGACAACTAAAAACGCGGCAACGCCAAAAGACTCACTGATAAAAACTTGGGAGGCAATTGCACCGAGTTTACCCAACCAATTGGCAACCTCTAATTCTGGATTAAGAATCAATGAAGACCACGAACCAAAAAGCAAATCTTGATCTACCTTCCAGGTAAACATAAAAGATATAAAGGCAATGAGTAGATAAAAAGAACAGAGTATGAGTACTAAGCCAACTATTGTTTTCAGCTTTTCATTATTCAGTGTTTTTACTATTACCGGTAGCGGATTTAGATTTCCTAGAAAACCTTTTGAGGGGGTATTATTTTTTTTGGGTTTTTTGGCCATTTTAGCACAATACGTGTAGTGCTCAAAAGTAACAATTAACGCCGCTAAGCGCCTTTAATACAAGCGGTTCAGACGCTTATTTATAAACAAGGAAACGTTTAAAATTTAATAGTCAAAGCTCACAAAAGCCTCTTCAATTTTTCGGATTAAGGTTTCATTTGAAACAACTGTGTAATCAAGTGGCACTTTAAAGGCATCCGTACTTACAGAGTCCATGATTAATTGCTCAGCCTGTAAATTTAGTACAAGCCCTTCTTGTTGAACTTTATATTCCATGAGCACCCCATCAATAGCGGGGAAAGGGGAGCACCAAGTAAAATCTTTGATTCCAATTTCTTTTGTATGCCAAATAATATAATCGGAAATTATGTTGTTGTAGAAAACTACTCTTGTGGCATTGCAGTTAAATCCTGCAACTTTCTTTGTCGTGTCGAGTGGTTCTAATCGATAACTTGGAAACCCTTCGTAAAACTTTTTCAAACCTTTTGGTGAAAACCTAGAAACATATTTTGAGCTGATCACTTTCATGAAATGATCTACCGTTTGCTCATCAGTATTTGATACAAAACCAGCAGAAAATAAGCCCATACCACCAACTGATTCCGTTTTGTACATATTGTTTAAAAACGTCAGTGTCATTTTATCGGGTAATAAATTCAGCCCAATATCGTTCGAATCTAAGTAAGGGTAGGTGATTTTGTAGGTTATGGTACCTTGGTTTATTTTATTGTCACCAATCCTACTTTTTATCTCTGAACAGGACGCAAGTGTCAATAAAAACAGGAGGCCAATAATAAAATTAACCGAGTATGGAGTGTTAAATCGCACGAATCGTATTAAAACGTAAAACTAAAGTTAATTCAATAATCAAGAGCTTCAATTGTAAAACAAATTTATTTTTCTTACACACGCCTTCTATTCGGAAGTATGGCGCGGGCTATTTGAGTTGCATACATACTTTTGCACTCCTATTTTGTAATTATGATTGAAGGCTTAAATAAAACGATAATACAGCTATTTGAAAAGGAATTTGGTGCGAGCCCATCTTCGGAGTCCATTCAAATACACGAAACGCGAAAAGAGTTTGAAGGTGATTTTACCATTGTTGTATTTCCATTGGTAAAATTGGCAAGGACAAAACCTGAGGTTATTGCTGAAAAATTAGGTAAAGGATTAGTTCATCAACTAGAAGAACTAGACGGATATAATGTGGTCAAGGGCTTCTTAAACCTTTCATTAACCAATGAGTACTGGACCAACTGGTTGGCTGGTTTACCAGGAATACAACACCGACTGCCAGAAAAAGACACCAAGGGGAGTATCATGGTAGAATACTCCTCTCCAAACACGAATAAGCCATTGCATCTTGGTCATATCAGAAATAACTTATTGGGATATTCGGTAAGTGAAATACTAAAAGCCGCGGGCCATAAAGTGTATAAAACTCAGATCATTAACGATCGAGGTATTCACATTTGTAAATCTATGGTGGCTTGGCAAAAGTTTGGACAAGGCGAGACACCAGCATCTTCTGGCTTAAAAGGGGATAAACTGGTGGGAAAATACTATGTGGAGTTTGACAAAGCTTTCAAGAAAGAAGTAGCCCAACTGGTTGAACAAGGAGCAACAGAAGAGGAAGCAAAGTCTCAAGCACCGATTCAGAAGGAAGCTCAGGCTATGCTGATGAAATGGGAGGCCGATGATGCAGAAGTAAGGCAGCTGTGGCAAAAAATGAACGGTTGGGTGTACGACGGCTTTGAAAAAACATACAATAGGCTGGGCGTCGATTTTGATTCCTTGTATTATGAGTCGGATACGTATCTATTTGGAAAAGAGCAGGTGCTTAAAAATATTGAGCAAGGTATTTTCTATAGAAAAGAAGATGGTTCTGTTTGGTGCGATTTAACAGATGAAGGTTTGGATCATAAGCTGGTTGTCCGGTCGGATGGTACATCAGTATACATGACTCAGGATATAGGAACTGCGCTTATGCGCCTTAATGATGTTCCAGAAATTGAACAACTCATATATACTGTCGGTAACGAGCAGGATTACCACTTCAAGGTTTTGTTTAAAATTCTCGAAAAATTGGGTTACAGCTGGGCAAAAAACTGCTACCACCTTTCATACGGCATGGTAGACTTACCTTCTGGTAAAATGAAATCGAGAGAGGGAACGGTAGTTGACGCAGATGATTTGATGCAGGAAATGCACGATAAAGCAAAAGAAGTAACTGCCGAATTGGGGAAATTAGAAGATCTAGACGAAGTGAAGCGTGAGGAGCTCTATGAGTCTATTGGTATGGCAGCATTAAAATATTACATGCTCAAAGTAGATCCAAAAAAACGCATGCTTTTTGACCCAAAAGAATCCATTGATTTTAACGGCAATACCGGTCCATTCATTCAGTATACTCATGCACGTATTCAGGCCATTATAAGAAGATCTGAGCAAGAAAAAACCGTAAGTTTCAAAGAAATTGAGCTGGAAGAAAAAGAGAAAGCTGTTTTACGTTTGATTTACAAACTACCAGAAATTATTCAGGAGGCCGCGAGTCAGCACAGTCCGGCAGTGGTCTGCAACTACGTTTATGAACTTGTGAAAGCCTATAACTCATTTTATCAAGCAGTACCTATTTTTAGTGAAAACTTGTCGAATCAATCGTTCCGAGTAAAACTATCTAAGGAAACGGCGTCTACGATTTCTATGTGTCTTAATTTGATTGGCGCTCATGCACCGAGTCGCATGTGATGTTACGCAGCTATATTTTTGAAAATGGCTTCAAGTGGACTTTTAGTAATCGGTTTTCCTATGAATTCTTTTACGTATTTGTATTGAGTAGACCGCTCTACATCTTTTTTTAAAACCGTAGAACTCAATATGTAAATGTTAAGGTTTTTATGTGTAGGGTTTTTGTCGTACCAATCAAGAAAATCAAACCCCGAAACTATGGGCATATTTAAATCGAGAAATAAGTACTCAATTTCTTTGTCTCTATTCGCCAATAAATATTCTTTTAATTCGGTAGCATTGTCAAACGTGTTAATCTTTAACCCTGAAAATTCCTCTAGGTTTTTTTCCAAGATTAAGTTACTAATAAACTCATCATCAACAATCAATACTTCCTTTTCTTCTTTACTTTTTTTCACCTTATTCACTCCACTCTTAAACCCCAAATAATGGGCTGGATTTATTATTTTTGAAAACCAATTTTCAGGCAATAAAGTTAAGCTAAAAAAACAAAAAGTATATGTTCGAAAATTTATCGGAGCGCTTAGAACGATCTTTTAAAATTATAAAGGGTCAAGGCCAAATTACTGAAATCAACGTAGCCGAGTCTTTGAAAGATGTGCGTCGTGCGCTCTTGGATGCTGATGTAAATTACAAAGTTGCAAAATCATTTACAGAAGAAATTAAGGAAAAGGCCTTAGGCCAAAATGTTTTAAATGCCGTTTCGCCTGGTCAGTTAATGGTTAAAATCACCCAAGAAGAGTTAGCAAACTTAATGGGTACCGAAGAGGTGGAACTGGACTTAAGCAATGCGTTTACCGTAATATTAATGGCCGGTTTGCAAGGTTCGGGAAAAACCACACATACGGGCAAGCTTGCACATTTTCTTAAAACAAAAAAGCACAAGAATCCGCTCTTAGTTGCTTGTGATGTTTATCGACCTGCTGCGGTAGATCAGCTCCATGTAGTTGGTGAGCAAGTTGGTGCTGAAGTGTTTTCAGATAAGGAGAATAAAAATCCTGTGGATTTGGCAAAAAAAGGCATTGCGCATGCCAAAGCAAACGGTCACAACGTAGTGATTGTGGATACCGCGGGTCGATTAGCAGTAGATGAAGAAATGATGCAGGAAATTGAGCAGATAAAAAATGCCATTAATCCTGCCGAGACCTTGTTTGTGGTTGATGCCATGACGGGGCAAGATGCGGTAAATACCGCAAAAGAGTTTAACGATAGATTGAACTTTGATGGCGTCATTCTAACTAAGTTGGATGGTGATACAAGGGGTGGAGCAGCATTATCAATAAGAAGGGTAGTAGATAAGCCCATAAAATTTGTTGGAACAGGCGAAAAAATGGATGCCTTGGATGTGTTTTATCCAAAGCGAATGGCCGATCGGATTTTGGGAATGGGCGACATTGTTTCGCTTGTTGAAAAAGCCCAAGAGCAATTTGACGAAGAGGAAGCGCGAAAGCTGAATAAAAAAATTGCGAAAAATCAATTCAACTTTAATGATTTTCTAAAGCAAATTCAGCAAGTTAAAAAAATGGGCAACCTCAAAGACTTAGCTGGAATGATACCTGGAATGGGTAAGGCTTTGAAAGGGGTAGACATTGACGATGATGCTTTTAAGCCCGTTGAAGCAATGATTTATTCAATGACAACCGAAGAACGAGAAAATCCCTCTATCATTAATGGCAGCCGAAGAAAGAGAATTGCTCAAGGTAGCGGGGTTGAAGTACAAGAAGTTAACAAACTCATTAAGCAGTTTTCTGAAACAAGGAAGGTTATGAAATTAATGGGGAATAAAAATAACATGTCAAAAATGATGGCTGGCCTAAAAGGTGGCGGTATGCCAGGACGAGGCATGTAAATTCAGAAAACTATGACGATACTTAATGGAAAAGAAACTGCAGCGGCAGTCAAAGATGAAATTGCTGAAGAAGTAACTGCACTTAAAGCTGCCGGAAAAAAGGTGCCGCATTTAGCTGCCGTGTTGGTAGGAGACGATGGTGCAAGTCAGACCTACGTTAATGCTAAGGTAAAAGCTTGCGAACGCGTTGGCTTTGAGAGTACACTAATAAGACTAGAGGCCGATACAACGGAGGACGAATTAATGTCAAAAATCGATGAGTTGAATAATGATGAGTCAGTAGATGGTTTTATCGTTCAGTTGCCACTGCCTAGTCATATCGACGAAGATAAAGTAACGCTTAAAGTTGCCCCAGAAAAAGATGTAGATGGTTTTCATCCAGAGAATGTGGGAAGGATGACCTTGGGATTGCCAACTTTTTTGCCCGCTACACCAAATGGTGTGATGGAAATGTTGGGGCGCTACAATATTGAGACTTCAGGAAAGCATTGTGTAGTCATTGGCAGAAGTAATATTGTCGGTACGCCAATGTCTATTTTACTGTCAAGGAATTCAAACCCAGGCAATGCTACTGTAACGTTAACGCACAGTAGGACAAAAAATCTAAAGGAAGTTTGCTTGAGTGCGGATATTATTATTGTTGCTTTGGGTAAACCAAACTTCTTAACAGCTGATATGGTTAAGGAGGGAGCTGTAGTTGTGGATGTTGGGATCCATAGAATAGAAGATGCGTCAAAAAAATCAGGATTTAGACTAGTTGGAGACGTTGCTTTTGATGAAGTAGCACCTAAGTGTTCGGCTATCTCGCCTGTTCCAGGTGGAGTAGGGCCAATGACAATTGCTTCATTATTGCAAAATACACTTAAAGCAGTAAAAAACAGGTAATGAGGATCGTTCTTGTTTGTGCTGTTTTTTTCGTGCTTGCTGCTTGTAGAAAAGATGAACCTGAACCTGAGGTTATTGAAACTATTGCC
Source organism: Salibacteraceae bacterium (assembly GCA_965660875.1). Lineage (GTDB taxonomy): Bacteria > Bacteroidota > Bacteroidia > Flavobacteriales_G > Salibacteraceae > UBA6770. Next base: position 195,734 of record CBFIBQ010000001.1, on the reverse strand, counting down.
GAAAATCCTGCACCAACCTTTGAGTTTAAGAATCAAGAATTGCAAGGTGAAATAGAAGGTAAAGTGTGGCGCTTTGTTTCTGGTTCGGCAAGAAATCACGCCTTTGGTGACAGCTCAGAATTCAGCATTAACTTATATGCTGAAACGGACTCCAATATTTGTAGATTTTCACCGACAGAAGATAGAGTGCTTTTTTCTATACCAAAAGAAGAGGAAGTATTCGAGTTAAGCTTAAGTTTTACTGGAGAAGAAGAAAGTTATACCGTTACGCTCTTTGATGTTGAAGCGACAAATAATCTAATTGCTTCGCAGGGTGCCGTTCAGGTTATTCGCATTGATAGCAGCACAAGCACAAAATCCATTGTCCTAGACCTTGATGTAAGGTACAATGCGGATAATTTTGTAAACGGTAGGTGTACTATTCCTATTTGTGATTAATGCGCACAGCGTATGCAGAAATTGCTTTCGGGCATTAGCATTAGACGACCTTCTTGAATCTGACCACCACAACGACTGCAACTGCCAAAGTTTGGTTCTGGCAATCGCTCTAAAGCTAATTGTAGTTTACTCAGCTTCGATTGCATCTGTCTTAATGTACGTTCGTTTACAGATTTATTGTTAATGGCATCCATTCTGCTGACCCTTCCAATTGCATTTTCTGGGCTTATGGGTTGAGTCAATTCCTCCAATTCCGTTATGCGCTCGGCGGTTTCTTTCAGTTCACCGCGTATCTTTTTTTCCAATTTGGTTTTATCCATGATGCTTCAATTAAGCCATAAAAAAACCTCCAACGTTTTCACATTGAAGGTTCCTGTTGTTTTGATTGTTCTTAGTCTTTTTCTAGACCAACGTAAAAGTTAATTACTTTTTCTGAAGTGTTTCCAAGTTTGTCTTTTGCAACAACTTTAACCGTGTACTTTACTTTCTTTTTTAGGAATCGATTTCTCTCCGAAATATCTAATGTTTGAGCAGAAGAGTATAAAGACATAGGCGCGTCATTGATGCTGTACATAATCGTTTCTGTACCTACGTGATCGTCCGTTGCTCCAAGATATATTCTTGTATAGTTAGGATACACTTTTAAATCTTTTTTTGTTCCAATAGGTTGAATACTGAAGTTGTTATAGATTTCTGGTGCCACATTATCAACAAAACAATTGGAGGTTTTTTCGCCCTCTTCATTATTTACATTATCAGTGGTTTTGAAATTTATGGTGTGGTAGCCATCATTCGGAATAGTGAATTCACTATAAGCTTTGTAGCCAGAACCGTCGATTTGATATTCCGTTTTTTGTACTCCAGACTCATAGTCTTTAGCAAATAACTTAATGGCTGTATTTTTATTAATAAACAAGGTATCTCTAGCGAAAAATTGAGGGCTTCCGTATTTGATTCCTGTCATAGGCATCACGTTATCCATATAAACATTCACGTATTTGTTTGACGACAAATTTTGAACATTATCTGTAGCATCATACTTTACGCTGTGAGTGCCTTTTTTGTCTGGAAACTTTATTTCACTGCTGTAATCAAAACGCTCTTTTCCATCAGTTCTGTGGTAAATTTTGTTTACACCAGCTTTGTTATCAGTGGCGGATAAGCTCACGGTAGTTCGATTTGAAACGTAAGTTACACCATTGCTTCCTTTGTATTGATCTCCGTTTATAGCATGTGTTACAACAGGTGGTGTCTTGTCTAAATAGAATTGAAAAGCTTGTTTCTCTTCAGTGTTTTTTACGTTATCCACAGAGTAGTAGTAAAGGGTATGGTCTCCATCAGAAAGGTAAGCCACGCCAAAGTTTCCACCGTAAGTATTTTCAGAACGGTCGTCGAAACTAAACTTAGTTCTATTGACACCAGAAAGGTTATCTGATTTTGCTAGGTTGAACTTGGTACTTGGAGCAATAATATTTCCGTTGTAAACAATGCCAACGATAGAATGATTACTGCTAGGAGCTGATAAATCTACTACAAACTTATCGTTCTTTAATTTTTCAGCATTTCCTACGTTATCGTGCGCATACCAGCTCAATGAAAACTCACCTTCAGTATCCAAGTTAGTAGTTGATGCATAATCGGTCCAGGTTGTTGAATTTACAGCATAATGAATTTTTTCTACCCCAGAAACACCATCACGCGAAGTTAGAGAGAAGGTAAGACCTTTTCCAAAATAAACACGATCGCTTCTATACTTTGGCGCACCGTCGTACTTTAATCGTGTAACAGGTGCAAGGCCATCTGCATATAGCTCGTATAAAATTTCTTGCTGAGGCTGAATTGTTTTTCCAGATTCTGGATCAACTGCATATCGGCTTCTCATGTAATTGATACCCTCCGTATCTAAATACATCGGATTTGCGTATTTAGCGCTCTTCTTGCTTGTAAGGTCATACATTTCACCACCCGGAGAGGTAGAAAACTTAAAGTAAAGCGGCAAACTTTTTTGTATGTAGGTGTTGCCATCATTTATGTACACTTTATTCTCATGTTCGGGCACCGTAGGCTCTTGAGCCGATACAGCCAAGTGGAGTATCAGGGCCAATACAATTGTCGAAATAATTTTAAATCCTTTTGTCATGTCTTCTTTATTTAAGTTGTAAAAGTAGTATATTTTGAAAATTGTTAAATAACTCTATCGTTTTTTATGCAAACCCCCGTAGTTCGTGTAAAATTGCACCAGAGATAAACACTGAAATTATGTTGAAGAAACTTTTTTACGGAGCAATATTTTCTTGCTCAATTATTATGATTGGTTGTAATTCAAATGAGATTTATAACGAACATACCGAAACTGGCGAAGGCTTTGAATGGAAAGCATCGGACAAAAAAACTTTTGAAGTAGCAGTAGAGGACCCTAGTGTCAAATACAATGTTTACGTCACCTTTCGTTATGCAACCGGTTTTGCAAAATCTTTGGCTCCTGTAAAGTTATCGCATACAAATCCAAGTGGCGAGACTACCGCCAACGAAGTAAAACTTAAAATTCGAGACGAAAACGGCGACTATTTAGGTGAACCGGGCTATGATATTTGGGACAGCAAACATTTAATTGAAGCAGAAACGCAGCTGGAAAAAGGAAAGCATAACTATGTGCTTCAAACAGACAACGGCCCCAACAATTTATTTCCGGTTCTGGATGTGGGCATTATTGTTGAGAAAGTAGCTGCAAATTAGTCGCTACTGACAGTCCCAAGATTCATTGCTGCTAGAAACCGATAAATTCTCTAAAGCAAGTGCTTCTTCATCACCACAAACTTCTTGGGTTTCGGAAACAGATCCTGGTCCTAAGTTCGTTTTAGTACACGTTTGACATTTTGGAGTGCAAGAAACGCACGTTACAACGATTGCACCTATAATTGCTAGAGTTTTCATAATAGTAAATTTATTGTAAATGTATCAATTGTTAGTTGGAATTGGAAATCCTCTGTCCCGCATTAACGCATCAATTTTTGCGTCTCTACCTCTAAATTGGCGATAAGCTTCAGCTGGGTCAATGGCATTTCTTGGGGCAAAGAGATATTTTACAGCTTTTGCGGCCAACGACTTATCGTAAAATCCATTTGGTGCTTCAGCAAATGCTTCCGAAGCATCAGAAGTCAAAACATCAGCCCACATATAACCGTAATAGGCCGTAGCGTATCCCTCGCCCGAGAATACGTGACCAAAATGAGGCGTTCTGTGTCGCATGGGCAATTCGTCCGGCATATTCATTTCTTTTAGTGTTTCTCGCTCAAATTTGTCGATGTCAATACCTTCAGGGTCGGCTAAGTGTAGTTTCATGTCCATTATTGCCGAGGCCAAGTATTCTGTGGTAGAAAATCCTTGATTAAAAGTACTTGCTTTTTGAATTTTCTGAACCAGTGCTTCCGGCATAGCTTCTCCAGTTTTATGGTGCACCAAATAGTTTTTTATCACTTTCTCTGTGCTCAACCAACGTTCCAATAACTGGGATTGGAATTCGGTATAATCTCTAACTCCACCATTTAGAGTGGGGTACATTACATCTGCAGAGAAAAAATGCAGTGCATGTCCAAACTCATGGAAGAATGTAGTTGCGTCATCCCATGAAACCAATAAGGCCTCTCCTGGAGCTGGTTTTACAAAGTTTGAGTTGTTGGATGCCAATACGTTTTTCTCTCCATCAAAACTGGATTGACTTCTGTATGTGGTCGCCCAAGCACCAGATCGTTTTCCTTGCCTTGCGTAAGGGTCCAAATACCATAAGCCTACATTTTCATTTGTATTGATATCGGTTACTTCCCATACTTTTACATCCTCGTGAAATACGGGAACTTTACCCTCAGGAACGGGAGTAAACTTGAAATTGAATAATTCACCGGCTACCATGTGCATGGCTTCGGTTAACTTGTTCAATTGTAAGTATTGTTTTACTTCTTCGGAGTTCAAATCGTATTTGGCAACACGCACTTTTTCTGCATAAAATCGATAATCCCAAGGCTCAATTGTAATTTTATCGCCCAATTCTTCTGCAATGTCTTGCATGTCTTCCACCTCTTCTTTTACTCGAGCAATGGCAGCAGGCCAAACGTTCATCATCAAATTCATTGCATTTTCTGGAGTTTTAGCCATTCTATCCTGCAGTCTCCATTCTGCATAATTGGTATAGCCCAACAATTCGACCTTTTCGCGGCGTAGTTTTAAAATTTTTGCAATGATCGCGTTGTTGTCAAATTCATCTCCATTATCCCCTCTGGAGTAATAGTTTTTCCAGACCTTTTCGCGCAATGCTCTCTCGGTAGAGTAGGTTAGGAAGGGATCCATGGAAGAGCGTGTATTCACTACCGCATATTTTCCTTTTTTCCCTTTTTCGCTTGCTGTTTTTTGTGCAGATTTGATGTATCCTTCGGATAGCCCACCTAGCTGATCTTCGTTTAAATAGGTAACATAGTTTTCCTCATCATGCAGCACATTGTTTGAGAATTTGGTATAAAGAGTTGACAGTTCCTTACTAATGGCGGCATATTTTGCCTTTTTTTCTGGGCTAAGTTCAGCACCTTTCATGGTGAAACTGGTATATACCAATTCAATAACGCGCTGCTTTTGCGCAGAAAGTGGTTGTTTTTGTGCTGCAGTGTAAACCGATTTTATTCGATTGAATAATTTTTCATTTTGGGTGATTTTTGATTGATACTCTGAAAACAATGGACTCATTTCCACCTGAATTTCGCGAAATTCGGGAGAAGAGAGGTTTGAACTGAGGATTCCGTAATAGGTAAAAGCTCTGTTTAAGGGTTGTCCCCCTCGCTCCATTGCTTCAATGGTATTTTCAAAGCTGGCAGGCTCGGTGTTATTGGCAATGGTTTCTATTTCTTCCAAGTGCATTTCCATACCGCGCAGTAAGGCGGGTTTTAAATCCTCCAGTTTCATGCTATCAAATGCCGGTACTCCGCCATAAGGTCCTGTCCACTCTTCAAGTAGGGGTAGGGTATTCATAGTTTCTTCTTGTTTTACTTTGTTTCCTGCATCATCTCCACAAGCAACAAGTATTGTTACAGCAGAAAATATTCCAACCGTTTGGTTAAGTAATCCCATAGTCTTCATTGTATTACTCCTCTAATCTAAATGTATCCGAATCTAAAACCATGAAACGACCCATGGCGTCATTCGTTGGAGAAGTAGTTACATTAAACTCCTCCTTAAACCACAAAAATTTAATAGTCATTTCATCATTTTTCAATTTCACTTTTCCATCAATAGTTTTCTCCTCTTCGTCATATGAAGAATATCCTGGTCCATAAGATGAGCTGTAGTTGTAATAATCGTAAGAACCTTTTCCACTTTCTTCAATCGTAATGGTCGTATTGCCAGGTATCCATTTTTTTTCGTATTCAACATTACTGCTTGAAATGATAATATATGCACCATTTGTACTTCCTTTTTGAACCCAGTCGGTGTAGCCATTGGTCCATGTTCCTTCGTATAATAAGTTGTCGCCTTTTAATTTTTTTCTGCAAGAAGAAAATACAAGAGAGAACAGCAGTAAACTAGCGAGTGTAAAAATTGTTTTAGAGTTTTTCATGGTGTTTTTTTAATTTAGGGGTGCAATATAGTCATAAGTCTGAAAAACAACTTCTTAAAACGCAAAGATTCATAGGGTTTAAATTCCACAGAGTTGTCTATAAAAATTGGAGTTCAGTGAAAGCTGAAGCACTTTCCCAATAGATGATTGCTATTTTCTAATGGTGGTCACTTTATTTATCAAGCCTTCTTTTACTTCGTAAATCACCACCAATTCGTAAACACCTGTACGGTTTGAAAGGCCCGTTATTTTTTCGTGATCAATTACTTTATTTCCAATAACCATCCTGCTCGAAAGGTTACTTTGTAACTCCGGATTATCTTCGAAGAATTTCGTAAACCGCTCAACCATTTCCGCTTTTCCTTTGATAGTAGTAGTTCCATTACTGAACTCAACAAACTCAACATTTTCATGAAATACAGCAGCAAAGGCGTCGATATTTCTGGCGTTATAAGCATCGAGTTGTTCTTGAACGACTTGCAGTGCACTTAATTCAGTGTTTTGACATAGGGCACTTACATTACAAGTGAATAAAAATGCGAGCAATATGGACGTTTTCATAGCTAAACTTTAACTGTGTTAGTTTTCCCAATGCGTTTTTACAAATTGTGCATCGTTAAAATCGTGTCCATTGATGGTATAATTTCCTGAGATACCACCAATAAAGCCTAAGGAATTGCACATTTCATCTACAATTTCAGTACTTAAGTCTGCCGAACAATTACCAGGATCCAATGCATAGACTCTTTCTCCTCGAAAAGCATATTCCTCAATTTTAGCATTTGTAGGGCAGGATCCTTGTAAATCGAATGCTACCAATTTTTGTTCAAAACAATCGGGTAGCGTACTTTCCTGATCTTCTTTTTTACAGGAGTTTAGGCAGATAAAACTGATTGAAATACACAAGAAAAAACGGTTTGTAAGCATGGTGTAAAGGTGTACTGAATGCGATTTATTTGAGTTTCAATTTACTATTATTTGTGTGTTGGTGTACTATTTCAACTCAACAATAATTTCGTTCCTTCGGTTGACCATTTCGTATGGGGCATTGTAACCAAGAAAAAAGTAATTTTCTGTATGCTCAATTCCATTGTCCTGTAACAAATGAATCAACTCCTGTTTGTGCTTTTCAATTTTTTCATCGTCAGCCCAGCCACCAAACTCTATGGCTGCAACTGTCTTTTGTGGCTCTTCATGAAATTTAATCTCAGAAGCATTGGGTTTGGGTAAGTCAGCTTTGCTTATGTTTCTTGGTACCATAAACATCATCTTCATGGAGTCTTCTAAGGACATAGCAACGGGGGAAGTCATGGCGATTTTTTCTTCCCGCTCATTTCCACCAAATATGTAACCAGCTAAAATTCTAAAGCCACTGCCAGAAGCCGTTTTGTATTTACTAGGTGGAAGCTGCACCATAGTGAATAGACTGGCTTCGTAATTTCTTATTTCAAATCCATCGAATTTTTCTTCAACCGTGTAGGGATATGTTTCTATTCCGCTTTGTGTGCTCATAGCAAAAAGTTGAACCGCAACAAATGCGATTAATAAAATGCCAAGCGTTATGTAGAGAATTTTCATAGGGAGTTTTTCTTAAAAACAATTCATGGACCAGTAAGTTGAAAGATCGGTACTTGAAACTGTTAAGTCCTATTAACCTGGAAACGATGAGTTACACAGACTGTCTTGTATATAGAACCTAAAACTAAAACAAGCATGAAAAAACTAGTAGCAATAATTTTAACTTTTTTATTCACTTCTTCAATGTATGGTGGTCAGAATGATAGCTCTGCCCACAAGATTGAAGTAAGAGGTGAAGCAGAGCTGGGCTTTCTTGCAGTGCTGGATCACAAAATACAATTCAGTAAAACAGGAACTGAATTGGATTACCGCGCTCAAGGAGGGCAGGACGTATTATTTCCTATCAGCAGGCTTTCACTTGAATTGGAGTTGGATGAACGCAATACCTTCTATCTGTTGTATCAACCCTTGCGCATTGAATCGCAAGTGCTCTTAAAAAACGACCTAGTAGTGGACAGGCTTACCTTTCCCAAGAATACTAGTGTTAACATGTTGTACAATTTTCCGTTTTATCGATTGAGTTATACCAGAGCGCTAGCTCCGGATAACGACAAATTTGATATTGGCATTGGCGCTTCATTACAAATCCGAAATGCCACCATATCGTTTGAGTCTGCGGATGGGAGTTTATTTCGGACTAACCGAGATTTAGGACCCGTTCCAGCACTTAAAGTCAAAACGCGCTTGAACCACACTCAGCGATTTTTTACCGAACTAGAAGCTGACGGAATGTACGCTCCAGTAAGCTATCTAAATGGAAGTGACAATGAAGTAGTAGGAGCAATTCTCGATGCCAGTCTGCGTTCAGGATTACAACTTAACGAAGAAGTTTCTACGTTTTTAAACCTGCGTTATTTAGGCGGTGGCGCAGTAGGTACTTCAGACGACACTTTTCCCGGAGACGGGTACGTGCGCAACTGGCTTCATTTTTCTACCGTTACGGTGGGCTTTGTATACGAGTTTAAATAAGTAGTTGGCCGATAGTCTCTTTTGCCTTCCTCCGTTTTACAAATACTTAAAGTCTACCAACTCCTCGGAAACTTCCCACAATTTTTTCGCGATTTTTTCGTCATTGGCCAATTCAGTTGAGGCTGCCTTGCCGGGTTTTCCTTTAAACTCGTTAAAACCCTGAGGACCATAATAGTCGCCACCGTCAGCTGAGCTAGTGGCTGCCATCAGAGTAGGCTTAGCTCCTTTATCAGGAGCGTGGGTAATTAGTGGAGCAATGGTATAGCGCAAGATACTGTAAAGAATTTTTGGCATGTGGCGACTCAGTTCAGTAGTTGCAATTCCGGGATGTGCTCCAACAGAAATAGTTTCATGGTGTGTTGCTCTTTCTAATCTTCGCTGCAATTCAAAGGTGAACATAAGGCAAGCTAATTTGGATTGAGCGTATGCGTCACTGGCCGAGTAATTCTTTTCGCTTTGTAAATCCTCAAAATTAATTTTACCGTTTTTGTGGGCTATAGAACTCAAGGTAACGATACGCGAATTGGGAGTTTGCGTAATGGTTTCCAGTAGCAGGCCCGTCAATAAAAAATGACCCAAATAGTTTGCCTCAAACTGCAGCTCAAAGCCGTCCTCAGTTTTGGTGTAGGGAGGCATCATTACACCGGCATTGTTGATCAATACATCCAGTCGGTCGTATTTGCTGGTAAACTCCTCGGCAAATTTTCGTACAGAGGAAAGACTGCTCAAATCTATTGGTAAAAACACCAAATCGGCTGCTGGAATAGACTGTTTAATCTCCTCTATAGCAGCGTTTGCTTTGGATGCATTTCGGCAAGCCAATATTACTGTATAGCCCCTTGATGCTAAGTCCTTAGTGGTTTCATAACCTAACCCTGTGTTGGCTCCCGTTACAATAACTACTTTTCCTTCTGCTGCTGATGTTGATTTTTCTTGTTTCATTTTTTCTTATTAAACGTATAGTTCAGTAATGCTTTCGATTACTTTCTACCAAAATCTGCTGGAATCTCTCCCCAAGCTTTGGTCTCCCATTTTACAATCGGGTTTTTTATCTCATTAGTCTTGAGCCATTGAATTGCTCGATCCATCAACTCGAAAGAGGCAGCGTTACGCTCCGTTCGTTTCAGTTTGGATTTGTGGGTTTTCTGTTTTACCCAGCTAATGGCTATTTTGCTATCGGAATAAATGGGTCGGGTATCGCCTTTTTTTTGCATGTATGCCAAGGCGTGCACCAAACCCAGAAACTCGCCTACATTATTCGTGGAATCGTGTAAAGGCCCATGGTGAAACAATTGTGTTTTTGTTTCGGTTTCCACACATTGGTACTCTGCAGTTCCGGGAGAACCATTGCAGGCTGCATCTACCGATACGGAGTTTAAATTGGGCTTTCCTATGCGTTTTAATTGTTCTTTGGATAGAGGAGTCTTCGGAATGGTTTTGCCCTTGAAATCGGCGTAGCTCCTTGAGTAGGCTTTTCTTGCAGCCTCGCGAGTGGCAAAAGATTTATACTCTGCACCGGAATAGCCTTTTATGGATTGCTGACACGAAGCCCAGGTATCAAAAACACCCGTTTTGTGTCCTTTCCAAACTGTATAAAATTTTTTTTGTGCTTTGCCCAAATCGCTGTTGTTCGTTGCGTTCGTATTTTTTGTGAAACACTCAAAGATAAAATCAATAATAGGTTGCTGGCTGAATATTTAAAAGAGTTTAAGTAAAACGCCCCAAAACAGTTTTTTAAAACACGTCATTGTTATAGGAACTACTGCCGGGTATTGTGGGACAAAAATTTAGGTTTTCATTTCATCTGTTTTGTAGTCCCGATACTAATCGGGAGAGCAAAATGTATCGAGAAATACCTAAAGACTCATTCATATTATGCACTAACTACTTCGAAATTCACTCGAATTGACACTTCTCAAGATATCTGACAGAATCGCCATTTTTTATGCGCATTAATGCACATGAAATTCGGTTGTTTTTGCCTTTTAAATACCGGGGTACTCTTACTTGGTAGTTCTGTTTCTACTTTCGCCATGCTTATGTATCACAAAGTTTGAGCTTTGTTTTCAATCCAACTTATATTTCTTTTTCAGCGCAGAAATAATTTCCTCAGCAGCAGCGTTGTTAGCAATTAACTTATTGTATTCATTTTGAATATTTAATGCCACAAAAGTATCCGCCCAATTGATGGAGTTTTCTGGACTGTACTCTTGCACAATGGTTTGAAACTCTTCGACAAACCTTTTGTCTGTAACTGCTTTTGTGAAAAGTCGCATTGCCCAAACGGAAACGCCTGCAACTACAATATTTGGTTGGTCTTTTTCTCCAATTCTCCAATCGATGGTTTTACCAATTTTTTGAACTGGAATCCTGTAGGAGAAGTCAACATTTTCAATAGAAACTTGAACAATATTGTCGTTGAGTGCGTGCTTTATCATGATGCTTTGGGAGTTTTAATTTACGCTGCGAAACTATCTGTTTTAAGTCTCAAATTTGATGTTGATAGCTAAATCATTAAAGATTAAATGATTTAATCCATTTTGGTTTGCAGTACGATTATTTCATCAACTGCCGCTTTATATTTACGTGGGTTTCCAGCCTTCTTTATTGCCTTAAAAACCTTTTGTGGACTGTGTGTCGACCGGGAGAAAAACTCCCAAAAACCCTGCATTTTCATCTTTATTGGTACCGGCCCTGAGAGCATGGCGTCGTATTGTTCGTAAATGGTATCGTGAAAAGCTCTAAAAACCTCCCATCGGTCTGTAGGGTATTCTGAGGTGTCGGCTTTTATCATACTGGGTAAAAACGGGTCGGCAATAAGTCCACGCCCAATCATAAAATGTTCGATAGATGGGAAGCGGTCGCGCATTTTTTTGAACTGCTCTACCGAAGTTATGTCGCCATTGTAATACAAGGTATGTTTTGCAACATCAATGCATTTCTGAAATGCTTCTAAATCAACACCGCCTTTATACAATTGCTTGCCAAGTCGTGCGTGAACCGCTATGTTTTTTAGCGGGTAGTTGTCTAGGACTTTAAAAGCCTCCAATATTTCGTTGCTGTTTTCGTAGCCCAAGCGCATTTTCATAGAAATGGTCACATCAGTTTCGCTGTGTGCTCGGTCGAGTATATGGTCAATTTTTTCGGTATTGCAAATCAGTCCCGAACCCATTCCACTTTTGGTAACCATAGGATAGGGGCAACCCAAGTTCCAATTCAGTTCTTTATACCCCAAGGATTGAATGTACTTTATGACAAACAAAAAATGGTCGGCGTCGGCGGTCATAACCTGCGGAATTACGGTTAGACTGGTATTTACGTCTGGGTTTAAATCTCGCTGATAAGATCCTTTAATGATCATCTTTCGATTAAAACGAATATAAGGAGCGTAAAAGGTGTCTATTCCACCAAAGAATTTTTGCTGCGCGTTGCGGAAGGTGAAATCTGTAAAACCCTGTAGGGGAGAGGATAAGAGCTTAAAGGACATTTAGGAATTACTAAGTAAATTACGCGGCAATATTTGGGTGAATTTTAGTTGCGTTTAAACATGTTGGTCAATCAGAATAGCGTTTCCGTCAGGGTCGAGCATAGTAATACTGGCAGGGCCATTTGTGTTGTTATCCGCTTCTCTAATTAATTCTACACCTTGCTCTTTTAATGATTTTTGAATTTCTCTTACATCATCAAAATTTTCAAGTTTGTTCGCACTTGAATCCCAACCTGGGTTAAATGTTAGGATATTATTTTCAAACATGCCCTGGAACAAACCAATGAGTGAGTCTTCGTTTTTCATTATGAGATAATTTTTTTCGATATCTCCACCAAATACCTTAAAACCTAAGGACTCGTAAAATTCTTTTGAAGCCTTAATATCCTTGACATTAAGACTAATTGATAATATTCCAAGTTTCATTTTCTGTTTTTTTTAGTTTAAAAATCTAATGATAAAATTAGACAGATTTTAAAGCTCTTTTTTAATACCACTATAATACTAACATTAAAAGTGTAATTTTAAGTTTAATGGCTGGCGAAGGTGCTATAATAGAAATGATAAATACCCTAAGGAATAACAGAAACCTCCTTAGAAGTAGACGGTTTGGAAATAATAGAAGTAGCTATAGTCAGGAGTTATCAAAAAAGAAGTTGGTTTTTAAGGAAGCCACCCCAGAGCAACTAGTTGAAATCAGAAACAGATTAAAAGCAAGAAACAAAAAACAAACCCAGTACCTCAGAATTGCAATGATAATGAGCTTTATGCTCATGCTTTATGTTTGGTATTGGTTACAAACTAATGAAACAATACCGTTGTTTTTTAGGTAGTGTAGAAAGCGAAACAATTGCTATTGAACTGAGGGCACTTTGGTATAAAAGCATCAGCAGATAAAAGCCACCAGCATTTTAAGCTGAAAGTAATTTAACTAATACAAACAGCGATTTGAGATTGCTCCCAAACCGCTTTTGCTTTTATACATTTTTGGTGGAAATCTTTCTTTTTAGTTATAGTTTTTCAAACCATTTGTTAAACTCTTCACTCATGAATTTAGGGTGGCTTTCCGTTAAGAAATGCTTGCCTTTTCCTACAAAGACTTCCTGGTAATTCTTAAAATTTGCCCTTGCGTATTCTACCGCTTCCTTTTGATTTAATACTCCTTTTTTTGCATAGAAGTATAGTATGGGTTTGTCTAAATTGGTCATTCCTGTGCTAATCTCTGCAATTGTATTTTCAAACGAAGAATTCCCTCTCCCTTTTTCAAAAGACATTTGGGCAGGGTCAGGTCCGGTAAGCATTATATACCTTCTTAGTTTGTCTTCAAATGGAGCCCCGTAAATCTTCTTCTCATCTTTGGTTAACTTCCTTGCCGTTAGGAAATTTGGGAATATTTTACCTACCAAATTCTTTTTCACATAAAGTTTTTCTGCCCGTTTTTCTTTTCTTGTAATCTTCATAACAGTCTTCATAGAAAAAGGCAACTGCTTATAAAATTGCGCTGTTGGCATAAACGGAGCCTCAAATAAAGCGATTGCTTTTACATTTTCAGGATTCCTTGTGGCATACAGCATTCCAATTATTGACCCTAAATCATGCATCCAAATGGTAACATTCTCTAATTTATTTGCTTCAATAAATTCGGTCAGCATTTGTAACTGGAATTCAGTTGTGGCATTGCTGTCGGCAGGAAAGCTTGACTTGCCATATCCTATCCAGTCTAAAGCGATTACATGTTTATTATCGTCAATTTTTTCGATTACATTTCGCCAAACGTAAGACGAGGAAGGAATACCATGCAAAAGCAACACGGTTTCTCCTTTACCTGATTCAACGTAATGGACTTTTTCTTTCCCAAACTCAAAATACTTTTCCTCGTAAGGAAATTCAATTGGAAAACTATCTTCTATTGGAGCTGCTTTTCCTGAGTATACACCTTGTGCCTTTATGTTTAGAATTGCTAATAAGCAACAGGCAAAAAGTATCGATTTACTGAAATTTATATGCATAACTAGGTGTTTTTAAAATTTTTAAAAAGTTTGATGAAAATGTAGATGTGACTTAAGAATGTGGTTACCCCATAGGTTATAAACAATAGCCAAATGAAGCCTAAGTTTTGGTCGTATAGTTTTAAGCCGAAGAATTGAGGGAAAGCGGTAATTAAATCACCAAACCCTACAACGTTGAAAATCCAAACCAAGGGAATAGCAACACTCCACTTGTTTTTTAACGCTATGGCTGCTATGATGGCTAAAATGGCCGTAGTAAAGTCCAACAACCCAACGGTAGTTAAAAATTCCGATGGAAAACCATCGTAAAACTGCTCTTTTGCCATAAAAGACAGACCTAAATATCGGAACGTATTTAAGAACACAAAGGGTAAAAGCGCATTGTGAATGGAGAGATTGGCAAGCCGTGGTTTTACCCACCATGTAAAACCCAAAATAATTGAAATAGTACCTGTAACAGCTTGTAAATTGATAATTATAAAATTGTCCATGTTTTATGTTATTGAATATTTAGAAATAAACCGATTGAGGTAAAAAACCATTCCGCCATACGTGAGCATAAGCACAGGAATGGTCGTATTTACGGGCATTGTAAATTCTGGAATACCAAACCAGTTTCGAAGTGAAATAGAAGCAATAAAGAGAATGAATAGAATTCCTCCTGTAAAAACCCCAATTATTGAGAGTTTATTACTTAGGCTTCTTATCAACCCCATTTTCACTTGCCGATTGAAGAAAAACCATAAAAGAACGCCAATGAATAAGGCTTCAATGAGAATAGCTAAGTATACGTTGGTGACATACAATCCAAGACCGATGTCATGGCTATGTTCTCCGAATAAATGGTGCGGATAGCCAGCTACTAGGTCGAGTAAGATATGGCTCAAGGTAATAGCTGCTCCAATGAGTCCAATTTTGGTGCTTTTGAAAAGCATCTTGCCCGATAGGAATACAACGAAAAGCCAAATAATTTGAGGATACAAATCGTGGCTGTAAAGCATGTCTACAGCTATATCTTGGAGCGTCACATTAAGTGCATCGTGAGGTAAAGTAGGTTCTAAACCGAGATAGTGAAAAACTAACCAAAGCAAATCTTGCCATTGGCTGGCGAGTAAAAAATATAGTATTGTTCCTTTTGGAAGCAGCTTTTTATGCGCTAATAAAGCTGGAGCGAAATGACCCGATAACATCTTGTATTAGTTATGTCGTTGTTGAAAAGCTTGTATGGAAAATATTGCTGCAATAACTACGAACACCGCTCTAACCCAATGAAGTAGAAGCCAGAGATTGAGTTTTTCTGCTGCTTCAACTGCGGTATATTTCATGTCCATAAAACCGAAGTTGGTTGGTAAATGATACACACTAGTAATGGTGCAGGTAATCATAAGACATGCTAAAGCAATTACCCAGTTTTTACGAACAGAATTTTGCCCCTTCGTATTTATAACCATTACCACCGTAGCAATAATTGCTGGGAGCAAAATGCCCATGGTTGGAGCCAAGAGTAACGGGAACTGAATCCCAAATTGTCGCATAAACTCTATTGAGTCTAAAGTTTGCCAATACGCGCCAAAACCAAGGCCAATAACCAATAAATTGCCAATGAAAGCCGAAGTGCTAATGATTGCGATGTAAGGAAATGCTTTTTTCATATTATTTTATTTTAGGAATAGCTTGTTTGTTTAATTGTTTAAAAATGAATTTGGGAGCTAATCTGCTCATTAGCTTTAGTTGTGAAGAAATGCCAGGCGTTATTTCCTTTTTTCCATTGATGAAGTCTTTCCAAAAAATATCGGCTAATTTTTCGGGAGACATAGGCTTTAAATTATCATCTTCGGCAATATCAGCGCCCTTAGCCAAAGGAGTATCCACCACAGGAGGTAAAAGCTCTACCACTCTAATATTATGCGACTTCAATTGCGGCCTAATGGCCATAGTCCAAAAGTGTAATGCCGCTTTGGTGCCTGAATAAGTGGGTGCTTGAGCAAAAGGCACATAGGCCAATCCCGAAGAGGTATTAACTAGAGTGCCATTGTCACTTTTCTTTAGTTGCGGAAGAAAATAGTGCAACATTCGAATGGGCGCTTGAAAGTTGATATCTATCTCGGTAAGTTGACGTGCTAATGGCTCATGCTCATTTCCAGCATTTACTAAATTCATAATGCCGGCATTGTTGAACAGCACGTCAATACCTCCAAAAACCTGCTCCATTTTCTGAACCAAGGCTTTAATTTCCACCTCGTTTGTTACATCGCTTTGTTGGATATGCAGAGCAGGTAGCTGTTCTTTTACCTTTTGGAGTTTGGGCAGGTTTCTGCCTGTTACAATTACAGAGTAATTGTTGTCTAAGAATTTTTTGGCGATTGCCAGACCTATGCCTGAGCTTCCGCCAGTGATTAGAACTACTTTTTTCGTTTTGGACATTTAACCGAGTTTATTCCTTTGACAAGGAAAAAACTCAGGTGTGACCACTTCGAAGAAAAAAAATTAGTTCAAGTTCAGATTGTTCCGCCAATTGGGGCTTTCCAGAATAGATTGAAGGAAATTCTTTTTTTCAAATTGCGTTTTGTAGCTATGGTCTTGGTGCAACTTTGCGTACAAATCTTCCGATTCTTCTACGAGCTCATTTGCCTTAGACTCAATTTGATTTTGAAAGGTGGAGTATTCCTTTCTGTTGAATAATAGATTTTTTGCATCTACCATCCCATATTCTAGTGCTACAGTAACTTTTTTGTGACATCGGCATGGGTTCGACTTATTAACCAAACCGCATTTATTCTGCATAAAATTATGAAGGTCATTTCTGGCTCTACTCAGTTTTTTGCGGTAAGTAGCTTTTGATACACCCATAATTTCAGAACCTATATGGTGGTCGGCGTCAAAAATATCGCCCATAATATATACGAGTCGTTGTTCTTTGGTTAAGCACAAGAGCATACCTGATAGGCACTGCAAACGCACTTCTCTAATTTCTTCTTTTTTAGTTTCTTGCTCTTCAAGCGAAATATCAACACTTGGGGCATTGTCTAGCCGAGTGCCCAAATCGTCGAAATTGCTAGCAAAAATCGAAACGGGGGTTTTCTTTTCGTTTAAAAAGTGATTCCACACAATGCGATAAGCCCATGTTCTGAATGTGCTTTCGCCTTTGAATGAGCTGAGGTTAGAAATGATTTTTATTAACGCTTCTTGTGTCAAGTCTTCAGCTTGCATCGGGTCTCCTATCATTTTCCAAGCAACGTTATAAATGAACGGTTGGTGCTTTTGAATCAAACTATTTAGAGACTTCTTATTGCCCTCTAAAACTTCTTGTATTAAAATCCCATCAGTTTTATCTGTGGTATATGCTTTTGAAAATGGATTCATTTTTTTTCTTTTTAATTAGCCCTTACGTGTAGAATATTCCGCGGTGCATTCCTCATCCTGCTATGATTTCGAAAACAGTACCATATGCAGTATTTTATGTGTCATGATACAATTTATTCACTCTTTGCAAGTCAGTCGAACTGTTTATTTCATAAAAATAATCCAATTGCCATTTTTGAGTCCGTTCAGCTTGTTTATTCATTGCAGTGTCCCAATTCGGATAAACCCTAAAACCTCGTTTGCCATCCTTACTCTTGGTGGTAACTATTCCGTTGTGAATCAATACAGCTTTAGGAAAAACAAATTGTCCTCTATGGTTTTTTGAAGTTACGTTGACTACGTAAAAATCAAAATTGTCCGTTTCGGAATACGGTACGGTAACGCCGTTTTTATCTCGCTTCCAGAACGTTACAAATTGTCCAACTTTCTTAGGTGTAATTTTCGCGCTTCTACAGATTATCGTTTTTTCGTTCAAGTTGAATTGACAAGCATCGTATGCAATTCCTTCGGGTTCTTCTATGAAGTCAGATAAATTAAACGATAACTTATCATAGATTTCGGTTTTAATGACTTGTAGGTTTTTATTCAAAATGGAGTAGGGGATTGTGCTATTGTCGAACGCGATGCAATCGCGCACGAGCAGGGGGTTTCCAGTTATGTAGATGTTTCCTTCGCTATCAAGCGTTAATGCTCGTGAAGATTGACGCCCAGGACCGTTTATTTTTTTTACCCAAATCAAACTTCCGGAGGGATTAAGTTTTTGAATAAACAAATTCTCCACTAAGGCTGAAAGAATTGCCTTTCCTGTATCGGGATTAAAATCCACAGTGTCCGTAAAGGTACCTGTCGAATAAATGTTTCCTTTCTTATCAGTTATAATTGACCAGACTTGATCATAACCACTTCCACCGATTTGGTTAACCCAAATTAAATTACCGTTTGGGTCAATTTTTTGGATATAACTGTCCCACAGTCCCATTGAGGTTAAATTTAGAACACCCGTATCAGGGTCAAAATCTACGGTTTTTTCAAATCGACCTGTAGTTATTATGTTACCTAGATTGTCAGTTGTAACAGATTGGGGGGCCATATCTGAAAATTTGCCTCCACTCTGGATAGTCCAATCGTAATCAAGATTTTGGGCGGTAAGTGGGTAACTTGAAATTAAAACAATAAAAAGAGTAATATATGTTTTGGAGATCTTCATAGTTGATAATTAAAAGAAGTGAATTTCAATTGAAACAGTAATTCTCTAAGTGGAAAAACTTTTAATATTAATGTCACACAGCTCGTATGTTTAATAACCGAACTTAAGGAGCAATTAAATTCGGGTTTAAAAATAAGAAAATAATTTTGAAACGGTTGGAGAGAGTTCCGAGGGCATTGCATATGAAATGATGCAGAACCATATAGCAATCTCTAACATTTATTTATTCTTGATGGTACCTATGCCGTTTCTAACCAATACAGCTTTAGGAAAAACAAATTGTCCGCTACGGTTTTGTGAAATTACGTTGACTGCGTAAAAATCAAAATCGTCCGTTTCTGAAAAAAGGTTCGGTAACGCCGTTTTCATTTCGTTTCCAGAACGTTACAAATTGCCCAATTTTCTTAGGTGTGATTTTAGAACTCCTACAGATCATCTTTTTTTCATTTAACGTGAATTGACAAGCATCGTAATCAACTCCTTCGTGTTCAGCTTTGATATCCGATATCTCAAAAAACTTATCATAGATTTCGGTTTTAATGACTTGTAGGTTTTTATTCAAAATGGAGTAGGGATTGTTCTATTGTGATATGTGAGGTAATAGAGATTGAGCTGCTGCTGGTTATTTTAATGGTCAACGGTCTGGCTCGTATGTTTGGATTGAGGCACTAAATTACGGTAAAGAGACTTAACTTAGAATGATAAACAGTAATCGAGGAAGAAGGGATAAGGAGGTTTGGCTAGATACATACATACACATGATATCGCTTCATAGAAATACTACCCTTCTTTTTTACTTTCTTAGAACTTGAACAGTACCTAGGTCCAAGGATTTTGAGGCCGAATTAAAAGCGAGCAAAAGTGAAGAAGGAAGTATCGATTACACAAACGGATAAGAAATGAGCAAACACTTTTTAAAGCACAGTATCGGGATAGATGTTTCAAAAGACAGTCTTTCTATTTGCTCGTGCAAATTGACGGCTGATTTATCAAAGGAATTTGAATTCATAGATGATCAGCCGAACGATGCAACAGGTTTTAAACGGTTGCATAAATGGATGATATCGATTAAGGAGGAAGGAATACCTCCGTTGGTATTACTAGAAGCCACTGGTGTGTATCAGGAAGCATTGGCCATGTATTTGCATGCCTCAGGCATCGATGTAAGTATTATGCAATCTGGCAGAGTAAAGCGCTATGCGCAGAGTCTTGACCAACGCTCAAAGACGGACTTATTAGATAGTAAGATGCTGTCTATGTTGGCTACCGAGCGATCCTTGACGCTTTGGACGCCACCGAGAGCTTCTCTAGCCCAGCTGAAAGGCTTGAGCCGAGAACGTTCAGCTCTAGTGGCCATGCGCAGTGTTTCAAAGAATCGATACCATGCCATAGAAAAGAGTTCCACAAAGAATAATAAGACATTAAAGCGCTTCAAAAAGCGACTCAAGTTGGTTAATGAACAAATAGCTGAAATTGAAAAGGAGATGGCAGAAGTAGTGTCTTCCGACCCGGAGTTGGTAGCCAAGATGAAATATCTACAAAGCATTCCAGGGATATCATTTATTGCCTCTGCCACGGTAGTAGCGGAGACACTAGGTTTTTCAAACATAAGCAGCGCGAAGCAACTCACCAGTTTTGTCGGCTATGATGTAGTAATCAAAGAATCAGGAAAGTACAAGGGAAAGAGCAAGATTAGTAAGAAAGGAAACAAACACATTAGAGCTGTTTTGCATATGCCTTCAATGACGGCTGTGAGAGTAAATCCAACTTTAAAGCCATTCTATAACCGTTTAAAATCAACTAAAGAAAGACCAATAGTAGGCTTGGTGGCCACGCAAAGAAAACTCTTAATCTTATTGTACACTCTATGGAGAAAGGAAGAGTACTATGACCCAGAGATCTTAAAAAAAGAAGCAGCAAGCTCAAAAGAACTTGCTGCGCAGGATAGTGCACCAATAATGGAAATCACTTCCTAAATATTAACTAAAATACTTGTTTTTTTACACAGTACCTAAGAAACGTGGGGCTGTTCAACGCACGTTCCTGTCCACCGTGACCAAATATACAACGAAGAACCAAAGCTTGCGTTTCGCACGTTCCGCCCCATGTTTTCTTAGGTTTTGTTGGCAGCAGTTTTTCTTTTAACTTTCCCGAATGAAAATTGATTTTAAGAATAAATGGCACAAAACAAGCATTCATGATAGTACTAAGTCAAAGTTAGGTCATGGAGTTTACATTGTTGTATCTGAAACAGCTAAGAATGAGCCGTTCGGACGTCTATGCATGGAGGATCATGATCGAATACTGTATATTGGGTCGGGCAACCTTTCTTCCCGCTTGAGTGCATTCAAAAGGGTAGTCAAGAATGGTTTGGTTAAAGGCCATGCTGGCGCGGTTACCTTCAACGAACGTTTACAATTCTTGCAGGGAAAGATTCAAGTTGACTCGCTTGTGTTTTATTACGACACTGGGTATGATTCCGTTTCTGCGAAAAGAAAGGAACAAGATTTGTTTAATGATTACATCTCAGAGTTCGGTGAAATGCCTACAATTAATAAAAACAAAGCCTTGAAGTGAAATTAAGACTGATACTCATTCTTCCGACTCTTTGTTCATTAAACATGAACCTTGCGGCTCAAAAAGTCTTTGAAGTGGAATATCAGAATCAAGCCGATATTTTGTACTACGAGGTCGAATACCGGAATCAAGCCGACTTACTTGTCTATATAGTTGAATATGAAAATCAAGCTGGAATCGAAGAAGGCTTGTGGCATTATGTAAAATACCCAAGCCAAGCTGACTTAAAGATATTCAAAGTCAAATATTCGAATCAAGCCGACACAAAAATATTCTTTGTCAAATACAGGAATCAAGCTGGAAGACGAATTGACTAATTTATGTCGATAACCTGACAGTCCTTGATAATGCCTGAGAAATCTCGAATCGTACCATATTGCCCCATTGAGGCTGTCTTTTTGCTTTCAACTTCTGTGTAGGTACCTACAAACGTTATTGTATTAAATTTCTGAGGGCCGCCTGCTTTGCATATTTCTTCCTTAGAGGATTTGTTGAAATAAGCATAAAGCTGATAGCGTACATCTTTGTCGGTCTTTGCTTCAGAAGCCAAATTGAGTGCAGGTTCCCATTTTACCTTACAATAAGTGTCATTTAGCTTATTTACGGGCATCGTTACTTTTATTTTTTTTCCTATAATATCAGGGTGGTCACCTAAAGTCCAGTATCCTTTCATGAAATCAATACTGTTAAACTCCATGACGTATGATAATTCCGCTTCATTTTCTCCTGTGGCCGAAGTTGATTGGTTGTTTCGAGGTGTCTTAATTTGTGTGATTACTAACAATGCAATTACAACAGTTATTCCGATTCTCGCCTTGTTTGACCAGATTTTATTCTTCCACATGAAGTAAAGTCCGAGTGGGAAGAAGAAGATTAGAAGTAGGACTACGACTACTGGTTTTTCGTGCCATTTTTGATTTTCCATAATTGTTAAATTTAAGTTAATAATTTAATTTATTTAATTGCTGCCAACTAGTGGCTATACGTGCAGGTGCGTTTATATTCTATTGTACTTTCCTTCTGTATTACTTACTATTACTGGCCTAACACACAAAATTCACTGTTCGTTTTTCTACAAAAAACAACATGTGATTTAGGGGTTTCATGAGCGCTTGACCAAATTAGTCAAAATTGAAAAACATTACTTCACCAACTCCAATGCTTTTTCCAAATATTCATCTTTTCCGGCTTTTATTCCAGCCACTGTTTGGTTTACATACACATCGGGCAAAACGCCTACGGTGTGGTGCTGTTCGCCATTAAGCCGAGTTACTTTCATGCCCGTCCAAGAAATGGAATATCCGCCAGTGATTCTAAATGGGTTAATGTTTCCGTTGGCGCCTGCCGAAGGTTGACCCACAATTGTTGCCAGGTTGTACCCCTTAACTAAACCAAGCACACTTTCGGCATAACTAATTGCTGTGGGGCCGGTTATAAAAATCACATTTTTATCTCCTAAATAAGGTCTGCGCCGGAGCATTTGCCAACCGTATTTTTCCCATTCCGTAATCTGCTCTTGATTTGGGTACATAGTATTCGGCACTTGCATCCAAGATTTACACGTGTCGCGTTTGCGCATAAAATGTGAAATAATTTGATGGTTGGAGTTCGGATAGCCGCGCAAGTCGCAAATAATAGCCTTTGAACGCTTGACTTCTTTCATGTGCTCTTTAATTTCAGCCATGGATATTTTATCCAAATTCATGTAAACAATGCTGTCGTTGTATACCCTGTATTTTGGTTTTTCTGCTGCAGGCTTTGCCCCCTGCAGATTAAACGTTCTTTGAAAAGTGTAGGCTTCACCATTTATCAATACGCTAATATTGGAGTTTTTAGGACCGATGAGTGCACCGTTACAAGCCAAAAAGTTAATGCGACCTTCGTTTCCAGCAGCAGCACGAGAGCGGAACTCGTCTAAATAATTATCTGCTAGCTTTCCATTTATATGAGAAACTATGTCTCCAGGTTTTACAGTTAATCCCTTCCCTTTAATAGAAGTAATTACCAGCTTGTTTTCTATCCAAGACCAACTAAACGGTGGACTATAATACTCCTCTTTAGAGCCGTTAATAAACACATGTGCATCTTGGAGTTTGGCGGTAAATTTTCGAAGTGTAATGATGTGGTCCGATTCGTTTTTATCTGAAAAAGAACGGGTTAGCGCCTCTTTTAACGCCTGCTCCCAATCCACTTCTACCACATCAAAGTAGGGGTAGAAGTGTTGAAACACATTGTAGGTGTTTATCACATTTCCCAAACGCAAAGACAAGTCCTCTGGACTTTTCGAGGAGCGAGCAAGCTCGTTATTTAGTTGATGTATTGATGTTGAATTGGCTTTTGGGAAGGTGCCATTTTTGTCAACGTACAATACCAATGGAATAGCACAATGGATGTTTATGGATAACGAATACACAGGCACTTTTTCTAGGTCGGGTTTTGTTTTAAATAATGGCTTAGCCTTTACTACTTTTCGTTTATTGCCAATACTCAAGCTGTATTGTCCTTGAACAGCATCTTTGATTAGGTCAAAGTCATAACCGTTTCCCTTGCCAACCCAAGCTGTTTTCTTTTTGCTATCACTAACCTTTTCGACTTCAAAGTTTTGGTTTGTAAAGGGTACACTTTCCCAAATACCATTGGTTTTTACTTCTAGTAAAACACTATCTACCTTTAATATACCGCCCCCAGATAAATAGACTCCGAAGGATAAGTCTTTCGCATTACTAGCAATTTCTCCTTGAACTTCATATCGTTGAAAAGCATCACCAGAAATCACTTTTGGGGACATGTCATCGAAGAGTGTAAACCCACTATCACCATTATTGGATCGGGCCCAAATTTTTCCAAATCCAGAAGACCCTTTTTCGAGTTTTAAAAAAGCGGAATAACGAAATGCTTTTCCCCGATATTCTTCTGCCGGAACCGAATTCACAATATTACCGCTGCCCCAGCCTTTTTCTTTTACGTAAGGTCGGTTTACCCGAACACTTTTATACGCTGAAGTAGTATAGCTTACTTCATAACCCAAACCGCGATGCTGCCAATAAGTCGTTTTATAAGATTTGGGGTTTTCTGGCACATGAGTGGAGGTATCTAAATTAGAGGTGGTTAACGCAAAATGTGCGGAAGGCGCAATCGGTTTAAAAAGACGATTCAATGTTTCAGCAGCGTCTTTGTCGGATTTGCAAGCCAACATTTGCTGAGCTCCATAAACAGAAAAAGCATTCCAATTTACATCATAAGCCTCGTCACTTGGATGAAAATATTTTACATACCCATAGGCCTTTGCAAAGGCAACAAGGTGCGGATTGTTTTTTTCAATGTCGCTGATTTGAGCTTGAATATCGGAGGGTAGAAACAAGAGGCATAGCAGCATTAAAAAAACAGTATTAAGTGTGCGATGCATGGTTTTGATTTTACCATCCAAAAGTAGTGTTTTCATTTAGGCTTATTGACTTGACTCAACAACCGAAACGCCCACTTTTTATGTATTGTAAAGCTCTCGATTTCAGCACGTTCGAAAATACGCTGCAGTTCATTATATGTAAATGCCCGCTTAATAGCTCGCTTACCATCACTCCTGATCATTTTAGAAAAAGGCATGAAAAAAGCAGCAAAAGAGAATAATCGATAAGCAGCTGTGCTTCGCTCCAATTCGCTAAAAATTATAGATTGCCGCACTTTGTTTTTTGCATCTCTTAAAAATGCGATCAATGCATCATCCGTAAAATGGTATATAAAATGACTGCTTAATAAAACATCGCAACTCGGCAGTTTAAAATCCGAAGAGAGAATATCTGCTTGTACGTATTCTACTTGTACAGTGTCGTTGTTTTTAGATAGTGCATAATCCAAGACATTTTGGTTACCGTCTATACCGATAAACCTAGCCCGAATATTTTTCTGGGCGCACCATTTGGCAATTTTACGCAAGTTATCACCCCCGCCACAACCCAAATCAATAACCGTCAAGCTTGTTTCGGCGCCTATAAGCGTAGGTTGAATAGCCTCAAAGGTTGCGTTTGTATTACCGAACAATTTATTGATTAGAGAAAGTCCGTCAAGCGTTTTATGAAGGGGTTTTCCGCCCAGTTCAAGGTTATCCAGTTGCTCTTTTTCGCTGCTGCGTTTTTCGAGCATTAGGCCGCTTCTTTTTTGTATAGCAAGAAATAGATTTTCCCAACAAGCCAATTTCCAGCAGGATAGTATAGGGCAAAAAACAAAGCCATACCTAGGCTGAAATTACGAATATTGAGGTATTGGTCCATTAAATTATTGGGGTAGGCATAAGAGCTTTCAAAAAGGTATCCTCCAAACTCTAATAGACCCATAGTAACTAAGCCGTAGGCGTATTGTTGGTGAAAGGGTAGGCCACGCAGGATTAATGAAAAGGGCACCATGTAAAGCAAATAAACCGTAATTACCTGCCACCAATAGGTAAACCGTGCAATTTCCATAACGGTTCCAAAGGTGTCCATGCCCATTCCCCAGCAGAAATAGACAATAGCGTAAATAGCGATTAAACGCCTGTCGGCGTTTAGTTTTTGTTTTGCGTAGTTAATGAAGTCTTGAATCATACTAATTGTTTAGCAAGGGTTTTTAGATTCCCGCCTTCGCGGGAATGACGACTTGTGTTAAGGCTGTAACAAACAGAATACGCACCATAATGACCGTGATGTGAAATTGATATAGAAACCGAAAGTGGTTCGTTTTTATATAGAATAGAAGGCACGCCAACCGAGTTTTTTATAAGCAGCAATTCGTTTTTAGGAACTGAAAATAGGTTTCCAACTTCTTGTAATAGTGCCGCCTTAACTTCTGCGCTTTGAGTCTTTTCGCTTACCCTTAAAACGGATGAAAAACGGGTAGTTGATTTATCAACTAAATTATGCCTATTCTCCATTCCCTTAAAGGCGGGAACTTCATCATTGCTACTACAAACCGAATGCACATAATCACTGTTCTTTTCAGTCCAAGTGTTGAAAACAAACCCATTTATTGAAACCTGACCTTTCCTTGTGGAACCAAATTGAGCAATCAATTTTCTAGGATTAAAAAACCGAACTCCAGTTTGCCGAACATAAACCTTGTAAGCAGCCTCCTTCATACTCCACAACCGCCAAACGGTTTCAAAAGGATTTGCTGCACCACGAATCAATGCTTGTTCGGAAGACGTGAAAATTTTATCTAAAAACCCTCTTCTTTGCCAGTAGCTTTCTTTGGCTGCGACCTTTAAATCCACTATATCGTTTCCTACTCCGAAAAAACTTAGACCTGGTCCGTCATTCCCAACTTGATTGGGAATCTGTGCGTGTTCATAGATTCCCGACTTCGCGGGAATGACGGAAATTTTGGATTTCGTATTCATAGTTTTAAAACCAACCCTACTTTTCCGCTAGTTTGGTTTCAATAATTTCCAGTGCCGCTTTTACGTTTAACATCTTGTCCATGGATTCGTTATCGATTTCGATATCAAATTTGTCTTCGATATCCAAAACCACATCGACCAAATTGGCTGAGTTTATTTTAAGGTCGTTGATAAAATCGGTATCAGCATTTAGGTTATCAAATGCCTCCTGATTTTGTATGTAGGGTTTTACAATTGCTTTTAAGTCAGTAATTAATGTATCGTTTGAACTCATTTAGTCTTCAAATTTTTTAAAAAGTACGCAGGCATTTACATCGCCAAACCCAAAGCTAGCCTTAGCTACCACATTAATGGATTTTTCTACCAATTTTTGTGGAATTTTATCTTTCGAAATTACGGCCGATATCTCTGCGTTGAGGTCTTCGCAATTGCTATTTGGGAAAATAATATCGTGCTGAATTTGCAATACACTGGCTACACTTTCGATAGATCCAGAGGCTGATAAACAATGACCCACCATAGATTTTAGTGAATTGATATAAGGAAAATCCGACCCCTCTAGTTTTAATGCTTTTGTCCAATTGTGAATTTCTGTAGCGTCTTTGCTGGTTGCGGTGAGGTGGCCGTTTATGGCGTTAATTTCCTTGGGCCCAATTCCTGCATTTGAAATGGCACCAGCAATACAACGCTGTACTGCTTCTGAATTTGGGGCTGTCATGCTGCCTTCGTTGCGCTGGCCTCCAGAATTTACTTCCCCGCCCAATACTTCCGCATAGATTTTTGCCCCGCGTTCCAATGCGCTTTCAAGTGACTCTAAAACTAGAGCTCCTGCACCACTTCCTGGCACAAAACCAGAGGCCGAAGCACTCATGGGTCGAGAGCCTTTTTCTGGGGTTTCATTGTGTTTGTAGGTCAGCACGCGCATGGCGTCAAAGCCACCCCAAACGTATGGCCCGTGGTCGCTGGCGCTGCCCACCAACATGCGTTTTGCACGTCCCGCATTTATTCGGTCATAGCCCATTATAATGGCTTCAGTTCCAGTGATGCACGCCGAAGAGTTCGTGGTCACTTGATTTCCCAAACCTAACATACCACCTAAATAGGCGCTTACACCACTTGCCATGGTTTGAGCTACCACGGTGCTGCCTAATCGTCTGACCTTTTTATCGTCGAGTTTGTAAATGGCTTCACGAAATTTTTCCACACCAGAAGTTCCAGCCCCGAAGACGGTTCCACTGTGGTAATCTACGTTTTTAGAAATGGATAACCCAGCGTCTTTCCAGGCGTCTGTTCCAGCCATGCAGCCGTATAAAATGCCGGAACTGTTAAAGTTTTTGAGTTGTAATTCGGTAAAGTATTGGCGCTTGAGTGCTTCCGATACTGCTGGAATTCCACCAATGCAGCAGGAAAAGCCAAGCGCTTTGAGTTCGGGATAAAATTCAATTCCCGAAGTGCCGTTTTTAATGGCTTGGGTAAAGGTTTTTAAACCCACCCCGTTGGGTGATACAACACCCATTCCTGTTATGACGACGCGGTTTTTCATGAGCTTTTTATCATTCCTGAAATTTTCCCTCTACAAACCAACTCATTTGCTTCATTAAACAGTTCTACGTGGCATTTGAGTTTGTTGAATCGGAAATACTCTTTGGTGCTTTTTACGGTAACGGTTTCATTTGGGAAAACAGGTTTAAAAAAATCAACTTCGGTGGAGGTCAATGCTATAGCGGCTTCGTTAAGGTCATCGTTTTCTTGTTCCACCAAATAAACACCCAAACAAACCACGCCAATTTGTGCCATGGTTTCGGTTAAAATTACACCTGGGGTAACAGGGTTTTCTTTAAAATGTCCCGCATAAAACGATTGACTTTCATCAAAATGAAACGAGCCTTCCACTCCGTTTTCGTCTATGGAGATGAGTTCGTCAACAAACAGAAAAGGTTTGTTGTAGGGCAGTAACGCTATGATTTCCGAAGAGGTCATTAGCTTAAATGTTCTCCTCCATTTACAGGAATTACAGCTCCATTTATCCATGCGGCTTCGTCTTTTGATAGCAGATAAACCACGTTGGCCACATCCTCTGGTGTCGTTAAGCGTTTGAATGGATTTCGTTTAAGTGTGTGTTCCTTTAGTTTTTCGCTTCCCGGAATCCTGCGTAGAGAAGTAGTATCGGTAACACCAGCTTCAATACAATTTGCTCGAATTCCATGTGGTGCAAATTCTAAGGCAATGTTTCGAGTAATTGCCTCTAAAGTCGCTTTTGCAGCGGAAACAGCAGCATAGTTTGGCCACGCTTTTTTGTTGCCCTCGCTGGTAAAACTGATTATTCGAGCGTCTTCGGCAAATCGATTGTTTTCGAAAAGCGCCTGAGTCCAGTCGTATAGACTTATTCCCATGTTTTCAATGGTCAGGTGAAAGTCGTCGTTTTGTAAGTTCTGACTCTCTGAGGCCATAGGTTTTAAGTTTCCTTTTGCCACGCTATGCACGAATACCCGAACCGACTTTTCCGCTAATGCATTGCAAACTAGTTCGCGATTTTCGGGCTTTACAATGTCGAGATTAAATGCTTGAATCTCTATATAGTTTTCTTTTTGAATGGTTTTAAACTCGGTTTGAATTACCGTTTCGTCGCTTCGTCTAGCTCGATAAACAATGCAAAGATTCAGACCATGCTGCGCCAGTTTTTTAGCGCTGGCTAAACCCAATCCGCTAGAGCCACCCAAAATGACTGCCCACTGGTTATTTTCTTCAAATTCTCTTACCATTTTAACAGCAATCGTTGTGCAGTAAATCCGGGGCCAAAACTCAGCATTAGCCCATATTCCCCTGACTTTATTTCTTCTTCCATAAACCGCTCTAAAACATATAAAACGGTTGCGCTGGACATATTTCCGTAATCTTTTAAAACGGCCTTGGTGTGGTCAATATTCTTGCCGAGAGACCCAAATAATTCTTCTACGGTTTGTACAATTTTCTTTCCTCCCGGGTGGAAAATCAGGTTATTGATATCCTCAATTTTTAGGTTGTTTCTTTCTAAAAAAGGGTGGACAATTTGTGGGAAGTGTTCGGCAATTTTTTCTGGAACTTCTTTGTCTAGAACCATTTGAAGGCCACTGTTTTTCAATTCAAAACCCATCATATGTTCCGCATTGTAAAAATGGTACATAGCTTCATCAATAATTTCAGGGCCCTTTTCATCCTCGTACGACGAGAGAATGGTGCAAGCACAACCATCACCAAATATGGCGGCACTAACAATGTTCACCATAGAGTAATCGTCTAATTGAAAGGTAGACGTGGGTGACTCCACTGCAAGTACAGCAGCTCGTTTGTTTGGGTTCGCTTTTAGAAAATTGTGTGCGTAAATCATTCCCGAAACCCCAGCAACACAACCCATTTCAGTAACGGGCAAGCGCACAACGTCTTGTTTCATTTCCAGCCGATTGATGAGGTAGGCATCAACGGACGGAATCATAATTCCAGTGCAACTTACGGTAATGATGTAATCGATATCGGTGGGTTGTAAATCGGCTTTATTTAATGCTTTGGTTAGCGCTCCTTCGGCGAGCTTAATGGTTTCTCGTTTGTAAATGTCGTTTTTGTCTTCAAAAGAGGTTTTGTTAAACACCTCTTCGGCATCCATTATTGAGTAGCGTTTATCAACCCCAGCGTTTTCAAATAGCTTAATAACTTTACGCTGAAATCGTTCTTCTTGCCCAGAAAGCCACACCTTAAGGAAAGGGATAATCTCTTCAGTGGTGCGAGTATTGGGTGGCAACTGAGTTGCAACTGATGTGATGTTTACACTCATTTAATTTATAACCATAAAACTAACGTCATTCCGTGAGTTTAGATGAGACAATTGAGGAGCGAAATTGATTCGAATCTTCTGTACGGAATCTCCAATTATAAAAAGCAGATTTCCGCCTGCGCGGGAATGAAGATAAGGGTTAAAGGAATCTACCAACATCATTTTCTAATTACCCACTCGAAACGGAAAGCCCAGCGCCAAGTGATGGTACTTTTAAAATTTAGTTTGTTCGAAAAGGCTTTCAATTCTTCTCGTTTAAAACCCCTCAATATAGAGATTAATCCATCATTCTTTACCATTGGATTGCTTATAAAAAGTGTAATTAACTTAAAAAGCAGATAAGCCAGCTTATTTCGGTGCAAGTCGTTAACCACTACACCTAGAGTAGTTTTTTGGTAGGTTTTCTTTAGTAAGCTTTCTATGACCGAATCTTCAAAATGGTGTAGAAATAAAGTGCACAGGGTAATTTCAAATGTTTCTTTTGGAAATGCTGGGTTCAGAACATCTACTTTTTCGTATCGAATTTCTGGGTAATCCTTTGAGCATTGCACGGCATAATCGATAGTGGCTTGGTTCGCATCCACTCCAACTAGGCTCATGGTAAACTGATTTTTTCTACCCCATTTGGCTAACGCTCGAAGCATATCTCCATTTCCGCAACCTAAGTCTAAAATGCGTACGGGAGTTTTTTTGTCGTGATTTCGGAGGAGGCTTTTTACCGCGTTTAGGGTTATTCCGTTACCGCCGAGTAGCTGGTTTATTCTAGCGATTTGGTCCAAAGTATCGATAAGTACTTCACCTTCCATTTCGAGGTCGTCCATAATTTCGGCTGTAGTGCTGCGGTATGTGGTGTTGGGGAACATTACAACTCTCCTTTCATGGGTTTTCCGTGTGTGCGTTTGATTATAGAAGGCAATACAAACGGAAATAAGTTTAGTAACATCATGAGTAATTCGGATAAGGCACCTAAGCGAAACAAGCGCGCTATAATATGCCCCGAGCGCAAGCGACTACTGAATTTTTTGTTCCAAGCTTTTGAATAATTGTGTTCTAAAGCCGTTCTGCTTTTTATGTTGCCAGAGAAATAATCCAAGATAGTTGATGCGGCGAGTTGCGCTGCCTGAATCGCCATGCCCATTCCATTGCCTGCCAAGGGGTGAATCATTCCCGCGCTGTCACCGACCATAATGAGGTGGCTTTCGACTGGATTTTTGCGTTCAAAAGATACTTGACTTATCGTTAAATGTTTATCGAAAACGAGTTCAGCGTCGTTCAATATGTCATTGAGGTACTTGTTTTTGCGTAAAACTTTTTCCTGAAAACCTTCAATGTTTTTATATTTCTTGAATGATTCGAAATCAGCTAAATAACAGATGTTAATGTTGTCCGTTTCCACTTTAGAAACGCCACAATAACCGCCCTCAAAATTGTGCAACCCTACGGCTGTTTCTGGAAACGAGCCTTTGTAGTGTGCTTTTACTCCGAGGAATGGGGAGTTGCGTTGCATAAATGCGCGATTCATTTTAGCATCAAGTGTCGAGCGTTTTCCAAAAGCTCCAATTACGATTTCAGCGTTGTACCTACTGTCTTTGGTTTGCACATTGAACAGGTCGTTTTCAAATTGCACATCGGTAACGGATGCTTGCAGAATTTCAGCGCCAGCTTGGGTGACTTTTTTGGCCAATTCGGAGTCAATGCAATAGCGACTTATGCTGAACCCGCCCAATGGTAACTTCGTGTTAATGGAACGACTTCCTGGAGTGCTTAGAGTAAAATCGGTTATGTTTTGTGCGCCAAATTCAAAAGGGTCAAAACCTAAAGCTTTTAAGTAGGGCAGCACTTCGTTGGAGATATATTCACCACATACTTTGTGTTTGGGGTAGGCGTTTTTTTCAATCAAAAGCACTTTAATACCCCTGAGCGACAAATGCAGTGCACTGCACAAACCACCTAATCCACCGCCAATTACAATTACTTGATACTTCACTATTACTAGTACAAACTAAACTGCAAATTAGTGGAAAGCAGATTAAGTAAAAGACGAAAGCAAAATTTAGAAGCGGTAGCTGATATTAACCTGAAAACTCAGGTTAATACCCAGATTATCAAACATTTTTTGTGGACCGAATTGGTTTATATACGGATTTTCAGATTGTATACCGTGAGTAAATGTGCCTAAATTTAAATTGGTACCCAGGTTCAGGTTTTCAACTATTCGTACTTGGAACCCATAGCCACCATTTAGAAACAATAATTGATTTGTGGTGGTGTAATAGGTCTTTTTCATTTGATTCGTGTAATTACAGGCCAACATGAAATACATATTGAACTTGTTGGCTCTTCCGTTTGGAAAGTGTTTGTAGTTAAATCGGCCACTTATTATTCTTTCATCTTTCAGACTAAACGGATTAAACCCTGCACCAAGTTCAAATTGATTTTTTCCTTTATAATAAATGGCAGTTGGAGCAATTTCAATGCTGTTTATTTCATTGTTGTATTCTGAATTCAGTGCAAATCCAAAACCGCTGTTTGTCGTATCTGTGTGTTGTCCGTACGCTGCAAGTGACCATACCGTGCATACAATGACTAGATAGTTTTTCATAATCGTTTTACTTATTGAATGCTTCTTCTTTCACAGCGGATACAATCCTACTGTACACGCGCTCTAAATCCAGCCAAAAGAGTTCATTATCACTTGTATTTACAAATTGCACAACTACGGCGTCTATATCGCTGTGATAGCGAGCAATGCTGCAATAACCGGGTAACCAGCCCGTATGTTCGTATTCATAAACGGAAGAATATATCTCCTGTTCTTCGGCCGAAAATAATGTTCCATCAATAAGTGCTCTCAAGAAAGTGCCAACGTCTTCAGCTGTAGCGACCATATTACCTCCTGGTAGTGGAAAATCCCAAGATCTTAAATCAGGATCATACCCGACTAAATAACCACGCATTACGCGATTTGTGTCTGAATCTTTGTACACGTTAAAGGTGTTTTTTAAGTTAAGTGGGTCAAGTATTTCTGATTGGATATAATCGTGATGAGAATAACCCAGTGTTCTATTCAGAATTTCAGCTATGAGTAAGTAGTTAGTGTTTGAATAACTGTATTTTTTATCGGGCTTGAATCGAGCAGACTTATCATAAACTCGCGCCACAAAGGACATATAGTCATCCTCGGTTTCGTCTGCGGTTTCAGGTTCATCAGAGTAGTTTCGTATTCCGCTGCGATGCTGCAACATCAATTTTAAGGTAATCTCATTAGCGTTTTCTATTCTTCCAACTACCTCGGGCAGCAAATCAGAAAGTTTAGCATCTAAGGATAACTGTTCCTTGGCGACCAATTTGGCGGTAGCTGCAGCAAGATATAGTTTACTAATGCTCGCAATTTTGAACAAATCTTGTGGGTCTGCAAGGATTTGCTTTTCTCTGTTGTTCCAACCCGCACTGTAAAATGAAGACTTTCCAGGTGCGTTAACATGGACAATAATGCCATCAAAGCCGTATTCAATTGCTTTGTCGGTTTCTTCTTGAACGCTTTCTGGGAAATATAGAACGTCTTTTTTGCATGCACCAACAAGCAATAGCACAAGGCCTAATGCCGTAATCAAACTAGGAGATTTAAAACTATTATTCAGCTGTTTCATTTGAAGTACAAATTTAGATTTGCTTGTGAGCTTTAAAATCGTGGGTACCGTCTTTTACAACCATAATTAAAAATCTTATCGTTAATGATGAAGTCATTATGAAACGCTGATTACGACATTTCCCTGCTTATGACCTTGCTCCACGTAACAATGAGCCTCGGCCATTTTTTGTAATGGAAATACCTTGTCGATAACAGGTTTTAGTTTGCCATGTTCAGTCAATTCTTTGATTTTCAGAAATGCGCTTTTCGGAGTTTTAGGAACTCCGTTGTCGATGGATAGATACTTACCTCCTTCAATAATTGCCCGTTTGCTCTTTTCCTTTAGAGTTGATGTTTTACTTTTTCCAACGGCATCGATAACATATTTATAAGTACCCAGTTCACTCTCGGCATCTGAAGCGGTATAATCAATTACCTTATCTGAGCCTAAAGAACGAACCAGTTCAAAATTTCTTCCG
The DNA here is from genome assembly GCA_965660875.1 of Salibacteraceae bacterium. GTDB lineage: Bacteria > Bacteroidota > Bacteroidia > Flavobacteriales_G > Salibacteraceae > UBA6770. The sequence continues at coordinate 161,218 of CBFIBQ010000001.1, read as the reverse complement.
CTGCAAACGCTTGTTACTTGAGCTCCGGCATTTTTGGCAAGCTGAACAGCTGCGGTTCCAATGCTTCCTGATGCTCCATATACAAGCACGTCATCTCCCTTTTGGATAGAAGTCTGATTTATAAGATGAGAGGCCAATAATCCACCATAAGGTATGGCAGCAGCTTCTTCAAAGTTTATGTTACTTGGTTTTAGTGCGATGTTCCAATCCTGAGGTAAACATATGTATTCTGCGTAAGATCCAAAACGGTGTTTCAAGGATGATGTAGAACCGTATGCAAAAACTTCATCTCCAATATTAAATGAAGTAACCTTCGCACCTTTCTCTACGATCACTCCTGAGGACACCATTCCTAAAATCGGATTTCTTGGTTTGCCAAAACCAAAGATGAGTTGAAGTATAAATTTCGGAACAATTGGTTCGTTCAATCTTCGAATAAGAACATCGCTGGCTGTGACCGAAGTAGACTTTATTTTTATAAGCACCTCATTGTCTTTTGGTACAGGAGTTTCCATGTTCGCCAGTACTAAGTTTTCGGAATCACCGTATTTTAAACATTTAATAGCTTTCATATCTTCTTTGGCTTTGTTTACTTCTAAAATTAAATGGGGTTATTTTGGTTTTCTAAACCTCTTAAAATCAGGTTTTCAATAAGAAGATTATCGCTTGCAGACTGAACGTGTTTTGAGTTTTCGAGTAGCATACTATTCTTAAGTGATGGGAATATGCTAGAAGCTCTTTTGAGCATTTTTTCACCAGGAAACAGTACATCTTTTTTTGCTGCGATAAGTGTAATGGGGGTTTTTATGTCCCTTGCCTTTTTACTTGATATAACTGGTACCTGGGTGAAATCCATTTTAAAATGCAAGAAAACTTTTGATAGGTATTTGATAGCGAATTCGTCTCTTTCGGTAAACAAATCTTTTAAAAAAGCTTCAACAAACTTTGTATTCCTTGAACTCATATAACGTCTCATTGGAATGAAGACTTTGAATAATGCCTTTATCGGATTGCCATTAACAAGATAGGCTGGCGCCGATAGGTACACTTCTTTGACCTTGCTTTCGTCGTGCTGAAGCGTTTTAAGAATTACCAAACCACCAAATGAAAAGCCGGCCATTGTTACATTGTCAATATTGAGTTTGGTAATAACCTCATTCATCCATTTTCCGTACGAGTCATCTTTCATACTCGGTCTGGTTTCGGCACTTTTATTCGGCTGCGCAATTACATCTACAGCAAATACCCTGAAGGACTTATGTAAAATAGGATAAGTCTCCAGTGCAATGGGTGCGCAACCATTGGAGCCGTGAACTAAGATTATTGGCGGATTGGAGGGTTTTCCAGTTGCTATGATATTTGTTTTACCAAAGCTCGTTTCAACTTGAATGTACTCATAGTCAATGTTGAGCACCTCTAATTTTTGGTCGTATAGACTCAAAATATCGCTTTTGCCTTGCGGTGTTTTATACAGTGATGTCATTCGTTTCTTCTCTTTTTTGCAGTATATCCGAGAGCGGCTCCGATAGAAATGCCCAATGAGATACCAATCGCCATATTCTTCCAGGTCGCCCCTATTATGGCTCCAATTGCAACACCCAGGGCAATACCTACTGCTACATAATTCGTTTTATTCTTTTTCAAATCAGTTACCGACTTATTTTTTATGCCACGGGCTTCAAAACCACATTACCTTTTTTATGTCCCTTGTCAACATATTTGTGAGCTTCCACGATCTCTTCCAAAGAATATTTTCTGTCCACAATTACTTTCAGGTTTCCCGCTTCGATGATTTCGAGTAGTATGTTAAGCAAACGTTTGGTTTCTTTCACTGGCAATGTACCTGTGGCCGAGAATTTAGCTCTTTTTGTTCCGATGAATGAACTTAACATCATTTGTCCCAAGAGCGGCATCCCTAAAACAGGTGAAGCGTACACCCCATTTTCTTTCAACGCTTTGCAGCATTCACCAAACGAACGAACGCCAACGGTATCGTAGATTAAGTCGTAGCTGTTTTCGTTTTCGGTAAAGTCTTGCTGTGTGTAATCAATCACGTGGTCTGCACCCAGCTCTTTAACCAACTCAATATTTTTAGTGCTGCAAACACCCGTAACTTCTGCGCCAAAATGCTTCGCAATTTGAACTGCTGCAGTACCCAATGAGCCAGAAGCGCCGTTGATTAGAACTTTTTGTCCAGGTTTGAGATTACCCAGGTTGAGCAGGAAGTTGAGCGAAGTAACGCCTCCATCGCACATGCCAGCTGCTTCTTCAAAGCTTACGTTCTCAGGTAAATGGGCTACAATTCCATCTTCGGGAACCGTTACATACTCTGCGTAGGTTCCCATGGTATCGATATTTTCACCGAACACTTTATCACCTGTTTTAAATTGAGTTACTTCTGAACCAACAGACTCTATAACCCCGGCAAAACCCGTTCCCCAGATTGGGTTTTTTGGCTTCGTAAGACCAAGCATTAACCGACCTATATAAGGCTTTCCTGTGCGCATCATGGTATCAGCTTTTGATACAGATGAGGCGTGTACGCGAATAAGAATTTCATTCGGCTTAGCTACTGGTTTAGCCACCTTATCCACTTTAAAAACTTCTGGTGATCCGTAGGCTGTTGTAATAATTGCTTTCATAATATCTGTGTTTTAAGATTATGAGGCAAATGTGCGAGTACAATAGTGCACCGAAGTTCGTAATCGTAACGAGTGGTTCGGAATTACAAATCCGAACTTTATTTTTTTAGGAACTTGGAAATCAATGAAATGGATTTTTCTGTTTTTTCCTCCTGCACAAAGTGCCCACAATTAAGCTCTACAATAGTTGATTGGGGGAGTCGGTTCTTCCATTTTAATAACTCCTCCATTTTGATAAGCTCGTCTTCGGTTCCCCAAATGATTAACCATTCTTTGTTTGCCAGTTTATCCATTTGTTCCCATTGCTGCTGGTACCAGTCGGAAGAGCCAACCAAGGCTTTTGCGAGGTTCAATAACCCATGTCTTGTTGATTTTTTTGGAAATGGATTGAGGTAGTGCTGATGTTCTTTTTTTGAAAGATTCTTTTTGTTTGCAAACCCTTTTTTCAAAAGGACTTTAGGCGAAATGTTTAGGTTTAAATACAAGAACTTTCCTAGCCGACTATTGACCATTTTGTCAATTTTCTTGGCATCCTCACGCTCTTTAGTCGACCACAGCCAACTGTTGAACAACACAACTTTATTGATTCGCTCGGAATTCATTATTCCAGCTGCTAACCCTATTGGCCCTCCAAAATCATGGACTACAAGCGTTACGTTTTGTAAGTCTAATTTGCAAATGAATTCGCTTAAGTTTTTAGCGTGATCCTCCGGTTTTCCAGAAAAATCAATTGGTTTATCTGAAAGTCCAAATCCAATATGATCAATAGCTATGCAGCGATAATTGTTTGACAGTTCTTTGATGAAATCTCGGTATAAAAATGACCAAGTTGGTGTGCCATGCACAAAAAGAATAGTTTCTCCTGCGCCTTCATCAACATAGTGCATGTTGCCTGCTTTAAGGCTAATCATATTGTGTTGAAAAGGATAAAGATTAGTGTCGACCCACTGTTGGGCGTTTGCGTTTGTGCTCATAATAACAAGGCTTAAAAAAGTGATTAAATGTTTCATTGTTTATAATTTGAAACAAAAGTCACTTAGCTTGTTATTCTAAATATTGGTATGAACCAAGATTCTATATCTTTATGGAATTGAGCAGTTTACTCACATTGGTTTGATCGATTCTCAGATATGATGCAATATCTTTTTGTGTTAGTATGTTGAGCATATGTGGGCTCCTTTTGAAAAAAGCTTTGAAGCGCGATTCTATATCAAAAGCCATGAGTTCATAGTGTCGTTCTAATGTTCCAATCAATAAAAACTCGGTAGCCTTTCGAAACACCGTTTCTATTTCTCGGTACTCACTCATCAGTTCTTGGTGTTTATCGTATGAAATACGAAGAAACCTGCTGTCCGAAATTGTCTCTAAAAAATAAGCCGAAGGTGCTTGCGCTAAAAATGATTCAGGTATTCCACTAAATGATGGCGAATAGGTGAATGCAATGATGTGCTGCTTGTCATCCTTCAGGTAGTAAGACTTTTGAACCCCTTCGAGAACATAATACATGTAACGCTCCGTTTCCCCCGGAAAGGTCATAATGGTTTTCTTGGGGACCGAATACTCCTTCCAATGGGCGATATACGTTTCAAGAACCTCTTGTTTTACAGGATGCACCTGCTTTAAGAATTCTATCATGAGGCACTTTTCAGAAATTCCTTTGGGGTCTTGCCCGTTTCTTTCTTGAAATAGGTGTTGAATACGGTTTTTGAATTGAAACCACAATCGAAGGCTATGCCCATGATGGTGAGATGGGCGTTTGCTGGGTCAGTAGCTATTTCTTTAAATGTCTCTACACGATAATGATTGATAAACTCATTGAAATTCTTACCAAAACCATTATTCAATAACCATGAAAGTTGGTTGGCATGAATGCCTAATTGATCCGCTAAGGAACGCAAAGTAAGGTCAGGGTTTTGATGCGCTTTTTCCACCTCTACCTGTTGCAACAATTGGGCTTTGCATTGTTCAGCAGCTTCAGGATCAAGCAATGCTTTTTTTGGTTTATCCTTCGGTTTTAGGTCGAATACATCTTCGGGAAAAAGCTGCTTGTGAAACTGTTCATACCTCGGGTCATCTTTAACAGGATTTACTACTGGGTCGGAATAACGCAGCAGTAGCAGGGGAGAACCCTTTTTAATGGCGGCGTCTACCCAATCGAATAACTTATCGTTCTGATTAGTTGCTCCATATAACATGAATAGGTACGAATCTGCCGTAAAACCATCCTTTTCATTAGCAAGCTCGATTAATTGTTCGGTATATTTTGCTGATTCGGCCTTGTTTCCTTGCGACGTGTGGGCAAGAGTTAAAGAGCCTATCATTTCTCCGGGAACGATGACCTGAGAGGGGAGGGAGTCAAAGTATTTGATGACGTCTTCATACCTGTCCATTTTCAATAAACACAAGGTTTTTACGTAATGGCAAGGGATGTTCAAAGGGTTCACTTCAAGGCAACTATTAAGCTGCTTTAGTGAGCTGGGATATTCTTCGAACATGTAATCGAAGTAAGCTCTGAAGAAAAGTGTTTCTTGCGAAAGTGGATCAACTTCCAACGCTTTGTTTAGGTGCTTTTTTGCACTTTCTTTTTTTCCAGAAAGCACATAAAGAAAAGATAAGAATTGCTGTGACTCTACATGGCTGGGATTAAAAGTAATGGCTTTGTTCACCATTTCAAAAGCTTTTCTAAAATCGCATTCCGTGAAGAAAGCCATATTGGCTAACTGGTAATAGGCTGCAGGCAATTCATTATCAATGCTCAGTGCTTGATGGGTGAGCTGTGCGCACTTGCCCCATCCTTCTTCGTAGGATATAACACCAGTGGTGGCCAAAAAACTATATGCATCTGCCATGCCTATCATAGCTTGTGCATGTTTTGGCTCTAAATTCAAAGCCCCCTGATAGAACTCAATGGATTGTTTTACACTATCAGGGTTCCACTTGTTCATGTGAAACCGCCCTTTTAGATAAAGGGTATAGGCGTCTAAACTTTCAATTTTCTGATCAACTAAATGCTCTTGAATTTCGAAGTGTCCAAAGTGCTCGCGCAAACGGTCAGCAATTAATTGGCTAATTTCATCCTGAACTTCAAAAATGTTGTTCAGTTGACGGTCCCAAGTTTCCGACCAAAAATGAAAGTCGTTGGTAGCATCAATCAATTGTGCCGTTATTCGCATAGAATCTCCAGATAGTCGAACACTTCCTTCAAGAAGCGTTGAAACGCCTAATTCGTTTCCAATTTGAGTAATTGGAATGTTTTTGCCTTTGAAATAGAATGCTGAAGTCCGTGAGGTAACTTTTAGTCCATCAATCTTTGCTAGGGCATTAATGATTTCTTCGGTGATTCCATCGCTGAAATACTCGTTCTCTGGATTAGAGCTCATGTTAACGAATGGCAGTACAGCTATGGATTTATCTTTCAAAGGAATATTTTAGAAGCTGGTGACTAAATTAATGCTTCTTTGAATTCCTTTTTGAAACTACCTGAATTGTTTTGGCTTCATTTTATTACCGGCATTTTCTGCTACTTCTAGCACTCTTTTGCGTCGTGTATCTTCTCTTTTAGCAGAAATAACCCAATACAATAAGCCTTTTTTGATTGAGTTGCTTAGACTATCGAAATATTCCTTTGAGCCCTTAAAATTTGTAAATTCTGCCTTTAAGTCCTCGGGAGTAATTAGGGCTTCAACTCCATCTAAAATTGTCCAAGAACCATTCTCTTTTGCAATTTCAATGGTTCTATAACCAGCCTCAGCCATAAGTTCTTTGTCAATTAAGACGGCCACTTTATCCTTATTGATTTTAGACCAATTGCTCTTGGCTTTTCTCTTGGTAAAATACTGCTGGTAGGAGTCACTGTCAATGGTTCTTTTTGTGCTATCAATCCAACCAAAGCAAAGTGCCTCATCTACGGCTTCGCTCCAACTTAAATTGTATTTCGGTGAACTTTTTTTGTAAAAAATGAGCCAAATCGCATCCTTTTGAAGATGGTTTGTTTTGAGCCATTTTCTCCAGTCACTTTTGTCTTTAGGACAGTATTTATCTGCTTCTTTCAGAGTCTAAATTGTTTGGAATTTAGCTATAGTAAACTACCCGCTAGGCACTTTGGTTCAAATAAAGTACTAAAAGCTGACAATCCAGAAGTTATTACTCCTGAATTGTCAGACTAAGATTAAAATTTAAACCCTACGTAAATGTTCGGCTCAAAAGGAAAGACGTTTCCATATTTATCGTCATGCTCCTTAAACCCTGCAGGCGAGTTGTTGTCAAACATCCACTGGTTGACATGAACTTGGGGTTCAACGAAAAATCGCTCCTTAAAAAACGCGAAATGGTATCCCAAATGAACCGAGTTGTAAACTTTAAACCCATTTTTAATCTTGTTACCTTCCAGATCGGTATAGGTTTGAAATTGCGGTAGAACTTCAACAGTCGCAAAAAGACCTTTCCAAAGCATACGTTGGTATGTGATGCCTATTCCAGTTTCTCTAAGAAACCCATCGTAATATTCTTCGCCAGACTCCATTTTTTCCACTACACCATCCCACCAGGTAATTCCCATGGGTTGAAATAATCGCCAAGTGGCAAACTTTACCCCAATGATATTCTTGTTATCGAGATTTCGTTTCGCATGTAACTCTACCATTTGTGTGCTCGTTCGGTTTGTTATCCATCCCTTTCCAATTAGGTCTCCAATTATGAAATAAGGTGTACTGACCCTCCACTTATAATCAACTTCAGATTCTTTAACCTTTGTTGAATCAGTTTGAGCAAATGCACTAAGCGTGCAAGAAAGTAATAGAGTTGTAAATAGATTTTTCATGATAATTATTTTTCTTTGTTTTTAATATTCGATTTTTATAACTAATCCGATTTCATTTTTTTAGTAAGTGAAAGAAAAAGGAATCGTCACCCCTAAATCCTCCACAATGCTTTTTTGAATCGACGAGGCAAATGTGAAATGAAGACGAGGGTGAATCGTCCTGAAATGTAATTTCGGACTTATTATTGAGATTTAGAACTAAGTCCTTGAGTGGACTCTTTGGCTCAGTTTGTAATAATTCCTCAGTGAAAGCGGGTTGCTTTACACTATGGTATCTATGATTTTACCAATGAGGCTGCATACGCAGGGTGCAAATGGATTTCAAAACTTTAGTCTAAGGTGGTATTCCTTCTTTTTACCATTCGATTAATAACAACCATCAATCCAATTGTTATTGCCATTAATAAAATTACTACAACTCCTAAGCTGGAAAAATTATTTATCATTCCATTATCCGATTGAAATACAATCAACCCGGCTACAATGGCTGCCGAACCTGCAACAGCCAGTTGCATAGCCGCATCAAGAGCCATAAATGCGCCTCGATCTTCTACCTCAGGAACAACTGTTCCAATTGCTGAAGATGAGATACTTCGAGCATTAGTTCCAACAAATATGAGGGTATGAACGATAATAACTGTCCATAGTGGGCTTATTCCCAAGTTCGTAAATACTGCAACCGTCAAAATGGTAATAACAGTTCCTGTTATAAAAACGCTTAGTGTACCATATTTATCTGTTAATCGACCAACAATGGGGGAGAAAACGAAAGTAGAAACCCCTGCAATTCCATAAAGTAAAGGAAGATCGTCAAGACCTACTCCAAGGTTATTGGTGCAAAAGGCAGAGCTGAATGTCATTAAAATAACATCTCCTGCTACCAATACCGTATTATTAAGAAACACGATTAAATAATTTCTTTTGCTCATTATCTTTAATGAATGAAGTAAAGGATTGACTTTAAAAGGGTTTTTAAGATGCCCGTTTACGGGATTTATTTTCCAGACGACAAGAAATAAGGCAATGATTCCTATAAATAATATCAGTCCAAAAGCTAAATGCCAATCATACTCCGAAGCCAAATAGAGCCCAAGTGGTAAACCTAAAATTTGAGTCCCGGCAGAAGCCATTTGCAGAAACCCCATGGCCCTTCCTCTTTGATTCGTTTCAAATAAATCGGCTATGATGGCAAAGCAAATAGAACCAACAACTCCTCCGAACGTTCCTGTAATTACTCGAGCAACAATCAATACTTGAAAGGAGGGTGCAATAGAACAGAATAGAACTCCCAGCAAAAAGCCAGAATAAAAGAATAGTAGTAATTTTTTTCTGTCAAATTTGTCCGCATATCCCGATAATAATATAGCCGTTATTCCTGCACTAATGGGGTATGCAGAGGCAAGGAAGCCAAACTGTTTGGTGGTGATCTTAAGTTCTGGAAGTAGGATGGCTGACAAAGCAGAGGTAGTCATGTAGTCCAAAACAATAGTCAATAATACTGCCGCAATGATAGCTACCAATAGGAATTGATATGGGGTGAATTTGGGCTTGGAGTCGGCAGTCATGTTATTCTGCTAGATATGGGATTTGACCCATGATTTTGGAGTCACACCTTCCATCTTTTTAAAAAAAGCATTGAATACTGTTTTGGAATTAAAGCCACTTTCAAAGGCAAGACCTAACAGTGTAAGGTTGCTGTTATTGGGGTTTAGTGCTTTTTCTTTGAAAGTAACTAATCGGAAAGTATTAATGTATTCATTAAAATTCTTGCCGATTTTTTCATTGAGTAACCAGGACAGTTTATTAGGTTGCATTTCCAGCTTTTCTGCCAAAAGCCTAAGAGACATTGCTGGGTCCAAATAGACCTGATCTTCGGTCATTAGCTGATCTAATCGCCCTAAATAGCTTTCTATCTCTTTGTCGTTTAATGGCGAGGGATTAACGAAAGTGGTTTGAGTTATGTTTATTGGCTCCAGAGTATGCTTGTTTTTTATAGAAGAAGGAAAATCCATCTGGGCATAAATTTCTTTGAATCGATCATTATCCCGAAGATTATCCCAGACCCAATAATTCTTCATTGTTGACAACGTTACCGAGCGTTCTTCGTAAGCCTTTTCCAACCAATAAATGGCTTCATCAGGCATATTTAACAAAGAGTATAAAATAGCAGGATCAGAAGAATCAACGAATTTTGATTTCTGTAGGATAGTTAAGACCTCTTCTTTCTTACCCATTAATATTTTTACTACCAATAAATCTAAGTTAGCAAGACCTAGACCTCCTAGAAGTTCGAGAGCCCCATTAATGTCAATTAATGCTTCCTTATAGTTCCCTAAATACGCCTGGACTAACCCCCGAAAACGAAGGGCCTCCCCATAATTTGGGTCAATTTCCAAGGCCTTATTAAATGCAACTTTAGACTCTTCAAAACGTCGAGCAAAATAATAGGTCAAACCCAGCTGCCAGTGTGTATGAACATGAAGAGGATCAATTTCAATTTCTCTTTTGGCTACCTGAATTGCACGTTCAAAATCTTCCTTAATAAATATATAGTAATAGGTTATGAACTCATTTTGGTCAGATTGTCCATATTCTATAGCCTTGTCGTATTCCACAAGCGCAGCTTCCCAATTCCAAGCCGAGAACAGCTCAATATAAGCAAGCACCATATGTGCCTTTGCATTTTCTTCATTTAATTCGATGGCTTTATTAGCGGCATTTCTTGCTAAGTCATTCCCTTCTTCATTAGGTAGTATGTTGAGGGCCGCAGCGTGAATATATGCTTCTCCCAAAAAGGCATAAGCTTCTGCATAGTTCGGGTCAGCTTTAATTGCAGCTTTGAAGAATTTCAATGCACTTTTAACGTCTTCAAAGTCTTTACGTTTTAAATAATAACTCCCTTTCAACCATAGATCATAGGCCTCGACATTATGAGTTTGGCTAACGTTGAGTGAAGAAGGGATTTCGATATGCCCAAAATTTTCACGTATCTGGTCGGCAAGGAGCATACTGATTTCATCTTGTAAGTCGAAAATATCTTCCAGCTCTCGATCAAAGTTCTTTGACCAGTAGTGAACGCCGTTTTTAGTATTGATTAATTGTGCTGTTATACGAATTCTATTGTTGGCTTTACGGACACTTCCCTCCAAAACGGTATTAACCCCCAGTTGATTACCGATGGTTCGGACATCTATATTTTTGTTTTTATATTCAAACGCAGAGGTGCGCGCAATGACTTTCAACCCTTTAATTGTCGTTAGGGCGTTGATAATTTCCTCCGTTATTCCATCACTAAAATATTCGTTCTCAACATCAGAACTCATGTTGACGAAAGGGAGTACGGCAATGGATTTATCTTTCAATGGATTTTTTTAGAAGTCCACTGCTAAATTAATGCTTATTGGAAGTCCATTTTAACCTGCCTGAATTGTTTTCCCTTATTTTATTACTTAGGCTTTCTGGTATTTCAAGCACGCTTTCAAACCTTATTTTTCTCTTTTAGCAGAAATAACCCGGTATAATATCCCTATTTTGATTGAGTTGCTTAGACTTTCGAAATCGAGGTATCCTCGCTTAATCTAGTTGACTATTGAAAATTAGCCGATCAATAGAAAGAATAGGGTATGGGTTTTATTCTTTAATAATCCGAATAATGGCATTCTTATCCTCCGTTCTAACCTCTAGAAAGTACACTCCCTTGGGTTCGTTGAGTTCTAGGTCTAGTACTTGTCGATTAGCAAACTTCTCGGTATAGACAACCTTTCCATTTAAATCTTTAATGCTAACCGATAGTTCATCGTAGGGTTGACCCAAGTTCACAGAAAAATGACCTCTTGATGGATTCGGAAAGACCTGAAGTGAGTTTCCGAAACTGTTTTCAATAATTCCAACCCCTTCAACGGTATAGCAATCCGATGTGTCGGTGCATCCATTGCCCGTTACGATTACCGCATATTCTCCATTTGAAGAAGCGTTGTAGGTTGCATTTGTGGCACCACTAATGCTCGTGAAGTCTGGACAATTGACCCATTGGTACTGCCCACCGGCCTGATCAGACGTTAGCTCAGCTCCATTTTGGGATACCGAATTGTTGACCGTGTTGATAGTCAGATCGAGCGTAACTACTGAGTCGCAACCCACGCCATTGGTAAAGGTTTGTGTTGCGGTAGAATTCGAGGTAGTATAGGTGTTGCCATCAATCCATGTGTAGGCATCACAGGCGCTTTGGACATCGGTGAATGTAGAGCTATTATTTATCGTGAGGTTTAGGGTAACCACAGAATCACAACCCGCTCCTTTGGTTAATGTCTCCATATAAGTACCCGTAGCAGAATAGGTCTGCCCGCTGGTAGCCCAAGTGTAGCTGTCACAGCTGGTGATAGTTTCAGAGCCTGTATTACTATTTAAAATGGTGAGTTGAAGTGTCACGATAGAATCACAGCCTGCCGCATTAGTCAGGGTATCTGTTGCTGTTGAGTTTGATGTTGTGTACGTGTTCCCATCAATCCAAGTAAATCGGTCACAGGCGGTTTGAACATCCGTTCCGGTAGAGCTTGAGTTTATTGTCAGGTGCAGAGTGACGACCGAATCACAACCCGCCGCATTGGTCAGGGTATCCTTGTATGACCCACTTGTGGTATACGTTTGGCCATTGGTTGCCCATGTATAGCTGTCACAACTGGTGACGGTATCTGAACCCGTGTTGCTATTGAGAATAGTGAGTTTAAGCGTAACGACTGAATCACAACCTTCCGCAGTGGTTAGGGTGTCGGTGGCGGTAGAATCTGAAGTTGTGTAGGTTATGCCATTAATCCAGGTAAGGCTATCACAAGCGGATTGCACATCGGTCCCTGAGATTGAACCACAAACAACCCCAGAGCAAAACACAGAATCTCTGTAGGTAAGGGATGATGAGCTCCACGTAAAGCTAGAGTAGGTTGGTGTATTTGAAGCAATAGTTATCCCATTTGTGTAAGCTGTAGTAGTGAGCGTGCTGTCATTTAGCATAACAGTATCGCTAAAGCAGTTTAACTTACCTGAGGAATCCGTTTTAATCAAAAAAGGGCCGTTTTGCCCCGTCTCTTTTAAAGGAAAAATTATGTTTTTATCATAACCGATAATTCCATCATAGCAGTATTGGTCTTCAATTAATGTACCATATGACCGTGAAAATTGCATTGTACCAGACGTATCCAAAACCGAGAGCAGAGAATTGTATTCTGAGTTTGCTCTTACCGATCCAAAGACATACACCTTATTCCCGTCTACTGCCATTTCAAACAATCTATCTGCGTCAGAAGTACCAAAGGTTTTGGAAAAAATCAAATTCCCGGAATTGTCCATTTTGTGAATAAAGAAATCATATATACCAAAATAAGCCAGCCGAGGTGTTCCCGCGATAATTAAATTACCCGATGGCAGTATTTCTATAGATGCCCCTTCAGCATGCTGACCCAGATTTGAACGCTTTGACCAAAGCAAACTTCCGCTGTTGTTGAATTTCAGCACTATATCTCCCCCAGACTCATCTTTACCCACGACAAAAATATCGCCATTGGCGTCAGATTCGACATCCAGAAATTCGACATTACTTCCAGAGGTAGACACGCGAGTCCATAGCAACGACCCTGAAGGGGATATCTTAGCCAGGAACCCTTTATAACTACCCCTCGCACCGTAATGTCCACAAACTAGAATGGTTGAATCCTTACCTACATAGGTACCGATAACTCTATTGCCTGACAGACTTAGGCTTATCGTGTTTGCCCACACCGTATTGCCTACACTGTCAATTTTAAAAATCATTGCTTCCTCATTAGACGTCGAAGTATTTCTCTTCAATCCAGCTATGATAAAACCACTGTCATAGTGCGGATCAACCGAATAAACTATCATTCCTGTTCTCTGTGGAGTGTATGTTCTGGTCCAAATAGAGTCTCCCTGTTGGTTTAATTTAACCGCATTGAGTACATTTCGGTAACTAACGGAAATGTAGTTGCTATCCTTAGTTTTGGAAATGGCTCGGACCGTTTGACTACTGGCGTCGTACTGCCTTTGAAAAGTTGTGGTTTGAGCTAGAATGGCAAAGGGGATGGATAACAACAGAAAAGCAAGGAAATTCTTCATACTTGGAGCTTTTTTAAATCTAACGATATACTTTTTCTAGCAATATTTAAAGCAAACGTACACTGTGGCATTCGTTTCTTGCACTCTTTATTACCAGAAAGTGGTGGGAAATGGGATGGACATAGTCTATAAAAACCACAATATCAATAACATAAAGACTTTGGCAGATATACATAGAAACTCTTTTCACCCTGTACATCTTGTTTTTAGCCTATCGAAATCGACATATCCTCGCTTAATCTAGTTGGTTTTTGAAAATTAGCCTGTCAAAAGAAAGAATAGGGTATGGGTTTTATTCTTTAACGATCCGTATAATGGCATTCTTATCCTCCGTTCTAATTTCCAGAAAGTACATTCCAGCGGGTTCGTTGAGTTCCAGGTCTAGCGCTTGTCGATTTGTAAACTTCTCCGTGTAGACAACCTTTCCATTTATATCCTTAATGCTAACCGAAAGTTCACTGTAGGTTTGACCTAAGTTCACAGAAAAATGACCTCCCGTTGGATTCGGGAAGACCTGAAGTGAGTTTCCGAAACTATTTTCAATAATTCCAACTCCTTCAACGGTATAGCAATCCGATGTGTCGGTGCAGCCATCTTTGGAAACCTCAACAGCAAACTGACCACTAATATCCGAAGTGTAGGACTGGTTGATTGCGCCATCTACAGCAGAATTGCCATTATCACAATCCAACCACTGATAAGTGGCTCCTGTTTCGTCAGCTGTGAGCGTCCCGCCTGAAGAAGTCACCAAATTCGAAGGTAGTGGATTAATTTTCACTTTAACCTCCAATCTTGTTTGGCTTTCACAAGCGCCACCGTCTTGAGAAGCATAATAATATGTACCGTCGGTCAAAGGAGTTGACCCGTCAAGAGAGCTGCCACCGTCTGATGTGCCGTACCATTTAATATTTGAACCTGTTAACGCTAAGTCTGAAACGAAACCAGCATCGCAAAAGGACTGCAGCGTATCGCCACTGGGTGGTGAAGTAGGACAATTAAAGTTGAATGCATAGACTGAGCCAGCTTTATGTTGAAAATTCCCACCAGTTGCATCTTGATCTTCAAAAGGAGCACCAACAATCACCTGATCTTCACTAATACTAACACAGCGTCCAAACTCGTCTTCAGTTTCCCTATCCGATGCTACCAACTTGGCTGTTTGCGTCCAACTGCTGCCATCGTATTTGAAGATGTAGGCAGAGCCGGCTTCAGCTTGAGTATTGCCGCCAGAGACATCTTCATCTTCAAGAGGAGCACCAACTATTGCTCTATCACCACTGATGCTGACACTTGTGCCAAATTCATCATCAACATCTCTATCAGAAGCAACCAACTTCGCCGTTTCAGACCAACTAGAACCATCGTAATCAAAAATATACGCCGAACCGGCACTAAACCTGTAACCAAATCCTATAGTATTGTGATCTTCTAGTCTCGCACCTACAATAGCTCTGGTGCCTTCTATGCAAACGCTATAGCCAAATAAATCTGTAGAAGAATGATCGGAGGCTATTAGCCTTGCCGTCTGCGACCAGCCATTAGTACCTTTCTTAAAAATATATGCAACACCAGCCTGGGAATAAGCGCTACCCGACGCAGTGGATTCGCGGTATGCTCCCACTATAGCCTGGTCACCGCTGATGCTAACGCTATGTCCAAATTCGTCATACGTACTCCTATTGGAAGCGACTAACTTAGCCGTCTCGGTCCAATTGCCGCCATTCTTCTCGAAAATATACGCTGAACCAGCACTGGTGAAGGTATTCCCTCCACTGGTGTCTTCGTCTTCCAAGTAAGCGCCAACAATAGCATTATCGTTACTTATACTTACGCTGTACCCGAATTCATCGAAGTCAGCTCTATCGGAGGCGACCAGTTTGGCAGTTTGAGTCCAACTGGTTCCATTGTATTCGAATATGTAAGCTGAGCCAGGAGCATATAGGCTATTCCCTCCTGTGGCATCTTCATCTTCCTTTGGCGCACCAACGATAATCTTATCACCGCTAATATCTACACTGAAACCAAAGCGATCCGCTCCATTTCTATCTGAGGCGACTAATTTCGCAGATTGAACCCAATTGCTCCCATCATGTTCAAAGATGTAAGCGGCACCAGTGACAACTGCAGCACCATCATCATCTCCGTATGCGCCAACAATTGCTCTATTGCCATCGATACTTAAGCTGTAACCAAAAAAATCGCCAGAAGCTCTGTGGGAGGCTACTGCTTTAATTACTTCATCCCATGTTTGGGATATTCCATTAAATGCGAGAATTGTCGCAGCAATCAGTAGTAGTGTTTTTTTCATAGTTTTATTATTTTTTAAAAGTAGGGGTTCATTATTACCAGCAATTAGTTATTTAGCGCTTCGTCTCTTCAGCGTTAAAAGTAAGGCCTATGTTTTGACTCTGTTTTGCATAACGTCATTAAATATCGGAAAAACATAGGACAAGCCTTGTAAGTCACTGTAAAAAAGTTATTTAATAGCAGTGTATAAATACGAATAAAGATCTTTTTCGCCTTCTAAGTCTAATTTTTTGGCCAATCGATAACGAGATTTTCTTACGGAATCTGGTGCGATATTGAAAAGAACAGCTATTTCGTTGGAATTTAAGTTCAGGCGAATTAGGGAAACAAGGCGCATATCATGAGCCGTTAATTGCGGATGTTTTTTCTGAAGTGATGCTAAAAAACTAGGGTTGGCCGTGCTATAATATTCCTCAAATAAACTCCAGTCCGACTCTTCCTTGATATTGCGTTTAAGAATATTGAATATATCGGCGCTCTTTAGTTTTTCTTCCGTTGAAACTTTTTGTGTTCTTAGAACCTTCAATTGATCTTCTAACTGGACAATATTACCTTCTTGGTTGCTCACTTCTTGCAACTTGAGCTTTAATTCCTGACGAGCTTGAGATAATTCCTCTTCTTTTTGATTGCGCTCTTGAGCAAGAAGGTTTAGTTGCTTACGTTTTCGGTAAATAAAAAATCCTAGAAAGGTTAAGACCACGAAGGATAACCCTGATATAAAAAGCAAAGTGCGTTGCCATTTTAATTTTTGAATTAAGTTTTTTTGTTCGGCTGTTTTGAGTGCGGCTTCTGTTTCAGCTACCTCATGCAATAGAATTAAGCTATCCACACTTGCGCGACGCTCCATCTCCAACAAGCTATCTCTGATAACCAAATACTTATCGGTTAACAACTTAGACTCTTTCCAATTTTCACGGTCAGACTCGATTTCGGAAAGCAACTTCAATGCTAGTAAATAGATGCGTGTAGATTCAGTATCATCTAGCAAGTTAACCGCTTGATGACCGTAATAGGCTGCACTGTCCAGGTTTCCTATTGTTCTATAAATACTCGCTCGACTTATAAATGCTTCTGCTAGGCTTTTGGTGTTGGCAGAGTTTTTTAAAGCAAGTAATGACTCAGCGTTCATCATTATTGCAGAGTCGGTTTTACCCAATTGCAGATAACTTTCAGTGTAACAGGTTAATAGCCGAACGTAATTGATTGGCACTTTGAGTTCTTTAAACTCCGGGTAGGCCATATGATATTGCTGTAGAGCTTGTTCGTGCTTTCCTATTTCGGTTAATGCTCGACCTTTAAAAAAGTGAAAAAAGGCTTGTCTTCTTGGGCTCGCCTTGGACCATAATTCTTCATTTTCTTCGACGAGCGTTATAACGTCGCTATGCTGACCCAACACACCTTTCATGTTTGCTAAAACCATAAGGCTGCTCAGCAGCCTTGTTGTATCCTTAAATTGCCGCGCTAGTGAAATAGAATGAAGCAAGAGTTCACTTCCCTCTGGCAATTTGTTAAGGGCCATAAGGGCTACTGCTCGATGTGAAATAGCTTTCAGTATTAGTGCAGTATCAATTGTTTGCTGTGCTTTTTCAAGTCCTCTGGAACTGAAAAAGTCCAATGAGTCTAACTTGTTTCTCGCTAAAGAAACATCAGTTAACATGACATAAGCTTTTGCCTGAAAAGACTCATAACCCTTTACCTGGTTAGTCCTAATTTCCTCTAAATATTTTCGAGATTTTTCAGGCGCACTGTTTCGAAAAGCATCCGCTAAGCGCAATTGTATACTGAAACGGGTTGAGTCATTTTTAGCTTGGCTTAATGCTGAGTCCAATACCACTGGATCAAAACTGTTTGGAACTTCTTGTGCAGAGAGGTAAGAAGCGGACACCATGCAGACAAGTAGTATTTTCGAGAGAAAAGCGCCCATTTATTTTTTGATACGAATTTAAAAAGGATTTAAAACTGTGGGTAGGACAAAATAGGGACAACCCTATAAGCTTCTGCGGAGCAGTTAAACGATAAGATTAGACTACATTAAACAAACTACTTTTTACCTTCAGTAAACACCCCAAAACGCACCATGGATTGATTACCGTTTTTATCCATAACCAGGAGTTTGTGATTACCCGGCGGCAAGTGAACGGATAGCTCGTGATATTCTTTAGTGGTTCCCAAAAAATGCTCATTTAAGTGCCAATAAATTTCCTTTCCAGATTCAGTGTGATAGGCTTTTAGTACAACTTTTTCTTGCTGCCCAGAAAAGCTTTTAGGAATAATAAGTTTTGCGTTTTTTGTGGGGTAAACGATTCCCAAAGTGTTTGCTATCGCCTTGTTACAACTTTTGGCAAGTTTCAGTGGTCGGTGACTCCCTCGATTAGCTTTAGTGTAATAGTAATTGGTTACAGGGTCTATGCTAAAGATAACGGTATCTTTTATTGGACCCTGATAACAGTCTCTAAAAACTAATTCTTGATTCTCGTTTACCAACACACTTTTATGAAATTGACAGGGTTTGCTCAGTTTGGCTCTTGCAGGTATTTGAACCTCTTTTTTAGGGCAATTATCGTTAGGAATAAAACCGGATTCAGCACAAAGTTGCCGTGTTTTTAACGCATACTCAGGAACTGCATACCATTCGGAACGGGGTAAATATTGGAAAATATCAAACAACAAAGGACCGGCAACAGAGGCTCCTGTTAAACCCGGCCTGCCCTCGCCATCTGCATTACCTACCCAAACGGCAACCAAATAGTTTTTATCGTATCCAAGGGCCCATGCATCTCTAAAACCATGGCTTGTACCAGTTTTCCAGGCTACTTTTCGAGTAGAAGTATATTGTTTCCAGTCCATATTTAAACCTGGCCGCTGAACTTCTGTTAGTGCTTCGGTAACCAAATGCCATGCAGCATTGTCTATCGTTTCAATTTCTGTTTTTTGGTTTTGCCCCTTCCAAATAGAAAGTCTTTTTGTTGTAGGTTCATTTAATTGTTGCGCTTGAATCGCATAAAACTGAGCTAAATCGTATAGAGTGACTTCAGCACCACCCAGCACCAGAGTTAGGCCGTAGTTGTTCGCGCTTCGGTTTATGGTAGAAAATCCAAAGTGGTTTAAGTCTTCGTGAAAGGGTGCTATTCCGTACTCCTTTAATAATAACGTTGCTGGAATATTTAAAGAACGTGCAAGGGCTTCACCAGCAGGAACAAGCCCCTCAAACTCACCATTAAAATTTTTTGGTGAAAACTGGTCAATTGAAATGGGTATATCTTTTAATAGGGTGGTAGAATGTATAATTCCTTTTTCTATCGCTCGTGCGTAGAGCAAGGGTTTTAGAATGCTTCCTGAGCTTCTTGGGGCTTGAATTAAATCGACAAATGGAGCACGTGCCTTTTTTAATTGAGAGTTACCTACATAAGCTAAAACCTCTTGATGCTTTAGGGATACGACAATTGCACAAGCATTGTGAATTTCGTTTTGGATGAGTTGGTTAACGTACCGGTCAACGGATTGATTTACGTTCTGTTGCAGTGTTTTTTCTACCGATGTTATTACCCGTCGTCCACTAAAACCAGCCGTCTTTGCACGTTGTAAAAGGTGGTACGCGTAATTAGGCAGTGACTTTGGTTTCGAAGGAATTTTCTCCATCAGGGATAGGCTATATTCCATGCTGTCTAGTTCACTATTTTTAAGTAGTTTTTGCAGCAGTCGATTGCGTTTTTCTGCCAGGAGTTTTCGGTTGCGTCCTAAGTGAATTAACGATGGCGAATTGGGCAAAACAGCTAACATTGCCGATTCGCTCCAAGATAATTGGTTTGGTGCTCTTTTGAAATAACGCCATGAGGCAGTTTCTAAACCAACTACATTACCGCCATACGGAGCGTGAGTGAGATACAGCCGCAAGATTTCTTTTTTGGAATAAGAAAACTCTAGTCGTATGGCTAACAACAATTCCCACATTTTTTCAAGGTAGGTACGGGGTGGGTTTTTTCTAGAAAGCCTTATCACCTGCATGCTTAGGGTGCTTCCGCCACTTTTTATTTTACCAGAGCTTAGATTCTGCCAAACAGCCCTGCTTAAGGAAACCGGATTTACACCTGGGTGCAGGTAGAAGTACTCGTCTTCGAAATACAGAACACATTTTTCAATCTTTGCTGGAACTGAGTCAATTCTGGGAAATCGCCATTGTTCATCTTTGGCGATTTGAGCAGACAGAAGTTCTCCTTTACTATCATAGAGCAATGTGGATGTTGGTGCTTTGAACAAAGGAGTCGGAAGGCACAGGTAAAACCCAAGGCCAACCAAAAGAAGCACCAGTATTCTGGCTTTTCTACTCATGCGTTAATTCCCGTTTTTGGGAGTAACTTCTACCCATTTTCCTGGGTCAAGCGCTTGAATACTTTCATCGTACATAGGTGCACAGAACACTCCAGGTTGGTAAAACTTACCACAGAATGTAGCGTTCAAAAAGACTTCAAAGTCAGCTGTTTTTCCTTTACCAAGGTCAAAGTAGGTATATACTCTATCGTCTCTAATATCCTGAAAATTATAAGGCTTGTTGCTTACTTCCCCTTCGTTTAATCGGGTATTAATAATTTGCCAACCGCTCGGAAATATTTGATTTAAAGCGATTTCTTTATAATGAAGCCGAATGCCTGGGTGCGTTATTTTCACCAATGCTTTAAAGTCGGTTCCTTGTTTCAAGTTAGTCACATCTATCGGCTTGTTATCCATGTCTACGTATGTAATTTTCATGTTTAAGTCTTCGCGTTTGGGTGCCTGATTTATTTCTACAGGAATTCCCGTTTGAGTGAAGTTTAAGAATAATACTTGCTCTGATGTGTTCTCGAACTGGATTTGACCTTGCAATAAGTCTTTTGGCTTGAGCTCAATTTTATACATAGGTAGGTCAGTATTTTTGGAATAATCGCTTCCATTAATGGATAGTGAAACCGACATTTCATCGTCTGTACCTGTTTCACCCACAAATTTAGATAACGCTAGCAGCGAATACGCACGGGTTTGTGTGCTGTGCCAACCTTTTTTGAGTTCTTTGGCTAACTCCCGAATAAGCGCCCCACCTTTTTCCTTTTCATTGAAGTAGGTAAGGGCCTCTATAATAATGGCTTGGTCTCGCAAATGCGACTCATAGCTGTAGCCTGTTTCGCGATATTTTTCCACAGTCATATCTGTTTGAGCCAATTCTCTTGCAGCATCTTCTCGTCCTATCAATGCGTAAGCCGCAGCCAATCGCCAAGCTCCAATCTTTGAAAGGTTATTATCGTTTTTGAGCCGGTTCATAGCACCAACTTCAGGACTACCATTTAGCGCCAGAGTATAAAGACGATAGGCTTGCGTTAAGTCACCACCGTATCGCCCCCAATTGGTGTAATTACGACGATTCCAATCTGCGGCAGCCGAGCGCTGAAATTTAGCCCATTGCTCTACGAGTCCGGGTGGCAAATCATAGCCTTTTGCTTTAGCTTCTATCATAAAGTGACCCGCATAATTGGTTCCCCATTCCGATAGGTAGCTGTTTGTACCGGGCCAGTAACTCATTGCTCCATTTGACATTTGAAATTTTCTAAGGCGGTTAAGGGCCGCAATAACGTTGTCTTGAATTTTCTCTTCTTCAGCTGCTGTAAGCTCCACTAGATTGGATAAAAATAGTTGAGGGAACGCAGAGGACGTAGTTTGTTCTATACAGCCGTGAGGGTAACGAATAAGATACTCCAATTGCTTTTGAAGGGCTATGTCGGGTAGCCTGGTTACGCTAAATGTAGCTGAATTTGAACCCTTTATTCCAATGGCATTGTATGTTTTATTCCAGGTTTTCCCTGGTTCGACCGTGGCAGGTTCCGTGTTTGAAATATATGGGTTTGGTGCACGTACTTTCAGCTCCTGTTCTTCATAAGCCTCGTTTTGCCCTGACTTTACATCAACTCTTAATTTGGCAACGCCGAGTTTTTTAGCAATTTCAAATTCGAAGAAAATGGTTTGTTCACCAGCCTCTGAAAAGCTGATTTTTTGGGTTGAGCTCCCTACTATTTTCATCAGGTCGTTAGAGGTGACTTTTACAGATACATTTTGGGCTTTGTCCTTCATTGAAATAACGTTTACTGGAACCCGTATTTTTTCGGAAGGACCCAGCACCCGCGGAAGGGTTGAGGTAACCATAAGCGGTTGCTTTACCAACACCTCTTTTTCAGCTGAACCATAAGCCCCCTCTAGTCCTGCAACTACCATTACTCGTACCGCTCCAACGTAATTTGGAATGTCTATTTTATGCTTGTTTTTATCGCCATCGTCTAGGTAAAATGGGCCAAGGTATCGGACTACTGGTTTAAATCGTTTAGCATCTTTATCATCTTCCATATTTAATGCCTCGTCACCACCAATAGCCATTAACGGAACTAGTTTACCCGTTTTGGCACTCATAACGTAGTCGTACAAGTCCCATGTACGAATTTTAAGAGCCTCTTTAGAGTAGAAAGTACTCCATGCATTTGGCGTTTTAAAGCGCGTTAAAGAAAGTAAGCCTTCGTCAACCACCGCTATCGAATAGGCCATTGGTTTACCTTCTTCTTCACTTACCTCAACCTCCATAATAGTCTCTGGCTTTGTTTCATCAGGTGCTTTTATAACTGGATTGACATGCGTTTGTGGGTCATTAATAGTGACGGGAATTACACCATAAACACGAATAGGTAAACTGTTTTCGGTTTGTGCATGAGGTTGAATCAAAGTAGCGGAAATGTAGACATTGGGAGCCATTTCGGCGGTAGCTTCCACCTCAAACTCAGTACTGGAGCTTCCTGCTTCTACCCAAAATTGGTCTAGAATCTTATCGCCTTTTTCGACAGTAACGTATAGGTTGCCTACTCCGCCAGAAGGAGCGGAAATTTGTACTTGTTCGCCAACGTTGTACTCTGGTTTATTGGTTTCAATAGAAAGCATTGAAGCGGCTTTAGCTCCGCTTCCATCATTGCTCCACCAGCCAGGGTAATCAGCATAAACCAATTTAGATGCGCTGTGACCTGAACTCAAATCTTTAGCTACAATTAATAATCTGCCCCAGGTAGGTTTATCAAATTTAAGACTGTACATTGACTTTCCGTTCGCTATTTGAACATTATCCGTCTTTATCAATTCTTTGTCATAGGAATTTATGTATTGTGTAAGCTCATTTTCGCCATTACCTTCCCACCACCAGCGCCAACCTAGCTTGTAAACTTCTATTGAAATGTTTTTTGAAAGGGGCTTTCCAAACTCAGAAACTGAGGCAATTGAAATCGCTTGCTCATCCTCAGTATTAATAGCATTCATCCAGTTTTGTCCTCGGTCCACTTTTATCCCTACATAGCTTCGGTAAGGCGAATAGCGGGCACTGATGTAATCTTGTGAAAAGTCTCCACCGGGTTCGAAAACTTTTGTTCGAAACTTCATTTTCAACATGCCCGGCACTTTTGTGGGGGCATCGAATGGAAAGAAAAGTTTTACTTTTCCTTCGTTGTTTGTTACACCTTCTGCTTCCTTCGAGTCATCAGGATAGTAGCGTTTTGAGCGGTCGTCAAATTCGTAGTCGTCAAACCCTTTAAATGTGGTGTTTAAGTTTGCAAGCTCATATTCAATTTTAGTTGTTAATCCAGACCCTGGTGTACCGTATAACCATTTAGCAGTTAAGGTAGAGTTAATGGTTTGTGAAGAGGTTAACACATCGTCAAAATCCAGATTGATTTTTAGGCGGTTCGGTTTAATGGTTTCAATTTTTAGGGACTTGTAGAAGGTACTGTTTCCTACCATAATTTTTACTTGCCAAAGTCCTGTTATGTCATTAGGAAGGGTGTGAAGCTTAAAATAATAAAGCCCTTTAACGCCTTCATTAACAACTCTTTTATCGTAGAGTTTTCCAGTAGGGTCTCGTAATTCTAATACAATGGGGTGCGTTTCGGGTAGTGCATTTAACTTGTCTTCTAACATAAATGATAGATGAACGGTATCGCCCGGTCTCCAAACGCCACGCTCACCATATATATAACCCTTTATGCCTTTTTTTATGTCTTTTCCGCCG
Organism: Salibacteraceae bacterium; assembly: GCA_965660875.1. Lineage (GTDB taxonomy): Bacteria > Bacteroidota > Bacteroidia > Flavobacteriales_G > Salibacteraceae > UBA6770. Next base: position 137,262 of record CBFIBQ010000001.1, on the reverse strand, counting down.
ACATCAAATAAGCTTACTGAAAGTGCCGAACCGTTATCAACTCTTAGATAACCTTTCTGGTCTCCATTTTTTGCAACAATCAAATAAGGCTTGCCTTTGGTTTTGATACGTACTTGACCATCGCCATTGGTTTTCCCCTCTCCGACTGTACGGTTTTGGTAATTTAAAACTTCGATTTTTACCCCTCGAATCGGATCTGCTGTTCGTAGGTCCGTAACTATAATGTCGTAATGATCGTCAGCGCTTTCTTTGGCAATGATGCCAAGGTTACTCGAAATTATATTGGTACTAATGGCCCTTTGGTAATACTGATAATAGCTATCTGAGCAAGGGTCGTCTTTTTCATTCCAATTGTATCTACCCTCGTACCAGTTATTTGGACTGAAGTAAGAATTGCCATCAACAAAGTTGAGTTTTTGCCTTTTCAACGGTTTTATCTCACCAGACTCATCACCACATGGATATAGGGACTGGTAACGCTCGTAGGATAACATAACGCGATAAATTGCCCCAACTTCTGGTTCGATGATATTAGCAATGTCAACAGAAAAGTTATTCCAAACGCCATAGTCAATCGGTTCTTCGGATACCAAATCGACAGTTCCGTCATACACTAGCTGACCTACTCGAGTCAGTTCATTGTAACCATCTAGCTGATTTTCTTGCATAAATTGGGGAATATTGTCCTCAAAGATTTTTATGATGCGTAGGTTCACTGCCCTTAGATTAATTGCCTTAAAAGGAAAGGCAATATTGCCCGAAGTTGGCATTATTACGCCCTTGCCAATAAGCTCAACAGAAGGATTTACAACATTAAATTCTACTTCACGTTCGTATGATTCTTGCAACTCATTTCCTTGGATATTTCGAATGGACTTATCGATTACAATTACTTCTTCGCTCTTTAGTTTCTCGAGTGGAAATGCTTTGATTTCATTCTTATCAATTTTTAATCGAAGTTTTTTACCAGATTTTAGATAAACCAACCCAGTTAAATCTTGATTTTTCTGAATAGGATCAGAAAATTGAACACTAAAGTGCAACGCAGGTGTGCGTTGCGTGTTCACTTCCAATAAGGTAAATTCGCCAAGCGGAGGAATTCTAAACTCTCTGCTGTCGTTCGTTTCTGAGCCAATAGCGTCCCCATTCCATTCAATGTTTACAAAGCTCTCAGCATCCCCTCTGGTGATTCCTTTTATCAAGTAAGCGTGCACTCTTGAACCCGACTTGTGTTCCCAAACAACCTCGAGCTGTTTACCATTTTGTGAGGCAGATAGGCATTTTTCAATTTCTTCGTCATTAGCTTGGTCACTGGTTCTTATGGAGCCTTTTAACTCTTGTTTGGTGAGGTCGTGTACATCTACAGTAGAAAGCCCATTAAACGAAACAAACAGGCTTTGCTTAATCACGGTAAAGGCAAACTCCATTGTCTCAAAACCCTCTTTTACGGTCATCAGCTCATCCAGATTAAGTTCAACGGTATAGGTTTCCCCCGATGTGAGTTTTTCATTGGGTCTGAATTCAATGGTTTGATTATCTACCCACAACGCTTGGCCGTCAACCTGAGGGTCTAGCTCCAAAACTCCGGCTTCCAATAGTTGGCCAGGCTTTGCCTTACTGCTGGGTTGTGTCAGTACGATTTTAATGTTTGATTTGCTACCAATGACACCTGAAGTGAATGCGTTTACGTAATCGCTGTAACCAGCATCAACTAGTATTTGAGTGGCATCTTTTTTATCATCACAGGAAGTGAATAGAAAAAGGCCCAAAAGGGATAGGTATAGAAATCTCATAGAGTGGAATTTGAGCTTTCTAAATTAGGTTATATCTAATAGAAATAGGCTCTTACTTAAGTTATTGTTGAGGAGAAGAGAAAGTAAACAAACTGTTTTTTTAAAGTTACTAGGTCAAGGCTCTACCGAAAAACCTTCCTATAACTCGAAACCACATCAAAAAAGTACACCAGCTTCATGGTTAAACTATTTATGGGGCCTTGGTCAAAAACCGTGTTGAGGTTGTTGAAATAGGAGGTTCGGATAAACTGCTCGTCTCGCTGGAGGTTGTTTTTATAGACCACATTTAAAAAACTCCCTGGAGCAAATTGCCAGGTAAAAATAAGGTCGGTATTGAATGCGTTAAAGTTGAAGTTGGCATTTTCGGCAAAGGAATCGTCGCGGATTATGTAACCCTCTTCGTCGAGGTCCCCGTAATAATCGTAAATACCGTAAGACCAATAATGACGCACTCTAAGAGTTAGAGCTAGGTTGTTTTTAAACAGGTATTTTCCTTGTAAAATGTTGGTTAACGTTCGCACATCGCGTACACCGTATTTAGGCACTCCGTTAAACGTTCCGGCATAACCGGCGCCGTTAAGAAAAATAGAATAAACGGAAGATGGTGTTAGCGAAAGTTTATCACTCACCTGCAGTATAGGCGCAACATTTACTTCAAAATAATTATTGACCACATAGTCCGTAAAGTAGCCCTGTCCATATCCTACCTCAGCATCTAAGGCAATAGGCTTTCCGTAGTTGGTTGAAACGCCTAAACCATTGTAATAGAACTCAGGAATGATGAATTTTTGCCCAGGAACCCTAGACTCAAACAAGTCGATTCCGTCGCCTACTTGCGAGCTCATGTTTAGAAAAAAGGCATTAAAACCCGGCATTACAAAAGCGAGTCTTCCGTCGTAGCTATTTTTAAGGACTTCGCCAGTGGTGTAGTTTTGGTCAACGCTAAAAGTAAACGTGTTGTAGCTTCCGTTTAATATCCAGAACGGGTTGTACTTATTGTACTGCAGTTCAAGGGAGTGGCTTCTAATATTGGTTGTGAAGTTTACACCTAAATCATTGGGATTGTAATTTGGCGATTTGTTTTCCGATTGCGCGTTGAACTTAAAATTCCCTTTTATTTTTCCGAAACCTATCGTATAGCTTACTCCATCGCCCGGGTCTTCACTAAAAATATGTGCCGAAAGGTTGCTGTCCCGTTGCGATACTTTAACGTCGCCATTGAATGAGTAGTTGGAGTGCTTATTTATAAGATTCAAGCCCAACGCAGAAACGTTTGCATCAATAAAATTTGCATCACGAGCAGTGTTTAAGTTGATAAAGTAAATGGAGCTGTTGTTTTTTAGGTTTTGATCGATGGCCACTATGTTGTAATTGACCAGCGGATTGGTTTGGATTTCGCGCGTATTTCCCGACTCTGAACTTTGTATGGTGGCGGAGGTAGGGGCAGTAATGGCGTTCATTATGCCAATGCCCAAACCATTTTTATCGCGCCCCGATACTTTGGTTACGTTTACTAGTCGAGCGGTGTTTGGGTTTTCAATCAAACTTTCGGTGGAGTCGGTCGCATTAAACGCAGCATTAAACCCCTCTGGTACGCCTCCAATTCGTCTTGAATAAAACAATTCGCCCAAATTAAATAAGTCTACGCCTTCTTGAAAAAAGGGTCGTTGCTCTTCAAAAACCACCTCAAAAGCGCCTAAGTTTTTTACAATGTTATCGGAACGCACTTGAGAGAAATCGGGAAGTAAGGTCATGTCCAAAGTATAGCTTTCGTTGAGGCCTACCTTGAGGTCTGCACCTGCGCCAAAACCGTAGCTGCTTTCGTTGCTTTGGAATTCGGCAAATGAAGACACATAAGGAGAGAGGGAAATGCGGGCCGGGTCTTTTATGCTGTCCAGTCCCGTTAAATCGCCCCAATAGTTGATTTCGGTTTCTACTTCTTTGGGCACCAAGGACCATTGTACTTCTATCCGGTTGCGACGAATTTCACGTAAGAAATTAATCTTCCAAAGCTGTTCTTCTCCTTTTGGGAAACGAATGGCATAGTAGGGAATTTGAATTTCAACAACCCAACCATCGTCTACAATTTGCACTGCACTTTCCCAAACGGCATTGAAGGACGGATCAGAGATTCTGGAATCGGACTGCACACCAGAAGCGGATACGGCAAAAGTAAAGGCGTCTAATTTTTTGTTGTAGGTATCGAAGGAAACGGTAAAAAGGTCGGCATTTAAGCGATCATCACGTTCGCCCAATTGAGTAAATATGCTATCTGGATGGTCGTCGTAACAATACCCTAAAATGTAAATGTTGTTATCGTCGTACAACACTTTTACTTCGGTCTTAAAGCGGGGCTTTTTACCTTCGGTGGGGTTCAGTTCTAAAAAGTTGGTGGCTACAGGCGCATTCAGCCAGCTCTCTTCGAGCATTTTGCCGTCGACATTAATTTTTTCATTGGTTCTAGAGGCCTCTAGGGATTTACTTTGGCCAAAAACACGGATAAAAGCTAGCGATAGGATGAGTATGTAAACGGCTTTTTTCAGCGATTCGTTATTTAGAAAATTGTGCTTCGAGCAAAACCTTAACTACCATTAAATTCGTGGAAAGTTCAGCCATTCATTTCGTGTGCAAATTTGAGGTTTTATTGCATTGGATTCATATTGTCTTTGAAACATAAAAGGCCAGAAGATTTGGCGCACAAAAATCAAGCTTATTTGATTTGGCTAACTTTCTAAAATCAAAAAGCGCAGCCCAATGGACTACGCTTATGATTTTTATGACGGATATTGGCGTTTGAATTATTCTTAGCCACTTGGAACGGCAACTTGCCCCTATTTATTTTTCATTTTTCCAGTAATGGTGGTCAATGCAGCTTTCATTTTTTCTAGTGCATCGTCAAGGGCAACTTCCTTCGAATCGTTTTTACCTACCACCGTTACGGGTTGCATACCTTTTATTCTTGCTTCTATCTTGCACTGTATATCGTCCGCACCTGCTTTTTCAGCATTTTGGTCAGAAAGATGCACCTCCAAACGAGTGAGGTGGTCCACTAAGTGTTTTAATACATGGTTTACTTTTTCGGATACATGGGTTTCTAGTGCTGCAGTTCCCTGAATATTTTTATCGGTATTGAATTGTACTTTCATCGTTTCTATGTTTTAAGTGCTGCCTATGTTTGGCCTATTTACTGTAAAGGAAAAATTACTTAGGTAGCAAAGATAAATGAGGAGCTTCCACTTTAGAACTCAGTTTATTCTAATACTTCTTAAAAACAAATTGCCCTTCAATGGTGCCTATACTATAAAGCCATACTAACTGATAAGCAGTCTATCATTAGTTGGCTATGGTTTCATGTAGAGTGAACGCAACTGAATTTTTTGGTTAGTACTCTTAAAAATTAATCAGGTCTTTCAGGAATATACACAACAGTAACGTCAATGGTAGCTCCATAGCTTATTATTAAGGAGCATAATACAGAAACACGTTCTCCATTTTGGGTAGCCGGTTTCATCACAGGCATTTTTCTAAGCACCCTTAATATTTCTGCCTGAACAGTTGCCTCTGAATCTCTCACTTTCATGCCAGTTAAATTTCCATTTTCGTTGATTATAAAAAATGCTTCTACCTGTTTTGGCTTTGCAAGATTTAATTTTTGAGGTATACTCAAATTAAACTCTCGCTTAATAAATGCCGATACTTTATTAGTAAAACATGCTCTTGTTTCTTCCTTTGAGAGTCCTTCACAACCATAATAAACGGGGACGAATTCTACATCTTTTAGTACCATACTATTATCAGTAGTATAAGTTGCTAAACCGTCATCATGCGATACAATACTGCATAAACCCAATAAAGCTTGCTCCTCAGCCGCTGTCATATTTCCTTGTGCCATTACCTGTTACTGAACGGCATTTATTTTCGTTATTAAATCGCTTTCTGAGTTTTTTAACGCGTTGGATTCTTCCTTACAAGAAATACAAACTAGAAGCATAAAAACGGTTGAAACGACCATTGAATTTCGGAATTCAAATAATGTTTTCTTGTGAAATTTGTACTTCATATGTTTTGATTATTAGCCATTGTTGGCAAACGTTTTTTATTTTAAAATTTTTACTTCTTGTTCAAGGGGTGGCCAATCTCTCGTTATCATATCTCCTTCAGCTTGGTAGTGATCATCATTAACTTCAAGTATTTTAATATTTAAAGTGTCATTTTCCAGTTCTGGCCAAGGGTCAACTCCTTTGGTTACTTTTCTTGAAAATAGTATGTATTCGCAATCGTTCAACCACTTAATATCAAATTCACTAATTCTTTCTCCTTTGTTATAGTTTTCGGTTTGTTTATTCCCTTTTCTAGTAACAATTGTCTTGGAGCCGTCAGCATTCGTTGTCTCAAATGTTCCATCTTTTAGGTCAAGGCAATTCAGACTACATGAACTAGCGATCAATAAGATAATTTGTAGAATTAGAAGAGATTTCATGTCTGTTTTTAAATGTTTGCTAACGGTTTGAGTAGGGTGCGTATCCCGCAGGGTATGCACTATACACCGTGTTGTAGCCAGTATTTATTCTACTATCGTTTTGCAAATCACTTTCTTTAAAAATTCGTTTTGCATTTCTCTGCCCAATTTCTCTGCTTTCTCTTTGTAAGATTTATTTGTGTATAAGTCAATTATTTTGGGCTCTAAATTTTTTACTGTTATTCGGCTTACATCTATCCCTAGTGGCCCTAGTCCCTTACGAGCAACAATTTTATTCCAAACGTATTGATCTATTATGTGTGGAATAATTAACGAAGCACATCCATATTTTATGGCAGTATGTGTTGTTCCTGAACCTCCATGATGAATAACTGCATACAATTTTGGGAATATCCAATCATATGGGATGCTATTTACAAAATGGAATCTAGCTGAATCGTAGTTGTTAGGCTTTAAAAGTCCCCCTGAAGCAGTGTTTATGATTGCTGGCACCTTATATTGAGTTAGAACCTCAAGGATTATTTTTGTTTTCTCTTCTGGGTTGGTATTAATCATACTTCCAAAAGTGACGAGTATTACTTTGTCATGTTTTTTTAAGAAATCATTTAGCTCATCTGATGCTTCCCAATTGGTAGTTTTCGTTCTTTCATGATAGCCCAAAACCTGTAAATTATCATTCCAATATTCAGGTCTTTTAAATAAGGAAGGAGAGATGGTGTAAATAGCCTTGTTTTCGAACAATGCTTTTTTAATATCCCTTGTTTTGATTTTCTTTGAAGTGGATACCCATTTTAAAGAACCCGCAATAGTTCTTATTAATCCAAAGTTGGCTATTTGATAAGTTAATTTATTAATGAATGGTCCAAAATCTTTATTAAATGCTACATGGGCATGGTCTTTCACATAATGCATATATGGAACTGGGCTTACGAATATTCGTTTGCCTTTGTTTTCTAAGCCCCATATTACAGGGTACATCACTTTACCGTTATGTACAATTCTATCTGGTTTTAGGTTTTTGATAATTTCTTCTTGCTTTATTATCATCTCTTTATTTACCTCTTGTTGTAGAGAAATAAGTTTGAGATATGCATTCAACTTCTTTAGCCCAAACTTTCCGCCCCCCATGGCTATTCTCCCTGCCGGACTATCAAGCATTTTAATAAACTTGTCTCCCAAAGAAGCAAATTCGAAACTTGAGTCTTCTGCGAGACTTCTAAACTGTTCGGGAAACATGCATGTAATCGTATGACCTTCCTTTTGTAAAATTTCGCCAATAGCCAAAAAAGGTTCCATGTCGCCTCTTGTTCCAATTGATGTGAGTAGTATTTTCAATTTGCTTTGTTTTTTTTATTGGCTACAACATTTGGCTAACAACACATGTGTTGTTAGCCATTTTTATCTCTTGGGTTTAAGCCCTTAAAGTTTAATGCTCTATTTTGTAGGTGTCATTTTGCGTTTATCGCCTAAAATTACCCAACCCTAATCAAACCTATCTGCGTTCATAACCTTTACCCATGCGTCTATAAAGTCAATTACAAACTTCTCTTTGTTATCGTCTTGCGCATACACCTCAGCGTAAGAGCGAAGAATAGAGTTAGAACCAAAAATTAAATCAACACGAGTTGCTGTCCATTTTTCCTCACCTGTTTTGCGGTCTAAAATCGAGTAAAGGTTCTTTCCTTTCGGCCTCCATTTATAGCGCATATCGGTAATAGTGGTAAAGAAATCCGTATTTAAAACGCCGGTATTATTTGTAAAAACGCCGTGTTTCGAGCCACAACAATTGGCATCTAAAACCCGCATTCCTCCAATAAGGGTGGTCATTTCAGGAGCGGTTAAACCCAACAACTGAGTTTGGTCGAGCATCAATTCTTCCGGATTGGTATCGACGTTTTTATCGACCCAATTTCTGTACGCATCGTGTTTTGGTTTAAGCGGTTCGAACGATTCAACATCGGTCATTTCATCGGTCGCATCGCCTCTTCCTGCGCGGAAAGGAACGGTCATATCATAACCAGCTTTTTTAGCGGCTTGTTCAACAGCAGCGCTCCCACCTAAAACAATGAGGTCAGCCATGCTAATTTCTTTTGAAAAATTAGATTGAATAGTACCTAAAGCTTGCAATATCCTTTGAAGTCGTTCCGGTTCGTTTCCTTCCCAACTTTTCATAGGTTCTAATCGAATTCGTGCACCATTTGCTCCACCACGAAAATCCGAACCGCGAAATGTTCTAGCACTATCCCATGCAGTTGAAATTAACTCAGCATTAGACAACCCGCAACTAAGCAAATTTCCTTTTAATTCTTCAATATCTTTTTCATTTAAGTCGGCATTTCCTTCAGGAATTGGGTCTTGCCAAATTAGATCTTCAGCAGGAACATCAGTTCCTAGGTAACGACTTTTTGGACCTAAATCTCGGTGCGTAAGTTTGAACCAAGCTCGAGCAAATACATCTTCAAAGTACTCAGGGTCATTGTAAAACTTCTCTGAAATTTTTCGATACGCTGGGTCCATTTTCATGGCCATATCAGCATCGGTCATTATTGGGTTTCTTTTTTCGTTAGGATTGTGTGCATCGCTTGGTTTGTCTTCTTCTTTAATCTCTTTTGGCTCCCACTGCCAAGCACCAGCCGGACTTTTTCTTGATTCCCATTCGTGATTGAGCAATAAATGAAAATAGGAGTGGTCCCATTTATTTGGGGTCGTTGTCCAAGCTCCTTCAATTCCGCTAGTCACTGTATGCTCTCCATTTCCGCTTCCTTTCGGGTTGTGCCAACCTAGGCCTTGTTCGTGGATATCGGCACCTTCAGGAGCTTCTCCGAGTTTACTGTCGTTGCCATTTCCATGACTTTTTCCAACGGTATGACCGCCAGCAGTTAGCGCAACAGTTTCTTCATCGTTCATCGCCATTCGTTTAAACGTCTCTCGGACATCATGAGCGGTTTTAATCGGGTCTGGATTACCATCAACTCCTTCAGGGTTTACATAGATTAACCCCATTTGAACTGCAGCTAAAGGATGCTCCAGCGACTCTCTGTTTTCATCACTTTTATACCGGTTTTTGGTAGCGGCAAGCCATTCATTTTCTACTCCCCAGTTAATATCTTTTTCAGGGTGCCAAATATCTTCTCGACCCCCAGCAAACCCGAAGGTTTTAAAACCCATGGATTCATACGCCATATTTCCAGCTAGAATAATCAAGTCTGCCCACGAGATGGAGTTTCCGTATTTCTTTTTTATTGGCCAAAGTAACCTTCGAGCTTTATCTAGGTTGGCGTTATCGGGCCAACTATTTAATGGTGCAAAGCGTTGATTTCCTGTTGCGGCACCGCCTCTTCCGTCAGAAACACGGTAGGTTCCGGCCGCGTGCCACGCCATACGAATCATAAGTCCGCCGTAATGACCCCAATCGGCAGGCCACCAATCTTGGCTATCGGTCATGAGTGCTTTTAAGTCGGACTTAAGCGCTTCAAGGTCCAAGTTTTTAAATGCCTCGGAATAATCAAAACCTTCACCAAGAGGATTCGTTTTCCTATCGTGTTGGTGCAGAATATCAAATTTTAATGCCTTTGGCCACCAAGCCGTAGCATCTTCATTCGCAGTTGTGTTTGCCCCATGCATTACTGGGCATTTGCCTTGTTTTGAGTCGCTCATCCTTGTTCTTTATTTTGGTGTTTTCATTCAATTTATATGGGTTTTAAAAGAATCCATTTCATTTAGAAAAAACATCGCTAAAACCACTTCTACTAAATTAGTAAAATGAGGTGGACAAAATGTTCACGGATGTTTAATTAAGTTTCATATTTTCCGCTTATGAAATCATTTCTATTTGGCATTCTTATTACGTTGAGTTCTACTCTTTGTAATGCACAACAAAAAGAGGACTCCACTTTTATTCGAAATATTTACGATAAGGCATTAACCGAAAGTCCTGCATACGAAAACCTGAGGGTTTTGTGTAAGGATATTGGTGCTCGCATCACTGGCTCAGCAGAAGCTGAAATGGCTATTTATTGGGGTAAACAATTGTTGGAGAGTTACGATTTTGATACCGTGTATTTGCAAGAAATTGCGGTTCCGCATTGGGAGCGGGGCACACAAGAAGCCGCGTGGATAATCAATGAAAAAGGCGCATTAAAGAAAGTAGACGTAATTGCTTTGGGCGGTTCAATTGGAACAAACGGAACCTTAGAGGCTGAGGTACTTGGCGTAGAAAGTATCGAGGAGCTCGAAAAGCTCGGAAAAGAAAAAATTGAAGGTAAAGTAGTGTTTGTAAACAAGCCCTTTAATCAAAAAGAGATCATGACCTTTAAGGCATATGGTGCTTGCTCTGGCCAACGCTGGAATGGCGCTAAAACCGCTTCAAAATTTGGCGCGAAAGCGGTGGTGATTCGTTCGCTGGCTCAGTCCGATGACGACCACCCGCACACAGGGTCCATGGATTACAAAATGGAAAACCAGATTCCAGCTGCTGCATTAAGCACCAATTCAGCAAATACCCTAAAAGATTGGCTGAAAAACGGAAAAGTAAAACTCAAACTGGAAATGGATTGCCGATTTTACGAAAATATGACCTCCTACAACGTAATTGCAGAAACCTATGGCAAAGACGATAAGGTGATCACTTTTGGTGGGCACCTTGACAGTTGGGATGTAGGTGAGGGTGCGCACGATGACGGTGCTGGAATTGTGCATTCGATAGAGGCTTTGAGACTATTGAAAGAACTGGGCTACAAGCCCAAGCACAAGTTACGCTGTGTTTTATTCATGAATGAAGAAAACGGAAACTTTGGAGGTAAAGGCTACGCCAAATGGTGCAGCGACAATAAAGAAGAACACATTTGTGCATTGGAGAGCGACCGAGGAGGTTTTTAACCATTGGGTTATGATGTGGTTGGAAGTGCAGAGCAATTGAAGTTCGTTCAATCTTTCAAGCCAACCCTAGCACCGTTCAGATTATACAATTTTGAGAAAGGTTACGGAGGGGTAGATATTGGCCCATTAAAAAAGTATTACCCCAGTATACTTCAGTTGGGACTCAACCCAGTTTCACAGCGCTACTTCGATTACCATCACGCTGAAACCGATGTCTTTGAAAACGTCAATAAACGCGAGCTGGAATTAGGTTGTGCCTCTCTGGCTACCATGGTTTATTTGATGGATAAACACCTGGTTGACTAGCGGCTCCCAGATTTATTTTGTTTAATAATTCATTAGTGACAACGGAACTGTTTTTACTGGGAATCTAAATGCTGTTTAGCTTACCCGTATGACTGTATACCCTTTCACTTGTAAATGACGATAAAGTATCAACGAAGCGCTTTATAAGACAGTAAAACGGGTGCTTCAATAGCAAATGTATTTCTTGCAGTTTTAAAAGGGGTTAGTTGCCCAAACGTTCAGTTCCGTTACAAAACCTTTATCGCGCATTTCGACTACCGAAACTATGGTGTGTGCAATTTCCAAGGGGCCTAATTTATTGGATTCCTCTTCACGTTCTTTTCTGTCTTTTGCTGCAAATGCAGTGGCCACTTCACTCGGGTTAACCAAAGAAACACGAATATTGAAGGGACGCAATTCGGCTTGCCAAGATTGAGTCATTCCGCGCACTGCAAATTTTGAAGCGGCGTAAACGCTTCCTCTTGCAAACCCCTTGATTGCGGCACTGGAACCCAAGTTAATTATGTTGCCGTAATTCTGGGCTTTGAATGTTTTTACCACTTCCTGAGTAAGCAAGGTGAGCCCAAAAACATTGGTTTCATACACACTCCTTAAATCTTCTATGGTAATTTCTCCCAATTGAGGAAAGACGCCGATTCCTGCATTGTTCACCAGCACGTCGATACGCCCATCAAGGAGTGAAATGGCTTTTTCTGCCATTTTTGGAATGCTGTTAAAGTTACTGATATCGAAGTGCAATGGAATGGCACCAATTTCTTTTGCCACTAAGTTTAACTTGTCTTCATCACGCCCAGTGATTAGGACACTAGCACCCTTTTCAATAAATTGTTTTGCCGTTTCTTTTCCAATTCCGGAACTTCCTCCGGTGATTAATATTTTTGAATTCTTTATTTCCATAATCTGAATTTTTTAGTTTTTCGGTTAGACTCACAATGTCGTTCAAAATACCTAGAAAGGTATCCAAACACTATTGGCAGTAAAGCTAGCCATTTGTTGCGGGTCAAGGGGTATGCGAGACTTTAAATTCTGTTACATAAAGGCACTAAGTGTATAGCTTTTTTCTTTGCTTGTAAAAAACTGGGGCAATGCATTGTTTGGGGAAGGTTTGGAATGAAAAACATGTAAATTGCATCAATTAAAATAGACTATGCAAGCAGACCCTCAAAAAACGATATTCGAAATCATTAAACGCCAAACGCAGGGTGACGCATCAATCGGAAGTGTAGTTGGCAACATCTTGAGTATCAGTCAGGATGCCGTGTACCGTCGTTTTAGAGGAGAAACGCACTTAACCATTCTGGAACTCAAAAAGTTATGCAAGCACTTTAATATCTCGCTAGATACACTTTTTGAAATCAACAAAAACAAGGTGATTTTTGAATTTCAGCCCTTAGATGAGTTTGATTTTAGCATGGATTTGTACTTAAAGAGTATAAACAGGGCCTTAACCTCAATAACGGCTCAAAAAAATCCAAACCTTACCATTTTGGTGAATAATACGCCCATAATGCAATTGTTGAATTACCCTCATTTGGTGCGGTTCAAGTTGTTTTTTTGGGCCAAAACCTACCTGAGGTTGGATGCGTTTAAAGACAAAAAATTCAAATACGAAAAGATTGCTCCAGATTCGTTTAACATTGGATATGAAGCACTAAAAATGTATAACGCCATTCCCTCAAAAGAGATTTATGATGTAGAGTTACTCGGTGGTTTTGCCCGTGAAGTGTTTTATTATTACGAGGCCGAACAATTCGAAGACCCCAACTATGCGATCTACATCTTGGACTTGCTGCATCGCTTTTTAGATCATCTAAAAGCCCAGGCCATAGCAGGTAAAAAGTTTGTTTCAACCTTAGAGCCGCCAGCCATTGGTAATGAATTTGAAATGTATCTGAACGAAACGCTGAATGGCAATACAACGATTGTCTACAAAACTGATGATTATGAAGGCGCTTATATTGGGCACAACCTGTTAAACTCGGTGCACACCACAGACCGAGCCTACATTAAAGACACGGTGAGTACTTTGGATAAACAAATGTCGAATTCAAGTTTAATTAGTGCAGTCAACGAAAAACAGCGCAATAGTTTTTTCTCTCAAATTAAACGTAGGATCGATTCCTATAAAAATAAGATCCAAACGGACCTAGAAATCCTTTGATTTTGCGCTAAGCGCAACCAAAAACCACTTCCATTTAATTACTCTTTTCTTATTTGCGTAATTCGCAAGTAGTGATTTTGCACTTGGGCTATTCAGTTGAAGCGCAGCGTTTTCGCGCCATAGGTTTGCGGTATCGAAAACGGAAATCATGGAAGCACACACATACATTTTCAACAGGAGCAAAAGGATACTCACTACCTTTCTATTATTTAGCGCACTGTTGTTCGGTCAAGCGCAAGAAAACCCATGGGGGGTACAAAAAAAAGGAGAGAACCCTTGGGGTACTCCATCCAATAAACCCAAAGAGACCAATAAGCTTGCTGAGGCAGATTCCCTTGTAAAAGAATGGAGTACTGGTTTTGCAACAGATACCCTAAAAAGCTTTGATGCAAAGACATTTGTTGCAAAACACTCAGTGGGCAATGTTCGCTATTTTACTATCAACGATACCATAATCAAACTGAAAACCGATAGCGCGGTGTACTATAAAATATTGCGCAAAAAAGCAAAACACCTGCATAAAGCTCGTGCTGCTAAAGCCTTAGGTATCGCAACTGGGACTGCAGTTAACTTTTTGGCTTTACCGGTCAATTTGCTAGGGTCTACTCTACCAACACCTTCTGTGCGCTCCAAAATTCAAAAGTTTAAGGAGGACAATCCGCACGCCACAAACAAAGAAGTGAATGCTGTTCGAAAAGCATTTTAGGAAAAAGATTATCAAACTCTTTAGACGGTGTAGCAATTGGCTCAGGTATAAATCTGGCAATCATTATCGCCGCTGTAGTTCTATTCTAGTAAATAAATCGTTGGTTAAGAATGACTCTGCCGACACATTTTAAATATAAAACTTAACATTATGAAAAAGACAATACTATTACTCGCAACAATTATGAGCTGTACATTTATGGGAGCAGCTCAAAGTAACAAATCCATTGCCGTAGGAAACCCTTCTATAACGGGCCTACACGCAACACCTGAAATTGCAGCAAAGCTGATGAGGCTGGAGTTGATTAAACTGAAAACCTACTCGGTTTATGATGAATTTGATATGCAAGAAATTTATGACCAAGATTCCGGCTTTGAAAACAATTGCCTGAGTAAGTCCTGTTTGACCCGCATGGGGGAGGCACTGGGTGTTGACCTTGTAATCTCCGGTAGCTTTGATGCCTTGGCCAATAAAATTGTGGTATCACTTAAGGTGATTGACATAAAAAACAAGACGATTTATAAAAGCGGTATGCGCGAGTTTATCAATCAAGAAGTTGAATTGCAACGCATGACCGAAATCGTATTAAAGGAAATGCACGATATAGCGATAAATAAAGAACTGCTCGATCGATTGAGTTTTAAAAATGAAGTGATCTCAACAGATAATGTAGGGCGTATCAACAACTCCGGACCGAGAGTAGGGTATTCCCTAATGACGGGCACGTATCACGAGTTTGCCACTCGACCCAGTAACCAAGGGGGGCTGGATATTTTTCCCGGTGTGAGTATGATAGGTTACCAGTTTGAGGGACAATATGTAGGAACGGAGAACTTCTCGGCATTGATAGAAGGTATCGTAAATGTTTCTGGAATGGAACAGGGCTTGTTTTTACCTACCATTTCAGTATTGAATGGTTTTCGATTCGGCAGAAAAGGTTGGGAATTCGCTTTTGGCCCAGGCTTCGGATTAATGAGAGAATCACGAGGATTTTTTGATACTGAAGGAAAGCTGGGTGAAGCTGGAAACTACTACAGCGAGCAAGACTACAGAGCGTCGGCGTTCTACGCAGACAACCCAGACGTTTCAAGCATAGACCCTTCTTATAATTTCAGTTCTTTTCATTTGGACTCAAGGGGGAGTACAAAAATTAATACCAGCTTCGTTTTAGGGGTTGGCCGAACTTTTCGCTCAGGCGCATTAAACATTCCAGTTAATGTTTTTTATTCTGCCAGAAAAGGCGGCGGGTTTGCAGGAGTAAGCGTTGGGTTTAACGTAATGAATGCAAAAAAGAATATCAATACAAAAAAATAACGAAGCAGGTAAAAAAGAAGAAAGGGAAGGCTAAAAAGCTTTCCCTTTTTTAGTTCCCAAGAAAAACTAACAACAGAAACAAATACACAAATCCCGATGGCTATATGTGATGTCTAATTTTACACCTGGAAGGATTAATTCGCTACGCTCATTGAACCAGAAGAAGGTGCTGTACAAAAGCCATTTCGCATTTCTGCGTAATCATCTTTTATGTTTCCACTTTCACTGAAATAAACTTTTCCCAAAACAAACAAAAAAGGCACAACGCTTGCGCGTCATGCCTTGTTGTACACCCGGAAGGATTGAATCCTCCTTCGGCGGACAGGCTCCTCAACCCTCGGAGCCGAAACCTGTCTAACGACAGGCAGATCCGATATTCCCTGCCTGTCGGCAGACAGGTATCAAGTTGAACTACGGTTTTCAACAAACAAAAAAGACCCAGCACATTTGTGATAGGTCTTCTCTTGTACACCCGGAAGGATTGAATCCTCCTTCGGCAGACAGGTATCCAGTTGAACTACGGTTTTCAACAAACAAAAAGACCCAGCACATTTGTGCTAGGTCTTCTATTGTACACCCGGAAGGATTCGAACCCTCAACCCTCGGAGCCGAAATCCGATATTCTATCCAGTTGAACTACGGGTGCATTTTTTCACTTTTCTTCTTTAATATTTCTCATCCGATATTCCCTGCCTGTCGGCAGACAGGTATCCAGTTGAACTACGGGTGCATTTTTTATGTCAATATCATTTCTCAAAAACTCTCGTCCAACACCAGACTTAAGATACTTTTCTCGAGTCACAGCCTCTTCTCGCGAATTTAAAACTTCAAAGTAAACTAATTCTAGTGGTCTATAACCCTTTGTAGATTTAGTTTTTCCTGCATTGTGCTGTTTTAATCGGGCTTTCAAATTTTCAGTTTGACCAGTATAGAACCAATCCACACCAACACTTCTAAGAACGTATACAAAGAACATTTCTAGTCTATTAGTAAGCTGAAGTTGAACCCTGTCCGCCGAAGGAGGATACGGGTGCAATTCGCGCCAAAAGTAATAAGTTGGGGCAGTTTTTCTATGGATTAAGTGGAATTCAAATAACAGAAATATTAGCTAACAATATTTTCAAGGGGTTGGTCGGATGTCCGTTGTCCGACATCTGATGTCTGACCTCCGACCAACCCCTTGAAATTCCTACTTTTGCAGCACTTTTTTAAGAAGCAAACAGCATGAAAAAATATCCAGAATATAAAACCTTGGATTTGCCTAAAGTGGCGGAACAAATTTTAGAAGCGTGGAAAAACGAAAACACCTTTGAGCAAAGTATCGCCTTACGCAAGGATGAAAAGCCATTTGTATTTTATGAAGGCCCGCCCTCTGCGAATGGATTGCCTGGTATTCACCACGTGATGGCTAGAGCCATTAAAGATATTTTTTGCCGCTACAAAACCATTGATGGTTATCAAGTAAACCGAAAAGCGGGCTGGGATACGCATGGCCTGCCCGTTGAGCTTGGTGTAGAAAAAGAACTGGGTATAACCAAAGAGGATATTGGCAAAACCATTTCGGTAGAAGAATACAACGACGCTTGCCGTAAAGCGGTAATGCGCTATACGGATGTGTGGAATGACTTGACCGAAAAAATGGGGTATTGGGTGGACATGGAAGACCCATATATCACCTATAAAAGTAAATACATGGAGTCGGTCTGGCATTTACTGAAAGACCTCCACAATAAAGACCTACTCTATAAAGGTTACACCATTCAACCCTACTCACCAAAAGCTGGAACGGGTTTAAGTTCCCACGAACTGAACCAGCCGGGAACCTACAGAGACGTGAAAGACACCACCGTAGTAGCTCAATTTAAAGTAGTGCAAAACGAGCAATCTCAGAAACTTTTTGAAAAAGCAGGAAACGAATTGTTCTTTTTAGCCTGGACCACCACTCCTTGGACACTCCCTTCCAATACTGCGCTTACGGTAGGAAAAAATATTACCTATTTAGTGGTAGATACCTACAATCAGTACACAGAAGAACGTATTTCAGTGGTTTTGGCTAAAGATTTATTGGGCAAGTATTTTAATCCTGAGCACGAAAATCAAACTTCTGCAGACATAAAGATTTCTGGAAAAACCTTGCCTTACACGATTAAAGGTGAGTTTAAGGGATCCGAATTATTAGACATTCGATACGAACAGCTGCTTCCTTTGGCGTTACCGTATGAAAACCCAGAGCAAGCTTTTAGAGTGATTGCGGGTGATTTTGTGACTACGGAGGATGGAACTGGAATTGTGCACACTGCTCCAACTTTTGGTGCAGACGATGCTATGGTTGCTAAAATAGCCGGTGTCCCCCCTTTATTGGTAAAAGACGACCAAGGAAACCTTGTACCATTGGTAGATTTGCAAGGCAGGTTCATTGCTGCAGCAGGAGCGTATGGCGGCAAATACGTAAAGAACGAATACTACGATGACGGAGATGCTCCAGACAAATCGGTTGATGTAGAAATTGCGATTCGACTCAAAGAAGAAAATAGAGCCTTTAAGGTCGAAAAATACGAACACAGCTACCCCCATTGTTGGAGAACAGATAAGCCGGTGCTTTATTACCCACTGGACTCTTGGTTTGTAAAATCTACGGCGGTAAAAGACGAATTGATTGCCAACAACAAAAAAATCAATTGGAAGCCAGCATCAACTGGGGAAGGACGTTTTGGAAACTGGTTGGAGAACCTGCAGGACTGGAACCTTTCAAGAAGTCGATTTTGGGGAATTCCAATTCCAATTTGGACCAATGAAGATAAGTCAGAGCTTAAAGTAATTGGTTCTGTTGAAGAACTAAAATCTGAGATAGAAAAGTCGGTTGCGGCTGGAGTGATGGATGCAAATCCATTGTCGAATTTTGAAGTAGGCAACATGAGTGAGAGTAACTACGACCAGATTGACTTGCATAAGCATATTGTGGACGAAATTGTGTTAGTAGATGCTTCTGGAAACCCAATGAAACGCGAAAGTGATCTGATTGATGTTTGGTTCGACTCGGGTTCCATGCCTTATGCTCAGTGGCACTACCCATTTGAGAACAAAGAGAAGTTTGAGGAAAACTATCCGGCTGATTTTATTGCCGAAGGTGTAGATCAAACTAGAGGTTGGTTCTTTACACTGCATGCCATAGCAACCATGACTCATAAATCGGTGGCTTATAAAAACGTTGTGTCCAACGGATTGGTATTGGACAAAAATGGTCAAAAAATGTCTAAACGACTCGGCAATGCTGTTGATCCATTCACCACGCTAAAGAAATATGGCCCTGATGCTACTCGATGGTACATGATTTCTAATGCACAACCGTGGGATAACCTCAAGTTTGATTTGGAGGGAATTACAGAAGTGCAACGCAAATTTTTTAGGGCATTGCACAATTCCTATGCATTCTTTGCATTGTATGCCAACGTGGATGGTTTTACCTACGAGGAAGCAGAAATCGATTTGTCGAAGCGACCGGAGATAGACCAATGGATCATTTCAAGGCTGAATACCTTGGTTGAGCAAGTAAAACTATCTATGGACGATTACGAACCAACCAAGGCAACGCGACTCATACAGGATTTTGTCGTAGATGATTTTTCGAATTGGTGGGTGCGTTTGTGCCGAAAGCGTTTTTGGAGAGGAGATTATTCGGCTGATAAAATCTCGGCGTATCAAACCATGTATCAATGCTTGGAGACGGTTGCTATTTTGGCTAGTCCAGTAGCGCCTTTTTATGCGGATAGCTTATTCAGAGACCTCAATACAGTATCAGGAAAAAACACGGTTCAATCGGTGCACCACGCAAGAATTCCAGCTGTAAATAAGGCACATCAAGATGAGGCATTAGAGGAGCGTATGGCCATTGCTCAAAAAACGTCTTCCTTGATTTTAGCATTGAGAAAAAAAGAATCAATTCGAGTAAGACAGCCGCTCCAACGCGTAATGGTTCCAGCACTTGAAGAAAAATTTAAAACGCAATTAAAACAAGTAGAACCTCTGATTTGCGGTGAGGTAAACATTAAGGAAATTGAGGTCATTGATCCAAATAATGAGTTATTGGTTAAGAAAATAAAACCCGATTTTAAGGTTTTAGGACCGAAGTTTGGTAAACAAATGAAACAGCTTTCAGGTACAATTATGCAGTTTGGCCAGGCGGAAATAAACGAATTAGAAAGCACAGGAAAAATTAGTGTTGAACTTAACGGAGAGCAGGTAGAACTCACGAAAGAAGCTTTTGAAATTACCTCTCAAGATGTTCCGGGGTGGTCAGTTGCGAGCGATGGTAAAATCACTGTTGCTTTGGATATTGATATATCGGAGGAATTACATCAAGAAGGAATTGCGAGAGAGTTGGTCAATAGAATACAAAACTTGCGGAAGGAAAGTGGTTTTGAAGTCACCGATAGAATAAATGTAAATATTGCACAAAATGAAATTTTACAGTCGGCGGTAAAAAGCAATTTCGACTATATTCGCACAGAGACGTTAACAGACGAATTGGTGTTCAAGGACGGAAGTTTATCTAAAGGCCAAGAAATTGAATTAGAAGAGGGGCTTGTTACGCAGTTAGAAATAGAAAAAAATTAAAACCTACAATTATGGCAGAGGATAAAAACAGGTATTCAGACGCTGAACTAAAGGAGTTTAAAGTACTGATTGACGAAAAATTAGCGGAAGCACACAAAGATTTAGATGAGTTGTCGACCACTATGAATCACGGTGACGATCATGGTACAGACGACACATCTCCCACTTTTAAAATGATGGAAGATGGTTCGGAAGTATTGTCTCGGGAAGAAACTGCACAACTAGCATTGCGTCAGCAAAAGTTTATCAGTCACTTAGAAGCTGCCTTAAATCGAATTGAGAATAAAACCTATGGTGTGTGTCGCGTAACGGGTAAATTGATTCCAAAAGAACGTTTGAAAGCCGTACCCCATGCCACATTAAGTATTGAGGCAAAAATGGCTCAACAGAAATAATTAATTAAAAGGTTTAATGAATAAAGTCCCTCTGGCAGTCCAAAGGGACTTTTTTTAATGGTAATATGAACAGAAAGACCATAATCGCCTTAATTGTAGCCCTCGGAGTCTTAATTATAGATCAGTGGAGCAAAGTGTGGGTAAAAACGACCATGTACTTAGGGCAGGAGTATAGTGTAGCCGGGAATTGGTTTTACATTCATTTCACGGAAAACAATGGAATGGCTTTTGGGATGGAATTTGCTGGAGAATATGGCAAGCTATTTCTCACGTCGTTTAGAGTTTTAGCCGTCTTTGGTATCCTTTTCTATTTGATCTATTTGATAAGGAAGCAAAGCCCTACAGGTTTAGTGGTTTGTATTGCGCTGATATTTGCTGGAGCATTAGGCAATATAATTGATTCTGTTTTTTACGGCGTGTGGTTCAATGATTCGTACCATCAAATTGCGTCTTTTATGCCGGAAGCTGGAGGGTACTCCAAACTTATGTACGGCAAGGTAGTAGATATGCTTTATTTTCCGATAGTTAGCGGTGTATACCCAGATTGGCTGCCCGTTTTGGGCGGTGACCCCTTTATGTTTTTTAGACCGGTATTCAACATAGCAGATACGGCAATATCAACTGGAGTAATTTCCATTGCGGTTTTTCAAGAGCGTTTTTACGGCAAAAAACCGAAGCCCAAAAACGAAACAGAGGAGGAGCACATAGAAAGTATAAAAGACTGAAGAAGCAAGCAAGTATTATCAGTCAATTTAAAATAAAATAATCCATCCAATAGAATCAACAGAATACTAATTTTGAAGTTCAAATTTTTGACATGAAAGAACTAGATAACGCATTAAAGATATTTAAGAAAGAGGGATTCGAAAGTGAAAGTTTAATTACCGCTTTAATTGAACTAAGAGAGGTTTTTAAAGCAGCGGGAAACCCTACACTTACTAAAGTTACGCGTTTGGTTTATGAGCACATTCAGGAGCATAAGGGTTTTGAAATTGATGTTTTTGAAGAAAGAGGAGAAGAAGACGAAACCAGTTTTGAGTACTTGATGATGCTTATGTCAAAACCTGAAAACCCCATCAACTTGGAGGAAATCCAAGAGTACAAAGCCCTACTTTTAGAAGCGCGATAGTTAGCGCTCCACGAGTACTTTCTTTACGGCCTTTTGCGAACCGTCATTTGACACGGAATAAATAAGATAGACTCCGTTAACTACTTTATTTCCATTTTGATTTAGTAAGTCCCACACGGCTTGCCCTCCGTTTGAAATTAGTCGACGGACCACATTGCCGCCAACGTCAGCTATAATTACTTCTGCGTTATCGGTTAACCCACTGATACCCACAACTCCATTATAATTGGGAGGCACTGGGTTTGGGTAAACCAACATTTCCTCTAGTGTTTCATTACCCAAAGTGGCTTCACCGCGGTATCCAATTACACCCTTTTCGGTTCCAAAAAACAACTCCCCCGTGCGTGGTAAAATCGCTATACTATTTACATTATTCGAATACAAAGGTGAGTTTTCTTCTGTAAAGTGTGCCAACTCGCGTGTACCGTCAGCCGACATCAAATACACACCTGCACCGCGAGTAGAAAACCACTTCCTGTTTGCTGGGTCTACTACAATGTCGGTAATAAATTGATTCTCGAAAAGCACCTGTGTCTGTCCATCTTGCTCAATCAGCACTTCTGAACCATCAAAAGAGTTGCGCTCCAATAGATCTGCGGTATTATAAAACACCGTTAGACCTATGTTGGTACCTACCCAGACGTTTCCATCGGCGTCTTCTGCCATAGCCGTTACATCATTACTCGCGAGTGCGCCATTTCCACTGCCTTCCAGAAGTACTAAAAAATCATCATCAGTAAAATTATCTATCGTACCGTTGTACCCTAAAACGTAGATTCCCGCTCCAGGACGATTTTGCCACACCTGATTGTTGCTGGTTACTAAAAGTTGATTGGTAACTGCAGTGCCTCCGCCGTCTCCATTTTCAAAAGTTACCCATTCGTTGTCGACAGTAAGTACTTTAATGGGGTTGGTGGTTATGCTATTGGACACCCATAAATTTCCCTCGGCATCATATTGAACCCCAGTTACAAAGGTTGCTCCCGTGTTTCCTTGCTCTTCCAAAGGGCTGTTACTAAAATTATAAGTAGCCTTTACCACTTCACCGTTAATTACAATCAATCCGTTATTCATACTTGCCAACGCAAATTCTTCACTATTCAACGGGTTTACCGATACATTGATGATGTCTTCTATGCTATCCAACGCGGCATTGGTTTCACCAGAATAAAGCGACCACTCAGAGCCATCAAAAACAGAAACCTCAGCTCTTGTATTGGTTCTTACTTGTATGTCGGAATGTCCACCACCACTTACAAAAACCTCATCAAAGGAATAGTTTAGGCGAAAAGCCTTTGTAGAAACGGGTCCATCAATCAAAAACTGATCGTTATCGAAAGGGTTTCTACTGTTAATCAGGCCTTGATTGATAGTTCCTGCCCAAATTTCACCAGAACTACTGTATCTAACCGCACTACCCAGAATAGAGTTTTCGTCTACGGCAAATAGGCGCTGATGGGCTTGATTAAAATTCCCAGATTTATATACCTCTATGCTGGTACTATTAGCTATTGCCAAGTATTCATCGCTTGCTGAAAGGTCATTGAAATCTTCAGGAGTGTCACCCAAAATTTGAACCCAACCACTGTTTGTTCTTTGATAAAGTTTATCGTTTCGGAAGCCATTAATGTTATGACTTAAAAATAGCCCAAAGCGATTGGCTACAATATGATTATAAGTAGAAATGGAGTCCTTTAAACTGGTATCCTTACTCCAGCTTGCAGGATCAAAAAGGCTGTTATCCAATACCGCGCTGTAAACGCCTGAATCTGTTGCTGCCCACAAACGATTTTCAAAAACAGCGGTACTGTTGACAAAAATATACGCTCCGTTCGACCCGATTAAAAAGGTTTCTTTCACTTCATTTCGTGAAATGTCGTATTGAAGAATACCAAAGCCAGTGCTTACATAACACGTGTTTGGATCGTAAAAGTTGAAGTGATTGATTTGTTTGTTTCCAATAATACTCGACCTTCTTACATCAACAACGGATATAATATTTCCGCTAGAAACTACATCAATAACCCCATCCTCGTATCCTACAAACAAAGGCGCGGAGCTACTTAAGCTACCCATTGCTGTTGCTTTAATTCCAGAGAGCCCGTTGATTGTGCTCAAACGACTTATGGAGTTTTCAGTGGGTTCAACGGAAAACAATCCGCTCTCGGAGGCAGCGTAAACTTTATCGTTTGCCAATTCTACAAATTGAACATTGCTATACGTTAAATGATCTTGCCATTGCCCAATGGGAACAGATTGAGCAAACGAAACCGAGCTAAGTATTAAAGCGTAAAAGACTGAAAGAATTCGCATAAGCATTTAAAAAACAAAAGTATTCCGTTTTTATTTCATTGAAGGGATATCTTTATTTCACCCCGCATCAAAAGGCTATTTTTGCAAGAATAATGGAAAAAGAAAAACCAAAAGGAGTAGCTATTTTAGGGTCAAGTGGGAGTATTGGGACTCAGGCACTTGACGTGATAGCAGCACACTCCGATAAGTTTACAGTGGAGGTGTTAACCGTTAACACCAGCGCTAAACTACTGATAGAGCAGGCAAAAAAATTCAAACCCAATACAGTTGTTATTGTTGACGAAGCGCAATTTGAATACGTAAAAAATGCATTGTGGGAAGATGATATTAAAGTCTTCGCGGGCAGTGAGGCTTTGTCTCAAGTAGTAGAAATGTCCGAAATTGATGTAGTACTTACTGCATTGGTTGGCTATGCCGGATTAAAGCCAACTCTCTCGGCGATTAATGCTGGAAAAAACATTGCATTAGCCAATAAGGAAACCCTAGTAGTAGCGGGTGAAATTGTAACCGAGTTGGCCCGAGCTAAAGGCGTAAATATATACCCCGTAGACTCTGAACACTCCGCTATTTTTCAATGCCTATCGGGTGAGTTTCACAACAAAATAGAAAAAATTTACTTGACCGCTTCTGGAGGTCCATTTAGAGGTAAAACTCGAGACGAACTTTTATCTGTTACCAAGGCTCAAGCACTTAAACATCCGAATTGGGATATGGGAGCAAAAATCACGATAGATTCTGCAAGTCTTATGAATAAAGGGCTGGAAGTAATTGAGGCCAAGTGGTTATTTGCGCTCGAAACGGAACAAATCGATGTTATTGTACATCCACAATCTATCATCCACTCCATAGTTCAGTTCGAAGATGGAAGCATGAAAGCCCAGATGGGTTTACCCGATATGAAGCTACCCATTCAGTATGCAATAGCATACCCAAACCGAATTCCTAGCGACTTTCCCAGATTCAATTTTATGGATTACCCCAGCCTCACCTTTGAACAACCGGATCGTAGAACCTTTAAAAATCTAGACCTTGCTTTTAAAGCGCTGGATAACAAAGGAAATTCGGCTTGTGTTTTAAATGCCGCGAACGAGGTTGCGGTGCAGTCATTTTTAGAGGATAAGATAAAGTTCTTAGATATAGCTGAGATTAATGAACAAACCATGAATACGGTGCATTTCATTGCAAAGCCAACTTACGAAGATTATGTGGAGACCGATGATGAGGCTAGAAAGTGTGCACAAAACCTGGTTTCAAAAGTTGGATATTAACCTTTTTTATCCGGTAAAGAACAGATTAGTAAGAGATAATTTCGTCCGCTTGAACCAAATGCGCAATTTTGCGCGCTCAAAACAATCTTTTGTATGGAAGACATTTTAATTAAAGCTGCTCAGTTTTTTTTGAGCCTATCGATTTTAGTAGTGCTGCACGAGTTGGGTCACTTTATTCCTGCAAAGGTTTTTGGGGCGAAGGTCGAAAAGTTTTACATGTTTTTTGATTGGAAGTTCTCGCTATTCAAATATAAGCGGGGTGAAACCGAATACGGCATAGGCTGGATACCTCTTGGAGGTTATGTAAAAATAGCAGGAATGGTTGATGAGTCTATGGACACTGACCAATTAAAAAGCGAGCCGAAAGACTGGGAGTTTAGAAGCAAACCGGCATGGCAAAGACTTATTATTTTATTGGGTGGCGTAACTGTAAATGTATTGTTGGCCATGTTTATTCATTCCTTGGTACTGTTTACTTGGGGTGAGAAATACTTACCCAATGAAAACCTCTCTGATGGAATGTGGGTAGTAGATTCTATTGCCAGCGACATGGGCTTTCAAAATGGTGACCGCATCATAGATATCAATGGAAAAGAGATAGAGCGTTTTTCTTCCATTACAGGCGAGATGCTTTATGGTGGTGCGGTAAATGTGGAGCGTGAAGATGGAACCA
Source organism: Salibacteraceae bacterium (assembly GCA_965660875.1). Classification (GTDB taxonomy): domain Bacteria; phylum Bacteroidota; class Bacteroidia; order Flavobacteriales_G; family Salibacteraceae; genus UBA6770. The sequence continues at coordinate 111,232 of CBFIBQ010000001.1, read as the reverse complement.
GAGAAGCAATTGAGATTCCCGAAGACTTCATTTCACAGCTGATTGACAAAAACAAGAAATTATTGTTTCTGTATCGCACGCCATTCATGATTGGTGCAATTCCGGAAAGCAGCCACAACAAAGATGCGGACTTGAAAAAGAGAGATATTATTCGTGCGGTTAACGGCAAGGAGTACAAGTACTTTGATCAATACAAGGAGGTATTGAAAGCATATAAAAATGAGCGGGTTCAATTAACTATAGAGCGCGAAGGGAGCATTTTTGATGTTGAGGTTTTGATCAATGAAAAAGGTCAAATAGGAGTAATGAATTCGCTTATTGGCTTGGAGGACCTGCAAAAGCTGGGGTATTATGAGCTAGAAACAAAAGAGTTTGGCTTTTTTGCTTCCTTTCCTGCGGGAATTGCCAAAGCAAACAATCAAATCAGTGGCTATTTGCGCCAACTGAAACTCATTTTTACACCGAGTACAGGGGCCTACAAAGGGGTAGGGGGCTTTGCCGCAATAGGTGGATTATTTCCACCGGTTTGGGACTGGCAGTCCTTTTGGGAAATAACAGCTTTTCTAAGCATTATGCTAGCGGTGATGAACTTATTACCGATTCCTGCGCTTGATGGAGGACATGTAATGTTTACCCTTTATGAAATTTTTACTGGTCGAAAGCCAAATGAGAAATTTCTAGAATATGCCCAAATGGTGGGGATTATACTGCTGTTATCCTTATTCGTTCTTGCGAACGGAAACGACGTATTTAAAATGTTTAAGTAGTAGCCGTAATTCCAAGCAACAAGTTACTGTGAACAAAAGCAGTTACAGTTAGGCACAATGCTTGTCAAAGGCTTTTAATTTTAGCCTATGTTTTCCGTGAATAATATAAAAACGATATTAGTCTTACTTCTTTTGTTCGCAGCCGTATTTTGCTCTGCGCAAGACGAGACTATGCGTACCTTTGAGAATAAAGTTGCCAAGTTTAAAAACGATACCGTTTGGACTCCAACTGCGCAACCAACCTTAATGCTGGTACCTTTTGAACCGATTATGTACAAATCTTCAGTGGATAGGAGTATCGGGCAAAATGATGGAACAAACTTCCAACAAATAGTATCCAACTTTCGTACAGGTTTGGACAACCTAATTTTCATTGAAACGGATGCAAAGTACCGAGTAGTAAGGATGTTGGCAAATGACGAAGAAAGACAAAAGGATTTATTTTCAATTTATGGCAAATCGAGTAGAGACTATAGAGTACTGGAAAAAGAAGAGGAGGCACCAAAAAAGGTAAGCTTCGCTAAACTTAAAAAGAAAAAAACACCCGAAACTGCACCGCATGGTGCTCGGTTGGAGCAGGGTCAAATAAAAACCGATAACGATGGCCAAGAACGGTTTATGGCACGAACCTTTTCAGATGCCGATCTATTTGACTATTTACACGGGAAATATGGCTCGGTGCTTTACGTTTTTATCAATCAATTTGATATTGGGCCCATGCAGGGTTTGGATTATCGTGCTTACGAATCTGATGAGTACCAGCGAGAAATTAAAGTACATTACTCCATTTACACTCATGGGTATGAAATTTACTCTGGTATAGCAAAAACCTATTTTTCGAGCCGAGTAAACAGCCAAAAAGACATCATTGTAGAAAGCATGCCTGCTTTGGCCGCACAAATAGCCAACAGCTTGCCAATTATTGCTAACGACGATACAAAGGGAGAGTAATGGGTATAAGTCCTTACATAATAATTATTGTGCTCTGTGGTCTGATTATCCTGTCACATTTGTACAACGTATTTGCCAAGCGAACCAATATTCCTGCGGTTATTATGCTAATCGCTACGGGAATATTAATTACTCAATCGCTACACTATTTTCAAAGCCCATTGGAGAGTAAAAATTGGTTTCCGATATTAGAGTTTTTGGGAATAGTAGGTTTGGTGATGATTGTTTTAGAGGCGGCTTTAGACCTTGAACTTACCAAAGAAAAGTGGCCAATCATATGGAAGTCCTTTACAGTTGCCTTGCTCGCTTTGATCACCACCTCTGCAATATTTACGGTATTAATTCAGTATTTTTTTGTGGCAGAGTTCAGAAATGCACTGATTTATGCCATTCCGCTAGCAATAACGAGCAGTGCTATTGTGATACCCAGTGTTGTGAACTTGTCTGAGGAACCAAAGGAGTTTTTAATTTATGAATCCACGTTTTCTGACATATTGGGCATTATGTTGTTCTATTTTGTGCTGGAGGGGTTTGAGGCGCCTCCTGGAGAAAGTGTAGTAGGAGGTATACTTTTAAATATAGGGTTAACCCTATTAGTAGCCATTATACTCAGTTATTTTTTAACTTATGTATTTCAAAAAATCAGCTCTCACACAAAGTTGTTTTTGTTGATTTCAGTATTGATGATGCTTTATGCTGTGGGTAAGCTCATGCACATTAGTTCCCTTTTGATTATTCTATTTTTTGGTTTGTTGGTAAACAACCACAAGCTTTTCTTTATAGGCTTTATGAAAAAGCATGTAAACGATGACAAAATTTTAGAAACGCTCAATTACTTTAAAGTCATCACCTTAGAAACCTCATTTGTGGTCCGCACTTTTTTCTTTGTAGTATTTGGAATGAGCATAGCCATCGCGAGTCTTGTAAATATTGAGGTGTTTATTTTGGCTCTTATCTTTTTAGGCGTTCTATTCATTATTCGATACGTGTTTTTTAGAGTTTTTGCCAATCAATTCATGTTGCCTTCGTTATTTGTTTCCCCACGTGGTTTGATCACAATCATGCTGTTCTTTACTATACCAACACAGTACAATGTATCCTTATTCGACAATGGAGTACTCTTATACATGATACTGATAAGTAGTGGAATAATGACTTTGGCCCTTATGACACGCGAGAAAGAAGATAATTTACCTAGAATACTCAAAGCAACAAGCCGTTTAATGAGATCAAACGAATTGATTGAATCCAAACCGGTGGACGTTGAATCTAAAGTGGTGAATCAAGAGTTGCAAAAGGATAATGACAGTAAACCTGAGGAATAATAAGCTTTATGGATATCAAAACAACACTTCAAGAATTAGGCATTACGAATAAAAACACGGGCACAAGCACCGGAAGAAATTGGATCGAAAGTGACAACTACATTTCCTCCTTCTCTCCAATAAATGGTGAATTAATTGGTGAGGTTTCTACCACCACTCCCGAAGCTTATGAAGAGGTGATGAACAAAGCACAAGAGGCCTTTAAACATTGGAGAACAGTGCCTGCACCAAAAAGAGGTGAAGTTGTTCGCCTATTTGGAGAAAAACTGCGCGAAAACAAAGAGGCTTTAGGTATGTTGGTTACCTACGAAATGGGCAAGTCTTACCAAGAGGGACTTGGTGAGGTTCAAGAAATGATAGACATCTGCGATTTTGCTGTTGGCCTATCCAGACAGCTGTATGGATTAACTATGCATTCAGAGCGTCCAGGTCATAGAATGTACGAGCAATGGCACCCTTTAGGAGTAGTAGGTATCATTTCGGCATTTAATTTTCCAGTTGCGGTGTGGTGTTGGAATACTGCCCTTGCATGGGTTTGTGGAGACGTGTGTGTTTGGAAAGCATCTGAAAAAACGCCACTCTGCTCCATTGCTTGTCAGAAGCTCTTTAATGAAGTAGCTGCAGAAAATGATGTGCCAGAAGGGGTTTGCAACATAATTAACGGAGATTACCAGGTAGGTGAACTAATGACTAAGGATACAAGAGTTCCATTAGTATCTGCAACGGGGTCTATCCGAATGGGAAAAATTGTTGGTGAAGAGGTTGCAAAACGGCTAGGCCGCTCATTACTTGAATTGGGTGGAAATAACGCGATAATTATCACTCCTAATGCAGACATTGACATAACAGTAATTGGAGCTGTATTTGGCGCCGTAGGCACCGCAGGGCAGCGTTGTACTTCTACTAGGAGGTTAATCATTCATGAAAGCATATACGATACAGTAGTTGAGAAGTTAACTGCTGCATATAAGCAGCTTAAAGTAGGGAATCCTCTTGACACAGAAAATCACGTGGGTCCATTAATTGACAAATCCGCCGTTGAAATGTATGCCAACGCATTGGAACAAGTTAAAGCAGCTGGTGGTAACCTCTTGGAGCCTGGCGGGGTTTTGTCGGGTGAAGGTTATGAGTCTGGATGCTATGTAAAACCTGCAATTGCTGAAGCATCAAATGAATACCAAATTGTACAAAATGAAACTTTTGCCCCCATTTTGTACGTGATGAAGTGCAGCAACCTTGAAGAGGCCATTGCCATTCAGAATGGGGTAAAACAAGGACTTTCTTCTGCTATAATGACAACCGATATGCGAGAAGCAGAGCGCTTCTTATCAGCAGCCGGCTCTGATTGTGGAATAGCCAATGTGAATATAGGTACGTCGGGCGCAGAAATTGGTGGAGCATTTGGCGGAGAAAAAGAAACAGGCGGAGGACGTGAGTCCGGCTCTGATGCCTGGAAGACTTACATGCGCCGACAAACAAATACAATAAATTACTCTACCGATTTACCGCTTGCACAGGGGATTAAATTCGACTTTTAGAATTCGTACCTTAAACCAAGTAGACCCCCAATTCGGGTTTTTTTCCCTTCAAAACCTTTCATCGGGCTTATTACTTGCTGTCTAAAATTGGGTTTGATAGCTAGGGATAAGTTTGGCTTTAAATAGTAGCCAAATGCCGTTTGGAGGTTAAATGAGAGAGTTGTGCTATTTGCTACTCCCGAGGTGGTTAACTCTTCCAAGCGATTGGTCTCTGAGTTGAATGATTTTCCACTTTCTTTAACTAAAACCCCCAGGTCAAGCCCCAAGCCTGCAGCTATGAAGCACTTTTTTATTGGATATTCATAACCTATGTAAATAGGTAAATAAATGTATTGAAGTTTAAAATTGGATGATTCATTTCGGGATTTTTGAATATCGTTTGTTACCTCGGTAGTATCATAAACGGTAATAAAGTTTGTGTCTACTTCATATTGAGGTGCACCCGATTGAAAAACAATATCGTTACCATTTGGAACACGGATCACAGGCGTTTTAATCAGTGTGCTGTCAATACTCCCTATTTGAATTTGGGAGTTAACCGATTGATTCGTAGACTGCTCTAAGTAACGTTCGGTGTTGTTGATTGTACCCATTAATTGGTTGTATTGGAGGCCAATAGATGCTACGAACCCCTTTACCTTAAGACCACTATTAACACCAACTTGAAAGTCTTTTGTCGGATTAAAATACACGTCGCTTTCAGATTGCCCAACTGTTGTTGAAACCCTTACTGCACTTAAATTGCTGTGGTATCCGATTATTGGTTCAATAAAAAATTTCAATGCTTTGTTTGATGCTACTTTTTCTCCAAATTCCGTTTCGTTCTCAAGCCCAATCGAGTCTATAGGCATAATGTACAATTCTGGTAAAATGAAGTAATTGCGGATATTAGCCGACTTTTTTTCAAGAGCATCTAGTGTGGTTTTTGAAGTTTGCGCATCGTAAGTTGCTGATAAACTTTTTGCAATAGATGGAAGGCTAGAAATGGATGTAGTCGAATTAATTTCATTTTCGCTCGGTGGTGATTGTAAACTCACATTTTTGGACTCAGTTGTTGGCGGTAAAGCATTCTTATTTCCACCATTTTCAAATTGTTGTGGCAGTACCTCTGAGCTTTTTATGGATGCGCTTGCATCATTATTTGCTTTGGGTACATTGGCTGCTGGAACAACATCTGCTCTATTGTTGTAGTCCATGCGTTTTGATCTTGCGTTTTGATGAACTGCTGTTCTGTTTATTTCTGGGCTCTTCGTTACTTTGAAATTGTCATTTTCTTGCCCGCTTTTGTCGATGCCGTTATTGGTTACGGAAATAGTTGTGTTGGCACCTTCGGTTTCCTTTTTTATAGATTCGGCTGAGGTATTGTTTAAACCCAGCACCCAAAGACTGCCTGCTATTAGCAATGTGGCTATACCACCTGCCCACCAAAAAATAATACCTTTCTTTTTCTCTCTACTATCAATCAAGCTGTTCATTTGATCCCAATATTTGGCTTCAAATGAGACATCCCTTTTAGGGAAAACTTCTTTAGAGAGATTATCTAATTCGTTATCTATCATAATACTAGACTTGACAATACCTTAACGGTATTTTTAAATACCTCTTTCAATATTTTTCTGGCGTTGTTTACGTGCCATTTTGATGTACCTTCTTTCATCCCTAGGCTATTGGCAATTTCCTGATGAGAAAACCCTTCAAACACAAAAAGCTGAAATACCTCTTGAGTAGTACTGGGCAGTGTAAGGATTTCCTCTCTTACTCTTTTTAGTCTTTTCGCGGAGTTTTCATCTACCTTCTCAATGTCCAGAATCTTGGAGCTTTGGTTCTCGAGTATTTCCGCTTCAACAACATCAACATGTTTCTTGCGGGTTTTATCTTTTCTGTATTCGTTAATACAGTAATTTACGGTTATTCTTCTGGCCCATGCCATGAAGGGAACGTCGGGATTTTGCTTATCAATATTTAGCAGGATCTTGTAGAACGCTTCATTGAGTAAAATTGCTGCGTCATCTTTATTGTTTGCAAAACGAAAACAGATACTAATTAATGGACTAAAACAAAGCTTATAAAGCTCTTCTTGAGCTTTTCTATCGCCTTTAATGCAGGCCTCAATTAGCTGCCTTTTTGGATTCATCAATAGTATATCCGTGGCTAATACTTAATTAGCTTTTGGTTTAATTCCTTGTTTTTTGTACTTGTTTTTATAATGTAGACCCCTTTTGGCCACTCAGAAGCATCTATTTTATAGTGTTCTTCCTCCAGTTGAAACTTGTGAAATACCATTAAGTGTCCGAATGAATTATATAGTTCAACAGTGCCTGAGTAGTTCGTTAAATGAATTTCATTTGAGAAAGGGTTGGGATAAGCAACGGAATTTGTTGGAGCATTGGGGTCGACAAACACATAGTTATCAGCACTTACGCCCAAAGAATTCACTGTAATTTTTAAGTCGGATATTGTGCTGCTTTCATTGGAAATAAGAACGGTAATTGGCTCCGTTGGAAGTCCACATTGATCAAGCCACAGGGTATATTCACCGTGGGGTAAATCATTAAATTCAAAACTACCAGACCCGCTAGTAAACCTATAATCAACTGGGTTGAAGCTTGCATCAAATACATGTATTCCAACACCATCATAACCGGCTTTTTGCATACTCGCATCTACCAATACAGACCCAGAAATACTTCCTTGCCCTGAAGCAGTTGGTGATTTAGGCGCCAGTTCAATGTCTAAATTTTGGGTATTGGTTAAATGCGGACCCAAGGCAAGAGCATTGTTATCGTCCCACCTAAGGCCTTTTGGGTAATATGTGGCAACAAACATGGCACTATCAAATGAAGGCATTGCTTTTAATAGGTACTCATCGTTGGTGTTTTTAGGGAACGAATAAGCCCCTAGAGCATTCACTAAAATGGTATCCACAAACTCCATGAGTTGTTCTGTGGGATTATATTTATACCTTAACAAGAAGACATTGTTATTGCTTATTGGCAGGTTTCTAAAGGTTACCACTCCGCTATACTGTGGCTGCGGAGGCGACTTACAATAGTCAAAATTGAACGTTATTGTATCTCCCGATCTAAAGAACGCCGAATCTATTAAAATGTTGGAGTTACAATCCCTGAGCTTTACGGTTACCATCCCTTGAGAGGAAGAGTTAATGGTCTTTTCGTATGCCCCTGTAGAGTCAATTAGTATGGAGTCAACGCTACCAAATCCACTAATGCTATGAACGATATAAGTTGGAGTATATGGGTTGGGTAAATTGGTAATAAATCCTTTTAATCTTATTGAGCTTGTTGGAATACAGCCGGCCAAATCAAGTGTTAATATTGTAGTTAATGAGTCAAAAGTTTTAACCTCTCTAATAGTGTCACCGGCACAGTCTATAAAAGAAGCTTCAACGAAGCCACTTTGCACCTTGGGATTGATTGTTGTTGTATATCTGCCTGAGCCATTAGTAAAGGCTATAGTATCCGTTCTATTGGAATAGGTTAAGTTTATGAGCTGACCAGCATTTACTGGTGAGCCGTTGTTGGTCACCAAGCCATCAATGATAATGGAAGCAGCAAAATTGCTGCTTCCAATCATCAATAGGATTAATATAAGTTGGAGCTTTTTGAACACCGTTTACTGCTTAGTAACTTTAAGTACTTGTGCGGCATTTTCCGTTTGTATTTGTACGAAATAAGTACCAGCATCTAAAGTAGACATTGGAACAGTTAACTCACTTACTGAATGAGTATTTAGTGTTTGAATAGTTCTACCGGCAGCGTCAATAAGCGCGACAGACACTTCGCTTTCTATTGAACCAAAATCAATAGTTAAATTGTTAGCCACTGGATTTGGATATCCTTTCCAGTTTGCAGTAATGGACTCATTAATACTTTGTACAACTTCGATAGATGTAGTTACCCCAGCCGAGTTGATAGAAACTTTAACGCCCGCTTCATTTGGTTTTTCGCTTGATAAAGTCACTTCAGCTGCAACTGTTGGCTTTCCAGCTACCTCAGTATATACTGTATACGTTCCGTAAGCCAAATCATCAATTTTAAATGCCCCATCTGCTGCAGAAAGAGCGTATGCAACAGGCATGTTGTTTTGGAGTACCATTACTTGAGCGCCCGCTATTGGATCACCTTCAGCTGCATTTTTGTTTGCACCAGCTAAAACTAAGCCTCCAATAAAACCCGGGCCACCTGGATTCATTCCAGAAACTAAGTTGATGTTTCGAGTAATGGTTTGATTGAAACTAGCTGCAATAGTATGTCCATTTGACCATTTCAAGGCACTATCAGAATAAGTTGGAAAGTAGTTAAAGTAGTCGGCATTGGTTGTGTTTAAAAAAGCCTTAACCAAGTAATCTTTAGTAGAGTCAGGAATATTAAATGAGTAGCTGCCTCCAGTACCGGTTGTTAAAGCAAAGGTGTCCACAGCTGTTAAGATGCCGGGTACTTTTTCTACTAAAATTACAGTTCCATCGGTTACAACATTTCCACCTTTATAAACGGTACCTGAAACGATAGAGTTTTTTCTTGGTGGCGGAGGAGTGTTGCTGCAATAGTTGAAATTAACGATGACTTGTGGCCTTGTACTAGAAACAAATGTGGAGTCAACCAACGTATCTCCCTTGCAGTCAACTGTCCAAACCCAAAGATTGTGAGACCCGTTGCCCATGTAGTTTATTGTGTATGCTCCATTAGGCCCCCCTGCTATACCCTGACCATTTGCAAAAGAGAAGATACCTCCCAATGAATCGATGTAAATTGTGGCAGTATCACCAGGTTTCATATTTGAAAGTGTTCCGGATACCGATGCGTTGTATTGTGCGCTGGCGGAAAAAGTGCCTAAAAAGAGGGCACAAGCAGTAATAAATGTATTAATTGTTTTCATTTTAATTGTTTTAGATATTAAATATAAAGTTAGACGTCTTTCGTTAGAATGACCGAAAGAAAAAGAAAGGTTGGGTTTTTAATTGAAAAAAGGAAATGTGGGTTAAATAATTTTTATTTAAAACTGGTACCGAAGGCCAACTTTACCACCAAAACCCTCAAGTTGGTTTGATCTATTGCTTTTAAACGCACCAATCAACGTGCTCGAATAGCTGGGTTGAGCCATTATGGATATGACTGGGGTAATGTTGTAGCCAAATCCAGCAGAAACGTTGTAGCCTAATGTAACAGGGTTTAGGTCTTTTGAAGTAATAATTGTTTTGTAACCTTCTGAGCTTTCATTGTACTTATAGCCATGGTAGTTACTCAATACTCCGACAGTAAAGCCAGCTGTTAGGTTAGCAAAAAAACGCTTGTGCTCTATTTCATAACCTACATAAATTGGAATATTTACATAAGTAAGCTGATAGGCTAATGCAACATTGTTTTCGATGGTATTTACCGACTTGGAGGTTATGGTATCCTGCGTGGTAACAAAGTTTGAATCTACAACATATACCGACTGCGCAATATCAAAGTTTGAACCTGATGAGCTGTTTTCTTCTTGAATTTCATAATGGGAGAATGTGGAATCAACGCTTGAAAGGTGTGTATTCGTGTTGATTTCTTGAGTAATGTCCTGACTGGTTTCGGAGAACCGGTAAGCATAGGTTTTAGATACATTTGAAACCCCAATACCCGACTTAACAATGAATCCTTTACGCTTTGCACCAATTAGAATTTCTGCACCACTTAAGCTGAAGGATTTGTGGCTAGGTTCAAATTCACTAGGAATAGTATTTGGCTCGGTACTGCCTGGATTGAGTTTATGGTAATATGCTCCGCCTTGAATAAAATACGTTGTCTGGGAACTCTTTTTTATGCGAACTCCAAATTCAGTTTCATCAGGAAGCGGCGATAATTTTCTGGCGCTTAGGTTTGAAACCTTTAGCGATTTTATAGAATTACCGCTCAGCAACTTGAGTGATTTTACTCTAAACGCATTGTTTTTCGTTTGTAGCTTCTTTGCGGCACTCGGAGTAGCGAAAGCAGCCTCTAGGTCTGTAATTTGTTTTTCACTTACCTCGGCTGAACCCGTTGAACTAACCGCAAGCACTTTTTTATTATTACTGTTCTTTTGGTTTTTAAATGAGGGTTCGTCAAATTCAATAGCCCTTTGGCTTTTTTCTGTGCCTATCGCCTGATTGGCGAATAAGTTAGCTTGCGAGCTTGGGTTGTTCACGTTGCTTTTTGATTCCGATTGATACTCATTATTTGTTGAAGTAAGAAGGGCAGCAAGGAAAATAGTGATAAAGCTTCCAACACGTGTTTTCCAAAGAAACTTGGGAGTAGGCCCTAATTGAGACTCAAAGGCCTTCCAATAAGCATCTTTGTAAGCGTACTTTTGAGTGCGAAAGGCTGACTTAAACAATCTATCGATACGATTCAAGCTCATAAAGCAACTTTGCTAATTCTACTTTGAGATTCAATTATCATATCTTTCAGCTTTCCTCTGGCGTTGTTTAAATGCCATTTGGATGTTCCTTCTGATATTTTTAAAATCTCGCCAATCTCTTTATGGCTAAAACCCTCTAGTACGTACAATTGAAATACTTCTTGTGAACTGGCCGGTACTTTTGTGAGTAGTTCTTTAAGTTGTTTTAAAGTAATTCCAACGTGATCCTCCTCTTCGATTTCAAAAGCATGAATACTAGGCTCTCTTACAAAATCATCATCGTAAGATAGAATATTTGGCTTTGAGCGGTGCTTCCTGTAATCGTTTATGCAACAATTGATGGTTATGCGTTTTGCCCAAGCCTCAAAGGGTATTTCTGGATCTAATTTTTTGAGGTTTGTTAGAATTTTTAAAAAAGCATCGTTGAGTATGGCAACACCGTCTTCTTCATTGTTCTTGTAACGCATGCAAATGTTAAGTAGAGGCTGAAAGCAGGCTTGATATAAGGACTGTTGAGCATTGCGCTCTCCTTTTATGCATCCCTTTAAAACCTTTTCCTTTACAAAAATTTTCATGAACTACTTAATAACTTTAAACGAGTTAATTAAACCTTTTGAGCTGTAGGACTTAACTATGTATATACCCCTATCCCAAAGTGCTGTCTGTATAGTAGACGTAAATTTTGGTAAAAGGGTTGCTTCATGCAGTAATTTCCCTGATATATCAACTACCTCGATTTGCAAAGTTTGGTCATTTTGTGAGGTTATATTAAGGACAGTTGACATAGGCACTGGGTAAGCAACTACGCTCTTATTATCAGGGTTTTCGGAGTAACTTATAGTACTTGCAACAGGAAGTTCGTATGTAACTTCTTTTCGGTTTACGATTACATTTAGATCGCTGTAATTTTTGTCTAGGTCTATAGTTGGTGCTGTTGTAGGAAGGCCAACCACATCGGTATACAAGGTATAGTTACCATTGGGTACATTTTTAAACTCGAAATAATCTTTTAATGAGTTTGTAAAGCCGATGATTTCATTAGCATCGTTTTGAAGGTAAATGGTGTGCTGATTTAAGGGGGGTGATCGGTAATCATTTAACCTTCCTAAAATCCAATTATTACCGGTTAAGGCACTTAATGATTGAACTGGAATATCAACTATCGATATTGTATCGTTACCAAAGTCAATAATATCCGCCTCGTTCCAGTAATGAGTACCTCCGTAGTAGGTGGGTTTGGCAAGTACTCCCAACTTTGGAACTACTTTTATTATGTACCGCCCAGCCCGTTGTAAAAAAAATCGGAAGCTCCCAAGGTAATCAGAAGCTTGTTTGTCAATAAGATCTAACTGTAGAGTTTCTGTATTGTATTGATAGAGTAAAAGGTTAAAATCGTTTTTATGCATCTTCAATGCATCGTTTATTACACGACCCGAAAGTATTTTGAATTTACCACCAGGGCAATAGTCGAAATTAAATTCAGCTGTATCCTCTAAATTATAGAATGCCGAGCGCTGAACTTCTTGACCGTCGCAGGTTTCTACTGAAGCGTAGATTAACCCACTGGCATTTAATGGCGTACTTATAGTTTTTATATAAAACCCATTGCTATCTGTAATTACACTGTCTCTATATTCAAATGGAGAGTTTAACCCAAAACGAACTTTGACATTGGCAAGCGGTTTAGATTGATAGGAAACGAACCCCTTAACATTTGTAGCTTGGATGCTTGAGCATAAGTTAAAATTAACAACCGTAGACCTTGTGGAATGGTAATACTCCTTGAATACTTTCTGCGTATCGCCCAGGCAATTTAACGTAAATAGGACCAATACACCCTCACCCATAGTTGGGTTTACGCTTAACTGATAGCTACCGTTACTATTGGTTACTGTTGCTGTATCTACACCCGACCCTTTCACAAAGACCGACTGAAACCGAACGGGACTTCCGTATTGGGTTACAGAACCAGTTACTGAAATACTACAATAAGCGGATAGGCAACTAAATATTAGAGCCGAAAAAATGCTTATTGATTTAAGTGTTGACACGAAACTGTTTTGTATTACTAAGTTATACAGCAAAACTTGGCTTCGGTTGGTTGTGCGCTATTTGAATTGGTTACCTGAACTCTGCAACAATGTTTTGTGTAAACCTAAACTGAATGTCGTCTTTAAGCAGTGGAAGCTTATCTTTTAGTTCAAATTTGGCCAGTGATATTTTCCCCTGACCAGTTACCATATAGTTGTGCGTTTCGTTCGTCATTTTTGAAACGGTAGTCATTGTAATCGGAATTTTTTCCGTAATGCCGTTAATTGTAGCAGTACATTGAGCGTATAGTGGCTCATTTTTTTTGCTGCTGTAATTTAATTCTAGAGGGTCTATTCTCATTACCATTACAAAAGGCTCAAACTCTGCTTGTTTTATAGCGTTATTAAAATCTACGTTATCAGAGTTAATTGTAGTGGGTATCAGCGTTAAGGTTGACATATTTTGCATGGGGTCAATAATGACCTCGGCCTCCTTTGAAACTCCATTTATGGCTACATCATTTAAGTTTACTGTTTTAAGCTCAATGGTTATCTGACTGCTTTGAACAGAGATTTGTGCCTGAATATTAATGGTGGTAAATATTATTAGTATCGCTGTCAGTTGCTTAGAGGACTTATATAAAGTTTTCATAATAATTAGTGTTTGAATACTTGAGACAAAAAATGGGCCTTTAAAAAAGTAGTGTGCATTCGTAAATTCTAGTGAAAAGTACAACAGAATGCTGAAACTTACATAGAATATTTACCACCAGGTTGTGATTTTATTGCGCCTTTAAGTTCTAATGAAAGCAACACCCCAGCAACTTCGCTGCTAGAAATGGGCGTTCCGGCTGTTAGTTCATCCCTATGAATTACTTTTTCAGCAGCAATTGTATCATAAACCAATTTTTCGTTTTCAGATAAATCGGTGAATAAGGTCATTTGTGTTTGTTTTGGTGTTTGCGTCCAGCCCATAGCTTCAATAATATCTTGACCTCCTGTAATAAGCCCGGCAATATTTTTTTTAATTAATAGGTTGCATCCCTCGGAAGCTATATCACCGACCTTACCTGGCACTGCAAAAACATCTCTATTGTAACCACTTGCTTGAAATGCAGTAATAAGAGCACCGCCTCTAGCTTTTGATTCTATCACTATTGTTGCGTCCGCCATTCCCGCAACAATTCTATTTCTTCGAGGAAAGTTTTCTTTGTTGGGTATTGTGCCTGACGTAAACTCAGAAATTAATCCTCCATTACTAAGCATACTTTCAGCTAAAGCCCCGTGCTCTCTCGGATATATGCGATCTAGGCCGTGCGCAACCACTCCAATTGTCTGCACTTGGTTTTGAACGGAGCATTGGTGCGCTTGCGCGTCGATTCCAAAAGCTAACCCGCTGCTTATTACGATATCATTTGATTGTAAGTCTTCTATAATTTTTTGGGTCAATTCTTTGCCGTAGTTTGTTGCTCTGCGCGTACCCACTATACTCACTACTTTTGGTTTATTTGGGTTCATCTTTCCTTTTGAAAAAAGGACTATTGGATGATCCGGGCAGTGAGTTAATCGTCTCGGGAAATTATCATTTTCGTAATACAGAATCTGAATATTGTTTTGCTCAATAAACTTCAGCTCTCTCTCTGATTTTCTAAAGGCGTCAGCGTTTTTTAACGCTTTAATACCCCTTAGGCCAATGTCTGGTATTTTCGTAAGTGTTGAACTTTTTTCCGAAAACACCGCTTCGGCAGAGCCACAATGCTTTATTAGTAGTTTTGCTTTTTTAGGGCCGATTCCGTCAATTAATGACAGCGCAATTTCAAAGAGATACGTTGCTGGAATGGTGGTTGATTTTTAATTACTCTTTAAATCCAACTACGATGGATACGCAGCCACTTGCTGGAATGTCTGTAAGGTTATCTGGATCTGCAGGGGCAATAACACTTACCATTAAATCTTGAGTAGAGTTTACTCTAAAATCCCAATACATATTATCGGACTCTTGAGAATTAAACAGCACATTCCCATCATTATCTCTTACTTTAAAGTGTACGCCACTTCCAAGCACTTCATGGGCACATACCATTAACCGATAATCTAGCAATGAGTAAAACGTCATCATAAGGCTGGCAGAATCTCCTTCGAATAACGTTGCGTTATTGATTTGACCATTGTTGGAAAAGGGGCTAAGTTTTGGAAGGCAATTTTTTTCTGTAAATCGCTTGCACTGGGCGTTAGCTGGATTCGACAGTGCAACAAGCAGCGAGATTAGAAGTATGGGTTGAATGATTTTCAGCATAACTACGCGATTATATGTATTTGACTCTTACTTCGTTTATTTTACCAATAATTTCTTTCAGAACTCCATCAGGGTATGTGTATACCTTTTTATTACCCACCACATCAACACCGTCATCGTCTTTTTTACTTACTTGTCGCTCTATGTCAACTTCTATTTTGTCAAAGCTCTCTTGAAGTAACTGCAGATCCTCAGTCATTTCGGATAATATTTTAGGGTCTTTAAATGACAATAAATACTTGATTAATTGCTTGAGTGAAACGCGCTGTTCAGCAATTCTATCGGCTAACTGATCTTTTGGATTACTCGGGTCCACTAAAGAACATGCAATGTGCAACCCCTCGAGCCAACCCCCAGCTGCAACAAGCGCGGCAAAGCCTTCTCTCTCATTTTCTTTGAGTTGTGAATTTGCTTGCCAGTACGAGTCCGACAAATACTTTAATACTGAATCTTCATTGTTAATGTTCGATTCTATGGTTTCAATAAACTGTGCTGTAAAAATATTGCTCAAGCTCAATTCTTCAGAAAGCTTTTGGACAGTAGAGAAGTACTCTAAACAATCTTGTTGCTGATGAAATGAGTTTGCATAACTTAAATCCGCAACATATATTCCTAAAGCAATTGCCTTTCTAACAGAAGTGGAATAGTTTATCACATTCGAGGAGGGGTTCAAAAAATCTTTATTGTAAATGGCGCCAGACTTTTTAAGAATTCGGGCGGTTTCAATTGGCGAGGGCAAGGCAAAAAACACGATTTTAGCTCGTTGAAATCGTGCCCGGTCTTTTGTGTTTACATCCAAATCTGGATCTACAATTTTATCATCAGGCACTCGATCTACCGACTCATTGTTACCGCAGGAAGTGGCTAAAATCAGTAAAATAAAGCCTAAGAACACAAATTTTATTGAATGAATCATATTGTTTTTACTTGTTAATTTTTTGGAACCCTAGCAAATGTAGTAATTATTATAAAAGAGTATTTTGAAATTGTTAGTGTATAAAATTTTCGTGTTTAATATTGCTCCATGAATTTTACGGATACGCACTGTCATTTATACCACGAGCAATTCTCTGAAGACATTGAAGAGGTAATTTCTCGGGCCAAAGAAGCAGGGGTTCAACGCTTTTTGCTGCCTGCTATTGATTCTAATTATAGTAAAGCACAGCACCAAGTTGTGACCGAATATCAAAACGTGTTTACTATGCACGGCCTTCATCCCTGCTCTGTTGGTGCTAATTGGGAGCAAGAGTTAGAGCACGTCCAACACAACCTCTTTAATGAAACCCCAAATTCAAAACTTGTGGCAGTTGGAGAAATTGGTATCGATTTATATTGGGATAAAACCTTCTTGCAGGAACAGACTCATGCTTTTAAGATTCAAATAGACTGGGCAAAAAAATTAGAGTTACCAATTGTTATCCACGTTCGGGAGGCATTTGATGAGGTTTTTACAGTCCTCGACGAGTTAAATGATGACCGGCTAAAAGGTGTGTTTCATTGCTTTACGGGAAACTTGAATCAAGCTCAACATATACTGAGCTATGGTGGGTTTATGTTGGGAATCGGAGGTGTGCTCACATTTAAAAATGCGGGCTTGGATAAAGTGATAAAAGAGGTAGATTTAAACCACCTTGTATTAGAAACCGATAGTCCGTATTTGGCTCCGCACCCGAATAGAGGTAAGCGAAATGAGCCAGCTTATATCGAGTTGATTGCCAAAAAATTATCACACATTAAGAGCATTCCAGTTGAAGAAATTGCTCAAATAACGGAGAGAAATACCAATAAAATGTTCTTTTAAACTCAATTGTAAGTCTAACTTTGAACCAAATAGAAGCAACTTGAATTCAAAGATATTAGTAATATACACTGGCGGAACGATTGGAATGATTCAGGATGCCACTTCTTTATCGCTGAAACCGTTTAACCTTAAACATCTTATTGAGGCTATTCCTGAGTTGCAGCGTTTTAATTTTACCATACACTCAAGTTCTTTTGAAACACCGATTGACAGCTCCAACGCTAACCCTGAGCTTTGGGTAGATTTAATAACCATAATTGAAAAAAACTATGCAGATTACGATGGATTTGTGATATTAAACGGCACAGATACCATGGCTTACACCGCTTCGGCTTTAAGCTTTGCTTTACAAGGGTTAAAAAAACCTGTAGTTGTAACTGGGTCACAGCTTCCAATGGGTATGTTGCGCACCGATGGTCGAGAAAACGTCATTTCTTCTATTGAAATTGCTGCTACCCTCCCTCAAGTGTTCACAGAAAAACGAGGAGAGGTTTGTATTTACTTTGATGGTTACCTTTTTAGAGGGAATCGAACCATTAAATCAAGCACTCAACATTTCGAGGCCTTTGAGTCGCCCAATTACCCTCCACTTGCTGAGGTTGGCGTGGAAGTGAAGCTAGAAAAAGATCATTTTTTACCAAAAACGACAACCAAATTCAAGGCGCATAAATCTTTTTCTTCGAAAATTGGAGTGCTGTATTTGTTTCCGGGAATTACCGAAGCAACTGTAAAGGCCGTATTTTCAAATGAGGACAATCAGTTGTATATAATAAGGACATATGGTTCAGGTAATGGCCCTACAGATGCCTGGTTTATCCAATTGATAAAAAAAGAGATAGAAAAGGGCAAAACAATATTGAATATTACTCAATGCGATCGAGGCACCGTTTATCAAGGCAAGTATGAGTCAAGTACAGACTTTCGAACACTTGGCGTGGTAGGCGGAGCCGATATGACCTTTGAAACAGCTGTAACTAAGTCTATGTTTTTGCTTGGTCAAGGTTTAAGCAAAGAGGAGTTGGAATCAAAACTAGTGCAACCGTTTTGTGGCGAGTTAACAGTATGAATTTTTTTAAACAACATAAACAAGCATTAGTAGTACTGGCATCGATAGCTTTTTTGCTGTATGCGAATACGTTAGGTCACGAGTTTGTGCTGGACGACAAAATTGTGATTACAGAAAACCAATTCACTAAAAAAGGTCTTGAGGGAGTCGGTGAGCTATTTTCAAACGATAGTATGACCGGTTTTTTCGGCAAAGACAAAAACCTAGTTGCAGGCGGTAGGTATAGACCTTTAAGCATGGCCATGCATGCCTTAGAATGGGAACTGTTTGGTAACGACCCTAAGTTTTATCACTTTACTAACGTGTTGTTATATTTATTTACAGGATTGATATTGTTTGCTCTCCTGCTTCATTTTTTTCCCAGCAAAAGCAATAATATATTTGGAATAGCATTTATTGCCTCCGCGATATATCTCGCACACCCTTTACATACCGAAGTTGTTGCCAATATAAAAAGTAGAGATGAAATATTGAGTGTGTTGTTGGCTTTCGGTGCATTTCTCTTTGTTTTAAAATGGTTAGACCGAAAGCGGCTTGTTTTTCTGCTGCTTTCAGGGGCTCTGTTTTTTTTGAGCTTGTTATCCAAGGAGTCATCAGTTGTGTTTGTGGGAATAGTGCCACTAGCAATTTACTGTCTGCTTCCAAAGCGAAACTTAAAAGAGATACTAATTTCAACAGTGCCACTACTCCTTACAACCTTGATTTATTTGGGCATCCGATACGCAGTTCTAGGCTCTGCAAAAACGGAAATAGCCAACGAGCTAATGAATAACCCATTTTTGAATGCCTCAACTGGCGAAAAATATGCTACGATATTTTTGACACTTCTCAATTATCTTAAGTTGAGTGTATTTCCGCACCCATTAACGCATGATTATTATCCGAAACACATTCCAATTGTAGACTGGGCAGACGTTTTGGTTTGGTGTTCTGTGCTTATCCATATTGCTTTGATTATAATAGGGTTGCTGGGCTTAAAAAA
This sequence comes from Salibacteraceae bacterium, assembly GCA_965660875.1. Taxonomy (GTDB): domain Bacteria; phylum Bacteroidota; class Bacteroidia; order Flavobacteriales_G; family Salibacteraceae; genus UBA6770. The sequence goes on along the minus strand of CBFIBQ010000001.1, from coordinate 92,086 downwards.
GAGAAATATTTGGGGGTTTGTAATCTTCACCTACTTAGGGGGATTGATATTGTATTCCAACTTGCTTTTCCCAATAGGCACTTTTATGAATGAGCGGTTTCTATATATACCTACCTTGTCGGTTGCGGTTGCAGTTGCATATGGATTATCGAAGGTTAAAAACATCAAGTTAGGAATGGGCTTAGCGGCCGTGCTTTTGGTATTGTACAGTTTTAAAACAGTAGATAGAAACTTTGCATGGGAGTCTGACGAAACTTTGGCCTTAACGGATGTTCAAATTTCGAGCGAAAGTGCTAAGTGTAATATGGCAGCAGGCTTAGCAAAAATTGACCTTGCAAAAGAAGAAAGGGTAGAGTCAAAGAAGAAGAAACAGTTGGTAGAGGGTTTGAAATATTTAAAAAAGTCATTGGAGATATACCCTACTTATTTTCCACCTATGATTTTATCTGGAAATGCTTACAGTATGCTTGGCGATTATAAAACTGCATTGAGCTTTTATAGAAATTGTCTGGCTATGAGTCCGGGTCATGGACATGCTCTACAAAACCTTGAATACGTAGCCCAGGAAGCAACTGTGGTGGAGCAATATGAGACTGCAAAACAGGCGTTAGAGTTGTATTTAGAGCACAATGAGAAAAACGCTGGAATTAATGAAAAACTAGGTGAATTGTATGGAAGAAACTTACAACGACCCGACTTAGGTTTGCCATATTTACTGCGAGCACATGAATTAAACCCACAAGAAGATGGAATTATTCAAAAAATTGGAGTGGCGTACGCCATTAGCGGAAATAATGAAGAAGCAATAAATTGGTTTGAAAAAGGCATAAAGCTGGACAAGGAAAATGCACGACTTTACCTCAATTTAGGTGTTGCATATCAGTACGTTGGAAACAATGAGTTGGCTCAAAAATATATGAACAAGGCATTTGAGTTGGAGCCAAAATTGAGGAATGGACAACCATAGAAAATGTCATCAAATGTTTAAGGAGTCCAAATTCATTTTTCGGATTACAAAATTTTTGTAATTTGCGCCCGCTTTACGAGGTTTAATACTCTTGTGTGTAAAGTTTAAAGGAGAGGTGCAGGAGTGGCTGAACTGGCTCGCCTGGAAAGCGAGTAAACCCCAAAAGGGTTTCGAGGGTTCGAATCCCTCTCTCTCCGCTGGAAGTTGAAATTAATAATTGAAATAAATAAGTAAACAAATCAAATACAAGTACATTATGAATAAGCTATTCTCAATTTTTGCTGTTGTTGCCCTTTTAAATTTTGGGCCAGTAACCAACACATTTGCACAGGATGCTGAAGCACCTACAGAAGAGGCAATGAATGAAGAAGCAACCGTAGAAGAGGGTGCAGAAACTGTAATGGAAGACTCTGCTGCAGCAGCAGTTGCTGAAGAGCCGGTTGCAGAAGAAGAACCAATGGTAGAGGAAACAGCAGCTGAAGAAGAGGCTCCTGCTCCTGAAAAGAGTTTTCACCAAGTAGTTAAAGATAAATTTATAGCTGGTGGTCCTGGCTTTATGTCTTTTGTATTGGTTTGTTTAATTCTAGGTCTAGCAATTTGTATTGAGCGAATTCTTTACTTGACTATGGCTACAACAAACACAAAGCAATTGGTAGAAAATGTGGAAGCAGCATTAAAGAATGGTGGTGTTGAAGCAGCTAAAGAAGTTTGCAGAAACACAAAAGGACCTGTGGCCTCTATTTTTTACCAAGGCTTAGATCGATCAGGAGAAGGCATTGATATGGTAGAAAAGTCAGTTGTTGCATACGGCTCGGTTCAAATGGGCTTACTTGAAAAAGGATTGTCATGGATTTCATTATTTATTGCCTTGGCTCCAATGCTTGGTTTCTTTGGAACGGTAGTAGGTATGATCGGCGCTTTCGATGCGATTGCTGAGGCAAATAACATTTCCCCTGGTATTGTTGCGGGTGGTATTGGTGTTGCACTTATTACTACGGTATCTGGTCTTTTGGTTGCAATGGTGCTGCAAGTTTTTTACAACTATATCGTTGCAAAAGTTGATGCCATTGTAAATGACATGGAAGATGCTTCAATTTCATTGGTTGATTTATTAATCAAACACCAAGCAAAATAAGAAACTATGGAGAAGATAAGTTCAATAACGCTATACGTTTTACTTGCATTAGGCGCCTTGGTGTTTATACTAGGTGTTGCTGGAGATAATTATGAGCCCATGATTTATGTGACTTATATTTTCTCAATAGTAGCTGCAGGTGGAGCATTAGTTAGTGCTGGTTTAGGTGCTGCGGCAAAGCCAGAATCTATAAAAGGAGCTGCAATTGGTATTGGTGCAATGGTGCTGATTTTAGGTATATCTTATGTAATGGCTGATGGTTCATTAATGAATTATTACCCAAAAGATACCACCGAATCAGCTTCTAAGTTATCGGGTGCTGGATTGTATGCATTGTATATTCTAACATTTCTAGCTATTGCCAGTGTAATATATTCTGGATTAGCTCGTTACATTAAACGATAATTAAAGTTATGGCTGGAAAAAAAGCTCCACCCGAGATTAATGCTTCTTCAATGGCAGATATTGCCTTCCTGTTGTTGGTGTTTTTCCTTGTTACTACAACGATGGATACTGACTTGGGCCTGTCAAGGTTATTACCTCCACCATTACCAGAAGAGATTGAGGAGCCGCCAGACATTAAGCAACGAAACGTTTTCGAAGTACTTGTCAACTCTGGGGATCAATTGTTGGTTGAAGGTGATATCATGCAAATTTCGGAATTAACCGATGCTGCAAAGGAGTTTATTCAAAACCCAAATGATGACTTAGACTTACCAGAAAAGGAAACTCGAACGGTTGATTTCTTTGGTACAGTGGATGTATCAAAGCAAGTAATATCGCTGCAAAACGATAACGGCACGTCTTACAATATGTACATTCAGGTTCAAAACGAGTTGGCTCGTGCATACAATGAGCTCAGAAATGAACTGTCGATGGAGAAGTTTGGTAAAACATACGATTACTATTTAGAAACAGGTGATAAACCCAAGGTAAAAGCGATACGAAAAATATATCCGCAACGTATTTCCGAAGCGGAGCCTAAAAACGTTGGAGGTAATTAGTATGTCAAAGTTTAACAAAGGAAAAGAGAAAGCTACTCCGGCAGTAAGCACCGCGTCATTGCCAGATATTGTATTTATGCTGTTGTTCTTTTTCATGGTTTCAACTGTAATGCGCGAGGTTGATTTAAAGGTTAAAATGGAACAACCAGAAGCTACTGAAATCAAAAAGTTGGAGAATAAAAACCTAGTAAATTACATTTACATTGGGGCTCCAACAGAAACAAAAAAGTACGGTACTTCGCCAAGAATTCAGTTGAATGATGCATTTGCAAGTGTAAAAGAAGTACAGCCTTACATTGAGACAAAACGATCTGAAGTGAATGAAGAGGAAGTACCTCTGTTAACTACATCTCTAAAGGTTGACGGCGATACCGAAATGGGAATTGTTACCGATGTAAAACAAGAGCTAAGAAAAGCTCAAGCATTAAAGATTTCATACTCTACTAGAGAAAAAATTGTAAAAGAGTAGTGTAAACGCATATATTCAATTAGAAAGGGGCTTTTTGCCCCTTTTTTTGTACTTAAATGTAAAACCCTTCGTTACACATAACAATATATTTGAAGGTGTCTATTTCGGCAAAAGTCTGGTTCATATTGGTTTTTCTCGTTGTGTTAGCTACTCATGTTAATGGGCAAGCGGATACCAAAAGCGTGATGATTGACCCTGCATTAGATACCGTTCAACTCGACTCGCTATCAATCATAGAACCCAGCTTTGAGCTAAAGGACGTTCTCGGAAATACTGTAGACACCTCCTTGTACAAGTTAGATAATTTGAGAAGTAGGTTAATTTGGTTGAAACCAAAGGAAGTTCGACCCAAGGAAAGCCGAGCCAATTTTAAAACCTTTCCATTTTCTTTTTATCAACCTTACGCTCATAAAAATGTGGAGCTAATTAAAAAGCAAGATTTTGTTTCTAGAGACCCGTTCAGGTATACGGTTCAACCCAAAACAACTTCAGAACTTATGGAGCTTGGAGGACTGGAAAAAAGCGGCAGTATTAGCCGTGGTATTGGCTTTGGTAACAACAGAGACTTGAGTGTTAGTTCCAGTATGAATCTTCAGTTTGCTGGAAAAATTGCCAGTAATTTATCCGTAACCGCGGCAATTTCAGACGAAAACATACCCATTCAACCCGAGGGAAATACTCAGCAGCTGCAAGACTTTGATCAGGTATACATTAAAATATATAACGAGGATGCCAGCTTAACCGCGGGAGACTTCCGACTCCAGAGTAAGCACAGTTATTTTACTAAATTCAATAAAAAAGCACAAGGTTTAACGGCTAACTTAAAAGTCGACTTATCTGAAAATGAAACAACAACAGATACCAGTCAGCATAAAATGGACATTAAACTCAGTGGAGCAATTTCAAGGGGTAAATTTTCTCGTAATATTATTCAAGGTGTGGAAGGCAATCAAGGACCTTATCGATTAACTGGGGAGGAGAACGAACCCTTCATTATTATACTGAGTGGAACCGAACGGGTTTATATAGACGGAAAGCTGCTTACACGGGGACAGAGTGAAGATTATGTAATCAACTATAATACTGCGGAGATTTCCTTCACTGCTAGGCAACTAATAACCAAGGATAAACGAATTATTGTGGAGTTTCAATACAGCGATCAAAATTACACACGTACGCTCTTTCAATTTAGTAACGATTATCAATACAAAAACCTTGAACTAAATTTTAACCTCTATTCGGAGCAAGATGCCAAGAATCAAAGCTTACAACAAGATTTAAGTGATGAGCAAAAGCTGATTTTAGCTCAAGTTGGAGACAGTTTAGATCAAGCCTTTTCAAGCAGTGCCAAAGAAGTAGAGTTTACGGAGAACGAGGTGTTATACAAGTTGACCGATAGCCTTGGTTACGATTCAGTATTTGTTTTTTCTGCCAACCCCGATAGTGCCCAATGGCGCGTAACCTTTACCAATGTTGGTGCCGGAAATGGGGATTATATCTTGTTAAACTCCACTACAAATGGGCGTGTTTTTCAATGGGTAGAGCCCGCAAGTTTCGGCTCTAGGGGAGATTATGCACCCATTGTAGTTCTGTACAGTCCAAAGCAACGTCAAATGATTACTCTTGGAGGGAAATACAAGTTCTCCGACATATCCAAACTCACCTTTGAAGGGGCTATAAGTAACAACGATTTAAACACCTTCTCTGATCAAGATGCTACAAATGATATTGGGTATGCTTTTAAAACTGAGTGGAAAAAGGGGTTTAGGCTATCCGAGAAATCAAAGGGCTGGCTTTTAAGTCCATTGGTAGGAATTGAACATTGGGGTAGAAACTTTACAGAAATTGAACGAATACGTACGGTTGAGTTCTACAGAGACTGGAACATTAGAAACTTAAACTTGAGCAGCGAACAAAATATTTACCACGCTGGATTGGTTTTAGAGCAAAAGAAAAATACCGAGGTTATTTACAAATATGAAGGCTTTGAAGCAGAAAGCGATTATTCTGCGCAGCGACACAATTTGGACGCAAACATTAAGTATCAAGGCATTTCAGTAACATTAGATGCCAGTGCAATGGAGTCTGGGGGGAATTTATCAAATACCAGTTTCATCAACCACAAAGCACATGTAAAAAAGACTGTAGGCCCTTTGAATATTGGCTATAAAGATGATAGGGAAGACAATCAAATAAGAGCTCTTGGCGCAGATACTTTGGCACAAAACGCATACAAATTTTGGGAGCGTGAGTATTTTATTCAATCGCTCGACAGCGCCAAAAACTTTTACAAAGTGTTTTTTGGACAACGAGAAGATTACAGAAGTAATGAAAATACAATGGTAATGGCAACTTACGCTGAAAATTATGGAGGCGAATACCAATGGAGAAGTTTTAGACCTTTTACTGTTGGTATTAAATCGGTATACAGAAAACTAGATATTAGAGAACCAACCTTGACCGCAGACCAAGCCGATGAAAACTTTTTAAGCAGAGTAGAGTACAATCTACGGCTATGGAAAGGCGCACTTAGTGCAGGGTCTTTTTATGAGGTTGGGTCAGGGTTGGAGGCCAAGAGAGAGTATAAATACATTGAGGTTCCTGCTGGACAAGGTCAATACACTTGGATAGATGCCAACGACAATGGAATACAAGAAATCAACGAGTTTGAGATTGCAGTCTTTAATGATGAAGCAAAATACATTCGAATATTTATCTTGACGAATGATTATGTAAAGGTTTTTACCAATCAGTTTAATCAAAGCCTTAATATTAACCCGAGTCGAGTTTGGAATAACAAAACAGGTGTTTTAAAGCTACTCTCGACTTTTTCTAACCAGACGGCATATAGAATGGACAGGAAGTCTCAAGCCGATGATTTAGCCTCTCGTTTCAACCCACTGCCAGATGTAGGTATCGACTCCCAATTAGTGAGTTTAAATTCATCGTTCAGAAATACGGTTTATTTAAATCGAGCACACCCAATTTTTGGACTTGATTTTACTTACCAAGATATAAAAGGCAGAACACTCTTGAGTAATGGATTAGAAACAAGAACTAATGTATTTAGAACAGCTAGAGGGCGCTGGAACATTACCCGAATGTTCCTATTTGAATCTGAAGCTAAGTGGGGCGAAAAAACCAGTGAGGCAGATTTTGTTACTACTCGAAATTTCGATATTGATTACTATTCTATAATGCCCAAATTGACTTTCCAACCTGGTGTTAGTTATCGAATTGCCGTTTTGTACGAACACAAAGAGAAGGTAAACACGCCCGATTTAGGAGGGGAAGTGGCTACTCATCAAAAGGCGGGTATAGAAAGCCGCTTTCAAAAGGTGGGCAAAGGAAGTTTGTTACTAGAAATAGCGTACATACGAATTGCCTATAACGGCATTTTAAATGGCTCAATAGATTACGAAATGTTAGAAGGGTTGCAGGCAGGAGACAACGGTACTTGGCAAGCCACTTACCAACGAAATATTGGTAAATATTTACAATTGAATGTGAGCTATAACGGACGGTCTTCAGAAGGATCGAAATCCATTCATACCGGTACGGTTAGAATGCGAGCGTATTTCTAGTTTGGATTAAATTTATCGGTTGATGGATCAGAATTAAACAACCGATAATACTGAATAAGCAACCCAGCAAAAATTACTGTAGAGCCAAGTGTCATGGCAATTTGCTCTAGGCTATCTGAATCTACACCCATTCCTTCCATGGCTTCAATTCCGTAGATATAAACTACAATTACAGTTAACCCGTTGTGTATGAAATGAGCAATTATTGGATACCATAAGGAGTTGCTCCAATAAAAGATGTAGCCAAATAAAGCCCCAAGAAATAGCCGAGGAAAGAAACCGCTAAATTGGAAGTGAATACCGCTAAAAACAATTGCAGCAACCCAAATAGCCATATGGTGATTCTTTGTTTTTTCTAAAATTAAACGTTGAATCAACCCTCTAAAAAGTAATTCTTCAGCAACAGCAGCAACAAGTGCTATGACCACTAAATTTATCAGCAAGTCACCTATATTAGGCATTACCAAAAATCGCTTGATAGTAGCTTCAATTTGTGCTTCGTATTCAATCAGAAAATCAGGTAAAGGCAAGGCTAAATTCCATTCAGCAATAAGCCCATTTAAAGGAAAGAAACTTACCACCATTAGCGCAACTATAGCCAAGCCAAAAACTGAAACGGGCTGGTTGAGTTTTAGGTATTGAAGGGGGCGTTCTTTTAGAATATAAATTAGCAGAATCACGGGGACGAAATAGGTGCCAATGGAACTGAAAACCTGAACAATTTTTAACCCTTGTACCGCCTTATAGTTGGCTGCAGATTGCAATTCGTCAAGCGTTAAATCAAAAGAGAGTAAAGCAATTCCATAACCAATGAGGGAGAAAAATAGCAGGCAGATTAGAATAAGTACAATCAGCATTACCAATTTGGAAACAAACGACATACTTCTCATATACTAGTCTTTAAGCCCTACTTTTGTGCGCTCAAACAAAAGTAACCTTTGGTTAAGATAGCAGACATAGAGTTAGGAGAATTTCCCTTATTGCTTGCGCCCATGGAGGATGTAAGTGACCCGCCTTTTCGCGCATTGTGCAAGCAAGAAGGCGCCGATGTAATGTATACCGAGTTTATTTCTTCTGAAGGGTTAATTCGAGATGCGGTAAAGAGTAGAGAAAAACTCGATATTTACGAATACGAGCGACCAGTTGGAATTCAGGTATTTGGAAACGAGTTTTCCAGCATGATCGAAGCCACAAAAATCATTGAAAAAACGAACCCCGATATCATCGATATCAACTATGGTTGCCCAGTGAAAAAGGTAGCTTGTAAAGGCTCTGGAGCTGGAATTCTTCAAGATATTCCTAAAATGATCAAGCTCACAAAGGCTATTGTTGACGCTACAGATTTACCCGTTACAGTTAAGACTAGATTGGGCTGGGACGACAACACCAAGTATATTGTGGAAGTTGCTGAAGCGCTGCAAGATGTTGGAATTAAGGCAATATCTATTCATGGCAGAACCCGGAAACAGATGTACAAAGGTGAAGCCGACTGGACGCTAATCGGCGAAGTAAAAAATAATCCCAGAATGCACATTCCAGTGTTTGGTAATGGAGATATTGATTCGGGAGAGAAAGCTGTGGCAGCGCGAGAGCGTTACGGAGTTGATGGAATAATGATTGGTCGAGCGAGCATTGGTTATCCTTGGATTTTTAATGAAATCAAACACTATATGCAGCACGGTTTTACTCCAGACCCACCCACCCTGGAACAGCGTGTTGAAATGGCAAGAAAACACATTCAAATGTCAGTAGAGTGGAAAGGCCCACGATTGGGCATCGTGGAAACGCGCAGACACTATGGAAATTATTTTCGCCATATTCCACACTTCAAAGAGTTTAGGTCCAGATTAGTTACTGGTGAAACCCTAGAAGAGATCGAGATAACTTTGGACGATATCCTTGATCGATTTTCTGAGCCTGTTTAATTAGTTCCAACTAAGTTTTTAGTTAAACTAACTCGTCATTCTGATAGCATAGTTGAACCAAATTTTATTTCAGAAAATTTATGTGAAACAGCTTTTCAGAATCTATTTAATACGTTGATATAGGAGATGCTGAAATAAATTTAGCATGACAATTAATTATTATTCTGGGTGCTGTTAATTTGCAATATGGTTAAAGACCTCAAAATAGAAGACTTTACATACGACTTGCCCCAAGAAAGAATTGCGCTTCATCCTTTAAAGGAGCGTGATCAAAGCAAATTATTGGAATACAAGTCTGGTGTAATTGCGGACAACAATTTCACCGATTTAAAAGAATTGTTGCCAAAAGGCTCAGGTTTGTTCATGAACAATTCTAAGGTTATTTACGCCCGGTTAAACTTTTTTAAGTCCACTGGAGCCAGAATTGAGATTTTCTGCCTAGAACCGACTGAAACAGACCCTGGAACAGCCATGACCTTAAGTGATGTAGTCCAATGGAACTGCTTGGTTGGTAACAAGAAAAAATGGAAAGGTGAGGTATTGGAGCTCAAACTTGAAAATGAGCTCATTTTAAAAGCACAGCTCGTAAACTCTGATGAACAAAACGTGATTGAATTCACTTGGAATGGAAGCATCACCTTTGCAGAGGTTTTGGAAAAAGCTGGAAAGGTTCCGCTGCCGCCTTATCTAAATCGAGAGGCAGAGCAAGACGACTACGAGCGTTATCAAACGGTTTACAGTAAGGTGGAGGGTTCTGTAGCTGCTCCTACTGCAGGGCTTCATTTTACAGATCAAGTATTAAAAGGCTTAAGGCAAAATTCAGTCGAGATTTTCGAGTTTACCTTGCATGTTGGGGCTGGTACTTTTAGGCCTGTTAAAAGCGAAACAATTGGAGCTCACGATATGCATAAAGAATACGCTGAGGTTTCTACAGGTGCGTTGCAACACCTATTGGAATTAGTAAAAAGTCAGCGATCTATTTTTTGTGTGGGCACTACTACTTTGCGCACACTAGAGAGTCTGTATTGGGCTGGTATTCGCATATTAAAGGGTGAAAGAATGGATGTTGAGCAGTGGGACCCTTATGAGTTAAGCTCAAGCTTTTCAAAGGAGGAAATATTAAACGCACTTATTGAAAAATCAACGACCACAAATGATAGGCTGTATTTTAAAACTGGAATTATCATAGCTCCCGGATACCCGTTTCAGTTTATGAACGGACTCATAACCAATTTCCACCAGCCAAATAGCACTTTACTACTCTTGGTATCAGCAATTATTGGTGCGGACTGGAAGAAGGTGTATCAACATGCTTTAGATAACGAATATCGCTTTTTAAGTTATGGTGATAGTTCCTTGCTTTGGCTTTAAATTCAGTGAAAGTTTAGATCAAAAAAAACCCTCCAAGCAAAATGCCTGAAGGGTTTTTTCAAGGTCTTAAAATAGATTTACTCTACTACCAATTTAAAGGTTTCACCTTCAACAGATTCAATTAGATAAACCCCTTTCGTAAGATCGCTAATGTCAATTTCGTTAGTAGCATTTTGCGAAATCACCGGTTGACCCAATAAGTTTCTTATGATAATGTCACTTACCTTGTTGAGTTTAAGAACTCCAGTGTTATTAGGGTTTGGGTAAGCAATTAACGCCTTTTTATTGGCAACAAGCTCTATTCCTAATGGGAATCTCAATGTTTTGAACATTGTAGGTCCAGTCCATTCAGAAGTTCCATCAGAGCAAACTTGTTGTACCCATGCATGGTAATGAGTATTGGTGTCTAAGCCCGTAATAACATAAGACATAGAAGTTATGTTCATTGCTGAGTCCGTTGGCATAGTAGACATGTGACCTTCAGCCCAACCTACATTCCAAGTCATTCCACTTGACGTCCAGTTCACTGTAGCACCTTCATCTGTTGTATCAGAAGTTGACAAGTTCATTGGAGCAAGGCAAGGGAGCTTCATAGCCGTATCAATATCCGACGCAAAACGCGGCAACAGTTGATAGCCATCTATATTGTTAAAGCTAAATTGACCTCCAACTCCCATTACGTCAAACTTACCCATTGGGGCATCGGTCCAAGTGTCAACAGTATTAGTGTGTCTATCAATACGCATGGTAATTGTATCGCCGTTACCGTTTACAATATCAACATTAGCATCTGCTCCAGGAGCAGGCCATTGTGCAGTATCTACAACTGTTACACCCATGATTTTGATTAATCTAGATTCGTGTATTTCCGCTACAGTATCAATAGATAAAGGAGCTGGAACGTTGTTCCCTTGAGAAATAAGTTTTACTGAATCCATATTGAATTGCAATAAGCCTCTAAATTGACTCAAAGTACCATATGCTTGAATACTATCTCCTAAAGTTGGCCCATAACCAAGAGCTGCTGAGTCCGAGAAAGAAACTGCTGTAACTCCAGCGCTATTATCTGCTTCAATAAGTGCAAACTGAACGTCTGGGCCAGAAGCGCCAGATTCGCTAAATTGGTTTGAAGCAACCAAACCTTTTACCGAGCATTTTACTCCGTTGCTGTCTGCAACACCTGTAGAAGCGTCAACTGTAGAAATTACAGAAATTGAATACAATGGCGGAACAAAAGGTGGGCGACAAGTATTTGCTGCACCCGGAGAAGCATAGTAATCAGAAGAGCTAAACATCATTGGCTCAACACCCCAGCTAGCAGCCATAGTATTGTCACTTGTTGGATCACAAAGAACTAGAGAATAACCACTTCCATCAGGATCTGTTGGCCAACCGTTCCCGTCATCGTAAGATACCATATCAATTACAGTTCCATCTGAGTTAGATATTTCGATGGTTTCACCGCCGTTAGATAAGCCTCCTGATGTCCATTCTGCAACTAAACTGTTACCGAATACTGCAGTGTGAGCAGCAGCGTTTTTAGCAACAACTAAGTAAGAACCGGAAGGAATCATTACGCCAGCTGGAACAATAAAGTTAATTCCACTCGTAAACTCCATTCCACCAACAGTTGCAGAAGCTGTTCCTGCATTATACAATTCAATGTACTCTAAAGTATCGGCACCAGAGCGGTCGTTATACATAATTTCATTAATAACAACATCTGGGGTAGTTCCATTATATACAAAGGAAAAAGTATAAGCCGTATCAAGCATTGTCAAAGAAGCACTTAAAACACTGTCCACAGTTAAGGTATTCATAACACCGTCGGCAAAAGGAGTGGAGTAGTTAAGTGTCGCTGTATCCGCACCACTATTTAAGGTTACACTAGATAAGCCCGCTATGCCTTTATATCTTGATGTAGAAGTAGCAACCAAACTCTGCATGGAGTCCGAATAGGCAACCATAATATTCGTATTTGAGGTTCTCCAAATATTGGTTATGCTAGGAGCAGCACTAACAGTAACTGTGTATGGACCAACCCAATTGGAAGTACCAATGTTTGTGCAAGTATCTTGATAATAAACATCGTAAGAGTTTCCTGGCATTAATCCAGTTAAGGTGTATGGGCTACTAACATTGTTTACCATAGTTCCCATTCCCTGAGTGTATCCTTGAGCACCATATTCAATGTTACTCAAGCTTGAAACTGAAGTCCAAGCTAGTGAATAAGAAGTGGTAGATAGCTGTGCTCCAACCATTCCAGAGGGATCAGCACATGTACTCGACATTACGCCTTGAACTCTAAAATTGTCTAAAATAATTTCTTCGTCTCCAGATTCTGTTCTGAGTAGAATTCTAACTGACATATAGCTTCCTTTTCCAGTAACCATGGAGTTAAATGACTCTAAGGTGTCATCAACTGCAACGTCATTAGCATCTCCACCAATAAAGTTCATGTTGCTATCAAAATAAAGGGAACCTGTGTTTGATGATGATGTTTTGCTTGCATTCGAATCAGGAGCACAGAAAAACATTACTCTTGAATACGCACCACCGTCGATGCTTGCCCAAACGGCCATTGAATCTCCGTTTCCAAAAGAGTTCAATGCATTGTCATATTTATTTGAAGTAGGGTTTGCTGCAACGGACAGCCAAACTTTAAGTGAATCATAACCTGAAATAGGAATTGAATCAATTTTTAATTCTGCAAAACCACCGCTACTAACTGACCCATTATCACCAGAGTTTATATCTTCAAAGGCAATAACATAAGCACTATCAGCACCTTGAATAGTAAAGTCCGGTCCATTAGTTCTAGCGTTAATTTTTGCCACTGAATCGTGTAAGATGTAATCTTCGAAACCGTCATCAAACTTATGACTTAAGGTCCAGCCTAATGTGTCTTCGAAAGACTCCGAATAGAAGGTAGTTTGAGCGTTTACAGTTGTTACAACTGCAAAGACCCCTAAAAGATTTAGTAATAGTTTTTTCATTTTTATCTAGTTAAATTTTTTGCAAAGAAAGCATATCTCTCCGGTGGTATTGTTACCTTAACATTAAAATTTTAATGCCAAGACACACACCTTTTTAAAGCGCTCTGTGTTTCCCTGTTCATCGAAGATTTCAAAATATACGATATACATACCCGAGCGCGCTTTTAGCCCATTATTGGTAGCCCCATCCCAAGTAACAGTTCCCTGAGTTGCGAGCACTTCGTTTTGAGTAAGCGTATAAACGGGGCGTCCTTCGGTATCAACTATTTCGATGTTTGCCACTGCTCCAGGTTGGTCAAATTGGTAATTAATGTTCAAAACGTCATCAAAACCATCGTTATCCGGCGAGAACGTTTGCGGTTCCAATACTACATTTTCCGAGAAATTGGTGGAGGTAACAAACTGTGAATTTTCTAATCCTGGCGTAGCAAAACCGACTGTTTCAGCAGCACTGTGCCAATTGGTTTCATCGTCGGTTGGTCGCTCATAATCCAAGCGTTCCAAGCTGACACCTTCTGGGTCTTTGATAATCACATGATGGAGGTTGGCATCATAGTCAAAGCGGTCTATTAATTGAGCCGAGTCATTCATCAGCACTACTGAACCAGCATCGTTTGGATATGAAGGAAAACTGGATATTTCAATAAAGGTGTTTTCATCTCGAGTTGGGTAGTGTTCCAACAAATCGGCATTGTCGCGATTTACCACTACAAACTCACCGGGCAGAATGGCTCTAGGTTCAGTTGCAATTTCTTGAAAACCATCAAGGGTGTCTTTGTTTTCATCAAAATCGGCCAATAGCCATCCGTTAAGATCAATGATTTTTTCACTGCGATTGTAAATCTCCACAAAGTCTGTTGAGGCGGTTGAAAACGGGTCAAATAATACCTCGTTGATTACCAAATCTGCAAATAATCCGGGTTCGGCTAATCCGAAAGTTGCCTTTCCTTCCACTAAGGTATTGCCTACGCAATCAGAAACACCTTTTACAGATAACGTATAAATGGTTCTTGATATCAGTGAGGAGCCAAGCTTTAAAATCAATACTTTATTTCCCTGAACAGAGTCTAACGCAACTGCCACACTCGGAGATATATTAAAACTTGCAGTTGAAAAATCTGTTAAGGAAATATTCTCATCAAATTCTACTTTTAAAGTGGTGTCGTTTATAGCATTTGTAGCAATTATTTTCGGGGCAGATGCGTCTTTCAACACACCAAGAACCGAATTGTCTGTGCCAGGGGTTGCTTGGTTTTCGGCTAATGAGCCTTTCCAATTCAATTGTTCACCACAGGGATTATTGGGGTCAATTTGTTCTAAAGACCAACCGCCGTCATTTTTCTCTTCGTTCACGTACCAATCGTCGTCATAGCTTACGGAATGAACGGCTTCACTTTTGCAAGTTAAGGTCAAAACATCACCTGCGTTGTTTAAAGATGGCCAGCTCGAAACACCAAAAGCTTTTCCGTATTTTGATAGGTTTTTTACCGCTGCATTTTCACAAATAATGAGGTAATCATCCGGCTCTATAATGGCGCCTGAAAGAAAAGCGGTCGAACTTAGGTCCGAGAAGACACAACTGTCTAAACTGATGAGTGCACCCGTATTGTTGTACAATTCCACAAATTCAGCATCAAACAAGGGGTTGATTTCTATGTCTGGCACTGGGAATATCTCATTGATAACTACGTGGTGGGTCAATGGAACTCTACCTTTTCCAAAGCTAATTTCATCCTCTGTTATCACATTTCCAAAACAGTCGGAGGCTCCTTTTACTGACAATGTGTACACCACGCCCTCTTCAATGGGAGTGGAAAGATTGAATACAGCGCTTTCTGCTTGAGCTTCAGATACAGCAACAGAAGCAAGTGAAACACCAGTTACGACAGCATTAATTATGGAGAGGCTGTCTAACTTTTTTGAGAAGATTACTTTGATAGTGTTTGCATCGATTATTTCAGCAGATAAAAGCCGAGGCCTATCGGTATCTGGACTTATGTCGTAAACACTGTTTTGAACCCCTGGAGTGCCGCCATTTAACCCTTCCGACCCTGTCCAATTTGAACTATTTGGGCACGGATGGTTCGGGTTAATTTTTTCTAGAGTGAAACCACCACTTTCTTTGTCTTCGTCTCTGTACCAAGATTGAAAATAGTTGACCTGGTCCACCAACTGTCCCAACTGATTTCTTAGGGTTATTATTTCGTTATCGATGTTGAGTGCCGGAAATCCATCCATTAAAATAAGCCTACCGCTAAAAGGCGCTAGTGCCGCTGAGTCTGCTTTATCACATAGTACCGCATATTCGCCGGAAAGCAATAGTTCGTCGGGCAAGGTGTCTCTGCTCGTTGTTGTTTTGTCCCAAAATGTCCAACCTTTCAGCGAAAAAGATTTAGAGCTTGAATTGTAAATTTCCACCCAGTCCACATTCGCTGGTAAGGCTACCGGTGGGTTTGGGTCGGCCATAATCTCGTTGATTTGAACATCGCCTGCTCCAGCGGTGTCAATCTTAACATAGGTGAAGTTTCTATTGGTGATATTTATCCTATTTCCGTTTCTGTCTTCAATATTTTGGATCGTAAGTTGGTTCACAGTTCCACTTGTAAATGCCGTTGAAAAAGTAAGTTGAACAATAGAAGAATCTGTTCCTTTGTAAGTTGCAGAGTTGGGGATACCGATGCCATTATTTGCAGGATAGTTGGCCACATTCAGGGCTGTGATTGGTTCGACCGGTTCCGAGAACTGCAATTCTAGCTCGGAATTGTTCAGCACATTTAATTGGTTGACTTGAGGTTTGGTGGTATCGGAATAAAACGTGCCTGTAACCGAAATTGAATCAAAGAAAAATAGGAATTTCCGAGTAGTAGTATATTTACAGTGCACACCAAAATACCTACTGGTAATGTGGTCGGTATTTAATGCTGTTCCCTCGCTGATGTAGCCACTTTTTGCGGAAGAGGTATCTAATAGCAGCTCCCAATTCCCTATGCTATCTCGAGTTACTTTAATCCACCCTTCGGGGTTTGAGCTTACGGTTCCCGTTCTACCTGAAATGATGGAACTTCGATTGCCATTAGTGGATTTATAGAGGGTTACCTTATCGGCTGCGCCCGTTTCGCTACCTATTTGTACATAATATCCGTTGTTATTCCCAGCCAGATTAGGAATGTCAGACACTAAGTGCACTTCGGCAAAGTTTGAAGTGGTAGGAGAAAAACCACAGCGAAATTTAAACTCCCAAACAGCGTTGCTGATGGATTTACTTTCTGTTACCAAGTAAGAAATGTTGTTGGAATAATTGCTGTCGGCCAGTTGCAATTCATTACTTGCATTCACAATAAAAAGCGAGTCGTCACCTATCCATTTTGGGTTGGTGGTGAAATTACCATCAGAAAAACCGTCAGTAAACTGAGCTTTTGTTTCGCGAATTAACCCAACAAACCCAATAAAACAGAGTAATATTTGAAGCTTTCTTTTCATGCTTTTAGCGGCTTCAAATGTAAGTATTCCTACCTTTGGCTTTCTTTACGAAAGCATTAACAAAATCGAATGAAAATAGCCGTTGTAGGAGCTACCGGAATGGTGGGCCAAGTTATGTTGAAAGTTTTGGAGGAGTTTAAAATTCCTGTTTCTGAATTAATCCCTGTTGCGTCAGAAAAGTCCGTAGGTAAAAACATAGAATTTGCTGGAAAATCATACACCATAAAAAGCATAGAGGAGGCGGTAAAAGAACAACCTGCCATTGCCATTTTTAGTGCAGGCGGCGCAACCTCATTGGAGTGGGCCCCAAAGTTTGCCGAAGTTGGAACTACAGTAATTGATAATTCCTCGGCATGGCGAATGGATAAATATACGCCCCTCATAGTACCAGAAATCAACGCAGATATGCTGACAAAGGAACATAAGATTATTGCCAACCCAAACTGTTCTACCATACAGTTGGTATTGACCCTAGCACCTTTGCATGAGCGTTATGGACTAAAACGTGTAATCATTTCTACCTATCAATCCATTACGGGCACTGGAGTTAAAGCTGTAAGACAATTAGAGAATGAAATAGCAGGCGTAGTGGGTGAGATGGCATATCCGCACACTATTGATAAAAATGTATTGCCCCATTGTGATGATTTTCTCGACAACGGGTACACTAAAGAAGAGATGAAGCTGATCAATGAGACCAAAAAAATTCTGCACGACGACAATATATTAGTTACCGCAACAGCCGTTCGAGTTCCAGTGGTTGGCGGTCACAGCGAATCGGTGAATGTCGAGTTTTTGCACGAGTACGATATTCACGAATTGCGTCACATACTGGAACAAACGGAGGGAATTATAGTCCAAGATGATCCGCAGAATAACCTTTACCCATTACCAATACACGCTCATGGCAAAAACGAAACTTTTGTGGGACGGATTCGCAGAGACGAAACCAGAGATGCAGCAGTGAACCTGTGGATAGTTGCCGATAACTTGCGAAAGGGAGCGGCAACAAATGCTGTGCAGATTGCCAAATACTTAATCGAAAATAAATTAGTCGATTGAGTCATGTCATCCGAAATAAGCTATCAAAGTACGTAGCAATTTCTGATGCCGATTGGCAATTGATTGAGCCAAAATGGAAAGAAGTTTCATGTAAAAAGGGTGATTTCATAATTCGTAAAGGCCAAGTAGAGGATTACTTTTATATAGTTAAAGAAGGCGTTCAGCGTTTGTATTTTACTAAAGACGAAAATGAAATTTGTTTAGGTTTTTCCTATAACAACAGCTGGTCTGGTGGGTACGAATCATTTATAACTAGAAAACCCAGCCGAATGGAAGTTCAGGCACTATCCGATAGCAGTTTTTATCGAATTTGTCATGCTGATTTGCAATGGGTTTATGCCAATTGTCCAATAATGGAACGTTGGGGAAGGTTAATTCTTGAAGAATTGCTGACTATGCGCGCTACAAGAGAAATAGAAATGATGTCTTTTTCTTCTGAGGAGCGCTTTGAAATGTTGCTGAACCGCTCGAAACACCTTTTGCAATTAGTTCCACAAAAACACATTGCCTCGTATTTGGGTATGACTCCAGAGACGTTTAGTCGATTACGAGCGAAAATTTAACCCCCTTCCCTATAAATCGCAATTGTTTTCCGGTACGAAGGAGAAGGTACTCTTGTTAATTAATAAAGTTCTGCAAACCGCTCCACAACTGTCCTGAATAAAGAATGGTTTTTGTTGAACTGAAAGGTTAGTGAATCCGAGAAGTTGAGAGCTTGCTCGAAAATCACTCGGCTGAACTTAGCTTTTAGAAAAGAAAAACCAATTCTGAATTCTAGACTTGACCTTTTGGTTCTTTTGTGTCAAGACAAAAGAATGAAGATTAGTATTTCTTGATTTACATCAACTCGCCCTCTGCAAAAACCCACTTACTTTTGAAAACAAAAAGTATGAGCGGAGAAAAATTAGTTCAGGACTTAATTGCTGATGTAAAACGGATTCAGCACCAAACCGAGACTCAAATTGAGCCACTTTCTTTAGAAGAATTATTGAAACGCCCTGAACCGAAAAGGTGGTCGGTTTTGGAGTGTTTGGAACACATGAACTTAAGCTCGGGGCACTACATAAAACGCTTAGAAAAACTAATTCCAGAGTTGGAAAAGACTGCCCGAGTGAATGGAGATAACGAATTTAAGCCCGGTTTTTTTGGAGAAAAATTTTCGTCTGGTATTCTTCCAAAAGCAGATGGTTCGTTGAATATGACCATGAAAACTTTTTACTTTTTCGAGCCTAAACAAGCCAGCACCAAAAAACACAAAAGTTTAGAAGAGTTCAAACGCTTGAACCAAACCACAATGAAATTACTGGAAAGAGCAAAAAACATTGACTTGAATAAAGGGAAAGTAACTTCGACTTTGGGTCCAGTATTTCGGTTTAAAACGGGCGATGCGTTTCGATTTTCCATTGGACACAATGTGCGCCATATGGTGCAGATTGAAAATGTAATAGCACAGCTTAAAATATTGCAATAGTTTTACTGTTCATTTTAAGCATGAAATTCAGAGTTTTTTTGGCATTAATATTTTGTTTGCTGCATCTTTTAATGAATGCACAGGGGGACTCTGCATTTAATCGTATCGATTCAGTTGGAAAAAAGGTTGGTTTATGGGTAATTATTGATTCCACTGAAGAGTATACGTTAAAGACTAGTTCTGTTTGGCATAAAGGAAATGTGCAGATGAGTTGCGAGCAAGAAATTGTAACTGAATGGAAGTGTTTTGTGAGAGAATTCGGGTCGTTTGAAAATGGTTTGAAAGAGGGTAGATGGAATACTTTTTACACGAACGGAACCTTAAAAGGAAGCTATGAGTTTAAGGCGGGAGAACTACAACCCACTTTTTTAAGGTTTACTGAAAACAATTCACTCAAGTATGAAATACACAAAACTGATAGCCCCACTGTTTTTAAGGTTATTGATATTTCAAAAAACCCCTCTCAAGAAAGAAAGGTGAAGCTAAAAGACATGAATGTTTTTTACGAGTAGAACGCACCTCTTAACATTTCGTTAACACGGCGTAATCCTTGTACTGAAGCTCTTATGTTTCACTAAATACAAGGCGTTATGAAAAAAGAACAAGAAAATCCAGCACAACAAAAACTACCACTATCGGTAATCGATAAACCTAAGCCACCTTCTAGATTAAAGAACCTAAATCACTATTGGCTTTCGTTGGTTGTGTGTCTCGCACTTACCTTAGTAGGCTTTGAGTATAGGATAGATAAAGAATATATCATCCCTGGTTGTGGTATTCCTACAGAAACACCTGAAATGCCTGAGCTAATTCCGATTACGGTTCAAAAGCCAGAAAAAATAGAGTTGAAAGCACCCAGTTCAAAGGCAAAATCTACTCCTTCAAAGTTTTCGGATTTTAATGTTGTTGATGATTACCAAAAAAAATTCATTGAAGAATTAGGCGCTAAAAAAGATTTTGACCCAAGCGCTATTCCAGATCTTTTTGGCGATGAAGGTGATGCAGGCGATGTAGAAATTATTGGAGACCCATTTGCCTCAACAATAGAAGCAGAAAGTATATTGCCTTTATTTTGCGATTGTGCCCACTTACCCACCAAATGGGAACAAGAAGCATGCAATAACAAAAAAATCCAGTTGTTTTTGCGCCAAAATTTGCGTTTCCCTCCACGAGAACGCGAGCGAGGAAAATCGGGTACAGCTACGGTAAATTATGTGGTAGATAGAAACGGAAACATCACCGAAGTAAGCGTTGAAAACAGGACAGAACCCGGCTTTGCCAGAGAGGCAATGCGCGTAGTGAAACAGTTGCCTTGTATGAAACCTGCTAAGCAATACAATCAGAATGTTGCAGTTCGCTACAGAATCCCAATTCGATTTGTATTGAGTGAGTAGAAAAGTATTTTTTTAGCAAACCGTGTTAGCTTTTGAGGTTAATGCGGTTTTTTTATGTCTTTTTAGGTATCGTTTGTGGCTGGCTTTTCAAATCGTTATAATCGCTGAAATAGCGTAAAAACAGCAAGCCGACTACTGCTGCGAGTGTTGAGGCAACCAAAATGGCAGATTTTGCAGCTTCAATTTTTGTTTCACTGCTGTAGGCAAGCTCTGAAATAAATAAGGACATGGTAAAACCAATACCCGCTAAAATGGAAACTCCAATGACTTGTCTCCAGGTTGCGCCTATTGGGAGTTGACTGATTTTTAGAGCTACAAGCAAACGCGTTATAAAAGTTATGCCCAAAACCTTTCCAAGTAAAAGTCCAAAGATTACACCTGCAGCAATGGGGCTTAGAAGGACGTCAAAAAAGCTGGAGTCTATATGCAAACCTGCATTGGCAAAGGCAAAAATGGGCATGACCACGAAGTAAACGAATCCGTGAATATTCGTACTAATTTTTTGAAGTGGGGTACGCACTGCGTTACCTGTATTTTTAAAACGCTTAAGTAATTCTTCTTCCTTTGGAGTATTGTAGTACTTACCTCTTGTCCTAACGTTTCTGTAGCGCTCAAATAATTGCCTGGCGCGATCTTTAAATTGCTCTTTCGATATACGTGATTTAGCTGGAATGGTAAAGGCCATTAAAATACCAGCAATTGTAGGGTGTATGCCCGAAAAGAAAAATGCAAACCAAATACCACCAATACCAACTAAGGAGTAAAATAAAACGCTTCTAACTCCAATTTTATTGGCAATTGCTAGTACCACCAAGCAGGCTGCTGCAACATACAGTTGATCAATATGTAATTGAGAGGTGTAAAACAATGCAATGACGAGCACTGCTCCGATATCATCAACCACAGCAAGGCTGGTCACGAAAACCTTTACACTTTTTGCAACTCTATTTTTTACCAAGTTTATAAGTCCTAAAGTAAACGCGATATCGGTGGCCATGGGAATACCCCAGCCATCACTATCGCTTCCAGCGGTGAATAAAATGAACAAAAAAGCTGGAACCACCATGCCACCAATAGCTGCTCCTATTGGTAAAGCGGCTTTTCGCCATGTGCTCAATTGCCCCAGAAGAAACTCTTGTTTTATCTCGAGGCCCACCAAAAAGAAGAAAATGGCCATTAGGCCGTCATTTACAAAATGGTGCAGGTTCATGGAAAAGGTGTGGTCATCATAAGAGATGGTTATTTCATGTTCCCAAAAATGATGATACCATTCGGCACCCCATGAAGAATTTGCTACAATTAATGCGGCTAATGTTGCAGAAAACAGAAGAATACCCGTAGCCGCCCCGTGGCCAAGTGCTGCATACAGCGGACGTATAATATAGTCGATGGGTTCCTTGTACGCACTCTGTTTCGTAGTTTTTGCCATTCTTACAGAATTAATCTTTTTTTTATCTGATTGAGGTATCCAACGAAAAAAAAAGTTAATTGAACCAATTCAAGGAGTAGCTATTGCAGCATAACGACGTAAAATTTACGTTGTAAACTTGAAGTTAAGTGTACCAAAGAAAGTGTCCGATACCTTTAATTGGTTGCCAACTATGATAAGTATCAGGCTTTAATTTATGAGCTGTGTGTAATTTGGCAGTAGAAAACAGTACCAAACCGTAGTGTTGTTCAGTAATAATAAAAAGCATAAAACATGAAAAAATTGCAATTAAAAAAGGAAATATTAAAAGCTGGAAAGGCTAAAATGAAAAGTGTTGTAATCGATTTTCAGAATCGTATTGATGAGCTTAAAGCCACTACGGATGGAAAAGAATTAGCTGAAACAGACAGCCAAAGTGAGTCGAGGACGGATGCCGATATAGAGTTTATGGACACGTTGGTGCCTCAATTTGAATTTGCTCGTAAGGAGCTAGAGACTTTAGATAGGGTAGATGTCAATCGAGAACATAGCGTAGTTGAGTTTGGGTCGGTAGTAATTACGAATCAGCGTAACCTTTTTGTTTCTACTGGAATTGAGGAGTTTATGGTTGGTTCAACAGCTTATTTTGGTTTGTCTGCTCAGGCACCACTTTTCAAAAATATGGCAGGGAGTAAAAAAGGTGATGAGATTTCTTTTAATGGAGTTAATTATAAAGTGCTAGACGTTTTTTAATAAATACTCAGGTGGAGTTAATTCATGTTCCCAAAAGTGCTAATACCATTCGGCACCCCAACTGGAGTTGGCAACTATAAGTGCCGCTTTTTTCATTGCGCTATTGTACTCTAAAAAGGCGAACTGATCTACAGTACTTTATGCTCAATTTTGTAAAAAGGTTAACTAGAAATGAGGCAATTATTGAATTGATTAAGGCTTAATAAACCCAAAGGACTATATTGACGGCTTATTCTTAAACTCTAATATTTCCTATATTGACTAGAGCCTAATCATCGTTTCATGAAAAATTCTTTGTTCATTTTTGGTTTAATTTTTCTTTGCGGAACCGCATTTGCGCAGCGCTTTACATTGGACAAGCATCTTTTTGAAGACACGCTGACTTTAAATTACCGTTCTTATGGAAAGATAAGCTTGACTAGCAATACTGAAGATAGTATGATTATTAAAGCAAGGGTGTTTAAAAATACGGTTGCTAATTACGCTATCAACTCCTCAACTTTTGATACAACATTTGTATACCTTCATTATGGTTACTGTGCTGTACACAGTATTGTTATTTATAAAGAAGCTACATGTTGGGTGAGTAAAAATGATAGTAGAACATCTGAAGTTGTCCTTATAATTGAAAATAAAGATAACAATCGATCGATGGAATTGTGCCTAGAATTTTTTGATGTTTTAGATTCTACTTATAGAGACACAGCATGTTTTAAATATCATGTAAAAAAAGCTTCGCCAACAAATGTGGCCGTGAATGAAAAGGTTCTTGAAATGAAGGTTTTTCCTAGTCCAACACAAGGAAAAATCAATATAGACTTAGGAAATACTTATTCCGAACTATCGTATTTAATTTCTGATATTACAGGCAAAACGATTTTGCAAGAAAATATTGGAGAGACTTCTAAGCTAGAAATCAATCTTGAAGAAAAACCGGGCATTTACTTTTTAATGGTTTTTCAGCACGGTGAAATTCTCACTACTCAGAAGCTAGTACTATATCAGTAGATCAATTTAAAGCGCCTCAACAAAAACACCGTCTTCGGTCTTTTTAACTTTCGTAAGGCCATGTTTTGCTAAGCCTTTCATGCCTTTATCCCAGCCTTTTCCGCTGAGTCCTGCTTGTTCTTTAAGCTCGGAAATGTTCATGCGCTCGTTAGCTTTTAGGATATCGAAAATGGTTTTTTCGTTATCCGTTAATTCAACTGCCTTTTCTGCAGCTGCTTCAAACTTCTCAGGGCGCATTTGAGGAAAGAACAACACGTCTTGAATACTTGGACTATTCGTTAAGAACATGCACAGTCTATCGATTCCGATGCCCATTCCAGAAGTTGGTGGCATTCCGTATTCCAGTGCGCGCAAGAAATCTTGATCTATAAACATGGCTTCGTCGTCGCCTTTTTCGGAGAGTTTCATTTGCTCTTCAAACCGCTCGCGCTGATCAATTGGGTCGTTTAGCTCAGTGTAGGCATTGGCCAGCTCTTTTCCATTAACCATTAATTCAAAACGCTCTGTAAGCGAATCGTCATCTCGGTGTTTTTTACAAAGTGGCGACATTTCTTTTGGGTAATCTGTAATGAAGGTCGGTTGAATATAGTGGTGCTCACACTTTTCGCCAAAAATCTCGTCAATTAGCTTGCCTTTACCCATTGATTCATCAACTTCTAAACCAAGGTCAGTAGCAATTTTTCGAATTTCATCTTCTGATTTTCCTTTCAAATCAAAACCTGTGTGTTCTTTTATGGCCGTAAGCATAGGCACACGGGCGTAAGGTGCTTTAAAATCCACCTTGTTATCACCGATGGTTGCTTCAGTAGTTCCGTTGGCCGCTATACTTACTTCTTCAAGCATTTTTTCGGTGAAGTCCATCATCCAATTGTAGTCTTTGTAGGCTACATAGATTTCCATAACGGTAAACTCAGGATTATGTGTTCGATCCATTCCTTCGTTTCGGAAGTCTTTTGCGAACTCATAAACCCCGTCAAAACCACCAACGATTAACCGCTTTAAATACAACTCATTGGCAATTCTCAAATACAAGGGAATATCCAATGCATTGTGATGCGTCATAAACGGACGAGCTGCCGCACCTCCGGGAATCGGTTGCAGTATTGGAGTTTCTACTTCTAAATAGCCTTTGTCGTTAAAGAACTTGCGCATAGCGCTCATGATCCGGTTTCTTTTAATGAACGTCTCTTTTACGCCATCATTTACCACCAAATCAACATAGCGTTGACGGTATCTTAATTCTGGATCTACAAATGCATCGTGCACATTTCCATCCGCATCAGTTTTTACAATAGGCAGTGGGCGCAGTGATTTGCTTAATACTTTAAACTCAGTAACGAATAAAGAAGTTTCTCCAACCTGAGTAGTAAACACATAGCCTTTTAGCCCAACAAAATCACCGATATCAACCAGTTTCTTGAAAACATCGTTATAAAGCGTCTTGTCTTCATTGGGGCAAATTTCATCACGCGCAATATAAACTTGCATACGCCCAGCAGAATCTTGAATTTCAGCAAAAGATGCCTTTCCCATAACCCGCTTAGACATGATTCGCCCAGCAATCGAAACGTTTTTATAGTCGAGTTTGTTTTTTTCGTAGTTGGCTAGAATTTCCTTTGTATTTGCATTCACGTCAAACTTTTCAGCAGGATATGGCTCAATGCCTAAACCACGCATTTTGTCTAATGCTTCACGTCTAACTATTTCCTGTTCAGATAATTGCAAACTCATATTTCGTCTCGATTTTAAGGCTGCAAAAATAGTGGTTTAGTGAGGCTGGTCCTCAATGGCGTGGTCTTATTTGATTTTAAGTAATGTTATTTCAAACAAAATGGTGGAATTTGGTGGGATAGAATATTTCTCTGGCTCGAATTCGTCTCGGCTGCCCTTAGCGCCATAACCCAAATGAGGAGGAAGTATAATCAGTGCTTTCTCTTTCAGATGCATAAGTGCCAAGGCCTCATTCCAGCCAGGGATAATGGTTTTATCTCCCAATGTATATTTGAATCCTGGAGATTCGTCAAAGATTTTATCATTTTCTAAGAATCCTACGTATTTCACTTTTACTTCCTGACCAATTTTAGGCATTTGCTCTTCACCTTTTTCTAGAGTTATGAGTTGCAGCCCCGATGCTGTTTTAACCGTGTCTTGTCCATATGTGCTAATTCCGCACAATATGGAAACTAGTGTAATAATTGTTTTCATGTTTATTCATCAAATGAAGCTTGAACTACCTTATTCAGTTGTTTTATTTCATAGGCCTTCAATTCGCTTTTTGACCTACAAATTGCCAGTGCCTGTTTGTTTTTGTCCCACTTCTTTTTATTTACTGATGCTTTGAAATAGTCGTTTTTTGCTGTGGCCAGTATTTCACTGTCTTTACAAGCAATGATGGCACTTTCCCATGCAAATCGTTTATCGCTCCATAAAATATTTACATAGGCAAACCCTGCCGCTTCTGCCAAAATCTTGTCAATGATTTTCTCAGTGCTCACCTTCTTTATGGGGTATTTATAGTATTTGCTGAGTTCAGCAGCGTTCAGCTCCGTTGAATTTTCTGGAATTAAAAGCGTAAGGTTTGCTATACCTTTTGTAGCTTCTTTTGGAACAGTAGTTTTTTTTTGGTTGTTTGAGATGGGATGGTTTAAATAATTATTGAAATGTTGACATATGAATTTAACTTCCGCTTCATGCACCACGCAGGAGGGAAATGAGACTTTAAAAACAAACTTTCGGTCGATATTCAACTCGTTGCGAATCATGGAGTTCTCTCCCAAGTACAACACAATACCGATTACTGCTGCCGCTGAGCTGCTGTTAAGTTTCATTTCCATTTTTTCATCACCTGTAAGCACCATATATTCCTTTGCATGCTCTGGAGTCATTAAGGCGTCAATTTCTTTGGTGCTTTTGATTTCAACTCCTTTTCCAAAAGTCCAATACTTTTTGAATAGCGCTTCAATATCGGTAGAGCACTCAAAGTCACCGGACTCGATTAAAAGCGTGCGTTCTTTAGCTTTTTCTACTCGTTCGGTAAGGGCTGTAAAGAACTGTGCATTTGAGGGAATACAGAAAACAGCAAAAATCGTTACCAAGAAAAGGTTTTTCATGCCTCTAATGTATGATTAAAGAGTCAATTAGTTGATTAGTTTTTTCGACAAAATCAGCATACTCATCCGTAGCAGGCCCGTTAAACCCAGTATGGATTTGAGCAACTTGGCCGCTTTTGTCTAGAATTATCAGGGTTGGGTAGGAAATCACTCGGTCAAGGTCTGGAAAAACTGAGGTAACTTTTTGTTTCTCGGTTCCTCCACCGTAATACATAGAGTAGGGTATTTGCATGCTTGCTTTATATTTCGCAATTCTTTCCAGGGCTTTAGACGTGTCTTTTTGGTATTCAAATGAAGCCGCAATAATCTCTATTTCATCCGGTGAGTATTTGTTATGTAAGGTTTTTAAAAACTCGGTTTCATCCTTGCAATTGGGACACCAAGTGCCCATGATTTGGATGAGGGTGACTTTACCTTTTGATAAAGAATCTTCGGTGAAGGTTGTTCCTTTTGGCGTGAAAAGAGAAAATCTAAAAACACTATCCGATATGCCTTTTGTCAATTCAGTTGGGTCTTTTAATTGGAATTTGTCATTCCTCTTGGCTCGCCAATGTTCGGTGTAATGATTCCCTGAGTAAAAAGTACCGTTAACAAATTGACCATCCTTTACACTTGCAGTAAATAGAAAGGCATGTGCTCCGTCAAAACAAGCCAACCAAATAGAGTCTTTAGTTTGCTCTCCCCATAAAAACCGATAGTCCCCTGTTTCTGTCTTAAAGGTTCCGGTCACTGCAGTTGAATCTTTCTTTAAAAGCAAAATAGCAGGGAAGCTTGAACTTTTTGATCCGAACTTGACACTATACTTTAGGGCAAGGTCCATACTGAGCTTGCTGTAATCGTATAATGATGTTGAGGGCTCAGCAGAAAATGCAATTTTATAGTTAGGTCCTTTTGCTAAATTGAACCACCAACCTTTTATTTCTTGATGGTTGTATGTAAAATGCAGTTCACTTTCATAGGGTTGAAGTTGCACTTTCAAACTATCATCAGGACCATTTTCAATAGGAAATGCAAGTTGCTCGGTGCCGTTGTGTATTGTAAAAGTGCTATCTACTTCATTCAGCGAGAACTCTATATTAACCGGTAGGTTTTTGGTTTTCGTCAAGCTGAGTATACCTTTCCATGAATGAGGCATGTCTCTATTTTTATTCGTGCAAGCACTCAAGAGTGCCAACATAAAAAGAAGCGGAAAGAGTCGTGGGTATATCATAAATCAAAAGTAAATAAGGTCACCATTTCGAATAGAAAATACTTTGAATACGATGCTTAATTAGCCGTATAATTGCCAAATGAAGGTATTTTCAATGATTGCACTTTCCCTATTGATAGGTGCAACAATCCAAGCACAAGAGGTTTTTCCAGTAGAATATAAATATCATGTGTTGGAGCATTCCGAACCCAATGTCTCATCCAGAAGTGAATCTCCTTCAGCTCCTTTGTTAGACATTACACATGTCAACATGCGCATGGATGCTCAACCTAATCGACAAATAATTTATGGCGATGTTACCATTTCCTATACTCTAAGCCAATCAATTGATACCTTGTGGTTGGACTTTGATAGTTCAAAAACTATGAGGGTTGCTACTGTTCAGGATAATAACAACCAAAACCTGAACTATTATAGAGCAGATAACTTCTTGGTTATTCCATTGACTGCGACTCAATCAATTGGCTCGTCTAACAAAATTAGAATCGTTTACAGCGGAGTTCCTCAGGGTCCAGATATTCAGAATTATTTCAAGTCGGATGATAAACATGTGTGGACGAGAAGCGAGCCATACGGTGCACGCTATTGGTGGCCGTGTATCATGAGCTTGCAAGATAAAATTGATTCTTGCGATATCTACTTGGTACATCCCAAACAATACACTGGGGTAACTAACGGCCTATTGCAAGCGGTGGATAGCTCCAGGTCCAATGCCGTTTCACATTGGAAACACAGCTATCCAATGGTATTTTATTTACTAGCATTTTCAATTGGTGAATACAGCCATATATCCCAAGACTTGAAATGGTCGAGTGACTCAATTAGAGTGGAGAACTATGTATTTAAAGGACAAGAGTTTTGGGTTGCAAACGCGGAAAATCAGTTAATAGAAACCTTTGCCTTGTTTGACTCTTTGTTCGGCAAGTACCCGTTTAACCGAGAGCATTACGGGCATGTGCAAACAAGTATGGGTGGTGGTATGGAGCATCAGACTATGTCACACATGCAAGATTTAAATCAACCCTTAGTGGCACATGAATTAGCGCACCAGTGGTTCGGAAATATGGTGACTTGCGGTTCTTGGGAGGATATTTGGCTCAATGAGAGTTTCGCTACCTATTTAACTGCCCTAACCCATGAAGCGGGTTTTGGAAATAGCAGCTGGATGGGCTGGAAGCGCAACGTCACTAATTTTATTACACGGACGAATACGGGTTCAGTTTTTCCAGTGGACACCTTGAATTTTTCGATACTTTTCAGTAGCAGGCTCACTTACAATAAAGGAGCATATGTGTTACATACGCTGAGACACGAAATTGGTGATAACGCTTTCTTTTCGGGCATTCATAATTTTTTATATGATCCCAATTTGAACCATAAATTCGCTAAAACCATAAATTTAATCAGTCATTTGGAGCGCACTAGTGGAAGAGATTTAACCGAGTTTTTTGATGACTGGTATAAAGGCGAAGGACATCCTAACTTAGAGCTACTATATACCCTAGATGGCAACCAACTCTATATGGAGCTGTCACAAACAGGAAGCAGTGCTTTGTCTCCATTATTTGATTTTAAAGTACCCGTTGCAGTCTATAAAAATGGGGTGCGCAAGGATTTCGAGCTCGATATTACTCAGTCCATTGAGTTATTTACAGTAACTTTTTCTGCTTTGCCAGATAGTGTAAAAATTGATCCGGATTACGATGTGCTTATTGGCGAACGAAAGGTGATTGAAGGAACACACATTAATGTTGGTTTAGAAGAAAGCGCAGGTTTAAACAATGCATTTACCTTGTATCCAAATCCAAGTAAGGACTACTTGGTAGTAAAGAAAATTAGAAACACAAATACGACGTTAGGTCCGCATGGCGTAACGATAATTGACAGTCAACAACGAGTGGTAAAACGCGGTGAGTTAATTGGAAATGAGTTGAGGTTAAACACGGGTGATTTATCCGCAGGGATATATAGTGTCGAGCTTAACACTGCGGATAGGTTGACTCGTTTGCGTTTCGTGAAGCACTAAGCTATTGTCTGGCTTCCCAAATTTTTAAAAATAAATGCGTGTTCATTTTTCGCGCATTTCGTTTTGCTCTGTCAGCCACCTCGCCAGTATGTAATTCATCTATTGTTTCAAACCATAAGTTCATCCAAAGGCCAAAGTGCTCAGGAGATATAACGTTTCCTTCTTTTTTGTCAACCGCAACATGCGCCTCAGCCGGATTTCCTCTGTAGCGTTTATTGAAGAGTAATTGCGATTGCCAAAAGTCACTTATAATGTCTAGATGCTTCGGCCAATCTTTTATACTCCTCATAAAAATTGGCCCAAGGGTGGGTTCAATTTTTACTTTTTCATAGAACTTAAAGACAAGCAACTCAATGTCTGAACGTGTAGAAATATCCTGTTTATCCATAGGTACAAGATAATATTATCAATTGGTTAATCTGATATAAATCAGCATTTAGTCCTATGGAAAACAACAAATTTGGCCTAGTTATAAAAAAGAACACATGCAGCGAGACGATTTAATCAAAAAGTTAGAGGATAAGTATAAAGATCAGGAACAACCAATGGATGCATACTTGGAGGGCATGTTGCATGCAAAAGCGATTAACTATTGGGATTACATTCAAGTAGATACCCTGTTTAGCCTTCAGAAGACAAGAACGGATTTTCCAGATGAAATGATTTTCTTGATGTATCATCAAGTAACCGAACTGCTATTAAAATTAGTAACCCACGAGCTGAATCAAGCAACTGCAGAAGAAGGAATAACAGGTGCTATATTGACAGAAAAAATTAAACGAGCTAAACGCTATACCGAAGTTGCTCAAATGAGCTTTGATGTGATGCGAGAAGGCATGGACCCTGTACAGTACAATAAATTCCGCCATACCTTAACGCCTGCCTCTGGTTTTCAGTCGGCTACTTTCAGGGAAATTGAGTTTTACTGCACAGATATGTGGAACCTGGTGATGAACCGAAAAAAGGAAGCGTTACAGGGCAGTCAAGATATTGATGAAATGTTTAAATGGATTTATTGGCAAATGGCTGGTTTAGATCATAAAACGGGTAAAAAGTCTTTAACCCTTAAGCAGTTTGAAGATAAGTATTTAGACGTTTTTAAAGCATTAGCTCATAAGTATCAAAAAAGAAACTTATGGCAACAGTACATGGCACTGCCCGAGGAGGAAAAGACACCAGAATTAATCCAAACTATGAAAGCCTTTGACCAAGTGTTTAATGTGAAGTGGCCACTGGTGCATTTAAGAACTGCCGAACATTATTTGGAGCACGGAAAAGAAACAAAAGCTGCTACTGGTGGTAGCGAGTGGAAAAAATACCTGCATCCGAGTTACCAGCGAAGAATGTTTTTTCCAGATTTGCTGAGCGAAAATGAATTGGAAAACTGGGGTAAGGATTCGGTTTAAATCTCTGGGTACAGCAGCGTTTGTAGCTCTTTTGCAAGTGTAAGTCTTCTATCTCTGTTGGTTAGGATAATGATGGTTCGTTTTTTATCCAAATAACGCATAAATGCAGTTTTAAAACCATTCCACCAACCGTAGTGATATACCAAATTGTCTCCCTTAAAAGTTGAAATCCTAAATCCAAATCCGTAACTGTCCTTTTGAATGCGTTTCCATCGAGTCCAAGGATGGAACATAAGCTTTTTTGAGTTTGCCGTCAAAAATGTATCGGTGTATAAGGCTTGGTCAAATTTGAGTAAGTCGTGGACCGAGCTATACACTCCCTTATCTCCGGTTACTCCATTAATGTAATTTTCTTCCGGAAGGATAACACGCGGCCTGCGGTATATGTGTCCTACAACGGACCCTGGAATGTCGGGCTGCTTTTTACCCGAGTAGACTTTAGAGTCGTACATATCTAAGGGCTCAAAAATGTTGTCGCGGACAAATGTGTCAAAGCTTTTTCCAGATACGCGCTCTACAATAAGGGCCAGATACGCGTAATTGGTGTTTTGGTAGTTGAACCTAAAATCAGGCGAAAAATATTTTTTGGGTGTATGCGCTTTCATCACCGTGTGCATATTCTCATTGGTCATCATACTATCTCTAGGCCAGTGCTCATCGGTTACCACCATGTAGCGGGGCAGTCCACTTCTGTGGGTCAATAAATGCCTTATTGTTAAGCCTTCGAAAGGGAAATCAGGTATAATGTCCTTTACACTGTCTTCTATGGAGAGATAGCCCCTTTGTTGTAAAAGTAGAATACTGGTGGCGGTAAACATTTTTGAAACTGATGCCAGCTGAAAAACCGAGTGTGAGTTGAGCGAGTCTTTAGTTTTAAAGTTAGCATAACCGAAGGCTTTAGTATAAATAGGGAGTCCATATTCTGCAACAAGCACTACACCGTTAAAAATACCTTGCTTAAAACGACGAGAGACTAAACTGTCAATAGATTGAGCCAGTCTCTTTTGAGCCGAAGTCAGTTTGGTATCCGGTTGTTTGACTTGTAATTCTGGAATTTGGGTTTCAGTTCCACTAGTACAACTAAAAATAGCCCAAATAAATTGGGCTATAATTAAGTGTTTCAAAGTAGAATTACGCTTTATTTTATTCGATACCAATACTGTGTTCTAAATAAAAAGCTAATGTATCCACGCACATACAACTTATCCATGTTATCGTCTTCTAACCAAATTTTACAGTCGTAAATAGATCCTTTATTTGGGTCTAAAATAGTTCCATCATCCCATTCGTCTTCATCCCACTCCATTCCACGTACAATTTCCATACCCAGGATTTTTTGACCTTTGCGCTCGTCTTCGCATAAGTCACATACTTTATCCACTTTAGCAGGGTTCAAAATTTTAACCACTTTTCCATGGAGCTTGTCGCCCTTCATGTATAATTCTACGTGTGATTTTGCCTCACCCGTTTCGTCATCGATGGTTTTCCAAACCCCAATTACATCATTTGCATTTTGAGCCCAAATCATCGTGCTCAAGAATAAGCTTCCTAGTAATAATAGTGTCTTCCTAATCATTGTTAATTGTTTAACTCAAATATAACTTTTTATACTTTCCTTCGTCTAATTATATGCGAGCATACTTTAAAAGGGGGCGTGCGATTGATTTTCATAGTGTGATTTTGGGTGTTAAGCAATTGCTATGAAAACGAGCAGTTTGAGCCCCCTTTTATCTTTTTGTTGCATAGCATTTAAGACTCTTTCTGCTCTATTTTGTTCAGATCAATAGCCAAAGTTGTCTCACCCGCTGCATAACTACCAATATCGTACCTATTGTAATGGATGACCACAGAACTGTCTGTTAAATAAAAATTACTACTTAGAGAAAAACTTCCCGACGGAAAGTACCAACCGTTAGCCGCTAAGTCATCGTCCTTATCAAACCCTTTTTGAGTTCTAAATTCTTTTTCGGCGGCATTTCGCAGAAGCTCTAACTCCTCTGGGGAGAATAGTTGAGCTAATATCAACCTGCCCCCAGTGTTTTTATTGTACGTGCGATATGTTTTTAAGTGGCTGGGATGGGCTCCTCCCAAATAGGATCGTTGTTCTGTTAGAATGGTAACGGAAGCTTCACTTTGCTGCACCACTTCAACACGCCGATTCAAATACCATTGTGTATTTACCTCTGGAAAATCTATTTTAAACTTTTTATATGATGCCTGAAGTTCATTTAAAACGGTTTCGTAGCTATCGTGAATGCTGTCTGAGAATAGAGACTTGTTTAAACCTCTCTGAGTTTCTTGCTCAATTATAGTTTTTGTTAAACTACTGTCTTGGTTCTTGAGCTCCGGAAACTCCAGATTAACTTCAAAAGAATTAATATCAGAGGGGGTAGTTTCAAGGTTTCTCTTAATCACCTGCTGCTCAAACGAAACCAGTTCAGTAGCAGTATCGGAATCGTCGTCTTTATTTGTGCACGAAGCGAAACTAATCACTAGTAAAACCAAACCGATCCGTACGCTGGGTAAAATTTTAAACTTCATCTTTCGAAAGTAGAAAAATCTGTATTAAACCGTACATTTGGATAATAATCACTTATAGAAGCAGGTATTGAAGATAGGTACAAAGGTTATACACGGTGGGCTGACAAATGATACAGCTACTGGAGCAGTAATGACTCCGATTTATCAAACTACTACCTATGCTCAATCCGCCCCTGGAGAGCACAAAGGATACGAATACAGCCGAAGTAAGAATCCAACAAGAAGTCAGCTTGAAAACAACTTAGCCTCCATTGAAAATGGAAAATTCGGTCTCTGTTTTGGCAGTGGAATAGCTGCAATCGACGCCATTTTAAAGTTATTAAACCCTGGAGATGAAGTAATATCCACCAATGATTTGTATGGTGGAACCTATAGAATCTTTACCAAAATATTTGAAAATTACGGCATAAAATTTCATTTCGTAGAAATGAATGACTTTGATTTACTGGATGCTTATGTTAACGAAAACACTAAGCTAATTTGGTTAGAAACGCCCACTAATCCTATGCTTAATGTGATCGACTTGCATAAGGCCGCTGCATTTGCAAAAAAACACAATTGTCTACTTGGAGTAGACAACACTTTTGCAAGTCCGTGCATTCAAAACCCCTTAGACTTTGGGGCAGACATTGTAATGCATTCGGCAACAAAATACCTTGGCGGTCATTCCGATGTTGTAATGGGGGCCTTGGTTGTAAATGACGCCGATCTTGCGGAGAGACTGTATTTTATTCAAAATGCTTCGGGAGCTATTTGCGGCCCTATGGATGCATTTTTGGTCTTGCGCGGAATAAAAACACTGCATCTTAGAATGCAACGTCATTCTGAAAATGCAGCTAAAATTGCTACTTACTTAGAGGCGCACCCTGAAATCGATAAGGTTTATTGGCCAGGCTTACCGAAACATCCGAACCATAAGTTGGCAAAAGAGCAAATGAAAGACTTTGGCGGCATGCTGTCTTTTACCACCCATGGTGATAATTATGAATTGGCAAAAAAAATAGTCTCATCGGTCAAAATCTTCACTTTAGCTGAAAGTTTAGGTGGCGTTGAGTCCTTGTGTGGACATCCAGCTTCAATGACCCATGCGGCAATTCCGAAAGAAGAAAGAGAAAAATTAGGCATCAAAGCATCTTTGATTCGACTCAGTATAGGAATTGAGGATGCAGATGATTTAATAAATGATTTAAAACAAGCAATAGAAGTGTAGATTATGAATGTTTATTACATAACGGGTACATCGTCTGGTTTGGGTAAAGCCTTGGCCGAGGAGTTATTAAAAAGCGAAGACAATCAAGTAGTGGGTATCAGCAGAAAGTGTGAGATTTCTCACCCAAACTATGTGCACAAACAAATTGATTTAACTGATGAGGTCTCTACAGCGAAATTCAGATTCGGTGATCATTTTAAGGCAGATAGTGTTTACCTGATAAACAATGCGGGTACTCTTGGAGAAATTGGCTACCACGGTGAGCTTGATGGAAACGAACTGGCTGATGCATACAAGTTAAATATGGTAGCTCCCGCAATTCTAATTAACGGGTTTTTGGCAGCGTATAAAGAAAAAGAGTCTGAAAAAGTAATTTTAAATATTAGCTCAGGTGCATCTGTAGCCCCTTACCCGGGTTGGGGTATGTACTGTGCCACAAAGGCTGGAGTAAATATGCTGACTGAAGTTGTCAAAGAAGAGGCAAAATTAAACGGGGTTCAATCCTTTTCAATTCAAGCAATAGCACCAGGTATAGTTGAATCGCCTATGCAAGAGCAAATTAGAAGCACACCAAAGGAAAAGTTTGATATGGTGGATCGGTTTATTGCATTAAAAAACGACGGAGAACTGCAATCCCCCGAAGAAACTGCAATGATGTTGGTGGATCACATCAATGGTGGAAACTTTGAAAATGCTTTTGTTGACCTTAGAAACCTTATTGCTGCAAAAGGATAGGTAAGCTTATTGGTTGCGGCCCAGCAATAGATAAAAAGTAAAGGCCCGATTTCAAATCTTTTGGAAAAGTATACTCAGCATTTGGGACTTGTGTTTCCATAGCTGTTATTACCCGGCCGAACATGTCTGTTATTGTGAACCGTATAGGCCCTTCATTCATCGATGTGCCGCTTATGCGAATCGTTCCATTACTCGGGTTAGGGTAGACGACAATCTGCTCACCAGTTGAGTTTTCCAATACAGATGCAGGAGGATAACTGACCGAAATTTCGTCGGTTGCGGTGCATCCGTTAGAGTCTGTAACGGTTACGCTGTAAATTAAAGGTAAGGTAGCTAGTATGGCTGCCGTTTTTTCACCGGTAGACCAGTTGTATCTTGCAAAATAATCAGGCGCTTCAATTTTAATGGAATACCCAGTTTGTAGAAGAGTATCGGGTCCCAAATTGATTTTGATTTCTGGGTACTTATCAATGGTTATGGTATCTGCGCCAGAGCAACCGGCTGAGTTGCTAACGCGCAACCAAACCGTATCATTGTTGGTTTGAATAATGGAGTCTGTAGCTCCCGAGGACCATAAGTAACTGGAAAAGTTTCCTCCATTCAATAAAATAGCGTCTCCTACGCAAATGGTGGTGTCGTTTCCTAGGTTAACTAATGGTAATTGATTTACCATTACCGCAATGCTTTTATTCAAAAAGCAACCGTTTACGTTGCCAATTCTAACTGCTAAAGTGTCGCTAATCGTAAAATAAACTTGAGGAGAACTTAAAGTATCATTGACTATAAAGTTTTTCGACGTCCATTTGAAGCTAGACCCGCCATCAGCGTTTAAGGTCAAACTATCTCCTCCACAAACCGCGGTGTCAGATGTAACTGCAGTACTTTCAATAAAGGTGATATTTCCGAAAATAGTTGCAGTATCAACAGAGTTTCCAGTGGATATAAATTTGTTCGGCGGAATCGCTGAGTTGAGCAGGAAAAGGTTATCCGTTGTTCTGCTGGCGGTAAGTGCATTAGGGGTAGGGTAATTGCTGTTGTAAATACAACCATCCGAAATCCGTACTTCGTCAATATTACCTTTAAAAAATGTTGTCGCTTTTGAGCCGATTATCATTTTACTGGAGTTCACTTTCATTGAGTCTGCAGTGCCAAGACTATCTCCATTAAAAAACAAACTCATGCTAGAGTCAATCGCATGATAGCAAATTGCCACATGGTTCCACGAGTTGTGTCTGTAAATGGGCGCTGCAATAATTTGAGTTGCGTTTGGGTTGGACGTTTTTTCAATGTGAAAGTTTGCCGCGCTACCAGAAGCATTTACCGTTAGGCTTACCGATATTCCCTCTAAAGGAAATGTTACTAAACCCGCCTTATTTAGGCTTGTTTGATTGTCGCAGGTTTCGAAGAAAAACTCAATAGTTTTATCTATTGCACCTATATTTTTTTTCAATGTAATTTCTAAAAAATTAGTATCGCCGTCAAATGACAAATAGCCATTGTTTGGTTGCGAAATGGCGCCAAGAGAACAGAGTACTGCGACTAAAAAAAACAGTTTTTGCATGGTTAAAATTTTTTTCCAATTCCAACTGCATAAGTACGGATTTTAATTGAAATTCGCTGGAATAACCAAGTGGGCAATTATTGAGTGGAGTTAACGGTAAGAGCAATATTTCTTTGGAAAATCCGGTTTAGAGAATCTGGGTTTATGGTTAAAGTTTTAACCAGTCAGGATAAACTGGAAACCTTTGTGTTTCAAGGATCGAGTAAAGCAAAAAAAAGTCAGCTTGCACTGCTATTTCCCTTGAATGAGGTTGAAATTGAATTGCAAAAATCTCCGAAATCAAAGTTGTTTGCTATAAAATCTGTCCGACCAATTAAGGCGCGAACCAATATAAGAGGCAGAATGGAGCAAACAGCAGTTGCCTTTTTCTTGGCTGAGATCGTGTCAAAGTCAATGGAAGAAAATGATGCACATGAAGGTCTGTTTCACTTTGTAGCCTCTTCTACAGAGTATTTTGAACACGAGTATCAAGCCAACTTTCATTTATTGTTTCTGCTAAGACTAACGCGGTATTTAGGGATAGAACCATCTATGGATGTAAATGTAAAACACCAGTTCTTTTTTGACCTTAGAGAGGGTCAATTTACAATTCTAAGACCTGTTCATCTGCACTATTTAGATTCCTCGGAGAGCAAGCTATTGTTCAAATTGATGGAAGATGGCTTTGAATTCAAACTTAAGTTGGATAATATACAAAGAGGAAGCCTACTGAGTGCTATACTCAAATACTATACGTATCACATTGATAGAGTTGGGAAATTAAAGTCGCTAAGCGTGTTGCAAGAATTGTTTTTATGATTCGGCTTCAATGAACTGCAAAGAGTGCATGACCGCTTTTACTTCTCTCAAATATTCTCTTTTGTTGAATTGCGGCGCAAATACGTAACCATACACCAGCAGTATTTCTTTTTTGTTAGGGTGCAAAAGCATTATACAGTAGAAAGGCCCGCCAAAAAAGTTGCCTTTCATTTCCCATAGGCCAGTAATCGTTTTTGCGAAGTTGTTTTTAAAATTAATGTCTTGATACATCGGTTTTACATAAGTGTCGGCAATACCCATATAATTACCCTCACTTGGACCGGGTATGTGTTTCTTTAAAATGGAGTCCATAGCTAGTCTAATGTTCGTATCTAAAAACTGTTGCTTATCTGAATAGGGTATTGTTTTGATAAAAAGACCTTGGCTTATTTGATGCTGATATCCGCCTTTAGGCATTTCGCGCTCTAGTCGCAGCCACAAAAAATCAGCGTCGTGCTTTTCAATGCGCATGTCTTTTTGCGTAAGGATTTTAAATCCTTGTTTTTTAAGGATTTCAGTGTTTATTTTTTTACTACCAAATTTTTTGTTTTTGAGCATAAGCCGGTTTAGTTCTGCATTGGCAAAGAGGCTTTTTATGTGCTCAATATCTTTTGTAAATAATTTTAAAAAGGAGGCATTGTCGGGAGCCGTAAATCGGACCACCATTTGACCTTTTGCCCACTTACTTTTTTCAAGTACGTAAGTAGCCTCTTGGCCGGAGTGTTTTTTCTTAATGTCTATATAAAGTACATTGCGGTGACTGGTTAAAACACTGGAAAATTTTTTGGACTTTACATGAATTACCGTAAACGGAGACTCCTGCTGAGGGAGCCCATATTCAGCTTCGTTAAGCAGTGTAAAAATACTATCCCCAACTGGGGCATTCCAGAGATGCTCAGGAACCACCACAATCAGCTCTCCATAACTACCTGAGTAGCCTGGTTTAAAGTCCGAACTGTCGGTTTCGCAACTGCTTAATACTAAAAGACAAACAAGGTATATTATGTACTTCAATGTTAACCCTTTTTACCTACAATTATTTTATCGCCTGGCTTCAAGCGTCGTTCGTTGAGGTTATTGTTGAGCGATTTAATTTGCGTTGTCGTCAAACCCTTCGCTTTTGCAATATCCCATAAAGTATCACCATTCCGAATCGTGTAATATTCGTAATTACCGGATGTTGTCGTTTTTATCGGTGAAATAGACTTGGGTTTTGGGGCGTTTCCTTTTGAGTAAATCGTTAAGCGCTGGCCAATTCTTAAATTATTGGACCGTAACCCATTCCACTCTTTCAAATCCCGTACAGATACTCCATAGCGATTGGCAATTTTACCAAGGTAATCTCCATTTCTTACTCGATAGATTTCTAATTGTTCTTGAGCAGCAAGAACTTCTTCAGAATCATCTGCTTTCTGATTGTACAAAGCAAAAATTGAATCTTGATTTGACACGAATACGCCTAATTGATCTAATGGTAAATTTAACGTGTGTTTTTTTCCGTCGTTCGGTATATATCCAAGCTTATATACCGGATTTAGAAATTCGAGTTTTTCTTTAGATATATTTAATGTACTCGAAAGGTGGTCAAAACTCATTGGTCCAGTAACTTCAACCGTGTCATTCTCAAAATGAGAAGTCAATGGTTTAATAGGCTTTATATTAAAGTCTCCAGGAAAACTCATAACATAATTCACTGCTATAAATGCGGGAACATAACCTCTCGTTTCTCTGGGTAAATAAGAATAGATTTCCCAATAACCTCTTTTGCCGCCAGAGCGCCGAATTGCCTTATTTACATTTCCTGGGCCACAATTGTAGGCGGCAAGGGCTAAATTCCAGTCATTATAATACTTGTTCAAATAACTTAGGTATTTACAAGCCGCTTCAGTAGATTTAATAGGGTCAAAGCGGTGATCAGTATAGGAATTAACTTTTAACCCGTACATTTTACCGGTGCTGTACATAAATTGCCACAACCCCTTTGCACCTGCACGACTGTTTGCCGTAGGGTTTAATGCCGACTCTACAACTGCCAAATATTTAATTTCGTATGGCATATTGTACCTATCTAGTATTTCTTCAAACAGAGGAAAATAATATTCCTGAAGACCAAGAACTTTTGCCGACAGCATTCTTTTTTTATTTCCGTAAAGGTTGATAAAAGCCTTTACTCTGGAATTGTAGGATAAGGTAAGCGGGGTTTTTTGGTCAATAGCATCTAAGTTTTTTCTTAAAATAGAATCGTTTAATTCAACAAAATCAAGATTGAGCGTTTCGGCGGTATCCGCATATGTAAATTGTGATTGATTAGATTTTGCAAAGTCAGAAAAACGCTGATCAAGAATGCTAACCGATTCAATATCCGTAAAGTTTAACTCAAAGAGGCTGTCTGAAACAGCTACGTGAGTGGTGTCTTTAATGTCACTGCCGTTCTGGGATGCAAAGGCTAACGTGGAAGTTAAAAGTAACGTAAAAAGGGTAAGATTTCTCATAGTGTATATATGCTGTTGTATAAACCAACTAAGTTCAGAAATATTGCAAAGCAGTAAGTAAAAAAGAACAGAGTTTGTTCACGATGATTTGTTTAACACTGGCGGAATGTGTTAAGTGATTAGTTTATTTTTTCTAGCAAGCCAAACCTCAATACAAACAATGTGTTTTGTTGACATAAATAATATTAAATTTACCCCCTCAATTTAAAACAAAAAACGATTATGAAAAAAATTAACTCATTATTTTTAACGCTATTTACTGTATTGGCTTTTAGCGCCAGCGCTCAAGTTGATGTAGGTGTCTCTTCAATTACCGATCCGAGTAATGGAGACACAGTGTATTCCGGTATTCCAAAGGCCGTACGCTTTGCAATGACAAATTACGGAGCTGCTTTAACTAATGAAGCAATTCAACTTGTGATTGAAATCGATGGCGATAGTGTATTGACTTTGAATAGACCTGCGAGTGCTTTAGCGGCTGGTGCTACACAAGGAAACTTAGGTACTCCAGGTATAAATTTTGGTGCTTCTGCTTTCGGTCTTACAGATGGCATGCATACAGTGTGTCTAAGAACCCTTTTTGCCGCAGATGTTGATGCATCAAATGATACTTCTTGTGTAAACATTTATTATTCTTCAACTCCACCACCTGCCGATCTAGCTGTTACAGCAGTTTCTGTAACAGATCCGGTGCCAACTGGAATAGATTTTGAGTTGGGACAATCACAGCTTCAAGAGGTTACATTTACTTTACAAAATGCAGGATCGACTTCAATTCCTGCTGGAAGTAGAGTGCCGGTAGTGTTAATAGTAGGTTCTGCCAACAATACTTTAAACCTAACGTTAAACAGAGCAATCGCAGCAGGTGCAAGTATTAATGCTACAGCCTCTAGAGCTCAAATC
The DNA here is from genome assembly GCA_965660875.1 of Salibacteraceae bacterium. Classification (GTDB taxonomy): domain Bacteria; phylum Bacteroidota; class Bacteroidia; order Flavobacteriales_G; family Salibacteraceae; genus UBA6770. Next base: position 50,067 of record CBFIBQ010000001.1, on the reverse strand, counting down.
GCTGCTCTTGTTGATTTCCCTACAACTGTAGGTAACTTTGACGTGTGCATGATATCAAATTATAACGGTGACTCTAATAGCTCTAACGATACGTCTTGTACTACTTATAATATGTCTCCTAATGTAACGCCGCAAATTACTTCGTACACGCCTGTTAAAGCTAAATGTGGTGAAACATTAACGATTACTGGTTCAAACTTTGATCCAACGGCTGCAAACAACACGGTGGAGATTAGAGGTGAAGCGTGTAAGGTGCTTACTGCATCTGCGACACAGTTAACAGTAGAAGTTCCTGAACTACAGGCGAGCACTGGAACACTTAGCGTGGAAGTTACAGTTGGCGGAGCTGTTAAAAGAGGCGAGGCTTCAAGAACATTTTCCTATGATGGTTGCACCATTAGCTTAAAAGAGATTAATAGTAAGTTCAGCAAAGTATACTATGCGAATAACTCGTTGAACCTATTAGCAACACAAGCGGGTGCTAAAAACATTCAAATAGTTAATATGACCGGTCAAGTTGTGTTTCAAGAAGTAAGAGATCTTCAAGAAAACAATGTTGAGGTAATTGACTTATCTTCTGCACCAAACGGAGTATATGTAGTGAACATTGAAGGTTACTCTACTACATTTGTAAAGTAAGACGGTGATTTAAAGCGTCGAGCAATATTTAAAGCCCCATAAACGCTTCGTTTATGGGGCTTTTTTTGTCAGTAATCTGTCAATAGGACTGATAATCAAATTTTTATGCAGCCCGATGTAGAAACTGTTGAAATTATGCTTAACATTGTAAGTCAAATAACAAAATTCAAGAAAAATGAAAAAACTTTTATTTATTGCAGTTGGTGCTTTGTTTTCTTCTGGGCTCTCCGCTCAAAACTTAGTAACCAAAGATATTGAGAAAAAAAATGTGGTCTTAGAGGAGTTTACAGGTAAAACCTGTGGATACTGCCCTGATGGACACAAAAGAGCAGATGAGTTTTCAGCGAACAATCCTGGAGATGTTGTATTGATTAATATCCACGCTGGTAGTTATGCATCTGGAACACCAAACTACAATACGTATACAGATGCACCTGCAAATACCATAAATTATGGTGACGTAAATTACGGGCACCCTGATGTTCAGTTAAGTGGTTTTCCTGCAGGAGCAGTAAATAGAACGATATTTCCTGGGAATGGTCAACGTTCTGGAACAGCACAAAGTAGAGGGTCTTGGGCTACTACCGGAACAACAGTTTTAGGAGAGGATTCTCCAGTAAACGTAGGAGTTAAAGGTGTATATGTACCTGCTGACAAGAAATTATATGTAGCTGTTGAAGCATACTATACTGCAGATGAGCAAAACGTAACGAACAGAATGAATGTTGGGATTTTGCAAAGCGGAATTTGGGGTCCTCAAAGTGGCGCACAAAGATACTACCCGGCAAAATATGATGCAACTAAATCACCCAACTATTATCGTCATGACCACATGTTAAGAGCTGTATTGACTGGACAGTGGGGAGAAGAAATCGATGAAACGTTTAAGGGTTCATTCTTCACTAAATTGTATGAGTACGATGTTCCGGAAAAATTGAACGATATTCCTGTCGATGTAAATGAATTAGAGGTATATGCTTTTGTTACAGAAGGAGAACAAGGAATTTTGTCTGGAGTTTCTGCAGATGTTGAAGAGGGAACTGCAAAGCCAGAGCTTTTTGATATCAACGCTTCTGTTGCTGATTTGAATAGCGCTATTTCTGGTGTTAGCATTTTTCCAAACCCAACGTCTGGTAACTCTACTTTAAGAGTTAACAGCGAGAAGTCTTTTGATGCCACAGTTAGAGTTGTAGCTGTAACGGGTGCGGTAGTTTCTTCAACTGTAGCTAACGTGTCAGTAGGAAACAATGAGATTTCCATCGACATGAATACTCTTGATGAAGGAATGTATTTTGTTGAAGTAGCAGGACAAGAAGGCGTTGTTGCTAGACAGTCTGTTGTTAAGAAGTAATTAATCAAATAATACTATAGAAACGCAAAGGGTTCATTTCCTTCGCGTTTGTTTTTTAAAATCTACAAACATTCACTAGTATGAAGTCAGTTATAAAGAAATTTTCACTTGGTGTTTTTATTCACCTATTTGCTTTTGGAGCAATGGCTCAACTGAAGTCCACAAAGGATACAATTATTTGTGGCTTATATCCCGAAGATAGAAATGAGTACGAAGCACCCATTGAAAATAACGGTACAGATTCTATCAGTTATTTCTACGAATTGATTTCAGAGAATGTAACACAGCAAAAAGATTGGAGTGTTGAGTTTTGCGATTGTTTTGAGTGTTTAATAGGTTTAATTGATACGGGTTCGTGTGTAATTCAGGTTGGGGAAAAGTTTTCGTTTAAGTATTACGTCACGCTTCCTGATTTTTTTGAAGAATACACAGAAACTTACGTGACCTATCAGATTACAAATAAAAATAACCCAACGAATGTAGACACATTTACATTTGTGACTCAAAAAGATCCAAACGCACCAGAAGCTCCAGGTTTAGAAGATACCACAAGTATTTTGGATTTAGGAAATTCGAATACACCTAAGTTTAGTGTGTTCCCGAACCCTTCAAATGGGTTAGTTTCGATTCATGTTGAAACTAAAGTGGATAGTGATGTATCGATTGAAATTGTAAATATTCTTGGTGAAAAAGTGCTTTCAATAAAAGAAACCAGTAACGAACAAATATTTGAAAAAGAATACAATGTAGCCGAACTGGAGAAAGGATTTTACTTTATTACGGTAACCAATGGAGATAATGTTTTAACAAAACGCATCAACATTCAATAAGAAATTTAGTGAGTGATTTAAAGCCGCTTAAGCGGCTTTTTTTTGCTCTAAATTTTAGCTTTGTTGGACCATGATACCAAAACATAAAGTCGACGAAATATTAATGACTGCTCAGATTGAGGAAGTCATTGCCGACTTTGTGAATATCAAAAAGTCTGGTAGACAGCTTAAAGGCCTTAGCCCATTTGCCAACGAAAAAACACCTTCTTTTTATGTCGTTCCAGAAAAGCAAATCTTTAAGGATTTTAGCTCTGGTAAAGGCGGAAATGTGGTCACATTCCTCATGGAACATGAGCACTTTACATTTCCTGAGGCGCTCCGTTTTTTAGCCAAACGTTACAACATTGAGCTGGAGGAAGAAGAACAAACTGACGAACAAAAGCAAGCCGAAAGCGAACGCGAAAGCTTATACATAGTAACAGAATATGCACAAAAGCATTTTCAGGAGAACCTTCACAACTCTGATGAAGGAAAATCCATTGGTTTAGGCTATTTCAAGGAGCGCGGGTTTACGGAAGATACTATTGATAAGTTCAAACTTGGATACGCCAAAGATGAATGGGAACACTTTTATAAAACGGCATTAGAGAATGGGTACAAAGAAGAGTTTTTAGAGTCCAGCGGATTGGTAAAAAAATCTCCCAAAGGAGATAAAAAGTACTATGACGGCTTTAAAGGACGCGTGATTTTTCCTATTCATAATTTATCGGGTAGACCCCTAGGTTTTGGCGCACGAACCCTTCTGAAAGACAAGAAAGTTCCAAAATATTTGAACAGCCCAGAGTCACTGATATATAATAAAAGTGCCGTACTCTATGGAATCTATTTTGCAAAGGGCGAGATAATAAAAGAAGATAACTGTTACCTGGTTGAAGGCTATACCGATGTTATTCAGATGTACCAGTCTGGAATAAAAAATGTGGTTTCTTCCTCGGGTACGGCTTTAACCCAAGACCAAATAAAACTGATCAAGCGTTACACGAATAACATTACGTTGCTTTACGATGGTGATGCAGCTGGTATTCGTGCTTCTTTTCGAGGAATAGACATGATTCTGGAAGAGGGAATGAATGTGAAGATGGTTTCTTTTCCTGAGGGAGAGGACCCAGACAGTTTCGCAAAGGCTAATGCACTTGAGGACATTCAAGAATATTTAAATATAAATGCAAAGGACTTTGTAGTTACGAAGACCAACATGCTTCTTGCGGATACGGGTAATGATCCCATCAAGCGTGCGGAACTAATCAAAGACATTGTATCCACTATTGCGCTTATTCCAGAGGAGATATCAAGGTCTGTTTACATAAAAGAATGTTCAACTTTATTAGACGTTTCAGAGAAAGTGCTAATCAATGAGTTGAATAAAGTACGCAGAAAAAAGCATGCTGAAAAATCTCGAACAGGACAATCTTATTCAGACCCAGGCCCGCCAGATGAAGTAAGCTTTGAAACGGCGGTTCAAGACAAAACGATTGGACTTGGAGAGGATTTAGATGCACAAGAGATTGACCTGTTGCGGATTCTTTTGAATTACGGTGAACAAGAAATTTCGATGAAACAAGCAGAAGAGGAAGTTGAAGTGAATGTAGCAGAGTTTATTGTGCACGAATTAGAACGTGACGAAATGGAGTTTTCTAATCCGAAACATGAAAAACTGTTTTCTAAAATCTTGGACCAACTTGATGAGGAAGAATGGAATATTTCCGCATTTAGTAACGATAGGGATGCAGAAATAAGTGGGTTGGCCGCAGAGTTATTAGCGGCTCGGTATGAACTGCACGATTGGGGCAAGCACCAAATAATTGTTACTGAAGAAAAAGACCGTTTAAAGCGGGCCGTTGAGGGGGCTATTTATTCCTTTAAGCTTAAAAACGTGGCAAGAATGAAAGCAGAAAACGCTTTAGAAATTAAGCAGGCACAAGAAGCTTCCGACCAGGACAAAGTAATCGAACTACTTGAATATCAAATTACGCTGGACGGAATAGTAGCCTCTTTATCCAAACCCTCTGGCCGCACAATCATTAATTAGTCCACTCCTCTATAAAAGTCCTTTAGTTGCTTCCTATACTCGGAATATAGCCTGGATTTAGATACAAAACCTATGTACTTGCCTTCGTGAACTACTGGTAAGTTCCATGCACCACTGGATTCAAATTTTTCCATAACCCTTTGCATGTCATCTTTCGTTTCAATGTGTTCGGGTGCCATATGCATCAATTCATGAACTAAGGTAGACTCGTACCTTCTCCGATCAAACATTATTTCTCTAATATCATCAAGAGTAACTACACCCAAAAACAATCCGGCGCTATCTACCACTGGAAACAAGTTCCGTTTGCTCTTAGTTACTTCTTCTACCAAGTTTCCGAGGGTTTGATACGGTTGTATGGTTCTAAAATTGGTTTCAATTTCTTGCTTAAGATCCATTAAGGTAAGCACAGCCTTATCTTTATCGTGCGTAATCAGCTGACCTTTTTTGGCTAATTGAGCCGTATAAATTGAGTGTTCCGTAAAATATTTTACCGTTAAGTAGCTTATAGAAGTGGCCAACATTAAAGGGATGAATAGTTCGTAGCCACCGGTTATTTCGGCGATTAAAAAAATGGCGGTTAATGGTGCCTGTAAAATTCCCGCCATAAGCGCCGCCATACCAACTAGCGAAAAATTAGCTTCGGATAGTTTGCTCAAACCTGTCTCGTTAATAAATCTGGAAAAAACAAAACCCATAATACTCCCCATAAACAAGGTAGGCGCGAAAATCCCACCAATTCCTCCTGCACCCAAGGTAATAGAAGTAGCAAAGGCTTTAAAGAAAATCACCAAACTCAAGAAGCCCAGTATAATCCAAATATTATCTGAAAAGCCTTCAAACTGACTGTTGGTTAATACCTCAGAAGCATTGCCTCCAATTAATTGATATATAGTAGAGTACCCTTCACCGTAAAGCGGAGGAAAAAGGAAAATGAGAACCCCTATAATTAGCCCACCAATCAGAATTTTTGTGGGTTGTTTTTTCATTTTACCAAACACTCGGGTGACCAAAAAATTGACTTTAGTAAAGTAAACGCCAGTAAACCCTCCTAATAAACCCAGTAAAAGGTAAAAGGGAATGTCAACAAATTGGATGTTTTCGTGTATCTGAAATTGGAACAACAAGTCATCACCAAAAAATAGTCGCGAAAACATGGCTGCTGTAACACTCGAGAGCAATAATGGAATCAAACTGAATGTGGTGATATCCAATAGGATTACTTCCATAGCAAATACTATTGCCGCAACGGGAGCTTTAAAGATTGCCGATAAGGCCGCCGCTGCACCACAACCTATGAGTAATTTTCTAGTTTTTTGATTGAGTCGTAATGCTTTGCTTAAGTTACTTCCAATTGCAGAAGATGTACCAACGGCTGGGCCTTCTAATCCTACAGACCCACCAAAACCTACCGTGAATGCTGCCGTTAAAACCGACGAATACGTCCGTTTTTTAGAAATCATGCCGTTTCCTTTGCTCAACGCATGCAACGTATTGGGGATTTCGGTGCCTACTTCTTCTTTTATGAAGTATTTAATAATCAATTGGGCAATCACAATACCGATTATCGGCAGCAGAAAATAGAATGCATAGCCACTCTGCTTAATCACAGTATCTACAAAAAAGGACTCTACCAGTTGAACGCCTTGTTTTAAACAGTATGCCCCTACTGCACATAAGAATCCCATTACAACGCTTAAAATAAGCACGAAGGGTTTGTTCTTAATGTGTTGGCTGCGCCATATCAAGAATGCCTTTAGGTATTTATTCCAATGTTTTAGATAACGCAGCATCGCGCCGCAAAGGTTAGCTTTTTAGCTGAAAATCTGCTTTTAAATTGATGAAAAATAGCAACTTATAAGCTACCCATTCCTCCATCTACTCCCCAAATTTGACCGGTAATATTTTTAGCTTTTTCAGAAAGCAAAAAACTTGCAACAGCAGCAACTTCTTCCGCTTCGCCTACGCGCTTTAAAGGGTGGTTATTTCCCAGTGAGGTTCTGCGCTCGTCGTTCTTTAATAACTGTGCGGCAAGTGGGGTGTCGGTAATACTAGGTGCAATACAGTTTACACGTATAGCGGGTGCAAATTCTGCAGCAAGTGATTTTGTGATTCCCTCAACACCCGCTTTTGCCGCGGCAACAGAAGCGTGGAACGCCATTCCTTTTTTTACAGCCACAGTACTAAACAGTACGATACTTGGATTATTTCCTTTTTTTAGTTTTCTGAAGTAGTGCTGAATTACCCGAACTGCACCTAATACATTCACTTCAAAATCTTGTTGAAAATCCTCTTGTTTTAAGGAACCAATTGGTTTCAGGTTGATACTTCCTGGGCAGTAAACTATACCATCCAAATCGTCTATTGTCGGGAGTTCGTCCTTTAAAACATCCAAGCCATAGTGTGTCAAGTTCGAATGTTGAGTTTCGGGTTCGGATCGGCTTATGTTTACTACTTCTCGTTGTTCCAATTCCATATCGAGTAAAGCCTTTCCTATTCCTTTACTTCCACCTACAATTAATAATTTTCCCATCGTACTCTGTTTAGTAGTAGTACAATTCAGAGAAAAAAAGGTGTATTACTTCATAGGTTCTCAAATCTTACGGACCATTTTAAGTCTTTAGGTTCGAAATAACAAATGCCGAGAAAAGCGTTTATGCCTGCAATTAAAGAACAAGGAAGTGCAACTAATCAAAAATTCCCCGTTCTGGTTTAACTTTTTGTGGAGCAATCTGTCTGAAGTGATGTGTTGAGAAATGTATCATACAATCACAAGAAGATTAACGAAGAAATTTGCAAAGCCGTAGGTCCATCATTTTCCTTTTGGACTCGAATAAAAATGGGTGGAAATGGTTCGCCTAAAATGCTTATTGCCACAAGTTCACCGGACATAGCCAAAGAACTCAACAAAGATAAGTATCCCAACAAGGCGTATATTGAGCTGCGGCCAAAGGGTATTTGCATTTACTTCAGGAGCCTGCTCGAAACATTTTGTTTAACAGTACCATATTACCGGTTAACCATTTACAATAATGGTGGTCGATTCAAAGTTTACGGTGGGTCTAGTTGGATTGAATTCAATCACTCCAAAAGCGGAAAAAACTTTTTTGAAAAACTGATAAAACAGCGACTCAATTATTTATCCCAATATACAGCCAAAATGGATTGGAACAGTATATAATCGGAGGGTTCACTAATTTCAAACTCGAAATATATTGATTATAAGTCGATTATATCATTAACATAACCCATCTTTGAGGAATGATATACTTATGAAAGCGTTCTCAATTCTGGTTTTAACCGCATTTTTATTTCCTGTTTCAGTATTTAGTCAATACACTCTCGGAGGTTCAAATGGTTCCACAGTATCCACTAGGTACCAAACTGGTTATGTTGTACTTCCTAGTGATGAAAAGCTTCAAGGTAAAATTCAATTAAAAATTGATGATGGAGACACGGTAAAAATCAGTATTAAAACGTTTGATAAAAAAAAATATAAGTATACGCGTAATGAAATAAAGTCTTTTGGCTTAGAATTGACTCGAGCCGACTTTAAGAGAGAGGATTTTAATCCAGGTCAAATTACATTAGTAGATGGCACTGTAAAAGAGGGAAATGTGGTAGTAATCAAAACGGCTATTAATAAACCAATGACCAACCCAAACAGTTCAGCTCGCATGAGTTCCTCTGGTGCTGAGACTTCTGGTCTTGGAGAATATACTGCTCCTCCACAAAAACTAAAATGCCCAACTACTAAAATGCCTGATAATACAGACCATTATACAGGAAAGTGGTCTTATAAAACGGTTTACTTTGAAGATGAAAACGGAAAAGTTACGCCCTATTATGCTTCGCACATTTGGAAGGTAACACAAACAAGAGGCGATAAAACCTTAGAGTGGAACCGTTATGCTTTAGACTTATTGCCAATTGTAGAAAAAGGGAAATTTAATTTAATTCGTGACCCATATCCTGAAGTTTATTCCAAAGAAAAGACAGAAGCGGCACAAAAAAAACAGAGTAAAGCGGCCAAAACCATCAGTAATGACAAACAATCGATTACGAGTGCTAGAAACCAAATTGCCGTAGATATGGCAACCCAGAAAGTTGCACCGCAATACGATGACGAATGGATAATTATTGATGAAAATGGTGTTGCCTTTGAATTGAACAGTAAGAGCTTTAAAGGTTGGATGGATCGGAACGCAAACTATTGCAATGCATACAATGAGCGTTCCAACAAACTTCAATTGAATAAATATTCCGAAGTAAGAAAAATAGTTGAATTTCTTAATGAGAATTGTAGTCAATAAATAGCTCAAGAAGTATGAGTTTTAGATAATAGTCTCATTAACAAGTTGCTTATAAATACATGCATTGTTGGGCATTTATTTCCTGCATAGAATTTTTTGAGCGACTGCTGAAACAGCGATTATTTAAATAATTGAAACCAAGCCCATTCAAATTCAACTGTTTCATCCCTACCTTGTCCAAAATTTAGATTATGGCAAACAGAAGATCGTTTCTAAAAAAACTGGGATTAGCACTCCCCGCAATTCCGCTTCTGGGTTTTGTAGGCTTTGCTACAAGCAGCAATTCAAATACAGAAGATACTGTTGAAGAGCAACCCAATGAACCAATAAAACCCGTGGTGCTCTCTACTTGGAAATTTGGTTTTAAGGCCAATGAAAAAGCTTGGGAGGCTTTAGATAAAGGCGGACGCGCAATAGATGCAGTAGAAAGCGGGGTTCAAATACCCGAAAGTGATCCAGCAGTAACGAGCGTAGGCTATGGTGGATTACCCGATAGAGAAGGAAACGTAACGCTCGATTCGTGCATTATGGACGAAACTGGCAATGCGGGTTCTGTTGCTTTTCTGCAAGGAATCAAAAACCCTATCCGGATAGCTCGTTTGGTTATGGAGAAAACGCCTCATGTAATGTTGGCTGGAAAAGGGGCACAAGATTATGCGCTTTCCCAAGGTTTTGAAGTAGAAGATTTACTGACCGAAAAAGCGCGAAAGCGTTGGGAAAAATGGAAAACCGATGCCAACTATAAGCCCGAGATAAATGTTGAGGATCACGATACCATTGGGATGATAGCACTGGATAAAAAAGGCAATTTAAGTGGGGCTTGTACCACATCGGGACTTGCTTGGAAAATGCACGGAAGAGTGGGAGACTCACCTATAATTGGAGCAGCACTATATGTAGATAATGAAATAGGAGCTGCAACAGCTACAGGGAAAGGAGAAGCGGTTATAAAAACCGTTGGAGCATTTCTTATTGTCGAATTTATGCGGCAAGGGAAATCTCCTCAGGAAGCTTGTGAAATGGCCATTCAAAGAATAATCGATAAAAACCCAGATTCAAAGAATTTTCAAGTGGGCTATTTGGCATTAAACAAAAAGGGAGAAACAGGTGCGTACTCTATTCAAAAAGGATTCACTTTCAACGAGTTCAATCCCGATAAAAAAGAGCAAGCTCAATCGGATCATTATTATGAAACAGATGTGAGAACCTACTAGGAATTGACTTTTGAATTATCAATTCACAATTGTCCACTATCAATTTAATAACAATTGAAACCCTAACTTTGTACACCTAAACTACGCTCATGTTTAAGCTTCAGAATTATATAAATGGCGAATTGGTAGCGCCAAATTCAAACGATTACCTCGACAACTTCAATCCTTCTACTGGAAAAGTTTATTCCTTAATTCCAGATTCGGATGCAAGCGATGTTAAAGAGGCCGTCAAAGCGGCTAAAGCTGCTTATCCAGAATGGTCTGTAACACCAAAAGAAAAGCGTTCTAAGGTTATGCTTAAAATCGTGGAGCTGATCAATGAAAACTACGATAAACTCGCCGAAGCTGAGGCAATTGATAACGGAAAGCCGCTCTGGTTGGCTCAAAAAGTCGACATTGCTCGAGCGGCTTCCAACTTTGAATTTTTTGCCACAGCCATCTTACATTTTGCCTCTGAGGCACACATGATGGAAGACAAAGTGGTGAATTACACACGACGAGATCCATTGGGTGTTGTAGGTTGTATCTCACCGTGGAACCTACCGTTGTACTTATTTACTTGGAAAATTGCCCCGGCCATTGCTGCAGGAAACTGTGTGGTTGCAAAACCCTCTGAAGTAACTCCAATGACAGCTTATTTACTATCTGAATTATGCATCGAAGCAGGTTTGCCGGCAGGTGTATTAAATATCGTTCATGGCTTAGGACCCAAAGTAGGCGCAGAAATATCAGAAAACGACGATATCTGCGCAGTATCCTTTACCGGTGGTACTTCAACGGGAGCACAAATCGCTAAAGTAGCCGCTCCAAAATTCAAAAAGCTCTCATTAGAATTGGGTGGAAAAAATCCAAATATCATTTTTGACGATTGCGATTTCGACAAAATGTTGGCAACCACATTAGCTTCTTCCTTTGCCAATCAAGGCCAGATTTGTTTGTGTGGTTCTAGAATATTTGTGCAACGTGGAATCTATGACAAGTTCAAAAGAGCATTTGTAGAAAAGGTTTCTAAACGAAAAGTGAGTCATTCTCTTGACCCAGATGCTAAGTTAGGAGCAGTGGTTTCAAAACCACACATGGAAAAAGTTTTGTCCTACATTAAATTGGCACAGGAAGAAGGTGGAACAGTATTAACTGGCGGAAAACAAGTACATTTAGAAGGCGAATACGCCGATGGTTATTACATTGAACCAACAGTAATTGAAGGCTTAAGCTACGATTGTAGAACCAATCAAGAAGAGATTTTTGGCCCTGTAGTTACCATTACTCCGTTTGATTCTGAAGAAGAAGTATTGATGATGGCTAACTCCACCGAGTACGGCTTAGCTGCTACTGTTTGGACAGAAAACTTAACTCGCGCGCATCGTATCGCCAATGATTTGGATTCTGGAATTGTGTGGATTAATTGCTGGTTGGTGCGTGATCTGCGCACACCATTTGGTGGTACAAAAAATTCAGGTGTTGGACGCGAAGGCGGTTTTGAAGCGCTGAAGTTTTTTACGGAACCTAAAAACGTTTGTATTTCAATAGGATAAGTTCCTATTGAAACTTCAAATCCTTAACCATAAGCTGCAAGCTCACATTCCCTTGCCATTCGTTTTCTTCAATGGTGTAAACAATATCAAAAGGTTTTTTGGCTTTTATTTTATCAATCAAATGACCTTGGTTAAAGGCAATGCCTCCGATTTTTAACTTCGAGTTATTCTGCTGAACGACGTCCAGTTTTAGGTGTGTCAAATCTCCACCAACTGCTTTGCTCCAGCCTCCATCGATACAGTTCCGAGTAACAAAAACGGGTTTCATGTTGTCTGGTCCAAAAGGAGCAAATTGTTTTATCAGTCTCCAAAATTTATCGTTGATTTCCGACAAGTCAATTTCTAAATCCACTTCAATTTTAGGAATCAATAATTCTGGGTCAATGGTGCTGGAAACTACTTCTTCAAATTTGGCTTGGAGCTTTGGAACATTTCCAATTTCTAAGGTCATTCCAGCAGCAAATTGGTGACCACCAAACTGTTCTAACACCTCATCACACTGGGTTAGTGCTTCGTGAATATCGTAGCCCTTTACAGAGCGAGCCGAACCCACCGCCTTTCCATTCGATTCGGTAAGTACAATGGTTGGTCGGTAATAGTGTTCGGTTAATCTGGAGGCAACAATACCCACCACACCCTTATGCCAATTGGCATCATACACTACGGTTGACTTATTGTTTTCGATTTTTTGTTCCACAATCGCAGAAAGCGCCTCTTCGGTTATGGTTTTATCCAATTCTCTCCGTTCCAGGTTGCGTTCTTCTAAAACCTTACTAGCTTTTTCTGCCAGCTCTCCAGAGTCGGAAAGGAGCAATTCAACAGCTTTTTTTGCGTGCTCAATTCTTCCGGCAGCGTTTATTCTAGGGCCGATTACAAAAACCACATCGGTCACGGTTAGTTTTCCTTTTTTTCCAGCCAATTCAATCATTTGGTCAATTCCACGTCTTGCAGAATTGTTAAGCTGCTCCATACCTAAATGCACCAACACCCTGTTTTCTCCGGTAATGGGTACAATATCGCATGCACTAGAAATAGCCACGAGGTCTAATAAACCTACCCAGGTATTGTCTTCTAAATTCAGTTCAGAAGCTAGGGCTTGACACAATTTGAACCCAATGCCACAACCCGATAGTTCTTTGTACGGGTATTCGCAGTCCGAACGTTTGTGGTCTAATACGGCAACGGCCTTTGGTAAATCACCATGCGGTAAGTGATGGTCACAAATGATAAAATCTATGCCTTTTTCTGACGCATAATCTACTTTTTCATGCGCTCGAATTCCGCAGTCTAAAGCAATGATTAAAGTGCAGTTGTTCTCCTTGGCATAATCTACTCCTTGGAACGATACGCCGTAGCCTTCAGCATATCGGTCGGGGATGTAGTAGTCAATATTATCTGGGTAGAAATGCTGAAAAAAGGAAACCATAAGTGCTACGGAGGTAGTCCCGTCAACATCGTAATCGCCGTAAATTAAAATTTTCTCTTCCTGCTCAAGTGCGTCCAATATTCGAGCGACAGCTTTATCCATGTCCTTCATCAAATAAGGGTCATGGAGGTAACTTAGATTGGGTCTAAAAAACTCTTTGGATTGGTCAAAGTTGCTAATGTCTCGTTGCACCAATAACTGAGCAACAAGAGGGCTTATACCCAACTCGTCGGTTAGCTTTTCAATTTGATTCTTTTCTGGTTTTTCGGCAAGTTCCCATCGGTAATCCATTTACCGAAAATAAAAAACTATTCTGGCTTATTGAAATCATCGTCCGATTCTTCGTCATCTGAGTTTTCATTAGGGTTTTCTGGCTCTAGCTTTTGGGCCTCTTCATCCAGAATTTTGAACAGCTGGTCGAGATTTGGAGTAAGAATAATTTCAATTCTTCTGTTTTTGGCTTTCGCAGCGGCGGTTTTCGCTGGGTCTAGCGGTACAAATTGACTACGACCAGCAGCAGTTAAAATAGCAGGATCAATCTTGGAGTTCTTGAGCATCAGCTTTACAACCGAAGTGGAGCGCATTACCGACAAATCCCAGTTGTCTTTTATACAACCTGCACCACTCATAGGGTCTATATCCGTATGACCTTCGACTAATATTGTAATGTCAGATTGCTTTTCGAGGACTTTTGCCAATTCTACCAATGCATTTTTCCCCTCTGCATTTACAACGGTACTACCGCTAGGAAATAGTAACTGTGCTTCCATAGACACATATATTCTGCCATTTTTTTGAGTAACTGTGAGCCCCTTATCCTTGAAATTTAAAAGTGCATTAGCTACTTTATCTTTCAATGCACGAACTGCAGCATCTTTATCTGCAATCATTTGCTCCAATTCATTGATACGTTTACTCCTAGCGTCAAGGTCTCGTTCCAATTGTTTGAGGTTCTTTTTGTTACGCTCCAATTGTGCGGCTAACTTATTAAGTTCCGCTTCTTTTTGATTCAACTCATCTTCCTTCTTTTGTAAATCCTCTTGAGCTTTAATCATCTCTTTGAGCAGTTGACGGTTTTCCGCCTTACTCACCGCATTTGACTTTTCTTGGTTGTCTAAGAGCTGTTTTTTGAACTCGTCTAACTTTTTGTATTTATCCTGCAGCAGTTCATGCTCTTTTTTGTTAGTACTGTATGCTTCGTTTAGCGCATCAAAATCTTTTTGAAGTTTTTCAACCTGCGCCTTTAATTCGTTGCGTTCAGTTTCTAGATCCTTCACTGCCCCAGAAAGATACTTACGCTCAGCTTCACTTTTCTCATAGTTTTTCTGCAGTTCAGCATATTTTTTTTGTGGTACGCAGCTCCCAAGAAGCGCAATAGATACTCCAACGATTATAACTTTCCAAAATGTAGACATAGTAATGAGTTTTTGCTAACTGACAAAGATGTTGAAAGGCATTGCCGACCTTTTTGCTTGTTTCGGATTTTATAAACAGTGAGTAGTTATTTCAAGACGTGGATTAAACAAGAGTTTGATTACAGTTAAAAGATAAGTGGGTAGGTTATCTAACCACCAATAAGAATCATACTGCGGTTCACTTGATTATTCTCTGCATTGGAGAATTGCTCCAGAGTGTGCATTCCGCCTCTTACCAAATGCTTGGCATTAAGGGCTTTTTGAACCAATGGCATAATCAGCTTTCCCGCTCTATGTGCACCCAAAATATTAACCTCATCATTTGAAAACAGACAGTTTTTTATCGTTCCATTCGCAGTAAGCCTAATTCTATTGCAGGAGTCGCAAAATGGATTGGTCACCGTGCTTATAATTGAAAAGCTACCGCTAAAACCTTTGATACGGTAGTTCTTTGAGGTGTCGTTTGGTTTGTCTTGAAGTCGAACAATTTGGTCGCCACCAAATTTTTCAGCAACCTGCTGAAGAATTGAAGCCAATGAAACCAATTTTTCAGTTTTCCATTGGTTTCCTTCAAATGGCATGAATTCAATAAATCGAATGACTATGGGTACGTCTTTCGTCAGTTCAATAAAATCGTTGATTTCATCTTCGTTGAAATCTTGTAGCAAAACGACATTAATTCTAGGTTGTATGCCGGCATTTAATGCAGCATAGATGTTATTTAAAACCCGATTGAATTGGTCCCGACGAGTAATTTCTCGAAACTTTTTTTTGGATAAGGTATCCAAACTTATGTTTATGCTGGTCATCTCCCGCTCCTTAAATAACGGAAGGTACTTATCTAGCAACACAGCGTTTGTAGTAATGCCAACCTCCACGGGGAGATCAGACAGTCCATTAAAAATAACATCAAAGTCTTTTCTTAATAATGGCTCTCCTCCCGTGAGACGGATTTTTGTAACGCCAGAATTTACAAAAGATTTGGCGATACTTAGAATTTCCTGTGCCGTCATTATAGAACTAGAGGGCGAAAGTTGAACTCCTTCAGCAGGCATACAATAGGTACATCTTAAATTACACTTCTCAATTAAGGAAATGCGCAAGTAGGTATGTTCACGATTAAAACTATCGGTTAAAGCTCTTGGGTTTTCCTCGGTTTCCTCTTGCAGTGTGGTAGTAATTTTCGATTCATTCGGCACTTTGCAAATATAATGGGCGCACAAGAATATTTTAAATGAAAAGCGCAGCGTCATTTATGTATTTCTAACAATTTACAAAAAGCAATCCGCACACCTTTGCAGGCTATGAATCCCCGATTAATTGCGTTTCTTTTTTCAATTGGTATTTACCTGTTTTTAAGCGTAATTACCTACCTAAGATTCAAACATTGGTACCGAGAAAAAGCATTCTGGAATAAAGTTAGGTGGACTTTTTTAATTACCGAACTGTTTGTGATTGCTGGATTAGCGGCGGTTTTTTATCGTTTGAATAACCCGCCCGTGTTTCCAAGTGCATTGCAGAATTGGGTAATGGGTGCGTCTTTTTCCATGATGATTGGAAAAATTATTCTGGGACTAATCGTATTAATCGATTGGATACTGGGGCTTCCAGTTTTGGGTGTTCAATTAATTAAGAAAAAGGATTTGAATTACAATCCAACTCGAAGAAAATTTGTGAAAAATGCAGGGTTAGTGGTTGCTGGAATACCTTTCATCTCAATGATTAACGGCATTACATTTGGTAAATATGCCTATCAAGTCCGAAGGGTGAATTTGAAGTTCCCCAATCTTCCAAAATCATTTGATGGTTTCACTATTGCCCAATTGTCGGATATTCATTCAGGAAGTTTTGATAGTATCGATGAGGTTAAGCGTGGTGTACAAATGGTTAATGATTTGAATGCAGACCTCATTGCTTTCACAGGTGATTTGGTTAACGGCAGAACAGAAGAAGTGCTGCCATTTATTGATGTGTTTAAAGCGTTAAAGGCCAAACATGGTGTCTATTCAACAAAGGGGAACCACGATTACGGTATCTATCGCCAATGGCCAACCGAGCAAGATCGAATCAACGATCAACAACTCATGGACGATGTGCATGAGCAAATGGGTTTTAAGTTATTGAAGAATGAACATGCATTCATAGAAAAAAACGGTGAGCAAATTCAGTTGGTTGGCGTTGAAAACTGGGGAAATGATCCGTTTCCGCAATTAGGAGATTTGGATAAAGCTACGGGAAATACTGAAGCAGATTTCAAAGTATTGTTGTCGCATGACCCAAGCCATTGGGATGAGAAGGTTAGACCGCACAATAAAAAATTTGATTTAACACTTAGTGGTCACACACACGGGATGCAGTTTGGAGTTGAAATTCCGGGATTTATTAAGTGGAGTCCAGTAAAATATCGTTACCCACGTTGGGCAGGTTTGTATCAAGAAGGAAGCGAATATTTATATGTAAATCGAGGCTTTGGTTTTATTGGTTTTCCGGGTCGAGTAGGAATAATGCCAGAGATTACGCTCATAACATTGGAAACGGCCTAAACAAAAGAATATCAAAGATTGGCTGGACAATGAAGATTACTATTTTTGCCGCCGCTGAGTTATGCTAGAACAACTGCAATTATATAAGGAAGAACTTGAAAAAACAGTAGTCAACTCTGCTGAAGAAGCGGAAGCACTCCGTATTAAATTCTTGGGTCAAAAGGGGGTTTTAAAACAGCTTTTTGCCGCGTTTAAGTCTGTTCCTAACGATCAAAAAAAGGAATTTGGAAAGCAACTAAATGAGCTAAAAACCTTTGCTCAAGAAAAAATCCTTGAATTAAAAAGTTCAGTTGAAACGGATACAAATGATGAGCATTCAGTCAATGATTTAACCCTTCCAGGAAATTTTAAAGAATTGGGTTCGCGCCACCCCATATCATTGGTGCGTCAAGAGATCATAGATATTTTTGCTGGTATTGGTTTTTCAATTTCAGAAGGACCAGAAGTAGAAGACGACTGGCATAACTTTAGTGCGCTAAACTTTCCAGAAGAACATCCAGCAAGAGACATGCAGGACACCTTTTTTGTGGAAAACAAGAATGGAGAGGATGACTTAGTGTTAAGAACACACACGAGTTCGGTTCAAGTGCGCGTAATGGAAGGAGGCAAACCGCCAATTCGCACGATTTCTCCTGGAAAAGTCTTCAGGAATGAGGCCATATCGGCTCGATCGCATTGTATTTTTCACCAAATTGAAGGGCTTTATATTGATAAAGGAGTAAGTTTTGCCGATTTAATGCAGACTTTACAGTATTTTGCGAGTGAATTCTTTGGCCCAAAAGCAAAAATTAGGATGCGACCATCCTATTTTCCATTTACCGAACCAAGTGCAGAGGTAGATGTTTGGTGGGGCTTAGAGAGCGAATCGGATTACCGAATTACAAAAGGAACCGGTTGGTTAGAAATAATGGGTTGTGGAATGGTTGACCCTAACGTTCTTAAAAATTGTGGAATTAATCCCGATGAATACTCGGGCTATGCTTTTGGAATGGGTATAGAGCGAATAGCAATGAATCGATACGGAATTGACGATATCCGTATGTTTTTTGAAAATGATATTCGCTTCTTAAATCAATTTAAAAGCGCTTTTTAGACTTAAAAAACTGATAATCAAGTAATAAAAAAAACATTGAATATATTTAAATAAATATTTTTCTTTGCAACATAATTTTCAAATTTAAAACTGAATTAAAATGTCAGACGTTTCAAACAAAGTGATCGCAATTATTGTAGATAAATTAGGAGTTGAAGAATCAGAGGTTACCCAAGAGGCTAGCTTCACCAATGACCTTGGTGCAGATTCTTTAGACACTGTTGAATTAATAATGGAATTCGAAAAAGAATTCAATATTGCAATACCAGATGATCACGCTGAGAATATCGGCACTGTTGGTGATGCAGTAAAATACATTAGTGAGAACGTAAAATAAGCGCTCTCTTTTATTGGAAATAGAACCTAATCGTAATAGCGGATGGAATTAAAGCGTGTAGTAGTAACTGGAATTGGTGCTCTAACGGCTATTGGAAACAATGCTGATGAATACTGGAATGGACTAATAAACGGCGTAAGCGGCGCCGCTCCAATTACGCGTTTTGATGCCTCTCAATTCAAAACACAGTTCGCCTGTGAGTTGAAAAACTTTGACGTGAATGATTTCATTCACAGAAAAGATCAACGAAAAATGGATCCGTTTACTCAGTATGCTATGGTTGCGTCTGATGAGGCCGTGAAAGATTCAGGTTTAAGCATAGAAACTCAAGACCCCGATCGTATCGGGGTCATTTGGGCTTCGGGAATTGGTGGAATTCATACCTTTCAAAACGAGGTTCAAAACTTTGTGGAAGGCGACGGAACGCCACGATTTAACCCATTTTTTATCCCAAAAATGATTGCTGACATAGCTAGTGGTCAAATTTCGATGAAACATGGGTTTAGAGGTCCAAATTATAGTACGGTTTCTGCATGTGCATCTTCCACAAACTCCATAATTGATGCGTTCAATTACATCCGTTTAGGAAAAGCCGATGCTTTTGTTACTGGAGGTTCAGAAGCTTCAGTTATTGAAGCAGGAATCGGTGGGTTTAATGCGTTAAAAGCGCTTTCTACTCGAAACGATTCTCCCGAAACCGCTTCTCGTCCTTTTGACAAAGATCGTGAAGGGTTCGTATTGGGTGAAGGAGCGGGTGCTTTAATTCTTGAGGAATACGAACATGCAAAAGCTCGAGGGGCTAAAATTTATGCAGAGGTTGTAGGCGGAGGCATGTCTGCTGATGCGCATCACATTACGGCACCACACCCCGAAGGTTTAGGCGCATTAAACGTTATGCGCAACACCTTAAGTGACGCGCACTTGAACCCTGAAGACGTGGATTACATTAATGTGCACGGAACGTCAACACCTCTTGGAGATATTGCTGAAACCAAAGCAATACAAGGCGTTTTTAAAGACCATGCCTACGACTTGAATATTTCTTCAACCAAATCTATGACGGGACATTTACTTGGAGCGGCAGGTGCTATTGAGTCCATCGCTTCAATATTTTCTGTTTTCAATGATATTGTACCTCCTACTATCAATCACTTTACAGACGATCCAGAATTAGATGCTCGATTAAACTTTACTTTCAACGAAGCTCAAGAAAGAGTGGTAAATTATGCCTTGAGCAATACTTTTGGGTTTGGTGGTCATAACGCATCTGTTCTTGTAAAAAAGTTTAAAGGGTAAAGAAGGTGTCCCTCAAAAGTTTCTTTCGACCGAAAAAGAAACAATCCAAATTTTCTGAGTCCATTTATACATTGTTGGGATTTTATCCCAAGGAAGAGGTTTTGTACAAGAGGGCCCTCATTCATCGTTCGGTGAATAGAAATAGTAATGAGACAAAGAACAACGAACGCTTAGAGTTTTTGGGAGATAGCGTACTGGATGTGGTAATTGCAGAATGGCTCATGAAGGAATTTACTAATGGACAAGAAGGGACACTAACAAAACACAGAGCCTCTATTGTTAATCGAAAAAATTTGAACTTGTGTGCCAAAAGAATGGGCCTAAACCAGTATATAAAAACTGATGGTGGAGTTGATGTAGAAAATACTTCGATTCCCGGTAATTGCTTAGAGGCACTGATAGGTGCTATTTATTTGGACCAGGGGATTGAGCAAGCGAAACTTTCGGTTTCTAACTTTATACTTGCGCATGTTTCTATTGATGCTTTAAAAACTAAGTCTGTGAATTATAAAAGCACCTTATTGGAATGGGCGCAAAAAGAAAAAGTTCAACTAAGCTTTAAAGTAAAGGAGTCTATTAAGGATAACCGAAGGCAGTTTAGTGCTGAAGTAATTGTAGATGAAAAGTGCGTTGGTAAAGGAACAGCAAGCAATAAAAAAGAGGCCAGTCAAAAGGCTAGTCAAGCGGCATTAAGCGCATTAAATATTCAGTGAATCCTTAAAAAAACCATTACATTTTAAGCTAGATGAACAACCTTAAAAACCATATTATTGCAGTATGGCAACGCTCGATTTTGAATACGATTATGACTTTCAGTTAATAGGTCTGTTCTGTCATTTTAAGGATTATCGTTTGGCGTGGGCTCTGAACAAAAACTTTGAGTTGAGCTTTGTAAAACAAGCACCATACACAATCACCAACAAGGAAGAACAACAAAACTTCTCTTATTACACCTATTCTATTGAACATCAAGAGCTTTTTTATTATCTCCTATCCAACAGAAGCGATAACGGCTTATTAATTCCAGAAAAAAAAGACATTGATTATTTCTTGATAATTGATGGAGTATACGAGCGCTCAAGAAAAAGAGAGTTTATTGGTGAGCTCTGTAAATTGAATGAGGTGTTATCAGCAATAGAGGTAAATCCAAAGGAGTTGCGCTCAAAACAAAACTTACTTTTATAAACATGAAATATTTAGAGAATAAAACGAAAATCATTGCAACCATAGGTCCCGCAACAAGTTCTCGTGAAGTTTTACAGCAAATAATTGAGACAGGGGTTAATGTTTGTCGCATCAATTTCTCTCATGGCACACATGAAGACCACTTGGAGGTAATTGAACACATACGCAGTATAGAAAAGGAGTTAGAGGTGCATGTGGGTATTTTGGCGGACCTACAGGGCCCTAAAATTCGAATAGGAGACATGGGAGAAGGTCGCGAAGTTGCTTTGGGCGACTTGATTCAATTTTCTACCGATAAATCCAACACAGACGCGATATGGATAAATTACAAGGATTTTCCAAAAGATGTGCAGCCAGGGGAACACATCTTGCTTGATGATGGGAAATTAAAATTTGAAATTGTAGAGTCGGACGCAGAAGCTAACGTTCAAGCGAAGGTAATTTTTGGTGGGCTTTTAAAGTCTCGCAAAGGAGTGAACTTGCCCGACACCAAAATTTCTATGCCCTGTTTAACCGAAAAGGATTTGGTTGATTTAGCTTTTGCTTTGGAGCACGATATTCCGTGGATAGGCTTATCATTTGTGCGCAGTGCCGAAGATGTCATTGAACTAAAAACCAGAATAGCAAAAGCGGGCAAATCGAGCAAGGTGATTGCTAAAATCGAAAAACCTGAAGCCGTTCAAAATTTAGACGGCATTATTACCGAAGCGGATGCACTCATGGTTGCGCGAGGCGATTTGGGCGTAGAGATACCGCTACAAGAAGTGCCATTGATACAAAAAAGTATTGTTAAACAGTGTCGAAATAAAGCGAAACCGGTCATTATTGCCACGCAAATGATGGAGTCTATGATTGACAGCTTTGCTCCAAGCAGGGCTGAGGTCAATGATGTGGCAAATGCTGTATTAGATGGCGCAGATGCGGTCATGTTGAGTGGCGAGACTTCCGTAGGAAAGTACCCCGTAGAGGTGGTGAGTACTATGATGAAGATTGTATTGCGAATCGAACAATCGGATCAAATTTACAATACGGAAATATACCCAGAGGACGTTCCGGAGCGTTTTATAACTGATTCGATTTGCAATAGTGCGGCTGGACTTGCAAAAACGGCCCACGCAACAGGTATTGTAAGTATGACCTTCTCAGGGTATACCGCATTCAAAACAGCGAGCTATCGTCCTAACGGGTTTATTTTTGTGTTTACCGCCAATCGTAAAATCCTCGATATGCTCAGCTTAGTTTGGGGTGTAAAGGCATTTTATTATAACGAGTTTGTAAGCACCGATCATACAATAGACGAGATAAAACTCTTTTTGAAAGATTATAAATACGTAGAGTTGGGTGATTTTGTAATTCACATTGCAAGTATGCCAATTGCTAAAAAAGGTATGTCAAACATGTTACGTATCTCGCACATACGTTAGACAAGAAACTTTAACGCTTATCAAGCACATTTATGGGCTAATTTTGAAGAAATTTAAAAACAAGAAGTTATGTATCCACCAGAATTAGTAGCCCCCATGAAAGAAGACCTGACCAGTGTTGGGTTTGAGCAATTAACCGCTCCAAGTGATGTAGATGGCGCCTTAAATAATAGCGATGGAAGTGTATTAGTAGTTGTAAATTCAGTTTGTGGTTGTGCTGCAGCAAATGCAAGGCCAGCAGCAAAAATGGCCGTTCAAAACGAAAAAAAGCCAAATAAATTAGTCACCGTATTTGCCGGTGTTGATGCTGAAGCAACCGAACAAGCTAGAAAATATATGCTGCCTTACCCTCCAAGTTCGCCAAGTATGGCCTTGTTTAAGGACGGTAAGCTGGTTCATTTTATAGAGCGACACCACATAGAAGGACGTCCTGCTGAAATGATTGCTGAGAACCTTACAGCAGCTTTTAATGAATATTGCTAGAAAAGCACATTTGTTTTTTAAAAAAGGCCTTCAATTGAAGGCCTTTTTTGTTTAGTACAATAGTGTATCGGTAGGGATATTTGTAGTGTCTGCTCCATGGTGAATGGCGGTATCTGCCAATAGCGGATTATTGTGTTTAGGCGTCTCACTAGGTCGTAACATAAAGAACACCATAAAAACAGCAGCAACACTTGCTACAGCGGCCCAATTTATAGGAGGGCTAAATAACCTTAAAACCCCTTGGTTAATTGGAATAACGTTGTTTTGCTTGACGGATTGGCTGCTATTGAAACGCTTATCAAAGGCCTCATCCAGTCGCGATTTGACACTAGAGTTATTCAGCTGAATACCATCATTTTCTAATGTTTTTTCAATGAGTGCTTTATCCATAAAATTTTTGTTTAAACGATTCAGTTCATCCTGTTCAACCTTAGTGAGTGTACTTTTTTGAGCTTTTTCTTCCAATTCAAAATAACGTTCGATATTCGCTTTCATACTTTATTTTTTAGGTTGAAACATTTTTAGTTTCTGTGATAAACTCTGTTTTGCATAAAACAGCTTTGATTTAACCGTACCTTCTTTAATACCTAATGATTCGGCTATTTCTTCTATCGAATATCCCTCATGATATTTCATAATAAAAGCAGTACTTGATACTTGGTTCAGTTGAGCAAGTTCTTCAAATAGTTTTGATTTAAAGAGGGCTTCATCTGTTTTGCCTGCTGGGTCTGATCCGTTATCCGAAAAGTGACCAATTTCCGCGTCAGCATCCATAACTTTTCTTACGGCCATTTTTTTGTATTCGTTTTTAACCATATTGTGGGCGACACTATAAAACCAAGGCATAAAAGTTTTTGAACTATCAAAATACTCTGGCTTTTCTATCAATTTCATAAATAGATCATGTAAAAAATCTTCTGCCTTTTCTCTATTGTTATTGAGCTTGCGGTAAAAGAAATAAAACATCTTCTTTTCGTAACGGTTATAAATTTCGTCAAAGGCTTTTTTGTTTCCATTTGCTATGGAAAGCATCAATGACTCGTCTTTTTGTTCGGATATTTCCAAAGTGTTTTTTGTTGTAATCATGAGCAGATACACCAATGAACTGTAAAAGTTCAAATTGCATTGTAGTTTATGTGTTAAGTGGGGTTAAACGGTCTAAAAATAGAATTTACATATTTGTCTTAACAGAATAACTTTGCCTGTAATGACAAACCATACGCATAAACATTCTGAACCTTGTTCGCATGAACACGGTAGCAAGCATGGTATGCACGTGCATCCGATTACAAAAAACTTAAGAGTCGCTTTTTTCCTCAACCTCAGCTTTACCATAATTGAATTGATAGGTGGCGTTCTTACAAACTCCATAGCAATTCTGTCTGATGCGATACACGATTTGGGGGACACATTAGCAATTGGTGCGGCCTACTATTTTGAAAAACTATCCGATAAAAAAAGAGACAAACAATTCAGCTACGGTTACAGAAGGCTATCTACGCTTGCTGCCTTGCTCAATGTAGTTATCTTAACTGCTGGATCTGTAGTAATTATAACGCAAACCATACCCAGATTAATGGAACCTGAAGAGGTGCACGGTATGGGAATGATAGGTTTTGCAATTTTGGGTGTAATAATGAACGGACTGGCAGTTTTAAAGCTCAGAAGCAATTCCAAATCGTTGAATCAACGCACCGTTATGCTTCATTTGTTAGAAGATGTACTCGGCTGGTTAGCCGTTTTAGTGGCATCGATAATCATTTATTTCACACATTGGTATATTCTGGACCCCATTCTTTCTATGTGCATCGCTGCTTATATTCTCTTCAATGCTTTAAAGAATCTGAAATCCATCATGAATATATTTTTACAGGCTATTCCCAGCGATGTAGATATTGAATCCATTCAGAGCGCTGCTAAAAAAATCGAAGGAGTTGCAGATGTTAATGATTTGCACATATGGTCATTGGATGGCGAGTTTAATATTGCAAGTATGCATGTTTTTTATACTTCAGAATTTAGCTTGGAAAAAAGCGAGCTTTTAAAGAGTGAAATTCGAAAGCTTTTCAGGGAAAAAGGAATTGAGCACGTAACACTTGAATTGGAAGGGCCTGGAAGCGAACAAGGAGCTTTAAATAGCTCGTTTCATTAACGCTTATAGTGTGTCGCTTTCTGCACTTGAAGTTTGCTCAGTTGCTGGTTCGCTGGCACGAATCGTTTCGTTTCTTTTGTAGGTTTCTTTGATTTGCTCCGACTGCATTTTTCGTATTGCCTCAAAGTTTTCGCGTTGTTCTTTTGCTAAAACATATTGTCGCACTTCGTAAACAATAAGACCAATGATTAAGCCAATAAACAAACCGAAGATTATCCAAAGCCTTACTCCTCGAGAACTATTTTCTTCTTTACTCATATCAAAAGATTGTATAAATGTAAGGCTTTCAATCAACTAAAAGATTACAATAGACCAAATTAGTTGCTCGAATAGGGTCTCAGCTCCTATCAATCAAGGACTTGTAAACAACCACCTGTTTAACTCAAAATATTCGCTAATAATGTATTTTCGAGCTTTGTCCAATGATACAGTACAAGGATTTATAACTCTTGCAACGCGAAATAGAAATAGCGGTAAGCCCTTCGGTAGCTTCGAGTAAAGATTTACTCAGGGATTTTTGTGCCCGTGAATTGGGTTTGGAGCCCGTTACATTAACAGAGGTAAAGATTCTTCGACGTTCTATAGATGCTCGATCTAAACAGGTAAAGATTCGCTTAAAGTGCAAGGTATTTGTCAACGAAACGCCAGCAGAAAACACTGCAAAGAAGCGCCTGTACCCGAAAGTATCTGAAAAGCAACGTGTAATTATTGTTGGAAGTGGTCCAGCAGGTTTGTTTGCAGCTTTGCGCCTGATAGAACTTGGCTATAAGCCCATAGTTTTAGAACGTGGTAAAGATGTTTCTCTCAGGAGAAAAGATCTTGGCATCATACATAGAGAGCACTTTGTAAACCCAGATTCAAATTATTGCTTTGGAGAAGGAGGAGCAGGCACCTATTCAGATGGAAAACTATATACTCGGAGTAAAAAAAGAGGGGATTTAAACCGGGTGTTGGATATACTTGTAGAACACGGTGCAAATGAAGATATAAGAGTTGATGCACACCCTCACATTGGCACAAATAAGTTACCCAAAATAATAGCAGAAATGCGAAAGACCATCCTCGAGTCGGGTGGTGAGGTTTGTTTTAATACCCGAGTTGTCGATTTGAATATTACTTCAAATAAAATTACAGGAATAGTTGATCAAAATGGAGTAAGTATTGACGGCACTGCGGTAATCTTGGCAACCGGACACTCTGCTCGAGATATTTTCTATCTCCTACGGGAAAAAGGCCTTAGTCTAGAAGCTAAACCCTTTGCAATGGGAGTTCGTGTAGAACACCCACAGCCAATTATCGATAAAATTCAATACCATTGTGAAGGGGCAAGAGACAAAAATCTACCCGCAGCCCCTTACGCTATGGTAGAGCAAGTGAATGGAAAAGGCGTTTATTCTTTTTGTATGTGTCCCGGTGGTTTTATTGTGCCAGCAGCCACGGCTAGCCAAGAACTGGTAGTAAATGGCATGAGTACTTCTACCCGTGATTCGCGCTATGCAAATTCAGGCGTAGTGGTCGAAATAGAATTAAGTGACCTGAAGCCATTTGAAAAACATGGAGCTTTTGCTGGGTTAGAGTTTCAGAAACAGTTGGAAATTTCTGCCTGGAAGGCTGGAGGAAGAACTCAAACTGCCCCCGCTCAGCGAGTGGTTGACTTTGCCGAAGGTAAACTATCCGACGCTCTAAACGATTGTTCCTATATCCCTGGAATACAATCTTCACCTATGCATGAATGGTTGCCCAAACACATTGGAAAAAGGCTACGCAAGGCATTTAAGCGCTTTGATCAAAAAATGAATGGCTATTTCACAAATGAAGCCCAAATACTTGGTGTAGAATCTCGTACCTCTTCTCCTATAAAAATACCTAGAGATACGGTTACTTTGCAACACCCAGACTGTGAGGGTTTATTTCCTTGTGGAGAAGGAGGAGGCTATGCTGGTGGAATAGTATCGGCAGCAATAGACGGCGAAAAAGTAGCAGAAGCACTGGCAAAAAAAATAAACAGATAATAAAATGATTGAAACTTCAGAAGCAAAATTGGACCTACTATCGGTACACGCCGTTGGAAATAAGTCAAAAGAAGAGGGATGCACTCCAGCAATGGGGTTGTATGATTTGCACGACGAATTGGAATCGGTGCTTTTCAATTATTTTTTAAAGCCCTTCAAGTCGGAAGATTTGTACAAGTTCAAGCACGAGGTAGACTTAAACATGAACGAAATGTTTAGCTACGCAAAAACCATTTTTGAAGAGCCAGATAAATTCCATTTGTATTCAGTAAACATGCTGAAGCATTTGTACAACCAATCGGAGCATCCGCATATTAAGTCTGGAGAAGTATACATTGCTAAGTTCAGTGATGTAATTCTTGAAGGCGAATTAGTAGAAGCGATAGGTGTATTTAAATCAGAACAAAAAGACACTTTTATTCGCGCTAGGGATAAAGGCAATTTTGTGATGTTAGATTTGGAAAAAGGAATCGATGTAAAGAAATTGGACAAAGGATGTTTGATTTTTAATACCGAGGAGGAATCGGGCTACCGAGTGATGATTGTAGATCAAAACAACTACGATACGCAATATTGGAAGGATGACTTTTTGGGTTTAGAGGAAGATCGAAACGATATTTTCTTGACCAAGAATGTAATCAATCTGTGCAAAGACTTTTCTAAAGAAGTAGTCCGAGCAGAAGGGAATCCAAAGGACCAGGCTATGTTTATGTCCAAATCAGTTGATGCTATTTCACATCAAGAGCAATTTTCTATGGATGAATTCAAAGATGAATTGTTTCGTGATGCCCCGGTTGAGCTCAAAGATCGTTTTGAGGACTACCAGCAGGTGTACAAAGAAGCAAAGCAGATAGAAACGATTGACGGATTTGAAGTTGCTGAAGACACGCTTAAAAAGGAAAAAAGAAAGATTAAAAACGTGATCGATTTGGATACCAATATTCAGATCAAAATGAATTTTAATGACACACAATCGGGAGATAAATTCCTAGAGAGAGGTTACGACCCAGAGAAGGACATGTATTACTACAAGGTTTATTTTAATCGGGAGAAACGATAAAAAAAGCCCTAACCGAATAACCGGAAAGGGCTTTTATTTTTAGTGTATTCTTATTTCTTAGAAGTGGAAAAATACGTTTATCGCACCATCAAAGTTATCGGTATCCAAATTCACTGAAGTTGTGTTACCGTCTTTTATTGTGTACGTTTCATATTCTAGTGTGTATCTTTCGTAAGTTGTTTCGTTGTCTTTTCGGTTTGTAACCTGAAGACCCCAACCAAACTCAGCACCAATAGAAATTTTTGGAGCTACGAAATACTCAACACCACCAAATGCACGAACTCCCCAACCAAATACTTGATTAGATTTACGCGAAAGCACTCTTCTTGCATCGTTGTTTAACCCAAGAAAGTTAGTGCTATTAGGAGTAGCGTTTGCTTGACTCATATCGTTTCCATATGTAATACTATCTTTAGTACTACCCCAGCTTATGATAGCTTCACCACCATAATATCCTTGTAAACGATTGTGTCCTCTTCTAAATTCAACACCACCACCAACTGCATTCAAATTGATGTTTTGAGTTCTCTTGTCCTCAACAAATGCGTCAGGAACATTTAAACTGATACCATCTTCTCTAATATATGCATTAGTAGTATTTGTAGTGTGCGCGATTCTCAATCGTGCTCTAATAGCCATATTATCTTTTAGATAGTACTTACCATAAAGCGTGTTTTGAATTGTAGATTCTTGCACCCTTGCAAATCCTGTATTTGGAGCATTATTCGTGTTCGCATTCATCAAATTTCCAGCATATCGAAAAAATGGGACTGCGTCCATACCTAACCCTATGTCACCTGCCTCTGGCAGAATAACGTGACCTTTCTTATTTATAAGTGGATCTGAACTCGAAGAAGACTTTTTTGCGGCAGGAGCCGAAGTAGAGTCTTGTCCAAAAGATGTACCCACTAAACCAGAAAGCATCACAATTAAAAATTGCTTTTTCATAATTTATTGCTTTCTAAGTTTATCTTAATTCAAAATTGTAATATTTAGATACTCCTGGGTATGCAGTAATATTTTGCATAGGAGCGGTAAAGACTTTAGTTGTCTCAACAGAATCTGTTGACAATTGTAGAGCCGTGTAATCTGAAAAATAAAGCTCAACATTACCACCTTTGTCGATTACTTCAACATCAATGGTGAATTCGCCAGCAGCGTTAGTTGTAGCAGTGTAGGTTTTCTTTGGGTATTCAAAGCCATTAGAACCACCACTAGAAATTGCATTGTATACCCATTCGCGAGTATCAATTTGTGCAGTAACCGCTACACCAGAAGCTGGAGTATCGAAAGTTTCAGCGGTCTTACTAATT
Organism: Salibacteraceae bacterium; assembly: GCA_965660875.1. Classification (GTDB taxonomy): domain Bacteria; phylum Bacteroidota; class Bacteroidia; order Flavobacteriales_G; family Salibacteraceae; genus UBA6770. The sequence goes on along the minus strand of CBFIBQ010000001.1, from coordinate 20,417 downwards.
CCTGCAGTATCATTACGCAAGTTAGTGTTAACCATTATTTTTCCTTTAACAGTAGATGTTGAAGTAACAGGTGCGGCTGGCGCCTCTTTTTCTTCTTCGTCTTTTTTACAAGACACAAAAGCAGTTGCTAAGGCAGCTAGGCTTAGTGTCACAAACATTAATTTTCTTTTCATAATATTTAATTTAGGTTTAATAATCTACGAAAATGAAATAATCCCTTCAGTCCTCCTTTTATATACAAATGTATTAATTAACGTATGGCTGTTTAAAACTGTATCTTGATAATCAGTCAATTGCCCTCAATTTCCAAAACTATAAATTTAAATAGCCACCTTTGCCGCCTTGTCTCAAGGTATAAAATACATGATGCTATCAGTGCTTGGGTTCGCACTCATGCAGCTTTGTGTAAAATACTTAGTACACCTACCCACAACAGAGATTGTACTTTTTCGATCCTTGGTGTCGCTTACTTTAAGTATTGGGGTGATTTTACGGGCGAACATCTCTCCTTTTGGTGTAAATAAAAAGTACTTAATTCTGAGGGGTTTATTTGGAACCATTGCGCTGACGCTTTATTTCTTTACCATCCAAAACCTACCCATTTCCACGGCGGCAGTACTTCAGTATTTATCACCAATTTTCACTTCACTTTTTGCAATAAAAATGCTCAATGAGCCCATGCCTAAAAAGCGCTGGTTGTATTTTGGCCTATCCATTTTAGGGATTGTAATTGTTAAAGGTTTTAATCCCGACTTAAAGCCTATTTACATGGCCGCAGGAATTGGCTCTGCTGTTTTCGCGGGACTTGCTTACAATTGTATTCGAATTCTTCGAAGTACCGATCGGCCAGTAGTTATTGTCTTTTATTTTCCTTTAGTTGCCATTCCAATCATGTTGTTGCTTTCCATTAACGGTTGGGTTTGGCCAACAGGAATTGATTGGTTAACCATAATACTTATGGGTGTATTTACACAAGTAGGTCAAGTGTACATGACCAAAGCCTTACATGCCGATAAAGCCACGGTAATCACTAGTATGAAATACACAGGTATATTTTACGCATTGGCATTCGACTTCTTTATATTCGGTGTAAAATACGAATGGGGAATGTTTGTTGGTATAGCATTGGTGTTGACGGGTGTATTGCTCAATGTATTGAACAAGGATTAATGTTCAAGTATTTAAATAGAACAGCTTTCTCCACCTTCTTTAACTCCTGCTTTTTTTAATATTTGCTCCATCAAGCACCATTTGGTAAAGCTGGATTGAATTAGGTTTACGGATACAAATAAGGTAAAAAGGAACCAGTATTCGTTAATAAAATAGCCAAGTAAAGTGGAAATCAGTACAAAACTTCCTGCTATAAGTTTGATGGAATTATTTACGTTCATAATATGGAAATAATGGTATTTATAATTTCAAAATTATGTTCATGACCCGACCAATTGGGTGATAAATAATACATAACCCCTTTTAATTAATTGTTGTGCGCACAGGGGAGCCCACTAAAAATATTGGGTTAAAATTTTTAGGAAATTGCGCCAGTTAATCTTTACCAGTAGTCGGATTTAAAGTGCCCGCTTTCAATCTGTTTAGGTAATCTTTTAAATCACCCCTTACCTCACCGGAGAGAATATACAGACCAATCATATTTGGTAAGGACATGGCTAATATCATCATATCTGAAAAATCTAAAACCGCACCTAGACTGACTGATGAGCCCACTACCACAAATACAAGAAATATGATTTTGTAAGCCAACTCCGCCTTTTTAGATTTTCCAAATAAATACGTCCAACCGCGCATCCCATAATAAGACCATGATATCATGGTGGAGAATGCAAACAGAAACACTGCTACAGCAAGAACGAATGGAAACCAGGATATAACTGTTCCAAATGCTTGCGAGGTTAGCTCTACTCCAGCGACGCCATCAACCTCGTGCAAGCCCGTGAATATAAGCACCAAGGCGGTAAGTGTACAAACCACTACAGTATCGATAAAAGGCTCCATCAAGCCCACAAAACCTTCAGAGGGTGGGTTGTGAGTTTTTGTCGCGCTGTGGGCAATTGCAGCGGACCCAGCGCCCGCCTCATTCGAAAAAGCAGCCCGCTGGAAACCGACAATCAAAACACCGATAAACCCTCCTTTGAGTGCGTTTGGAGCAAAAGCACCATCGTAAATGGCATAAAATGCAGGGCCTATGTTTTCGATATTAATACCAATAACTACCAACGCAGCAATAACGTAAACTGCTGCCATTAATGGGACAATTTTCTCTGTTACCTTAGCTATACTTTGTATTCCACCAATTATTACAATACCTACCAATACCGACATCCCTATGCCAAACCAAAAGCCAAATCCTTCTAAAAACGAGAATTGACTGGCCATAATTTGATAGGACTGGTTGGACTGGAACATATTTCCGGCACCAAAGGAAGCACCCACGCACAATACAGCAAAAAAACCAGCCAAAAACTTGCCTAGCTTTTTTAAGTTATGCTTTTCCAATCCGTAGTGCAGATAGTTCATAGGTCCTCCAAATATTTTTCCCTCTGCATTAATGTGCCGATACTTTACGCCCAGTGTGCACTCCACAAACTTTGACGACATACCCAGCAAGCCGGCTAATATCATCCAAAAGGTAGCTCCTGCACCTCCCAGTGAAACGGCAACCGCAACCCCAGCAATGTTCCCCAAACCTACAGTTGCGGAAACGGCTGTAGATAGCGCTTGAAAGTGAGTTACTTGTCCGGGAGCGTCATGCGCATCAAACTTTCCTCTTGCTAAATCTATGGAGTGTTTGAACCCCCTAATGTTGATAAAGCCCATGCGAAAGGTAAAGAAAGCAGCACCAAAAATGAGCCATACCACAATGAATGGAATTCTGTTTTTCTGAGTTTCTCCATTTGGATAAGTTAAGGGTATTGGTTTTGCATATTCGATTTCAGCAAAATACTGAACCCCTTGCTCAATAAGATCTTCTTCATTTTCTGGATTAAAAATTGTCTCTCCTTCATTAAACAAGAAATCAACGGTACCCTCAGTACTTGCTTTTACGGGTTCAACTTGGTTGTTTTGAATTAGAATAAGGGCAATATCCTGTCCTTCCTTTACATTGGCGCCGTCGGCAACTAATTTCTTCTGTAGAATGAAAGTTTTATCGGTTTTGGCGTGCCATTTTGGAGCAGCTACTAGTTTTACTTTGCTATATATTACGGGGTCGTATAATTCGATAGCAGCAAATGGATCCCAAAATAAAACTTGACTCATTACCTCAACTAAAGGAGCAAAAACTCTATTAAACTGCTCTGTAATGGAATTTGCTTTAACGGTAAAGGTCTTCGAAACTGAATTATTATCAGCATCACTTATGCGAACTTTATAAGGCACGCCTTCCATTAGGCCAGAGGCGCGGTTCGAATCCATAGAAGTCTCTCGATTTGACCATTGGTAGCGATAGGGAGGGTTTCCACCAGTTACCGATAGTTCTATAGTACCGTCATTTATAACCTTACTTTGGTTGTTCAGTTGTACCTCTACATTCAACTTTTTATTTTGGTTTTGCTCGGATCCGGCGTGCGCCAAAGACACTAAAAAAATGGACAGACAATACAACCAATACTTTTTCATACAAATCTCCTTTTAATGCAACCTACATAGCTTCCTGAAAGGCATATTCAATACCTATCCATAAGCTCGATTAAACAAACGATTCCGCCTAGTATAGAAAGAAATGTTTGCAGCACCATAATATTTAGAAAAAAACAACACTATTGAGACAGTTTCAACGAAAAGCACATGTAAATGGGGGTTATTTCTGTTGTGGTTTTTTATACTTCGTTTTAAGTGGTTTTTATAATCCTTTATCTTTGAACCATCACAATTATAAATCTATAGGTTTTAGTGAATGACTTAATGTTTAGAAAAGCGCTCGATCAGTCTATGCTTGAGCTTTTGATAAAGTATGCTGCTGGAGTCACAATTCTTTTGGCCATCCTTGTTTTGCCTTTCGGCTACTACCTCTATGGTGGGTATTGTCTTTTGTTGGCTGCAATATGTGCAATAGCATACACTTTAAATAGAAAGGGTCATTTTCAGTTTGCCTTTTTATTCTTATGCATTACCACCATCTTGTTTATGGTAGTATTAACCTTCGTGTTTGGGTTTATTAATGCGCATTTGTATTTGTTGGTCGGTATGGTAGTACTCAGCTATGTAGCCATGGGTAAAAAATATCTATTTCAATTGGTATGGCTGGCTACCGGTGCTTTGTTTTTATTGGCTAACATTATTCTAAAAGAAAGCGGACGGGTAGGGCCACTAACCGAAGTGGAAGAGTTATTATTTTACCCCAATTTAATATTTGCGATTGTTTTACTCTTTCTTAGCACTACATTATATCGCACAAAATTGGAACAACAAAGAATAGATTTAAACAGCTCGCTGCAATACAAAAACAAGCTGTTAGCTATATTATCTCATGATTTAAGAGAGCCATTCCGTAACTTAAGTAACATTGTTCAACTGCTCGAAACCGGAAATTTATCGAAGGAGGAGTTGTCTGAGAACATCAAAAAAGTAAAAACCAATTTGAGTACTTCCAATGCGATGCTAGATAATGTGTTGTTATGGGTTACTACTCAACGAAAAGAGCTCAAACCCCATTTAGAGAACATTTCACTCGATGAGATTATTCAAAATAACATAAGGTTGCATCAAGAGCAGGCGGAGGCTAAGGGTATTGTTCTGAGGGCTCAAAGTACAAACGTTGAGTTGCATAGCGATTGCAGTATGCTAAATTCCATTCTTAGAAATATTTTTTCCAATGCCGTTACCTACGCACCTATTCACAAGGGCGAAGTTAGGGTGAATGTAAAAGAGGAAGAACAAATGATTTGTGTTGAGGTGACCGATAATGGACCTGGCATTTCTAATGAGATAATAAACCAGCTGGTTGGAAATGCAAAAAACACCGCTAGCGCAAATTCAGGGCCGGGCTTTGGAATTGGCCTTCAGTTGGTAAAAGTGCTCTGTGATTTATTAAATATTGAGGTTCAAGTGAACTCTAGAGAAGGGAAGGGGTCCACTTTTAGCTTAATAATTCCCAAAGAAAGCACTCCGTTGGTGGATCAAAACAATAGTGTAGTTGCCAGATGATTCAGTTAAAAGAAGGCATGATGTTTAAGAATACCTTGGATAGAAAGCTGGGTCTTTTGTTGATAAAAGGCGTGTTCGCAACAGCGTTTACCTTGATGCTCATTGCCTTTGTTTTTGACCAAATGCTCTATGCTAAGTGGAACGCAGTAGTGGTCGGGATTTGTGTTGCTTTGTTTGCTTTGTACCAAAGGGGCTATTTACAAGTAGCTTTTTGGTGGGGAACCGTTTCACTGTCTTTAATCATGGTTTACTACACCTACTTATTTGGTTATGTAAACACCCACCTCTACTTGTTGTCAGGAGCTATAATACTTGCTTATTTTGCGCGGGGCACCAAATATGCTAGCGAAATAATTTGGATTGTAGTCGGTATTTTATTTCTCTTTTGTAATTTTTTGTTGCGGTATTTAGGCAAAATACCTGAGCTTACGGAACTTGAAGGCTTGCTTTTTTATCCAAATATACTTGGCTCTATAGTGCTATTTTATCTAGGAACATCATTATATAAAAAGAAGCAATATGAACAGAAAACACTCATAAAGTCATCCATAGCCTCCAAAGAAAAACTGCTATCCTTACTGTCTCACGATTTAAGAACGCCCTTCAATAATTTGCATGGCATAATAGAATTAATTGAACTCGAAATTGTATCTGAAAAAGAGGTGAGCCAAAGTGTTTCGGATATCAAGTCAAATTTAAATGCTTCTCAATCTATGCTTGACAATTTGTTGTTGTGGTCAGAAACACAACTTGAAGCCGAAAAACCGATACATATCGAGAAGTTTTCTATTCAAAAAATTATTGAAGAAACTATTGACTTACATAGAGGTACCGCAGTTATGAAGGGCATTACATTACAGTCAACTGTTGAAGATGTGGAAATAGAAACGGATGTAGAACTGTTCAATTCTATTGTACGAAACATTATTTCAAACGCAATAAAGTTTTCGCCAAAAAACACGGGAGTTGTTGAGGTTAGTTTAGACCAACATACAGACAGTTACTGTTTGTCTATTACAGATAACGGTATGGGCATTTCAGAAGAAAAGCTGAATGGATTGTTTTCGACGATAGAAACCACAAATGGAACCAATAATGAAGTAGGTTTTGGTATTGGATTGCAATTGGTTTACGATTTATGCAAACAACTGTCCATTGACATAAAAGTGGATTCGAAACTGGGAGAATGGACCAAATTTAGCTTGACTCTGCCTAAAAATTGAACCCAAAATGCAGTCCCGGTTCTGCAAAAAAGAATTTGCCCCATTGATCGTCTAAAACTTTAAATGAAGCAGGCATTTTTGTGTGATACACTCTATGAGTAACGGCAAGCGACGGCTCTATAAAAAACCGATCATTGAATATCTTGAAGTGATAGCCCAACCTATAGGTATTGAAGATTTGGAAGCCTTGTCCAATCCGGACCTCATTGCTATCTACAAAATTTTGGCGAGCATTCATCACGTGCACTCCCGCATATAGCCCTTTCCACAAAAATCGCTGATAGACTAGGGCCGCGCCAAATTCTCTTATATAGCCTGGGAACTTTTCATCAGGAGATTCGAAAGATTTGCCATAAGGGATACCCAAAGACCAAGCGTATTTCCAAGTTTTAAACTCTAAAGAAATTACATCCTTACCGGTTAATCGATAGCCAAAGTTGATTTGAGCAAAGTCTGGTCGGTTAACTTGAGCCAAATTTCCTAACACAAAAAATGTACTTCCAATAAAGCATTTTTTGTAGGTAGAATCCTCTTGATACTGTGCTTGAAGTGGATTGCTTGCTATTAAAATAGCGCTAATTGAGATTGCAGAAATAAGGTTTTTCATTGTGCTGTTATTGAAAATTTGATAGCACAAAAGTGAAGCGAACACCTTTCAGGAAACGTTCACTTAAGTTAAGAAAGCAGCTAGCTTTTACTTTTTTCTGTAATTCGAGAACGCATTCGACTCAGCGATTGGGGAGTTACACCAATATAACTCGCCAATTGATGTTGAGGTACACGTTGAATAAGGTCTGGCCGTTTCTGCAATAAATTCAAATAGCGCTTTTCGGGAGTTGAGGTCTTAAAATCGTCGAAGTTTATCTGCTGCTTTGCCAGTAACTCCTCTGAAAGTAATCTGCAAAGCGTTTCAAATTTTGGGAATTTCGAAAATATTTCAGCCTCCATGCTTGGGTCTGAAATAACTAGTATAGAGTCTTCTGTTGTGGAAACATAATATTCTGAAGGCTCTTTGGTTAAAACACATGCTGGGGTAATTCCCTCCATTTCAGTATAGAACGCAGTGGTTTTTTCATCACCGTCAATTACGTAGTAGGAACGCAAACAACCTTTGAGCACGAAATATCCATTTGATGAACGTTCGCCTTCTTTTAATAAAACCCTTCCTTTTTTTACCGAATGAAAAATGTTGAGTTCTATCAGAGCGTCTTTTTCTGATTGGCTCAGTGAAAGGTATTTCGAAATAAAATCAAACAGTAAATCGTGCATGTTTTCTGATAATTAGGGATATTCGTATGTATTTACTTCTCTTTAGTTGTGGTTACTTTTTTCTCGCTATCAGCACTATAGAATCGTTTGGTTCAAACTCTTCGTATGCTTCTATTAAAAGCAGCTCAAAATGCTTTTCAAATAGCTTAGAGAGTGCTTCTTTGGTATGATAATTCACAAACATTCCTTTAAACTCTTCTGTGCCTTCTCCTTTCCAAAAGGAATGGCAAATCACACCGTGAGGTTCTACAATTTCTGCTTGTCGGTCAATAGATTTTAGCAGCTCCTCGTCAGTTAAATGGTGGAGTACCTTGTTGGAATAAATTCCTTTAAAACGCTTTTCGGTTTTCAAAGTTCCAGCGTCCAATTCAATGAATTCACCATTTGGGTTATTCATTTTTAAGTAGTTTAAAAATTCTCCAGACATATCGGAGCCGGTAACATTATACGACTCACTCAAAATACACCAATCGGTGCCTGGGCCGGAGCCCAATTCTAACACGGAAGAACCTGCTTCGAGCACGTTCTTTAGCTTCTCAATCAATGGCTTGCTGTTTACGTCTTTTGCTGCAGCTATGTATTCTTTCACAGCGTCTTTGGAGTCGTAATATGCTTGTTTCATGCCTTGGATTTTTTCAATTCTAGCTCAATATTCTTCAACGTCTGAGAAATTTCTTGCAACAAGGCTGTGTCGCCTAAAGTAGAAGTTGAGGTTTGGCTTGTACTCGATTTCGATTCTTCTTTTAGCAATTGTCGTTGAGCCAAAACTTTTTCTCTAAATGCTTTGGCTTCAATAATTCCGATTAAGGTGAGGTCGCCACCCGCTCGATTACCTTGACCGCCGGCGGTTTCTATCTCCAAAATAGATAAACCAAAAAAACGTAAAATTGGCCCCTCCTTAAAGGTTAAGTCTTGAATGTTTTCTAATGGAATTGTTTTTTCCACAGTGAATAACACCCCTTTTTTAAACTGTAAGGTCTTATTGTTCAACTGACAATCCAACGCATTGTATTGCCTCTTGGTCCAGTATAAACCTAACCCAAAGATCCAAAAAACAAGAAATATCCAGCCAATCAATGGGATTAAACCAATTAGACAGCCTAATACAAAAAAGTAGGTTTTGATTTTTGGGTTGAATTCCGTTTTGTAGATTAACTCTGAGTTTTCCATGGAATCAAAAATAAAGGTTAGTAGGAAATTGATACAGAATAAAAAGGAGTTGAATATGCAACTGCAAATTCGAGAAATGATGTTTAGCGAACTAAATACTTCTGAGTAGAAATGCCAGAAATACTTTTATAAGTGATAAAATATAAACCTGGATTTAGTTGAAAGTCCAAATAAGTATAATTAGAATTATTGTCCGGAGTATGTAAGTCGCGATAAACGACATCACCTTTTATGTTTTCAATGAAAAGTTCAAACGATTCAGAGTAGGTTAATCTAAGTTCAATGGAAGTTCCGTAACCGGGATTCGGAAAGATAGCAAACAGATTTTCTGTACTAGAACTTTGTTCATCAGAATTATAGTTATCTAATTTCACCACATTAAAAGTAGTTGATGTACCATCAAAGTCAGTTTGAGTGAGCCTAAAATAATTAGTTGTGTTCACTTTATCATCGTAAATAACAGAATAGCGGTTTGACAAATTGGTCGTGCCAGCGCCATGAACATTTGCAAATGCGTGAAACCAAATACCGTCAGAGGAATATTCTATTGTAAAAAAGTCGTTATTTATTTCAGATGTAGTTTCCCAGCTAACTTCTATGCTATTTTCCGAAATAAATTCGCTTGAAAAATTGGTCAGGCTTATTGGCAAACCTGAGCCAGTGCCAACACAACATGGAAGTGAATTGCAATCAGTACTAGAACCAAAAGCTTGTGATGAATTTTTGAAATCTAATGGCCCATCCGAACACATTCGCCCCGTTCCAGTAATGTTTCCCGAATTTCTTCCTGTAATCTCACCATCTACTTCAATATTTCCATTCACTGTTCCTACAAAATCACCGGTGTATTCAAAGTCACCGCTAATTAATAAAGCAGCACAATTTGCAATGGTAATCGTGCCATCGTTCTGAAAATCGGCATCACCCCCTACAACAATCGAATCACAGCCATTAAGGATTACGTTTCCAAAATTTCGTATTTCAAAGTCACCGCCTACAATTATTTTTCCTGAAACATCAAAGTTTCCGGTTCCTCTAATGTCTAAATTGTAGTCACTTCCACCTGTAGGGTCAATAATGCTACCTGAATTAGTTAAGGTATAATTTCCATCAAAAACAGTAATATTTTGGTCCATGGTCATATTATGGCTGATTGTTGCCGTGCCACCGTTAGCTGGTACGCCATTTGACCAATTTGCACCAGAACTCCATAATCCGTCTGATATAGAAGCTGTTACTTGTCCATTTGCACTGAACCCAAGAAGGAGTATAAGGTATAAAACAAGAAGGCTATTCCACCTTAATAGTCTAGACCTAGTATGTACTGAAGTCACCATTAGTAATTGCAAAGTTACCTTCTCTTAAGGGTTGCTGGAAACCTACTTAACTCTTATCAGCTAAAAGAACGTCGCTTCATCGGTGAAATTGATATTTATTGGATGTATGTAACCTTAGAAGGTTGAATTAAATATCCTTCCAACGCAGGAGCTCAGTGAATCTAATCGCGCACAAGCTGAGGGGGACAGCCTAGAACAAAAAAGTAGGTTTTGATTTTGGAGTTGAATTCCGTTTTGAAAAATAACTCTGAGTTTTCCATGGAATCAAAAATAAGCGATGGTAAAGCACTAGTTATTTAACCGCTCGAGATAAGTGTGACTATTTGGTTTTAAGTAAAGATAAAACTCATCCATCGATTAGATGGCTGAATTGACTGATTTTTCACACTCCGAATCACTTTTTCAATGAGTAAACTTTGTGGTCAGAACCACTCCAAATTGCCCTAACTAGTCTTAGAATTGTAGGTTAAGATAGTCTGCTAATTTATAGCTAGGTATTGCAAAACTTACCCCTTCTGTGTTCTCGCCAATTAACTTGGAAACTACTACCCCATGCAACCTTCCTTTGCCATCAAAGATAGGGCCGCCGCTGTTGCCACTATTAATAGACATATTGAGTTGAATCAGATCGTTGTTGTTTACCTTTCTCTCATTCGAAATGAGCCCTATTGCGATCGACTGCCCTAATGTAATTGATTTGGGAGCTCCAATTGTGTAGACATCATCCATGACTCGAAACGATTTTTCTGATGCAGGGTAGAAAGCTTTTTTAAATTTTGAATCTACTTTGATGAGTGCGACATCTCTAAACTTGTTGTATTTTTCTAATGTTCCTTTCATTTCATTGCCTTCTGAGTCGATAACAGTAATATCTTTTACTCTGGTTCCTTTATTGCGATCTATGAGAACGTGATAATTGGTCACGATATAACCATCGTTGGTTATGGCGAATCCGCTTCCGTGTCCATTTTCGGTTTTCACGATAACAGAAGCCTGCACAGCATCGCGTTTATCTTTCACCCTTGAATTAGGCATGTTTAGTTTTGATGCCTCTAAACCTGCATTAAAATCTGTAACTATTTTATAGTTTTCTTTAAAAGCTTTCTTAGCGAAAAGTGTGTTGAAAGATTGAGTAACGGAGTTTCCTACTGTTTTCTTAATGATGTCATCGGAATAGGCAAAGTGTTCAGAAACCGATTGGTCAGAAATAGAGTCTACAATTTCTCCATAAGTGTTTTTGATGTACCATTTCATCTCAGTTCTAGCTCTGTATATATTGCCAGCCCAACCGGTTTTATTCGGTGCAATTTTAAAAAGATCAATCTTGCTTATCTTACCTTCAAGAATGACGGTATTGTTATTGTCTATAAACACATTGTTGACCGTGTCCATATAACCACCTTCATACAGTTCCCTTTGCAAGTCTCCAGTAAAAATGACATCTTCCAATTTAAGATCCTTTTTTTCTTCTACTAAGTACTCTTTATTTTTTTTCCGTTTCTTTTTCTTGGCTTCTTTCAACTCCTGTTTCTGCTTAGCCTTAAGACTTGCAGCTTCAGCATCTACAACTGCGGTTTCTAAGTCTGTATTTATCATTCCTGAATGCCATAGAATTTTATCTTCTATGTCCTCAATATCCAAACTTATGTTTGATAAATAAATGTATTTAGAGTCTTCAGAACGGGTTGGCCTTTTTTGAGGAGCAGCCGTAAAGGAATTGACTTTATCGTATTTGTGCGCTTTTGGGATTTTAGCGTCCAAAACCATTGCATACAAACCGTAAAAAACAGCAATAAATGGCACATTTAATCCTTGACATACATAATATCCCGGTGACTTTTTTCGCTGCGGTACTAGTACTTCGTTTTTTTGAAGGTACTCGTCACCATAAACGATAGTTACATTGCGGACAGTACCTTTTTCAATTTTTTTGGTTACCGAAGTGCCTTCACCTATTTTTTCGTTGTCTAAGTAAATTACTGCATCTTCAGAACTCGTTTTGAAGGTAACTTTTTGTTTTTTTGCTAAAAATACGGTTACACAACTGTTTAGCATTAGCACAGCAAGTAGCAGCGCGGTTATTTTTCCTAGATTTCTCATGGGGATTTTTTTTTGATAGAGGGGGGCAAATCTATTCATTTTTTTAACACAATTTAGATTTAGTTCAAGCCGGTATAAGTTTGTGGAAAACCTTGCGGTTCAATTAGGCTTAGGAATTCAATTACTTGAATTACTGATATTCGGTTTCAATTATCTCCCCTCGAGCTTTAAGTTGTTTCACGTTTTTTATTATGATGGTTCCCTTATAATCAACAGTATCAATTACTTGTTCTTCTTTCAAGTCGTGTAAAACCCTTACAAGCGTTTCTTTTACTGTTCCACAAAGGTCTGCAAGGTCGGTTCTATTTAATGGGATACTACAGGTCTCATTTTTTGAATACAATTTTGACAGATAAAACAGCACGGTGCAAACTCGTTCAGCAACTGTTTTTTGAGACAACATAGTTTCTTGACCAATAAAGCGTTCAAACTCTGAACTCAGTGCTTTCAGCATTTCTAAGCACAACGTGTTGTTGTTTTTTAAAAACTTTTTGAGTAAAGGGGCTGGTAAAAAAAGCAATGTCGAGTCTTCTAGTAACTCAGCACTATCGGGGTACCTAGAGTCGTTGAGGACCGGATGAAACCCAAACAAATCTCCTTCAACACAAATCTGAAATATTTGCTTTTTCCCAAGTACCCCAGTTTTATAAAGCTTTGCTTTTCCTTTATTGAGAAAGAAGCAACCAAAAGGAACCCCATTTTCTGAAAATACCATTTGCCCTTTTTCAAGCTCTATTTCATTTGTATGTTCCTTAAATTCCGCTAGCTCTTCATTGGTTAGGCAATCTACAAATTTGCTTTTTGTAAGTGTGGACTTGAACATGACTCAAAGAAACAAAATCAATGCGTCCGTTGACTTATATCAACGCGAAAAATAATTACTCGTCGCACCTTTGTTCCATCAAACTAGAGCAATACATACGAGGCATTTTTTTTAGGATAGAGGGTTTTATCGTTCCTGCTATTCTAATTCTGAGCTTACTAACTGCTTGGACCGGGGAAGCTTATTTTAATGAAAATCCTTTACAGTTAATAGAAAACGAAGAGGAGCAAAGTTCTAGTAAAACAGGAAGCGAAACCGAAATTGAATTCAAATCCGAAAAGGAAGAAAAATTTGACTCAAACCACCACGACAGTACTTTTTTATCTTTTCAACGAACGGTAAGATATACTGTTTTCCACTCTTTGGTCTTTTCACTAGTTGATAGGCCACAGAAGACTTCGCAACCAAAACTTTACATTCTTTTTTCTAAGCTATTGGTAGATTATTAGGTGAATCCTTGAATTTAAATCCAACGAAACCAGTCAACCTTTTTCAAGTTTTCATTCACCTAATAGTTTATCATGATTAAAGAACGATTTTTAGATTCATTGCGTCATCTGCGCAGAGACGCATTAGCGGGCAGTGTCGCCGGTATTATGGCGGTGCCTCTTACTGTAGGCATTTGCCTTATGTCAGATTACCCTGTTATGACGGGATTATACACCGTCATTTTTGCAACCATTATCAGCTATTTATCCTACTTGGTGCGTCCAGGTAATTACGTCGGTACTCCGGGTGTGGCTGCTGGTTTAGCACCTGCGCTGGCTTTGGGGGTAAGCGAATTTGGAATGGATAATATGCCATTCGTAATTATGCTTACCGCTTTATTTCAAATGTTGGTATGGAAGTTCAAATGGGAACGCTTCATTCTAAAGTTAGTGCCGCATTATTTGGTGGAAGGGTTATTGGCAGGAGTTGGCTTGAAAATAGCTCTAAAATTTATTCCGTTTTTGTACGACATTCAGCATGAAACAGAAGTTTGGCTAAATTTTGAAAGAGAGATGATTATGGTTTTATCAGCCGTATCATTTGTCTCTTTTGTTTTGCTTTATAAGTACTATCAAAAGAAAATGCCAGCCTTACCGTACATTCTCATTATGGCAACAGGGTTTGGACTTACCTTCTTTATGCCTTTACCTCTTTTACATATAGACAATGTGCCTTTCCAATTGCGGCTTCCTTTACCAGAGTTTGGTGGATTGAATAATCAAGAAACCACTTTTATGTTACTAAAAATGGTTGGGTATGCACTAATGTTAGGAACCATTGATGTTATTGAGCAGGTCATGAGTAATGTGGCAATTGAAAAACTAGACCCGCTTCAACGCAAGTGTGATACCAATAATAGTTTGCAGGCTATTTGGATTGCTAACTTAGGGGCAACATTTTTTGGTGGAATGACCAACCTTGACGGACTCGCAAAGTCTACGACGAATGCTGTTGCAGGTGCTATTACAAAAATGTCGAACTTATTTACTGCATTAGTGCTGATTTTAGTAGTTGTTTTTCCAGAAATACTGACTTACACTCCTGAATATGCTTTGGGTATAATCATGGTGTACTCTGGTTGGAAAATGATTGCCAATATTGAGCATGTGCGTGCAGAAGGTAGGTATGCTCTAATTATGGCTGCGGTTTGTGGCTTATTAGTTTTTGAGTTTGGAATATTTGAAGGTCTCCTCGTCGTTTTGTTCGGCCATGCGGTTATTCAGTTTATATTTTTAAAACGACTGGGAAAAAGTAACCGAACAATTATAAAACACTTTAAAGCCTCCTTGCGCGACGATGAAGTAAAGGAGGTTGTTGAGAGAGAAGATATACTCACCGAAGCTCAAATTCCTGTATTGGCAAAATGGATGAAAGCTGTGAACAGTAAGGACTTAAATATGATAGGAAAAATCTATAGGAAAGATAGTGTGCTTACTCCTTCGTTTTCGACTAGAATTCGATACAATAGAGATCAAATTATGGATTACTACAGAGATTTATTTGTTAAGGATAATTTGGAGGTAAAAAAACTTGACCTTCATATGCAACGACTTGACAACTTGAAGGTGGATAGCGGTCATATCGGTATGTGCTGGGATAATAATGGTTTACAAGAGACACACGTTTTACGATTTTCTATGGTGGTAAACCACGGGAATATTTTAGCGCATCATACCAGCATGTTACCAACTGGTGATGTGTCCATTGCCCAATGGAACAAAGAAATGGAGAAGCAAAAGGATGACTTTATTTTTTAAAATTGACGGATAACATTTTAATTTGATACTGAAAAAGCCCGAATTATTGAATCAATTCGGGCTTTTTTATTCTGTGTATTAATCTTATTAAGCTAACCTTTAAATCCAGCTATCTTATACTTAAAACGAATAAGTAGGTAGTACATAACTGGTACAATAACCAAGGTAAGGAACGTTGCGAACGTAAGTCCGAAGATTACTGTCCAACTCATCGGTCCCCAAAACATAACATTGTCTCCGCCGAAATAAATATCAGGGTTCCAATCAGCTAATAACTTAAAGAAATCAATGTTCATACCTGTTGCTAATGGCAACAGACCCAAAACCGTAGTAATTGCCGTAAGCAATACCGGACGCAAACGCGTTTTACCACCTTCCATTAAGCAACGTATAACTTCCGCAACGGGCAGTTTTGCTCCTTCTTCCATGCCCAATTCTTCACTGCGTCTTTCCATGACCAAATTGGTGTAATCAATCAATACAATGGCGTTGTTTACCACAATTCCCGCAAGCGAGATTATACCAATCATAGTCATAATTACCACGAAATCCATTCGGAAGGTAACTAGCCCCATAAATACTCCGATCAATGAGAAAACAACAGAAGCTACAATAATGATTGGTGTGCTCATAGAGTTAAATTGAGATACAATGATTAAGAAGATTAAGAATACCGCAATCATAAGCGCGTTTCCTAAGAAAGCCATTTCTTTTGCTTGTTCTTCTTGCTCACCAGTGAAGCTAATCGAGTTTTCTTCTGGCAAGCTGTAATCTTCCATTACTTCTTTAATTTCGGCAACTACTTCGTTTGCGTTGTAGCCGTCCAAAACGTTTGAGGTAATGGTAATCATACGGTTCATATTCTTTCTTTTTACAGAAGAATAGGTACTCGTCTTCTTGGCCGTTGCAATTGCCGAAATAGGTATCTGACGAATTTGCCCGTTTGTCTGGTCACGGAAGGTAATCTTCTGATTCATCAACTTATCAGCATCATAACGGTACTTGTCTTTTAATCGAACCACAATATCGTAATCGTCTTCTCCGTCTTTGAACGTAGAAACTTCCTGACCAAATAATGCTGTTCTTAAGGTCGTACCAATTTGATAGGTAGACACATTAAAACGACGTGCTTTTTTACGGTCAACTTCAATTAAGTACTCTGGTTTTCCAACTTCAACATCGAGTTTCAATTCTTCAATTCCACCAATGTTTTTGCTATTGATAAAACCTTTGATTCCTTCCGCCTGAGCAATAAGAGCATTGTAATCGTCGCCTGTAATTTCAATATTAATGGGCTTTCCAACTGGAGGTCCGTCGTTGTTTTTGTCAACGGTAACTTGAATACCTGGAATACCTTTTACAATTTTTCGAATTTCCTCCATAACGTCAGAAGTCATTACACCTCTACGGTATTGGAACTCAACAAAACTCACGGTAATACGCGCTTTGTGCGGCGTGTTTGCCATAGAAGGTCCTTGAGCAGGGTCAGAGGTTCCTTCACCTACTTGGGCAATTACCGATTTTACTAAAAAGTTGTTTCCCGTTCCATGAATATCTTTACCCGAAGCATCATCGAACTTGGTGATGTATTCGTTAATTCTTCCCTCCAATTCTTGAGTAATTTCATTGGTTTGTTCGATGTCTGTGCCAATTGGTGCCTCAATAAATATGTTCACGTATTGGGGTTGCCCGATTGGGAAGAATATCACTTTTGGAGGGAAAATTCCCATCAAAATAAACGAGAAAAACAAAAAGAATATCGTTCCAAAGAAGAACCATAATGGGTTTTTTCTTCTAAATGCATATCCTAAGAAATCGTTGTATTTATCCTCTAAATAAGGTAATAATTTACCTTGAAACCACTTTGTTGCTGGAGAAAGGAAGTAAAAATTTAAAAAGCCAATTACACCGGAAATAATGAGCAAACTACCGAATGTTTTTATTTCAATCATTCGAAAGACCAATCCAACAGCAATCAATGAAACACCAATAATAGCCAACTTTCTAGGGTTGCTTCTTTTTTCCTCCACTCGCATAAGAACAGAAGTAAGCACTGGGTTTATCACCAAGGCAACAAACAATGAAGATCCTAAAACTGTGATCAAGGTAATTGGCAACCAAAACATGAATTCTCCCATGATTCCGGGCCAAACTGCAAGTGGCAAGAAAGCTGCTAGGGTAGTTGCTGTTGAGGCAATAATTGGCCATGCAACTTCTCCTACGCCATATTTAGCGGCATCGATAGCATTCATTCCCTCTTTATCCATAAGTCGATAAATGTTCTCAACTACTACAATTCCGTTGTCCACTAGCATACCTAGGGCAAGAATTAATGAGAAGAGTACCATCATGTTTAGAGTGACTCCAATAGCACCCAGAATGAACATGGATAAGAACATACTTAAAGGAATGGCAACTCCAACAAAGAGTGCGTTACGCAATCCGAGGAAGAATAGCAGTACCAGAATTACTAGCAACATACCGAATATGATACTGTTCTCTAATTCCGAAACCATTCTTCGCGTCACATCACTTTGGTCATTGGTTATGGTAATAGTAACATCGTCTGGGATTACATTTTTTTTCGCTTCTTCAATGATTTTGGTTATACCTTCAGAAGCGTTAATTAGGTTTTCGCCAGCACGTTTCTTAACGTCTACCATTACAACCGGTTTCTCGTATTCACGAGCGTAACTGGTTTTTTCAGCTTCTTCAAATACGACCTCTGCAATGTCTCTTAAGTAAACAATATCAAATTTTTCTTGTTTTACCGTAACGTCTTCTAGTTCCGCAGCATTTTTAAAATCTCCAACAACACGAACCGTTCTTCGTAAATCGTCACTCAATATATCACCACCAGAAATGGTAATATTTTCTTGTTGTATTGCTCCAGCAATGTCGTTGAAGCTAATTTTCATAGCCTCCATTTTTGCTAGATCAACGTTTACCTTCATTTCTTTTTCAGTAACACCACGCACATCTACTTCCGTGATTTCGGGAAGCATTTCAATTTTGTCTTCCAAATGTTCCGCGTATTCTTTCAGTTGATCTACAGAATAATCTCCAGATAAGTTAATGTTTAGAATTGGCATCATTTCCGACATATTCATTTCGAATACATTCGGATCAGCGGGCAAATCATTAGGGAAATCAGGGTCTCCCTTAGCAATATCCACCTTGTCTTTTACTTTTCTCAGCGCCTCTTCGGGAGATATACTAAAGTCAAACTCAACAAAAATGGTAGAATAGCCCTGCACCGAAGTGGAGGTCATTTTGTCGATACCTGAAATTGATTTTATCTCTTTTTCAAGTGGTCGTGTAATTAGTTTTTCTATATCCGCGGCCGAGTTTCCTGGATACGGAGTGCCCACATAAATCTGTGGAATAACAACCTCAGGAAAACTCTCGCGAGGCATGCTGATGTAGGTGCTAACCCCAGCAATCAGAATAATGCCGGTAATAACATAAACCGTCATTCGGTTTTTGATGGATGCCGATGAAAGTGCGAACTCTTTAAGCAACCCTTTTATTTTTTCTGTTCCCATTTTGTTTTTTATTAATGGTTAAGTACCGAATTACTTTTGTATTTCTACCAATTCGCCATCGCGAATACTACGTGCACCTTTGTCAACGATTTTTTCTTTTCCAGATAGCCCTGAACTAATAAGTGAGCGACCTTGATAGGTCATTTTAACCTCCACTTGTTGTTTATTGGCTTGAAAAGCTCCAGTTTCTGACTTCTTCACCACAAAAACATAGCGTTTGTTTTGAGCGCCTTCCATCACTAATGAGGAGTTCACCACTACTGCAGTATCCTGACTAAAGTCGTTGATGTTAATCAATGCCACCATATTTGGTTTTAACATATTATCGGCATTATCGATGTTCACTCTTATCTTGAAGGTTCTGTTGTTAGGGTTAATGTAGTTCCCAAGTCGCTCTATGTTAGAGTTTTTTTCTAGCCCTAATGCCGGAAATGCAACTACCACATTGTCTCCAGCTTTAACTTTGCCAATGTAATTCTCCGAAATATCCGCCTCAATGTACATTTCAGAAAGGTTTAATAATCGAACAATAGGCATACCTGGCATGGCCATTTCTCCTTCCTTTGGGAATATTTCATCAACAATTCCAGCAAAAGGAGCAGTTACGTTGCCTTTGGCAATATTTGCTTGCAGTGCATCCAGGCTGTTTTGTAAGGCGTCACGGTTGTTTTTTGCTTGCAGGTACTGCATTTCAGATCCAATTTTTTGATCCCAAAGCTTTTTTGTTTTCTTAAAAGTAGTTTCTGCTAATTCTAATCTAGTTTTTAGCTCAGCTTCTTGTTCGCGCATAGCTTGAACGTCCATAGTGGCCAGCAACTGTCCTTTCGAAACACTTTGTCCTTCTTTTACTTTTATAGCGGTTATTGTTGCACCAATTTCAGGGAATATCTGTGCGTTTTTGTCTGAAGAAAGCGAACCATAAACTTGAAAGTAATGGTTGAACGGCTCTACCTGCACGTTAGAGGTAGAAACCAATGCCAACGATTTGGTGGTATCCAAAGCAGAAATTTGCAGCTCAATTTCCGTTAAGCGTTCACTGATTTCAGCTTTGATGGTTTTTAGTGAGTCTTTTTCGGCTTTTAACATCGAAAGATCATCAGTAGCGGCCTGCTCAGCGCAAGAAGCCATAAATAGTGAAGCGAGTATGAAAAGTGTAATTTGTTTCATTTTCTAATTATTAATGTGGGTGTAATGTTTTGCTTATTTAGTTCCTAGGGCATAATCCAAGTCAGCTTTCGCCTGTATAACTTCGATTACCGCCATTATGTAATTCATTTGTGATTGCAGGTATTGGTTTTCGGTTTGGGTGAGCTCTACACTGCTAGACATTCCTTCAGAATATTTAATCTGTGTTTGTTTTTTAATTTTTCCAGCCAGCTCCAAGTTTTTATCCGAGTTTTCCAATTTGTAAATGGCCGTTTCATAAGCACTTTTTTTATTGGCCATATCTAGGAATAAGCCTTCCTCGGTTTGGGTCATTCGCAAATTGGCTTGCTCGAGGCCCACCTTCGCTTGCTGAATTTTATTGTGACGCATACCCC